>NZ_CAXXTL010000003.1:605000-627675 GCF_963662935.2 uncultured Desulfobulbus sp. | reverse complement strand
CGGGGTTTCCCCATCCGCTGAGACGACCCCGTTTGCCGTGGTCCAGAATCGGCGGGGCGAATCTTTATGTTTGCCTTTCCTCGGGCGTCATGAAAGGCGAAGAGCGCTCTGTTGCTGGTGCGGTTCCGGCTCCTATTTCCTGGTCAACTTTTTTTCACGCACCTGTTGCTCCCTCCAATATATTCCCGGCACGGGCAGGTTCGCAGCCCACAACGTTACTGACGAAGAGCTCAAACACATGACAACAGACACCAATCTGCAACTCGGCACCGCCTCAGTTATCTGGGATCTGCAACCGCTCTATCCGGCGGCGGATAGTCCTGAAATCCAGCGCGATATGTTCCGATGCCGAGAGATGGCCGAAACCTTGGCCGCTGAAGCAGCCAGACGGGTGGCCGATCTCGATGCCGAGGCGATCAACCGGGTGGTTGCGCAGCTGGAGGAAATAGATACCCTTCTGGCGCGTCTTGGCACTTTTGCCTTTCTCCATTTTATCACCCAAACCGGTGATGCCGCTGCTTCGGCTCTCCTCCAAAAAATAGAAGAATTGGAATCCACCGTCGGCAAGCTGACCGTCTTTTTTCGTCTGGAATGGAATCGACTGAGTGGAGAGACAGCGGAACACTATTTGGAGCAAGCGGTGTTGCGCCGATACGGTCATTACCTGCGGACCATGCGGCAATTCGCACCGCATCAGCTGAGTGCCAAAGAGGAAGAATTGCTTCAGGAATTGCGGCCCGTGGGTCGGAGTGCCTGGAATCTGTTGTTTGAAAAGCTGTTGGGGCAGATGCGCTTTGGAGCCAGGGGGCGGACCGAGGAGGAAGTGCTGAGCGATCTCTATAATTCGGATCGTGAAGTTCGTAAAAACGGAGCAGCGGAATTGTCTGAAGGTCTCCGGGCTAATCTGCACATCCTCACCCATGTGTTCAACACGCTCGCGGCCGAGAAAATGATCGATGACCGATTGCGCCGCTATCCCGCCTGGGACAGTGCGATCAATCTGGCCAACGAGCTGGAACATCGGACGGTCGAGACGCTTATCGAAGCGGTAGTCTCCCGTTATGATCTTGTGCACCGCTATTATCGTCTAAAAAAACAGTTACTCGGCTGCGGGGAGCTGTTTGACTACGACCGTTATGCCCCGGTGCCTGGTTCGGAGGAAGCTGATATTCCTTGGGAACAGTGCCAGCAGATCGTGCTGGATGCTTTTACCGGGTTCTCACCGGAGATGGCTGGAATTGCTGAACGTTTTTTCAACGAAAAATGGATTCACGCCCCCATCCTCCAGGGCAAGCGCGGCGGGGCCTTTGCCCATCCTTGCGTCCCGGAGGCGCACCCGTATATCCTCGTCAACTACACCGGCAACATTCGTGATGTCTCCACCGTGGCCCATGAACTTGGGCACGGCGTTCATCAGTATCTGGCAGCGGGCCAGGGGTTTTACAACAGTGATACGTCGCTGGTGCTGGCCGAGACGGCTTCGGTCTTTGCCGAGTTGCTGGTATTCAAGGCCCAGGTAGCGCTTATTGCCACTCCCGTGGCCCGACGGGCCTTTATCTGCCAGAAGCTGGAGTCTATTTTTGCCACGGTCTTCCGGCAGGTGGCCATGAACCATTTCGAAGCAGCGATGCACACCAGCAGGCGGCAGCAGGGCGAATTGTCGGCGGAGCAGCTCGCTCACCTCTGGCTGACCACCCAAAAACCGATGTTTGGCGATACGGTCACTCTGCGCGACGACTACGGGATGTGGTGGTCTTACATCTCCCATTTTCTCAGCACGCCCGGTTATGTTTATTCCTATGCCTTCGGTGAATTGCTGGTTTTGGCCCTCTATGCCCGTTACCTGGAGGAGGGGGACGGGTTTGTTAATCTGTATCTGCGGCTGTTAAAAGCGGGGGGAAGTGGCTCTCCATATGAACTTCTTCAGCCCTTTGGTATCGATCTCAATGATACCGCCTTTTGGCGGGGCGGATTGGAAGTCATTGATCAGATGTTGGAGGAGGGTGCAGGTGACGAAAAACGGCAGCAGATGACAAAAAATTGCATTCGGCCGGAGCTGTAATTTTTTAAAATAGACCAAATGTCAAACGATGCAGCGTGTAGCTGCTCTCTTTTTTACAAAGAATTGGGATGGATGTTTTTTTGAGGCCAGCCTTGGTTCATTCTTTTTTTTTGCTTTTTCTTTTTTTTGCCCCCACAATGACTCTAGTTGAACGTCTGAAGAGATCTGCAGGATCTTGACGTTCCTTCAACCCGATGGTCGAAAGGCCCTCACTCCACAGTTTCCGAACCGTCTCGTTGGGCAGAACCCGCAGGGAATGGAAATTGCAAGGTGAGTTGGGCTTTGTGTGATGTGTTATTCAAAATAGAATTGCTTCTGATTAAAGAGGATTGTTCTCAGTAAGAGAAGAAAAGCAGTGTAACGCGGTTGTTCCAGGTATAAAACGCGATGGTTACGGAAACCAAAAAAATTGATGGCTTTTCTCTGGATAATATCCTGCAGATTTTTTCTTTAGAGAAAAAATCTCAGACACTCAAGGTCATTAAGGAAGGAAATGTAGGGATACTTGATATTGACAATGGCGAGTTGATTCATGCTGAGCTCGGCACCTTGCTGGGAGTGAAAGCAGCCATTGAAATTATTATTTGGGACGATATCCAGATTGAGTTGCTTCCACTTCGTCCAAGCGCTCAAACAATAACCAATTCCCTTATTAACATTCTCCTTGAGGTTTCAAAGATCAAGGATGAGCGTAAGAGTGATCTGGAAGAGTCAGGGGAAGATCTGCTCGCTGCTGCCATTGAAAAAGCAGAGAAGCAGCAATATAAGGAAGCCCATACTGAGCTTGTTCAATATCTAAAGAAAAATCGAAGCAATGCCGTTGCTTGGATTTGGTATTCCAGAATTCAGGGCAATGTTGAGATCATGAAAAAAGCCTTGAAAATGGCGGCCAATCTTGATCCCAACAGTGCCTTGGTAAAAGAGGAAAATGAGAAATTCACCTCTGTTTACGGCCAGCTCACCGATGATGTCGTCAGAAAATGTTACTTCTGTTGGGCCCCACTCAACAAGAACACCACCACTTGCCGTTACTGCCGGGGACATCTGATCATCTCGCGAGAAACCCTGGCCCAATCAGGTTCCGCTCTTCCCAGTTGTCTCGAAACAGCACGGGAACGATATACTCGCATTCTCAATAAATATCCGCGCAGCCTCGCCTCTCTTTATTGTCTTGGATTGATCAACATCAATAGCAGGAATTTTCAGGACGCGCTTGCTTACCTTGACAAAGCCGCGAAGATGGCGCCGGATAAAGCCCTTTTTACCAATCAATTGAAATTGCTGTTGGACCATCTGGCTCAGCAATCCGTGGAGGAACAACCGACGCCGAAAGAAGTTCTGGCAGAGGTTGCGGAAACGCCAGAGGCAACAGATCAGAAAATGATTCTTGTTGTAGAAGATAGTTCCACCACTAGGAAAGTCATTTCCATCACCCTCAGCCGGCAAGGCTACAGGGTTGTGGAAGCGGCAGATGGTCTTGAGGCTCTCAGCAAGATTAGCGAGGAGCGTCCGGATCTGATTATGCTCGATGTGATCCTACCCAAAATGGATGGATATAAAATTCTGTCGATCATTAAAGGAAATAAGGAATTTAAAGATATACCGGTGATCATGCTCACCAGCAAGGATGGGTTCATTAATAAAATGAAAGGAAAGATGGCCGGTTCAACCGCCTATCTCACCAAACCGTTCGACCCTGACAAGATGATTGCCGAGATACAAAAGCATGTATAGTAACCAATTAAATTTGTTCTGATTAATAGAGCGAACCGATAAGGAGAATACACCATGGCCAAAGGAAAAATACTAGTTGTCGATGACAGTCCCACCCAACTCAACATGATGCGGGCGCCGTTTGAGGAAAATGGATATCAGGTGATTACCGCCACGGACGGGGAAGAGGCCGTGGCGATGGTGGAGAGTGAAAATCCTCAGTTGGTTGTTTTGGATGTGATCATGCCCAAGCTCAATGGTTTTCAGGCCTGCCGGAAAATTAAAACGATGAAGCAGGATTTGCCGGTCATTCTGTTGACCTCGAAGAATCAGAAAAGTGATGAATTCTGGGGAAAAAAACAGGGCGCTGATGTCTATATGACCAAGCCCTTTGACAGTGCCGAACTGTTTGCCGAGGCAGTCAAATTACTTTCCTAAGGCAATTTTTTTTTGCTATCCCTTAAACTTTAAACTGCACGAACCGATTGAGGCAGATAATGGCCAACTTGTCCCGGCAATTGGAGACTGACAAGCAGGGAAATTCTCTGCAGACGCTTCTCGCCGCTCTGGATCGCGAAACCGCGCCATCACTTGCGCTGGACGCGGCCTCCTTAAAAGAAAGAGCCTCCCGGAGTATCAGAAGAAAGAAACCGTATATTTCTTTTATGCTGGGAGGTGATGAAATGGCCCTTTCCATCGATTCAATACAGGAAATCGGCTATCTGCCCACGGTGATGCCCCTGCCGAACTTACCTCCATGGATTAAAGGGATCGTGCAGATTCGGGGAGAGATCCTTTCGGTTGTCGATTTCCTTGTTCTTTTCGGTCTCAAGGATGAAAGAACCCCTTTGCGCCGATCGTATATCCTCTTCAAGCAGCAGGATTTTAAATTTTGTCTCATAGCCAACAGAATTACAGGCGTGGTCAATCTTGATGAGCAACGCGATGATCTTGATCCGTATTCACCTGAAAAGGCGGGCCATTTGTCGCAATTGGCTGCTTTTTTCAAGGGGCTGTTCACCCTGGATAAACGCACTGTCTGCATTCTGGACAATGAAAAACTAGGAACCTCGCCTTTGATTAGAAAGTGGCAATAACTATGGAAAGCAAGGTCGTTGGATATGTTGCACCGGGAGAGGGTTGATGGCGCAGGACAGTAACGATTTCTTCGCGGGATATATTGAGGAAGTACAGACCTACATCCCGATCATGAAGGCAGGCATTGAAGAACTGCGAGCGGAACCGCACAAGCGGGAAACCTTTGATGAGATGTACCGGTTGGCGCATATCATCAAAGGCGCTTCTTCTATGGTCGGGATTGACGGTCTCAGTCAGATCGCCGGTTGCATGGAGAATGCACTTGAAAGGATTCAGGAAGGGCAACTGGCGTTGTCTGCTGAGGCTTTCACCGCCATGCAGGCGACCGTTGAGCGATTTGATCTTTATTGCGTGGGATTGCAGCAAGGGATTCCCGTGGATGAGGAAGCACTCATCGCCCTTACCAAAGCTGATTTCAATCGGGTTGGTCCCGGTTCTGGCGAGGTTTTTAACCCGGACACGGACAATATGCTGTTCGCTGGCGGAGAGGCTCTTCAGTCCGATGGATTCGGGTTTATGCCGGATGACGAATTGCTCGGTGAGTTCCGCGCCGAGGCCGAAGAGCATCTGGAGCTTCTGCATCAGTTCATGCAGTATCTGGAGGCGCATGTTGTCAGTAGGGTGCCCGTTACCGGTGAACTTCGTGAAGTCGTCCGGAAAATTCGCCGTTCCGTTCATACTATCAAGGGCGCATCCGCCGTTATCGGATTATCCGATCTTGCCTCCTATGCCCATCTGATCGAGGATATTCTTGACTGGTTGTATGAATCAGCCGCGAGCATGGATCAGCAGATGGTGCTTCCCTTGTCCGAATCACTGGATCTGTTGGCGACAATGATTCACGCCTCGTCAAATTTTGATGAACAACGGGCGGAGAAGGTGCTTGCTCAGTTGCACGCGTGCATGGAAGAGGGGCAACAAAACGCTGGCGATGAAGATCTGGATGTGCCGGATCTGTTGAGCAAGGCGGTTTTGGAGGCTCTCGATCCTCCCGCAGCGCCAACAAAGGTGGCGAGTGCAAAGAGTGAAGGGTCGCTGCAGGGTTCACTGTTCACTGAAGAGGAAAAAGAACTTCTCCGCGAGGGGTTTCTCGAGGAAGCCGAGGAACATTTTCAAGAACTGCACCTCTCGTTGCAGATTCTTGAGACAGAAATAGAAGGGAAGGGTGCGATATCACCGGACCAGAAGGAAGAAATTCGTAAAATCCGGCGAGCGGTACACACCATCAAAGGTGCTTCCGCGGTTATTGGATTGAATGAAATTGCCACGTACGCCCATGGTGTCGAGGATTATTTAGACTGGTTGTATGAAGGCGCGCTCCATCTTGATCCTTCAATGATCACTATTTTGACCGAATCCCTCGATTTCCTCAGTCTGCTGGTCGAATCACCCGAATTGGCCGAACCAGAGCGTCAAGCTGATCTTCTCCAACGTTTGCGTGCCTTTTTCAGCGAGAGCATCCCCGAGGAACTGCTGTTTGATGAGCCGCCCGAGCTAGCGATTGTGCCTGATCAACCATGGGTGGAGAGTGCTGTTGAGGATGAGCCTGAAGAGGCTGCGCCCCAGCAGGCTGTTCTTGTTGAAACAGCCAAGACCATCCGCATCAATCAGACTCAGCTTGATGTTCTTGTCAACTTGGCCAACGAGTTGTTGGTGGGCGTCAGTGGTTTTGACCGGAACATGGGATCGTTCAAGACGGCCCTGGGAGAGCTGGAGTTGACCACCCGCCGGCTCAAGGACATTGCCTTGGAGCTGGAAACCAAGTTCGAGGTCAAGGCCTTGGACCAGCTGTCCCAGCATTTCGCCCATCTCGACAAGTCGATTGCAGACATCAAGACCAGCCAGAGTTTTTCCGAATTCGATGCAATGGAGCTTGATCGATATACCCAACTCAACTTGATTATCCGTTCGCTCAACGAGTCGGCAATCGACGTTGCGGCCATTCACACCAATCTGGGTGGCATCTATAGCGGCATCGGCGGCGATATTAGTCGCCAGCACAGGGTGATTCGTGAGCTGCAGGTGCAGATGATGCGGACGCGCATGAGCCCCATGTCAACCCTGTCTTCCCGGCTCAGCCGCACCATGCGCGATGTGGCTTCTCGACTGGGCAAACGGGTCCGTCTGGTTGTTGAGGGCGATCGGGTCGAGTTGGACAGGATGGTTTGGGAGAAACTGGCCGATCCTTTCATGCATCTGGTGCGTAATGCAATCCATCACGGGATCGAATCGGAAGAGGCGCGTCTGGCGCTCAATAAGCCGGCCATTGCCACTATCACACTTTCCGGGCGACGAGAGGGCAACCACATCGTCATCCGGTTTAGTGATGACGGACAAGGACTGGGTTTTAACGCCATTCGCGAAAAGGCAAGGCGATTTGGACTCGGCGATAAAGTTGACCAGATGGATGAACGGCAGCTCACCGAGTTGATCTTTTACCCGGGGTTCAGCACGAAGACGATCAGCGAGATTTCAGGGCGCGGCGTCGGTATGGACGTTGTTAAGGAAAACGTCAAGGAGTTACAGGGCTCCATCGTCGTGGAAACACAGCCGGGGATCGGCACTACCTTTGTTCTCCGCATTCCTCTCACCCTCGGCGTGGCCCGGGCACTCATGGTGAAAATCGGCGAAATCACCTACGGCATTACGCTCAATGACATCAAGGACATTCATCGGCTGGAAAGGCAGGACATATCCGTTGAGGAAGGGACGTGTATACTAGCGGGGGCGGTCGTGCCCTGGTATTCACTGCCGAATCTGCTCGGGTTAACCGACGTAAACCCCGAGGACACGCAATCACTGGTTTTGGCTATATTCTCCGAAGGCCGGACCATCGCTCTCTCCATCCCGCAAATCACTGGCCAGAAGGAGATCGTTATTAAGGGCTTGGGAACCCATCTACGGACGGTCGCCGGCGTGTCTGGTGCGGCTGTCATGGGTGACGGGACCATCGTCCCTGTTCTGAATGTTCCTGACCTTATTCAAGCGGCGCTTCATTCTGAACAGACTGGAACCACGGCACTACGCCTGGAAATCCCCTCCTCCTTTACAGTGATGATCGTTGACGATTCTATTTCGATTCGTCGCGTCATGAGTCGACTGGTGACATCCAGCGGATGGGTGCCAATTGAAGCCAAGGACGGATTGGATGCTCTTGAACAGCTGGAGATGGAGGAGATTCGACCAGATTGCATCATTCTGGATATTGAGATGCCGCGGATGAACGGATTTGAATTCCTTGCTAAATTACCCAACATTCCAGGAGGAAAGGATATTCCAGTGATTATGCTCACCTCCCGGACTTCCAGTAAACACCAGGAAAAGGCCTATCAATTGGGCGCCAGGGCTTTCCTCAATAAGCCGTGCAAGGACGAGGAATTTGTCGAAACCGTTCTCAAGTTGACCGGCAACACCGCAACGTCGTTTCAGGATGCGCGACGTGAGGTGATTGTATGAAAACCCTTTTTTTGATGCAGATTGGCCGGCAGCTCTTCGCGATTGACAAGGAGTGCGTGGTCGGTGTTGGAGCCCAAGATGACGGTAGAGTCAAGCCGGTGGAGGAAAATGGCAAGAAATATCTACCGCTTCCCCATGGCAACCGGGCGGTGATTTGTGACGTCCAAGCGCTCATGACCGGGGCTGAGGCTTCGTTGTCATCTAAGCGGGGCAATTACCTTATTGTTGCCCACGAGGAAAACCTCATGGCTCTCACCATGAGCGGCAAGGGAAGGATAGTCATGGCGGATGTTGCCGCCGCCCTCCCTTTACCGCCTGCCTTTACCGGAAAGTCGAGGGATTTGATTCCGGGGGCGTTGGTCAACTGCACGGATTTAATCTTGTTGGTTGACCTGAAAACCTTACTTGATTCAACGGATTGGGTGGCACACCATGGGGGGTGACAGGATTAAGGATACAGATGTGCACAAAGGAGCGGGGGCAATGGCTAACGAGAGACAACAGGCCGGCATAAGAACGTTTTTTTTGCCGATGACGATCAACGACAGCACGGGGAACGTTTTTTGCTTGTTTAGCCAGAGTCAGGTTGTTGAGATTCTTGGACCACGACCTATCCAGCAAATACCGCGTAGTCCAGCCTATTTGAAAGGGGTATTGCATTACTCTGACAGGCTGCTGCCGGTCATCAGTCTGGATGATTTGTGTAACCGCAAACAAAAAGGGGGGACGGAACGATACCGGCAATTGGTGGTGATCCGCACAGGCGCGATCGATCTTGTGACCGGAGAGCCTCTGAAAGCCGTGGTGACGGCGAACGTCAGGGTGCGTATCGCCAAATTATCCGGGCAGGAGTTGGCAACCGCTTTTGTGGAACGGGAAGCCCCGCCTTCTTTACGCGACTCGGGGGTCTTGCGCGGGTTTTTTCAACGGCATGCCGACTCTGTTGCTGTGTTTGACCTTAGTCCAGTTGTCCAGGGAACGTTTGAGAAGTGCTTGGGAGAGCCGAATCATTGATGATGGAACAGAGTATCCTTGATAACCGGATTCGGGTCGTCACCAAGAAGATGGTAGGGGTGCGCTCTATATCGCTTGGGTTCCTCATGGCTGCTGGCCCGATGGATGAAGCAGAGGATCGCGGCGGTGTCGCCCATCTCACCGAACATCTGATGTTTGACGGGACTGAACGCCGGGATGCTGAAGAAATTGCCCGGATGATGGACACAACCGGAGGGCAGGTTGGCGGCTTCACCTCCCGAGATTATACCTGTTTCACCGCAACGGTTCTGGATGACTATCGTACCTATCTAATCGATTTAATGGGAGATATTCTGCTCAACTCGCAGTTCGCCGATTATGCTGTCCATCAGGAGAAAGAGACCATTATTCGTGAGTTAAGCGCCCAGCTAGATCGTCCGGATGTTTGTGCCCACGAACGGCTGAAGTCCCATATTTGGAGAGGGCACCCCTTGGGAAGGCCTATCGGCGGTGCCATTACCTCGGTGGCTGGATTGCAGCAAAAGGATGTGATCCAATTTTTTCAGGAAAACTATCAGCCGCGCCGACTGATTATTGCCGCCGCCGGAAACGTCAACCATCAGGATTTGGTCACCAATGTGGCTGATGCTTTCTGGATGATGCCGGATGACGGCCGGGCAGACGCCCAACCAGTCCGTCCCGTTTTCCACGGCGGGGTGACGGTGGAGTGCAAAGGTGTCTCCCACGTCTATTTTTCAATCGCCCTGCAAGCCGCGCCCTATACTGCGGCGGAGCGGTACCTGATTCATCTTTTCACCGCCATCTTAGGGGGTGGTATGAGTTCCCGCCTGTTCAGGAAGTTGCGTCAGGAATTGGGAATGGTCTATGAAATCACTGCGGAATATCAAGCCTACAGGGATGATGGCGTGATTGTGATTGAAGGATCGACCACGCCCGAATTGCTGCACCCGGTTCTTTCGCAGATTCTTCTAGAGGTCAAAGGGATGGCACTGCAAATGTTGCCGATCCTCGAAGAGGAGCTGTGGATTGCAAAAATGCAATTGAAAGGACAGCATATCATTGCTCAGGAGAATTCGCATACCTGCATGAGCAGTTTGGCTACACAAGCTTTTTATTTTAATCGTTTTATTGATTCAGCAGAGATGCTGGACCAGATTCAGCAAGTGGATTTGGAACGGATGAACACCATCACGGCAAACATTCTCACAAATGGACTGCTTCACTCGGCTATTGCCCTTGTCGGTCCATCCTGCGAGCAAGTGTGCAACACGGCGGTGTTCGAAAAAATGCTGCGGGATTTTCAGTGACCCGCTTAACAACAAAAGGAGGATATTGGCATGGCTCTGGATTCTATCATCAAGAAAAACTGGATTGAGATTCAAAAGAAAAACACCGCCCCGGTCAACGCTATTGGTGTCAAAATCAATCCCAAAGATGAGAAAACGATGAAAATTTGGAAGGAAGAAGGGATCGATACTTTTATCAAGAAATAAGAGGGGCTGCGGCGGAACCGATGCACATCGTTTCGGCCGTGGCTAGCAGGGTTCTCTCGGGGATTTGAGTCACTCGCGGGAGTAATGGAGGTGGCGGTGTTCGAACACCGTGCAGGATTGGTCTTTTTTTTGCGTAGAAGGCACGGCGAGGATTGGTTGCTTGTCGTCAACGATATCTGATTAAGTTGAGTGAGGAGTTCTGGAGGGAGAATGGAAGAACAAAACAAACAAAGTGGTGGGTTTGGCAACCCTTTCTCGGCATTGACCAACAGGTTCAATATTCGCGGCAAGCTGATGTTGGCGTTCTTGGTCATGATCGTTCTGACGCTTGTCGTTATCGTCATCGCCACCACTTCGCAGCGGTTTGCCACGAAAACTATTGATGAACTTGTGCAGGTGCACGGTAAGGTTGCCCGCTTGAGCCTGGACACCGAAAAAACGTTGAAGGTTATGAACGTGTACGAGAAGGATTTCCTTCTTAATTACAATAAAATAGGTATCGCTGCGGCTAAATCTCAGTACCTGAACAGATTCATCGCCGCTGGTGGTGAAGCCTACCAGAAACTTTATGAGATTCAGTTGATCACGCCTGACGCTGAAAAGGCAACTGTGCAGAAAGCTATGGACGTTATCAATAACTATATCGCAACGTTCATGAGCACGGTCAACATCCTCGAGCGTATGGTCAACCCCGAATTCGGTGAGTTGACGAAACTGCGACAGGCTATGGATGTTTTGCGCAAATCGGTGAGCGCTGTCAATTCTTCCAAAATACAAGCTCTTTTCCAAAATCTGCTCTACCAAACCCAAGAGTACACAATGACGCCGGAAACGATGGCTGGCGAGAAGGTGCAGGCCGAGGCCAAAGTGTTTGCTGAAGGTATCAAGGCTACAAATGACATCTCTGTACACCAGGCTACTCTGCTAGGACAACTTGGCGAGTTCACCAAATGGTTTGCCGAGGTAGCCAAAACCGATGAGACGATCAGTAGCCGCATTCTTTCCTATCAGGAAGCGGTTAAGCAAGCAGACCCTGTTATTCAGGCTTTTCTCAGGGACGCTGTAGGCAAAGAGAAACAGGCGGTTGACCGTATGGAAACCGCCGCCAATTTAGTGCAAAAAATTGTTATCGGTGTTGGTATCGCAGCCGTATTACTGGGCTTGTTGATCTCGTTTGGTCTGTCCAGAGGGTTGACGCGCCAAATTAACCACATCATGGATCTGCTCGGCGAAATGGGCATGGGTAACTTTCAGGCCCGCACCGAAGTGGTCAGTAGCGATGAACTTGGCGAGATGGCCACAGCGCTCAACGCCATGCTCGATAGCATTACGATGCTGATTCAGAGCCAAGAGGAACGCGACGCCATCCAGGACTCCATCATGAAGTTGATGGGTGAGATTTCAGAACTCACCGAGGGTGACTTGACTGCTCGCGCTGAGGTGACCGAAGACGTTATGGGCGCCATCGCCGACTCTTTCAATACCATGGCTGAACAATTCGGCGGGATCGTGCGTCAGGTAAAGTCAACGACTTTATCGGTTGATGAAACTGCCTTGGACGTCTCCAAGCTGACAACGGAACTCGCCGCTAAGAGTATTGATCAGACAAAACAGGTCAATGAGGCTATTCAGGCCATCAATGACATGGCTGCATCGATCAGGCAGGTTTCAGAAAATGCGGCGAGATCGGCTGAAGTATCGGAAACGTCGCGAACCAATGCCCGCGAAGGAGCCGAAGCGGTTGAGAAAACAAACCGCGCTATGGATGAAATTCGTGAGCAGATCAATGAGACGGCGCGTTCCATTAAGCGTCTCGGTGAGAGTTCGATGGAGATCGGTAACGTCGTTGAAATTATCAACAACATCGCCGACCGGACCTCAATCCTCGCCTTGAATGCCTCCATCCAGGCCGCCATGGCTGGTGATGCTGGCTACGGTTTCGCCGTCGTCGCCGAGGAGGTCCAGCGTCTGGCGGAAAGTTCGAGTAACTCGACCAAGCAAATTGATATGTTGGTAAAGAGTATTCAGTCGGAAATCAAGGACGTTAGTAACCGTATGGACGAGAGTATCAGCAAGGTTGTCCAAGGGTCGCGGCTAGCTGACGGCGCCCATGAGAAGTTGCAGCAGATCGAAACCGTATCCAACCAGTTGGCTGATCTGATCGAGGCCATTACTCAGGCCGCAACAAAACAGGTACAGGTGTCGGAAAGCGTCGTCGAGAGCATGATGTCCGTTGGCGGTGTGAGTAATGAAACTTCCAAAACTTCACAGGAAACGGCTGATCTGATGAAATTGCTCAATGCAACTGCGAGCAAGCTGCGCGAGGCGGTCGAGGTCTTCAAGATTGAGAGCGCTCAACCTGCATGATGAATGCTGAACGTACGGCAAAAGCACATTTTTAATATTATCGAGGTGAAAGCATGAAACAACGATCCATGGCCGGTCTGCTGGCGCTCATTTTTACGGTCGCACCCGGTTCACATCTTTTAGCGTCGGACGGTATCATCAAGCTTGGCATCAGCACGAGTAAATCCGGAAGTTTCGCCAACGTCGGAGCCAGCACGAAGAATGGCGCTGAATTGGCGAAGCAAGAACTTAATTCCGGAGGTGGGTTGCAAATAGGGGGGAAGACGTACTCCATGGAACTAGTCTATGTTGATAATGGTTCCGATCGATCGACCGCGAGTACCGCTGCCCTGACCTTGATCAGTCAACAACAGGTCATGGCGATTGTCGGACCGCAGAGCAGCGACCGGGCCATTGCCGTTGGTGAGGTGGCCGACTCATTTAAGACACCTATGATAACGCCTTGGTCAACTTCCCCTCTGACCACACTCAACAAGCAGTATGTTTTCCGGATGCCGGTACTGTATGACATCCAGGCATTAGCGACGACCAAATTCGCCGCCAAGGAGTGGAAAGCAACCAAGGCAGCCGTTCTTTACGATGAAATCAGCCCTTATCCCACCGGAATGGCAAAGTCCTTCAAGAAGGTTTTTGAAGGGGTGAATGGCCCCGGATCAGTGGTTGTCTTTGAAACGTTCAGGACCAAGGATGTCGATTTCAGCAAACAATTGCAGACCATCATCAATTCGGGAGCCGATTTTATCTACACACCGCAGCACTATGAAGAGGTGCCCCTTATTGTGCACCAGGCCAGGAAAATGGGGTGGAAAAAACCCATTACCGGTTCCAACTCCTGGTCAGGCGGCGATCTGATGGGGAAATGTGGCGATGAGTGCAAAGGGCTGTACTTTACCGGGAATTTTGCTGCCGGTGGGGTCGAGGGGAAGGCAAAGGCTTTCGTCGACAGTTATCAGAAGACGTATAGCACTCTGCCTGATGAGGTGGCTGCATTGACGTATGATGCGGTTCAATTGATTGGCCAATCTTTGAAGAACACCGGCGGACTGTCCGGCAATCTCGTGGAGGATCGGACAAAACTTAAGGATCAAATCGCTGCCACCAAGAAATTCGAAGGAGTTACCGGCAATCTCAGTTATCAGGGCACAGGTGATCCAGCTAAGTGTACTGTACTCATCAAAATTGACGAGAAAGGCGTATTCACAAACCACGACAAGGTCTGTCCCTAAAGATATTAATACGCACGTTAATCATCGGGCATCAAGCGGATTGATTTCGTAGCGACCCGCCATAAACATTGAAATATTGGTGTGGAATGATTAGGCGGGCACGGACATGTTCGGTGATTAACGATCTTGTTAATAATTAGAGGATACAGAGGGTGTTGCTTCAATTTATTGTAGCTGCAAAACGGGAGCGATGATCAACTCGAACCAGGGAGCCTGCTTTATGTCCAAAAGAAAACTAAAATTTTTTATTACAGTCCTTTTCACAGTGATGATACTGATGAATATGTCCGCCTCTTCTTGGGCGAAGGAGTTGAAATTAAGCGTTGGCCAGTCGGCAGCAGATCTTTTAAATAAGATATCCTATCCCTTGGAAAGATCTCTCGGCATTAAACTCGCTATAACCATCACCGGACTCGCGCAGGTGCTGAAAGACCTGGACGCCGGTAAGGTTGATGCAGCGATTGGTGGTTCTGAATTCACCGACTGGATGGCCTTGATGGAAAAAGAAGGGTACAAAATTCCTGACAAATCGGTGTATAAACATTGGGTTATCGGTAAGGACTTGGTTAAGTTGTTAATCAACCGCGATGTCACGGTAACTGCACTCTCCAAAGCACAACTAGCCTCTATTTTTACAGGGAAAACTAAGAACTGGTCCGAAGTTGGAGGGGAAAATAAGCCCATTGTGGTCATTTTGGCGAGCCAGCTTCCAGCAACTCAAGCACTTTTTAAAAACCAAATCATGGATGGAGCCGAGTATACTAAAGAGGCGGTGCAGGTGACATCCGCTGAGGATCTCAAGAACAGGATTGTAAGAAATACGGGGGCTGTTGGCTTTGGGGCTCTGTCGCAAGTCGATCATTTGGTCAATGCTCCGTCTGTTCCAGAAATAGGCAGGCCGATTACCTTGATTACCAAAGGCGAACCCTCTGAAACAGTTCAAAATTTACTGAATTATATCAAAGGAGATGGGCAGAAGTATATTGCCAAATAATCTTTTAATGAATCCTTTCCCCCCTTTGCAGGACGATCATGGCTGGCAGGATGATTAGAATTCCAAGCATTATTTTCAGGGGGGGGAGGTCTCGGTAAAGAATCCATTCAATCAGGACGATCTGTGGTGGATAAAGATAGGAGTATGCCATGACTCGGGTTGGACCTAGATGGAGGGTGGCCCACTGGGAGATGAAAAAGGTGACAATGGTGGTGAAAATAGCCAGATAGACAATGCCCACCCAGACTGTCATCGGCACAGCCGTCCATGAAACGGCCGGTAGTTTCGCGAAGGCAAAGAGCAGCAGCCAGGCGCATCCGGTGATCAGTATCCATACAGTCATGACGGCCATGGGCTCGCCTCGATGCAGAAGTTTAACCAAAGGCATATATAGGGCCATCAGCAGACAACCGCAAAAGAAAAGAAGGTCGCCATGATTGAGATCCAGCGACTGCAGCCGATGCAAGTCGCCTTCAAAGATAACCCAAAGCGCCCCGGACATAGCCAGTAGCAAGGCAACGATACGGTGCGGTCCCAATCTCTCCCTCAGCAAAAACCAACTGTAAATTCCCGAAACCCCTGGCACGGTCGTGAAAATAGCGGAGGTGTTTAAAGGGGTGGTGATGCGCAGTGAGAGAAACATCAGCCAAAAAAAGCCGATCAAGGCGCCACTGATCAGACTGTAGCGGATTAATGCGGATCGATTGGGCAGGGGCAGTCCGTAGCGGTGACCGACATAGGGTGTGAAGAACAGAACGGCGATGGCAAAACGGATCAATGTTAAAACGACCGGGTCGAGGAAGGGGGTTATGGCCTTGCCGACGATGAAGGAAGTGGCGACAAGCGAGGCTGAAATCAACATGCACCCGTGGATTGCCCAAAGGGGAAAAGGGCAGGGCGAAGAAGTCTCAATGCTCATTTGAGGAGCTTGATGAGTTGCCGGTGCAACGCGCCGTTACTCGCTACAATCTCAGGAACGCAGGTGGAATAGGGGCGCCCAGAAAAAACGCTGACCAAGCCCCCTGCCTCTTCGACCAGCAGCCATCCTGCGGCAGTGTCCCAAGGTTTCAGGTTGATCTCGTAAAAGCCATCAAGCCGACCGCAGGATACATAGGCCAAGTCAAGGGCGGCAGCCCCGGCTCTTCGAATATCGCGGACATTATGGAGCATGGTCTCCAATTGACGAATAACACCCGGCAGGCTGTGTTCGATTTCGTAGGGAAAACCTGTACCGATAAGCGCTTCAATAAGGCGTCTTGTTTTTGTGACAGTAATGGCTCGATCATTTAACCACGAGCCGGCACCCTTGGCGGCGCAGAACAATTCATCAAGCAAGGGCGCATAAACAGTCCCAACTATAGGTCTGCCATGGTCAATGAGGGAGATGGAAACGGCAAAATATGGAAATCCGTAGGCAAAATTTGTGGTGCCGTCCAGGGGGTCCACTACCCAGTACCTGTCTGTCTCCAAGGCATGGGAAGTGATCGTTTCTTCTGCCATAATCATTATATCCGGAGTGTCGCTGGACAATGAGGCCGAACTAATTACCTCGGATGCCACGTCGGTGTCAGTTACCAGATCGATAACACCTTTCATGGTGACGTCATGGGGTTGCTCATAATGCTCTTTAATGAGGCGGCCTGCGGCAAGCGCAGTTCGACAAGCGGCTATGAGGAGTTCCTGTTGCTCAATATTCGTGCAACGTGAGGGGCATTTCTGTATTCTTTGCATGTGCGATCTGTAGGCGCAGGAGATTTGCTGGGTGGGCGTTGTTCTGAGGAGACCCTGCGGCGATTGAAAAGGTGTTATAAGATTTTCTGCCAAACTGAGAGCGCTTTCTTGTACACTTGAGATCGGGGAAGTTCAAGGTCAGAGGCGATGCTGCTCACAGCCTGCTTTAGACTTGAATGGAGTTCGTCGCGATACCAGAGCAGGAGATCCTCAAGATTATCAGGCTTTTCTTTGGACTGAGGTTTTGCCCCTTGAACGATGAGCACTAACTCACCTTTGACCCCATTTTTCACACGTTCTTGGAGGGCGGCAAGCGGGCCTTCGAGGCATTCTTCGTAAATTTTGGTTAATTCACGAAACAGTTGCGCCTGTCGATTGCCAAGAATTACTTCCATGTCAACGAGAGTAGCTCTCACCCTGTGTGGGGACTCATAGAAAATGAGAGTGAAGGGCAGGGCGGAGACCTCTTTGAGAAATCGTTTCCGTTCAGTTGAATTGGCTGGAAGAAAACCACCAAAGAAAAATTTTGATTGCGTCAAGCCGGCAATTGATAAAGCCGTGGCTAATGCAGATGGTCCTGAAATAGCCTCAATGTCAATACCTGCAGCTCTCGCTTTTTTTACCAAAACAGCTCCTGGGTCACATATTGCCGGTGTCCCAGCGTCGGAGACCAAGGCAATGTGTTTGCCCGCGCGAAGCATTTCTAAAAGTGTTTCGGCTTTTTCTTGTTCTCTCTCCCGAAAATAGCTGACAAGAGGTGTCGAGATATTTAAATGACGGCAGAGCTTTTTTGTGTGCCGTGTATCTTCACAGGCGATAAGGTCAACCGTGGAAAGAGTTTGAATAACCCGGTGACTTAAGTCGCCTAAGTTTCCTATGGGCGTGGCAACGACGTAGAGTCGGCCTTGTTGGTTGACATTTGCCGAGCTAGATAAGATGTCTGTCATAATGTGAAGAATTAAGGTTGCCTTGCTGCCCTATTTGAGCGAAATGTGATGGCGAAGTGTTTGAAGTAGTACCAATCTATACCTAGATCATACTAGTAAAAAAATTAAGCCTTAAGGCTCTAGAATTGTATGGAAAGAATGATGTCGGTATGCAAGGGGTTTCAATGGACCATGAAATTATGACGCCTTGGTCCCAAGAGGTTTTTCTGAAATCAAGCATTCCTATGTTGGTGTTTGATATTACAGATATTCGGAAAAAGTGTAAAGAGCTTCAGCGGACAGAGTTGAATGATATTGACAAGTATATCGATGAAGAGCTTTTTTTGAAACAGTATGGATATTCACATTTAAAAATACACTCAATAAATAAATCTGCACTTGACCTATTTTGTTTTAGTGAAAAAGAAGAGGTCGAAAGAGGCATGTCAATATCATATAATTCTATTCATGAGAATGTTAGACAATTGATACTTAATAAAATTTTCGATGAAAAAACTAATATAGTATATGAGTATAGTGGAACTGATTGTTTTGATAATTATATAAAATATAAATTATTTATTGATTTCATTGAATATGATGATATTTTATTATCTTTAATATCTATTTTCGATGTTTCTTCTTATAAAAAATCAGAATCAATTTTAACTGAATTTGTTGAAAAATATTACCTTTTGTTAAAAACAATAAAAGACGCAATATTAATAGTTGATATATATAGTGGATTAATATTGGAAGCTAACGATAAGGCTGTTGATCTTTTTAAAGTTAGAATGACTCGGTTGATTGGTGAAAAACATACTGATTTTTTTTCTTCTGATGAAAAATTAAGGTATGAACAATTTTTTAAAAAAAGGATATATGAAGATCAGGACTCTGACGAAACCATAAATATTTTTATCGACCAAGGCGATAATAATTTTATTCCTGTTCAAGTAAAAATAAATGCCGCTTTAGTCGGGAATTTACGAGTGGCGCAAATATTACTCTATGACATGAGTAATCGATTCAAAATGGAGGAGGGCAGAAGGCTATTGGCTACAGCAGTGGATCAGGTCGCCGAATCTGTAGTGATTACAGATGTTTACGGCGCAATCCAGTATGTGAACCCTGCTTTTGAGGACATCAGTGGTTATTCATACACGGAGATGTTGGGTAAAAATCCTAGAATCTTACAGAGTGGAGAGACACCTCCGTATCATTATAAACTAATGTGGGAGGAGATTTCGGCGGGAAACGTATGGCGTGGCACCTTTATCAACCGGAAAAAAACCGGAGAGATTTACAAGGAAGAAGCAACTATTACACCCGTAAAAGATAATAATGACAGCATAATCAGTTATGTAGCAGTTAAGCGTGACATTACCCAGCACCTTCTTTTAGAAAATCAAATTCGACAATCTCAAAAAATGCAAGCCATTGGAACTCTTGCTGGTGGTGTCGCCCATGATTTTAATAATATTTTAACAGCGATAATGGGATATGCTGAATTGTCACAATCACAATGCGATGAGAAGACATTATTATACAACAATTTAAGTGAAATAATAAGAGGTGCCGACAGAGCCGGTAAGCTAGTCGATCAAATATTGAAGTTCAGTCGGCAGAGTGAAAAAAGCGTTTCCAGTTTAAAACTTAGTCTTATTGTCAAAGAGGTGTTTAAGCTTTTAAGGGCAAGCCTTCCTGCAAACATTGAACTCGTTTCTGAATATCGCGACAATCTTTTCGTCAAGGCAGATCCAACACAGATGCATCAAATAGTTATGAACCTATGTACCAATGCTTATCAGGCACTGGAGGGGAAAGGCGGTTTTATCAAATTGCGATTGTTTCAAAAAAAATTATTACCAAAAGAAGGTGTTATAATCGGAAATCTACCACAAGGTTCGTATGTTTGCTTACAGGTTGAAGATAACGGAATCGGCATTCCGCCTGAATATTTGCAACGAGTCTTCGAACCTTATTTTACCACAAAGAAATTGCATGAGGGTACCGGTTTGGGGCTCTCGGTAGTCCATGGTATAGTCAACGATCATGGAGGAGCGGTCACAGCTGAGTCCGTACCAGGTAGAGGCAGTCGATTAACTGTTTATTTACCAGAGGCTGAGGAAGATTTTGAGGATAGCAAATATGAGAGGGAGAGTAGTTACAGTAATTCTGAAGGAAATATATTGGTCGTAGATGATGAACAACCTATCACCTTTTTTCTGGTTCAAGTGTTGGAACATTTAGGATACAAAGTCGTTGCCTGTGTTTCCAGCGAAGCCGCCTATGAGATGTTCTTAAAGAAAAAAGAAGAGTTTGATCTGGTCATCACAGACATGGGGATGCCTGGCATGACTGGGTTAGAGCTTTCAGAGAAAATAAAAAAAATTAACCCTAATATTCCGATTATGCTCTGTACAGGTTTTAGCGAACATGTCACAGCTGAAAATTATAAACAAATGGGGTTATCTGGTTTTGTGTCTAAACCATTTAATGCCGGAAATCTAGTGCGCGAAGTGACTAGGATCTTGGAAGAGTCGAAGAAATAACATGTAGTAGTTAGGACTTAATCTGACAGTTGCCAGTTTTTTATTGGTGTCTGTCAGGTCAAATTTGATTCAATTTTTTATCCTGCCAAAATTTTATTCCATCCTCAAGTGTTTCCAGTGGAGTCCGCCCACAGCACATTTTCCCCTGATGGGTTCTTTGGGTGTTGTAGCGGCCCAGCCATTCATCGAGATCTTTTTGAAGTTCCTCTATTGTAGCATAGAGTTTTTTGCGAAAAGTCACCTGGTAGAATTCATTGAGGATGGTTTTATGGAACCGCTCGCAGATTCCGTTGGTTTGCGGTGACCGGGCCTTGGTCTTTGTGTGCTCGATATCGTTCACGGCCAGATAGAGCTGATAATCGTGCGTCTCCACCTTGCCGCAGTATTCCGTTCCCCGATCCGTCATGATCCGCAACATTGGTAGCTGATGTTCTTCAAAGAATGGCAGCACCCTGTCGTTGAGCAGATCAGCGGCGGTAATCGGTGTTTTGGTGGTATAGAGCTTGGCGAACGCCACCTTGGAATAGGTATCGACAAAGGTCTGCTGGTAAATTCGACCCACACCTTTGAGCGTGCCGACATAAAAGGTGTCCTGGGAGCCCAGATAGCCGGGATGTGCAGTTTCAATTTCGCCAGAGGCAAGGTCATCATCCTTTTTCTTCTCAAGCGCCTGCACCTGTGCCTCGGTGAGGATCAAACCCTCCTTCGCCACCTTGCTCTCCAGTGCTCGCAAGCGATCCTTGAACCGCCCCAGTTGATGACGCAGCCAGACACAACGCACCCCGCTTGGAGAGATGAATATACCCTGCTTGCGCAGTTCATTGCTGGCCCGCACCTGGCCATAAGCAGGTTGTTCGACTGCATAGGCAATCACAGCCGCTTCCGTCATCTCCTCGACACGGTTTTTGATGTTGGGCTTGCGACGGCTTTTATCGATCAGCGCTTCGATGCCACCGTTACCAACAGCCGCCTTGTAACGGTAGAAGGTATCTCGGGAAAGACCCATGATCTTGCAGGCCCTCGAGACATTAGAGAGTTCTTCCGCCAGATTGAGCAATCCAATCTTGTGTTTTACGATTCGTTCGTTACCATGCAGCATGAGGGTTGCCTCCATTTGTTTTGATGGTTGGTTCGCACCATTATCAAAACTGGTAACCCTCATTTTTTCAAGTGAGGTGTCAGGTCAAGTCGAAACTATTTCAAATAACAGCCCTCCCGATGTGTTATGTTATGCCCCTCAAAATCAATTTGATCCTCTTGATTAGTCAGAAGTGACTGGCTCCATCGCAACTTGCTCCGCCTTTTCTGAGCACTCTGGCCGAGCTTATACACCATGGCCAATATCGTATGCCTGACAATACATCCCCTCGTTTTTGCCGTCCTCAGGCGCACGGTGGCAAAGGTCGATTCAATAGGATTGGATGTCCGTATATGTTGCCAATGTATGGCAGGAAAATTATAAAAAGCCAACATCTGCTCTTTATCCTTTTCCAGGCATTCCATGGCTTTTGGGTATTTAGCCGAGTAGGTCGAAAGAGCAACGTCAAAGGCATTGAAGGCATCCTGTTTCGTTGGAGCCATCCAGATCTCATGCAACGCCTGCTTCACCTTGGGCTGTACCAGTTTCGGAACCTTGTTGAGCACATTAGCCGTTTTATGAACCCAACAGCGTTGCTGGACTGTTTCGGGAAACACCTTGCTCACCGCTTTTCAAAACCCCAGAGCCACCGTCGCCGACCGCCAGTTTGGGAGCATGCCTGAGTCCTTGTGCTTGGATGCGCAACAGCAAATCCGACCAGCTCTGTCCGGATTCCCGATGGCCGTCTTCAATGGCGACAAATTCCTTCCGTCCGTGTTCAGTGACTCCAATAATGACGAGAATGCATTGCCTGGCGTCATCACTGCGGATATTGAAGTACACGCTATCTGCCCAGATATACACGTACCTGTTTTCCATCCTCTGCCGGTTCCACGCGTCGTGCTCTTCCTTCCCATATTTGATTGCAGCGACTGATAGTGGAGGCTGACGCTGACAGCCCTTTTGCATCCCGACCCAGA
>NZ_CAXXTL010000003.1:0-600000 GCF_963662935.2 uncultured Desulfobulbus sp. | reverse complement strand
ACTAGCGATTCCAACTTCATGGAGTCGAGTTGCAGACTCCAATCCGGACTGAGACCGATTTTATGGGATTGGCTTCACCTCGCGATGTCGCTGCCCTTTGTATCGGCCATTGTAGTACGTGTGTAGCCCTGGTCATAAAGGCCATGAGGACTTGACGTCATCCCCACCTTCCTCCGGTTTAACACCGGCAGTCCCTTTAGAGTGCCCAGCCGAACTGCTGGCAACTAAAGGCAAGGGTTGCGCTCGTTGCGGGACTTAACCCAACATCTCACGACACGAGCTGACGACAGCCATGCAGCACCTGTCTCCAGATTCTTCCTAATGGAAGCACTCCCAAGTTTCCAAGGGATTTCTGGGATGTCAAGACCAGGTAAGGTTCTTCGCGTTGCATCGAATTAAACCACATACTCCACCGCTTGTGCGGGCCCCCGTCAATTCCTTTGAGTTTTAATCTTGCGACCGTACTCCCCAGGCGGTCAACTTAATGCGTTAGCTGCGACACAGAAGGGATCAACACCCCCTACATCTAGTTGACATCGTTTACAGCGTGGACTACCAGGGTATCTAATCCTGTTTGCTCCCCACGCTTTCGCGCCTCAGCGTCAGTATCCAGCCAGAAAGTCGCCTTCGCCACCGGTATTCCTCCCGATATCTACGAATTTCACCTCTACACCGGGAATTCCACTTTCCCCTCTGGTACTCAAGTCTGACAGTTTCAAATGCACTTCCACAGTTAAGCCGTGGGCTTTCACATCTGACTTATCAAACCGCCTACGCGCCCTTTACGCCCAGTAATTCCGAACAACGCTTGCACCCTCCGTATTACCGCGGCTGCTGGCACGGAGTTAGCCGGTGCTTCCTTTAAGGGTACCGTCAAATATAACAGGTATTAGCCATTATACATTTCTTTCCCTTTGACAGAGCTTTACGACCCGAAGGCCTTCCTCACTCACGCGGCGTCGCTGCGTCAGGGTTGCCCCCATTGCGCAATATTCCTCACTGCTGCCTCCCGTAGGAGTCTGGCCCGTGTTCCAGTGCCAGTGTGGCGGATCATCCTCTCAGACCCGCTAACCATCGTTGCCTAGGTAGGCCTTTACCCCACCTACTAGCTAATGGTACGCAGACCCCTCTTCATGCAGTAGCTTAAGCCAGAGGCCACCTTTGCTTGCAAAACTTATGAAAAGCAAGATTATCCGGTATTAGTACCCCTTTCGGTGTATTATTCCAGACACGAAGACAGGTTATCTACGCGTTACTCACCCGTGCGCCACTTTACTCAGGACCGAAGTCCCTTTCGCGTTCGACTTGCATGTGTTAAGCACGCCGCCAGCGTTCGTTCTGAGCCAGGATCAAACTCTCCAGTTTAATATCCTAGCCAGTCTAACAGACTGGACTTTGTCCAAATCAAACCAATGTACTACTTGGCCCGCTCATTTACTGTTCAGTTTTCAAAGATCAAAATCCCAACCAATCGGTCAGGATGGTGCCACGCAGTGTTTGCTGCGAGTCAGCACTATAACTTGTTTTCCACTCCGATGTCAATCACTTTCTTTGTGTTTCTTTCGGGGCGCTTGCTGCAAATGCTTTCCTTGAAGCAACGGAGGGCGAAAATACAAAAAGGGGTGGTGAATGTCAATGCCTTTTTTGTTGTTTGATCCTTTAATGCGACCGCCATTTTTAAATAACTGGTTTTTAATGATTTTTTTCTGTTTGCTTTCTAGTGTCTCTTTATCGTAACATGCCAATGTATTAAGCGGAGCTTCTCGCTATGCGAAACTCCTCGTCCATTTCGCTGACTATAAAACTCTAAAAATAAATTATTCCCTGAATGGATCGCCAATTTACTCCCTCGCTCAGAGATATTCCTAACGTTCACGACTGCATTAATTACCTTATTGCGTCGGGTGTTCTCGATGATGTCCCGCTGCGGCGAATAAAATTCTGTGTCCGACTTTATCTTGAGAGATTACGATTGTCGATATTGTCCGACAAGTACGAGGGTTTTCCTGTGTCTGAAAGGGAAACCTTGTTCCGTGATCTTGCTGTTTTCGTGCAAAATTATCATCGCCCGCATTATTCTCGCGTCATTAATGGAACCGGTGTTATCGTTCATACCAATTTGGGACGATCGCTTCTTCCCGTATTTTCTATAGAGACGCTGATCTCTGCCAGTAGGAGCTATTCGAATCTAGAATTAAATCTAGAAACAGGAAAACGAGGTTCTCGCTATCAACATGTTGACAGCTTGTTGTGCGAACTGACCGGATCCGAGGCGGCGCTGGTTGTGAACAATAATGCGGCAGCCGTTCTGATTGCTCTGGAAACTTTGGCCAAGGGAAAAGAAGTGGTTGTTTCCCGTGGCCAACTTGTTGAAATCGGAGGTTCCTTTCGTATCCCCGATATTATGATTCGAAGCGGCGCTAAACTGATTGAGGTCGGTACTACCAACCGTACCCATTATCAAGATTATCAAGCCGCCATTACCAATGAAACAGGGCTGCTGCTGCGGGTTCATTGTAGTAATTACCGGATTATCGGGTTTACTGGGGAGGTGGCCAATGCTGACTTGGTACGTTTAGGGAAGTCTCACGATATTCCGGTGATGGAAGATCTTGGTTCCGGGTGTTTGATTGACTTGAGCAGTTTTGGGTTGGCCAAGGAACCAACTGTCCAGGAAGTTGTTGCCAGCGGTATGGATATTGTTACTTTCAGCGGCGACAAATTACTGGGTGGACCCCAAGCTGGCATCATTGTCGGCAAAAAAAGATTTATCGATCAGATCAAAAGTAATCCGTTGAATAGAGCGTTGCGCATCGATAAGTTGACCTTGGCCGCACTGGAATCCGTGTTGCGGCTGTATCTCGA
The DNA here is from genome assembly GCF_963662935.2 of uncultured Desulfobulbus sp. NCBI lineage: Bacteria > Pseudomonadati > Thermodesulfobacteriota > Desulfobulbia > Desulfobulbales > Desulfobulbaceae > Desulfobulbus > uncultured Desulfobulbus sp. The sequence goes on along the minus strand of NZ_CAXXTL010000003.1, from coordinate 597,135 downwards.
TGAGTCTCGAGCCTTGCAGGAGATTCCAACTCTCGCTATGATCGCCGCTTCGTCGGAAATAATCCAGAAGCGAGCACGTATTCTGTATGACAAATGTACGAGCCTGCTTGCTGAAAAGGGCGTCTTCTCCCTGGTTCGCACCTTTTCGCGTGTAGGGGGTGGGGCCATGCCAGAGCAAAATTTAGACAGTTGGGCCGTGGCCGTGCAACCCAAAACATTGAAAATCAGTCATCTGGAGAAAAGGCTGCGGCAGGCCCCTCTACCGGTTATCGGCAGAATGGAAGAGGGTTGTTTTCTTCTCGACATGCGGACTGTTGCCGATGATGAAATCGACCTCCTCGCAGAAAGCCTCCAGTTCGCGCTGAACAAAGACGAAGATTGAGGCAGATGATAAACAAATTCAATACCGGCAATAGGCTCCATGTTATCTCTTGGTGATTTTTATATTCTGCATGCACCTCTGGCTGAAGAGGTGAAACGACTGCTCCCTCTACCCGCTACAGTCAGTTTTGCCACTTTTGCCCCCGATGGTTCTTTGCATCCTCTGCAAGCTCGTTCGACAATTGCAATGAGCGCTAACCTTTCACAGTTGCCCATTTTCAGTGACCCCAGAATTGTCGACGACCGGCTCATTCTCCCTCTGGAGTTGCCCTCCAAAGAATGCGTTGCCGTGGTGATTTCCGATGTCGATCCCGCATTATTGAGAAAGATGTCGGCCAGTTGGCTACGGGAAATGCGTACCACCCTTCTTCAGGAACTTCAATTGGTGCATTGGGGGTATATTGATCCGGAAGCGGAACTCTATAATCGCCGTGCCGCGATGGTTTATTTACAGGAGCCGCCTTTTGGGCATCCGGGTTTTTTCCTCCTGTTGAATACGGTTTTTCACAGACGAACTGCAGCGGGCAATCTGCAAAAATTAAGGGAGATCGCCGATCTGCTTCAGGTGCTGACCCAAACACATTGTTTTTCGTTTGGCTATGGCGTGTTCGGGTTACTGCTGCCGGTGGAGAGCCGGGAAGAGGCTTTGAAAACAGCGCACTATCTGCAGCATCAGCTGAAGCGAGAAGGTTTGAGCAGGGTGCAGATTGGATTTGCCCAAGTGACCGAATGCGAAAGTCAGGCGTTGCCAAATGTGTTCGAAAAATTTTGGCGCTCTTTGACCATAGCTGAAAAACGCGGTCCTTTTGGGCTTTGCGATATAGATGCCATTGATGAGCGGCTCCCGCATCCTTTTCAGCTCGCTCAACCCAAGCTACTTGGAAAGTTGAAAGAATACTGGCGAGGACTTTCCCAATTTACCCTAGTGATTATTTCCCGTCAGCTTACGGTGGGACATCCGGCCGTAGGAACCGAGGTGTTGGCCGGGGCATCCGTTGATGTTGGCTTGTATATCGGCGAGGAGGCCAATCTGGCTCTGATTCTTTTGCCGGAAATAGAGCCAGGGGACGTTGGACAACATCTCGCATCTATACATAAAAAGTATCGGGAGTGTTGTGGTGACGATCAAATTGTTGCCCTGGGGGTCGCCTCCTGGCCTTGCTTGGATTTCAACAAGAGCGATATACCGGGAAACTGTTTGAAGGCACTTCTGCACAGCTCCTATTTAGGTCAGGGAACCACAGTTATCTTTGATCATTTGAGTCTCAATGTCAGCGGTGACTTTTTTTTCGAAGAGGGTGACTATCGGGCCGCCATTCGTGAATATCGGCGCGGATTGCGTCTGCAGCCTGGTGATTTGAACCTCCTTAATAGCCTTGGAGTCACCTTGGTGGAATGTGGTCAGGAGCGACTAGCCGCGACGTGCTTTCAGGAGGCGCTGGCAAAGGAACCCTTGAATTACATGGCCTTGGTCAATCTTGGTCATGTCCAACTCACACTGGGCATCAGGGAACTGGCATTGGAATGTTTTGAACAGGCGTACCTGGTTTTGGATCAGGCAACTGCCGCTCCCCAGGAATTGCTCCTGTCAATGGGCAAGCTCTATGCCGAATTTGGGGATCATGCTAAAGCCCTTGCCGTCTTCGAGCATTGGCGTACCTCTCCGGGCAGTGAGAAGGAATTTATCCTGCACCGGCTTCTTGGTCAGTCGTATCTGGAGAACGGGCAACCGGAAGAAGCGATCAAGGCCTGCCAGCGAGCCCTGCAACTCTTTCCTCAAGACAGTATATCCTTGAGCACTCTTGGTTTGCTCTATGTCGAGCAGGGGGAGGGAGATGATGTTGGCTTGACCCTTTGCCGAAAGGCGCTGGCGCTTGATAACTTTAATCCGGATCACTGGTGTCGGTTGAGCCGGGCGTTGCTGCATATTGGGGATCACAACGGAGCATTGGGAGCTGTCAGGCAATGTCTGCAACTGCGGCGCAGTCATGTCGAGGGGCTTCTGCTGCTGGGGCGGATCTGTTTACTCCGGAAGTGGAAAAAACGGGCGGAGCGGTGCTTCTTGCAGGCAGTGGCGGTGAAGGGCTGCACTGAACCCCAAGCCGTGTTTGCTCGGAAGTCGCTCGCGGCATTGGTCATTTCTTGAATCAGACCGGACATCCTGACCGCGAGAGCTGTTTTACAGGGGACAATCCTTGGAGAACGAAACTCTCCATATTCGGTTGCGCCGTCACTTGGGTAAAGTTTTTTCAAGGCCGATGATATCGTTAAACATCTCGGGAAATTTTTGATACGCTACAAGCAAAACTGTTTTGCCGATTCAGTGAAGAACACATGAGGAGCAGCAACCATGGCCCAGATAGATGCTTTTTTTAAGTTGATGAACGACGAAGGCGCTTCCGACCTGCATGTGATGGCCGGGCAACAACCGGTTCTTCGCATCCGTGGGGATATGGAGCGGGTGAAATTCAAGGTTCTGGATAACGAAGGGCTGAAGAGCATGCTCTATGAGATCTGCCCGGAAGACAAAATCAAGATCTTTGAAGAAACCGGCGATATGGATTTTGGGTACGAAATTCCAGGATTGGCTCGCTACCGCTGCAACTTTTTTCAACAGAAATACGGCGTGGGCGCGGTGTTCCGGGAGATCCCCAGCGATATTCTCACCTGTGAACAGCTCGGACTGCCCAAGGTGGTTTCACGCTTGGCTTCCTTACCCAAGGGACTGGTCTTGGTCACCGGCCCAACCGGCTCGGGCAAGTCGACCACTCTGGCCGCAATCATCGACGAATGCAACAAAATCCGAAAAGATCATATCCTTACTATCGAAGATCCCATTGAGTTTGTCCATAAAAGCCAGAACTGCATCATTAACCATCGCGAGGTGGGAACGCATACCCGAAGTTTTTCCGCCGCCCTGCGCGGTGCTCTCCGCGAGGACCCTGACATCATCTTGGTGGGTGAGATGCGCGATTTGGAAACCATTTCGCTGGCCATGGAGGCCTCCATGACCGGTCATCTTGTTTTCGGTACCCTACATACTATGAATGCCATGAAGACAGTCGACCGGGTAGTTGAGATCTTCCCAGCCAACCAACAGGGGCAGGTGCGCTCCACTCTGTCCGACGCCCTGCGTGCCGTGGTTTCGCAGACGTTGTTCAAACGGGTCGATATTAAGGGCCGAGTGGCAGCCCTGGAGATTTTGATTTGCACCGCGGCTGTCCGTAACCTGATCCGCGAAGGCAAGACCTATCAGATTCCCTCGATCATGCAGACTGGAAAGAAGTTCGGCATGCAGACCTTGGATGATGCAATTTTTGAACTGCTGGAAAAGAAGAAGATCAGTGCCGAGGACGCTTACACCAATTGTTACGAGAAAGGACGTTTTCTTAAATTCTTGCGGCACCAGCCCTCGGATTTTACCGAGATTTAACAGGGTGGTAACCGTGAGGACGAGTCATATGCCGTATTGGGTAAGGCAGGTGCGCAGCACTTTAATTTGCGCCTGATTGAGGTCGATAAATCGGGCACTATTGTTAAGGATCGTGCTTTTGATTCCGTTTACCTCCAAAAGTTGCTCAGAGGTGGCAACGATTTCGGCCGGAAGTTGTTCCAGAGAAGCGCCGTCGTTGCAGTTGTAGAGATCCAGTTTGAAAAAACGGTGACTGATGGGGGCTGCGTTGTAATGCTGATCAAAACAGAGGCCGCCCTCGCTGATATTCTTGATTCGCGCATACTGGTTCGTGCCACCGGGGATGCGGACCAGGAAAAAGGAAGGCAGCTGTTTTCGGGCAAAATGCCTGTTTTCCACGCCGATGGAAAATGGGAACAAAAAGATCAACTGTTGCTGGCAATCGGCGCACGCATAACTCCGGGCTGTCGGCAAGGTGGCAATCCGGGACACCGGCGGCCTGGCAATCAATCGTACTCCACCGCAGGCGGGACATTTTTTGCCAAAAACCATCATCGATTCTTTTCCTCTCTCAGTTGAAGTGCGTTCTGCTTTAATTGGGCAACATACCGTATAAGTCTTACCCTTTCAAGTCTCACTTTTCGCGAACGAATTCCCTGCTCGACTCGTCAAACAGATAGCTTTCACCCCCAAAAGTGTTGGTGCGCAGGAGCCTTCCGTCGGTGCGGCAGGTTATTGTTCCTGCTTCGGCGGTGATCAGCGTAAGTATTTTCTTTTGTCGCCACTGGCTGAGATGTTCCGGAGATGGCAAGGTTCCCTGGCTCCGTTGGCCGGCAGAGACAACAACAAGGGCCGGGTTGACCGCTGCCAGGAACTCCTCACCCACTGAAGAGCGGCTGCCATGATGCGGGGCTAGCAACACCTCGGATTTGAAATTGTCGCCGTGCTGCAGGAGCCTGTGTTCACTTGCGATGCCGATGTCCGCAGGGAATAAGAAACTGCGCGCACCATAGTGCAGCCGAAGGACCAGGCTGCGGTCATTGGTTGACCAGGCTGTGCTGGCCCCTAGAAGACCATTCATACCCACGCATTGTAAGGTCAAGTCGTGGTTTTGATGGAGGACGTCTCCCGCTGTTGCTGTCTGTATAGTTGCTCCCTCCATGCGAATTGCATCCAATAATAATCCATAGGACGGCTCCTCTCCTTTTTCTCCGTTAACGATCAAGCGCTGCGGCCGGAAATGGGCAGCGACAAAGGAAAGGCCATTGTAATGATCCTGGTGGGGGTGGGTAATGATCAGGTCGTCGAGCCGCCAGATGCGGTTGCGCCAGAGAAAGGGGGCGATAAGGCTTTGGCCGGGATCGAATTGCTCTGTCTGGTAGCCGCCGCCGTCAATCAGGATGTTGGTGCCGTCGGGCAGTTGCACCAGGGTGGAGGTACCCTGGCCGACATCGAGAAAATTGATGCTTAATAAGCGGCTGTTATCTGGGCGCCATAGGGACAGGGTAAAAGAGCCGGCCAGGAGGAGTATGAGGCCTAGAACCAAGGCGAGTTGTCGAATTGTTTTTTGCGGCCGAAGCAGGAGGAAAAGAATGAGGAAAAACAGGGCGATTTCCGGAACGGTCGGGGTGATGGTCCATATCGAGGCGTAAGGTAAACCGGCTACGGCCTCGGCCAGCCAAACCGTGAGAAGGATGCCCGGCTGGCCGATTTGAAAAAAGAAATGGGCCAGATCCGGCAGGATCGGAATCAGCGGGATGGCCAGCAGGCCGCAGGGCAAGGCCCAGAGGCAGAGCAGGGGCTCGATGGCTAGGTTCATAACCGGACCAATCAGGGAAAAGCGGTTGAAGTGATAGAGCAAGATCGGCAAGGTTCCGGCGGTCGCAGCCAAAGAAACGTACAGCATGGATTGTAAGAATCGAAGCGGTTTGACCAATAGGTGCTCTTCTTGAACTGATCTCTCCTGCTGGGTGATAAACAAGGGCAGCCTGGGATACACCAGATTGATTGCCAAGACTGCGGCAAAGGAAAGCTGAAACGAGGCGGTGAAAAGAGCCAACGGAGTGAGAGCTAGAACAATGAGGGCGGCTGCGGCGATCAGGTGAATCAGGGATCGTTGCCGGCGCAGAACAACGGCGAACAGTACCAGGAGCGCTGTGGCCAAGGCTCTGATTGCCGGGATATTGAAACCAGCGATAAAGATGTAGAACAGAAGAATCGGGGCGGTCAACACTAGCGCCAAGGTGGGCACATGGGTGTGAAGTAGCAGCCAAGTGCTTCGTTTGAGCAAAAACGTGAACAGGGCAACACTGAACAGGCCGAGCAGGCTGAGGTGGAGTCCAGAAATCGACAGCACATGAAAGCAGCCGTTCTCTTTGAAAGCCTCGATGATTTGCGGCGAGATATTGACCGTGGAGCCAATGAGCAGGGCTTGGTATAGCCCTGCAACTTCGCGGTCGAAATGGGCGTCGAGAAAATCTGCCGTCTGTTGTCGAACCTGTTCAGGGAGAAAAGGCAGATCGCGCCAGGTTGATCGAGAGGGTTCCCCCACGGGGAGGATTTCCTTGGCAGATTGGACCCATCCCGAGCAGGAAATCGATTTGGTGGCCATCTGCAAGAGGTAGTTGAAAGCTCCCGGGGTTTGATAGTTGCGGATGCGGTCAACCGTGGCCATGACCATGATCTTTTTTCCCGGCAGGAATTGTGGATCGATGGCCCCCTGGACAGAGAGCAGCACCTTACCTCGAGCCGGCTGAAATGTGGATTGTTGGGTGTTGTCATGGAGCAGCAGGGACTCGCAGTCGAGTTCAAACCGGGTTCGCTCGCCGTTGTTTTCCGCCATGGTGAGGATGCGGCCGATCAAGGTGACCTTGGCCGGTCCGGAAATGATGCCGGCAACATGATTGGGATCCGAGACCGGCTGCAGCGCCAGGTGGGTGTGAAAAAAGCCGATCAGGAAGAAAAAGGGTAGGGTGGAAAGGGGGCGTATCTGGCGCCCGAGGCACAAGGCAAGTATAGCCGAGACCAGCAGCAGCGGTCTAATGAAAAGGATCAGCGGTTGTTCGGAGAGGGGGTGGGCGAAGCAGGAGGTGGCACTTGCTCCGGCGATAAAGCAGATGGTGACGCTGATTAAGAGGTTTTCGGTGCAGCGGCGAACCAGCCAATCCATGTGTTATCCGGCCGAGGGCTTCCCGAAAAGGAGGGTGTCGATAGCTTCCAGGTGGCTGCGGACAACGCCCTGGTGGGCCTGGATGCTTGCCCGGGCAGCATTCGCCATCGATTGACGCAGCGGCGTGTCGAGCAACAGTTGGCGGAGAGCATCGAGAAGGGCGTCAGCCGATTCAATCCGGCGTGCTCCCCCGCCATGGATCAGTTCCTCGGCAATTTCCGCAAAATCTTCCATGTGCGGTCCAAAAAGAACCGGTGCCCCGGCGATGGCCGGCTCTATAGGATTATGTCCGCCTTCGGCCACCAGGCTGCCACCAACAAAGACCGCATCCGCCATGGCGTAGCAGGCCGCCAAGTCGCCGATGGTGTCAAGGATAAGCAGTGGTCCCGGTTTGCCCTTGTCGCTCCCCCAACGCCGGCATTCGAGGTTGTGCTGCCTGCCGAGAGCGGCTATCTCCTCGGCCCGCTCAACATTTCGGGGCGCGATCAAGAGTTGCAGATCTTGAACGCTTGTCTGGAGCTGCTTAAAAACAGGGAAGATCAGCTCTTCCTCGCCGCGATGAGTCGAGCCGCAGACCCAGAGCGGCTTGGCGGCAGCAAAACCGTATCGTTCTTTTTTTATGGCAACGGTTTTATCGTCTCCCCGAAAACCGGAAACCTGACTGGTGTCGAATTTGAGATTGCCGAGAGTCGCAACCTTCTCAGGCTCGATGCCGAGGGCGATCATCTTAGCAGCATCGGCGGCGGTTTGCATCGATAGGAGGGTAAAGGTCCGGAACATCGGTCTGAAGAAGAGGGCAAAACGCTTGTAGCGGGCAAAGGATTGCTCCGAGAACCGGCCGTTGACCAGAAGCGTTGGGACTCCCCTGCGGGTGAAGCAGTGCAGCCAATTGGGCCAGAAATCGGTTTCCACCAGAATAAACAGATCTGGCTGGATAGCTCGAAGAAACAGAGCCGCAACCGGTCCTAGGTCAATCGGACCGGGGATGAGGGCATCGGCATAGGGCGCGAGTATTTTTTGGGCCACCTCGCTACCGGAGCTGGTGGTTGTTGAAAAGATAATCCGCGCCTCCGGATAGGCTTCGCGGAGGCCGCGGACTAAGGGGAGGGCAGAGGTTACCTCGCCCACGGAAAGGGCGTGAATCCAAAAGGTTGGCCCTGTGGAAGAGGGAAGGCTGGCCAGGTGACCGGCAAGACCCCAGCCCAAGCGCTTGAACATCCGATGACGGTATTTTTTTCGGCTGGCAAAAAAAAGGAGGAGCGGCAGCAGGATAAACGCTAGGACAGAGGAAAAGAGAGTGTACAGGAGAGACATCAGTGGTCAAAATCCTTTAATTGGAGCAGGGGATGATCGTCTCCGTTTTTGATACCAAGAATCTTCCTCTCTGTCGAAGAAGAAGCGAAGACCGGAGGGTTATTCTCTGGTCGGCATCTTTTTGTATTCTTCAGATTGGTACTTGTGGCGAACAGAGTGTTGTCGGAATAATTATATGTTGAATTATATCATGCTCTGGGAATATTTTACTGAATTTTGTTCTTGAATGGCGTTTTTCTTTGCGGTAGGTTTTTAGTCAACTGTTTTTTGTTCCTTGTTTTTCACGAGAGCGTGACCGATGCTTGATGAAATCAGTTTGAACATCCTGAAAATACTGCAGGAGAAGGCTCGAATTCCCAATATCGAGGTGGCGCGCCAGGTGGAAATGGCGCCTTCGGCGGTATTGGAGCGGATCCGCAAGATGGAGCGCCAGGGAATTATCGATGGCTATGAGGTTCGGCTCAATCCCGAATGCTTTGACCGCCGCCAGATTGCCTTTATTGAGATCCAAACCCGTTCGGTGGGGGATCGGCCGCAAACCGGCCAGGAACTGGCCGCCATTCCCGAGGTGCAGGAAGTCCATTATGTGGCGGGAGCGGATGGCTATTTGGTCAAGATTCGGGTGGCCGACACCGCTGAACTGGCCTCGATTATCCGTGAAAAAATCGCTGTGATCAATGAGGTCGTCTCCACCCGGACAACGACCGTTTTGCAAACCTATAAAGAGACCGCGCGCATCCCAATCCGCGGTTGAACTGCATGAGGAAACTGTTATGCCGATGACTCAAGGCTTTAAAGATCGACTCTACCCGCACCTGCCAGCCATTGCCGCCCACTTCGGCACCCCCTTTCACATTTACGACGAGGCAGGTATTCGCGAGACCGGTCGGCAGCTCAAGGCTGCCTTTGCCGATATTCCCGTTTTTCTCGAATACTACGCGGTCAAGGCCCTGCCCAACCCGAGCGTGCTGGCTCTTATGCGGGACATGGGCTTTGGGTTCGACTGCAGCTCGACCACCGAACTGATGTTGGCCCGGAGCCTGGGCGCGGCGGGCAATGATATCATGTTCACCTCCAACAACACCAGCCCCGAGGATTTTCAGGTCGCCGCAGCCGAGGGAGGCTGCATCCTCAATTTGGACGACATCACCCTGATCGACAAGGTGCCGACCATGCCGGAGCTGATCTGTTTCCGCTACAACCCCGGCAGTCGCCGCCGCGGCAATGACATCATCGGCAAGCCGGAGGAGGCCAAGTACGGGGTCAGTCACAATCAGATCATCGATGCCTACCGGCAGGCCAAGGCCAGAGGCGCGAAACGGTTTGGCCTGCATACCATGCTGGCCTCCAATGAGCTCCACTACACCTACATGGTCCAGACCGCGGCCATGCTGATCGAATTGGTTGAAAACATCAGTGCTGAACTGGGCATCAGCTTTGAGTTCATCAACATCGGCGGTGGACTCGGTATCCCCTATCTACCGGATATCGAACCTCTGAACATCGAGGCCATGGGCGAGGAGATTACCGCCTTGTTCGTCGATTTCAAGGACCGTCACGGCTATTGCCCGGCCCTGATGATGGAGAGCGGCCGTTTCATGACCGGACCGCACGGGGTATTGGTGGTGCGGGCGATCAACCGCAAGGACATTTACCGCACCTATATCGGGGTCGATGCCTGCATGTCCGCCCTGATGCGGCCTGCTCTCTACGGAGCCTATCACCATATCGAGGTTTTGGGCAAGGAGGGGAGTGGGCCGACCGAAACCGTCGATGTGGTTGGGTCCTTGTGCGAAAACAACGATAAATTTGCTGTCCAGCGGACACTGCCGAAGATTGCCGATGGCGATATCCTCATTATTCAGGATACTGGCGCTCACGGACATGCCATGGGTTTTAATTATAATGGTAAGATGCGGCCCCAGGAGCTGCTCCTGCGTCAGGATGGCAGCGTTGCGCTGATTCGTCGAGAGGAACAGCCCGAGGATTATTTTGCCACCCTGAAGTTTGAGGAGAAGGTTTTGCGGCTCTGAGAGAAACGTGGAGGAGTGACCTGGAAAAAAAGACCGACTTGGAGTAGCTGTTGCCGCCAGGGAAAATTGCCTTGTGGCGAACAACTGGCAACTTGCAGAATTCGTAGTAGAAGCATGAGGCCGGTACATTGAGGAGAAGTCGACATTATTCTCATTGTCAAAGAGGAGGTAGTGCATGAACCAGATACTAGTTGGCAAGGGCGAACGGCCCGTTCATTTAATCGCCAAATACGGGAACCGCCATGGCTTGATCGCGGGAGCCACCGGTACGGGCAAGACCATTTCCCTGCAGGTGTTAGCAGAGGGTTTTTCCCGTTTGGGCGTGCCGGTGTTCATGGCTGACGTCAAAGGCGATGTTTCCGGTTTGGCACTGGCAGGTACCGCCAATGAGAAGATCCAGCAGCGAGTTGCCCAAATTGGCATGGAGGGCTACACCCATGAGGCGAACCCGGTGGTCTTCTGGGATATGTTCGGCAGGGCCGGGCATCCGGTTCGCACCACGATCAGCGAAATTGGTCCGAGCCTGCTTGGCCGGATCCTCGAAATCAATGATACCCAGGCTGGTACGCTTGAAATTGTCTTCAAGCTGGCGGACGACCAGGGTCTGTTGTTGCTTGACCTTGACGATCTGCGAGCTCTGCTCGGTTTTGTCGCGGACAATCGCAAGGAGATTTCGACCCGATATGGCTTGGTCAGCACTCAGTCCGTGGCCGCCATTCAACGCGCCCTGCTGGTGCTGGAGCGGGAAGGTGGAGGAGCCCTCTTCGGTGAGCCCGCACTGGATATGAACGACTTGCTGCGAACCGACCTCAGCGGCCGCGGTATCATCAACATCCTGGTTGCCGACCAACTCATCCTCAAGCCGCGATTGTACGCCAGTTTTTTGCTCTGGCTGCTGTCAGAGCTGTTCGAGAACCTGCCCGAGGTGGGCGACCTTGACCAGCCTAAACTGGTGTTCATCTTTGATGAGGCCCACCTGCTCTTTGATGACGCCCCCCCGACGCTGCGCCAGCGGGTGGAACAGGTCGTCCGGCTCATCCGCTCCAAGGGTGTTGGGGTGTATTTCTGTTCCCAATTCCCCGACGACGTGCCGGGCGAAATTCTGGGACAGCTCGGGAACCGCATCCAGCATGCCCTGCGGGCCTACACCCCGCGTGACCAGAAGGCAGTGAAAACCGCAGCGGAAACCTTCGTGGCCAATCCCAAGCTTGATGTCGCCGAGATCATATCCCAACTCGGCGTTGGCGAGGCGCTGGTTTCCACGCTCCAGGATAAGGGCGTGCCGATGCCGGTGGAGCGTACGCTCATCTGTCCGCCGCGCTGCCGGATAGGGACGATCACGCCGGAAGAGCGTGCCGTCGTGAGGGCGCGGAGTCCGTTGGGCGGCAAGTACGACACCCCGGTGAACCGCGAATCGGCCTACGAGATCCTCAACCGGCGGACTGCAGAGAAGGAAACTGTCGCACCCGGATCCAATCAGGCTGAACCGGAGAAGCCCTCCGAACAAGGGAGTATGATGAGCGATTTACTCTGGGGCACCAAGCGCCGCCAGGGCATGGTGGAAACGATGGCCAAACAAGCCGTGCGTACGGTCGGTAGCCAGGTCGGTCGACAGATCTTGCGTGGTCTGCTGGGCGGCATCTTGGGTGGATCGAATCGTCGTTAGAACCAGGGGATAGTGCTTTTCCGATGACCTTCCCCCCCCATTTCAATCCATGTCGAAACGGCGTGAGAATAATGAGGAAATCATGCAACAGGGTTCTGGTCCATTCGGCGGGATAACTCTCGAGGAGCAATCTCTCCGGGACGGGTTACAGGATGAAGACCGGCTCTTCAGTCTGCACGAAAAAGTGGAGATTGTTCGCTTGCTGGCAGAGGCCGGTGTCAGACGACTGCAGATCGGCAGTTTTGTCGATCCCTGCAGAGTGCCGCAGATGCGGCAGACCGAGGAGTTGGCGGAACGGGTCCACGGGGAATGGCCGCATCTTTTGTGTTCGGCTCTGGTGCTCAATGAGCAGGGGTTGGATCGTGCCGTTCGCTGCGGCATGCGGCATCTCAGCTTGTCGGTCTCGGTGTCGGACACGCACAGTCGCAGGAATGCAGGCTGTTCAGCCGGGGCGGCCCTCGGCAAAATGGCCGTACTGGTGCGAAAGGCGGTTGACCTGGGAATCAGGGTTAGGGGCGGGGTGCAATGCGCCTTTGGTTGCGTCGACGAGGGGCAGGTGGCGGAGGAGGCGGTCCTCGCCACAGTGCAACGGCTGGCGGCAGCCGGGGCGGCGGAGGTCAATCTGGCGGATACCGCCGGTCTAGCCCATCCGCTTCAGGTCAGGCACTTGGTGGCAAGGGTTCGGGATGCGGTGCCGGATGCGATGCTCTCTCTCCATCTGCACGATGCCTGGGGCTTGGGTTTGGTAAACTTGTTTGCGGGATATGAGGCCGGGGTGCGGTTATTCGATGTGTGCGTCGGCGGGTTGGGCGGCTGCCCCTTTGTCAAAGGAGCGGCCGGTAATGTTGCCGCTGAGGACGCGGTCCATCTTTTTGAGCGGCTGGGCGAGGAAACCGGCATTGATTTGCACCGGCTTGTCAAGGTGACCCAGCGCTATGAGGAACTGCTGGGGCGGGAGTTGCCGGGGAAAATGAAGCGGGTGCTTCGTTCTGCTGGTGAATGATTGCCTCGCGGTTGCGAACGCTCTTCTTCCGTCACCGATCAAAAACCCCCGGTTGATCCAAGAAGCTGAAATCAGGGGCTCTGCAGGTCAAATTTTTTGATCCGGTAGCCCATCTGACGCTGGGTCAAACCGAGTTCGCGGGCTGCCCTGGACTGTACCCAGCCGTTGCGGATCAGGGCTGATTCGACCTGCTCCCTTTCCAGATCCCGTAATGATTTTCTCGCCTGAGGCTGGACTGTGACCTGGGAGTGCATCGCGATCGGCTGCGAAACCGCTGGCCTGAGTGCCGGGGGAATGTTGCCGATTTCCGGTTTCACCATGTAGTCGGGGAGTTCTTCAACCCGCAACACTTCGCTTGCGGCCAGGATCACCAGCCGCTCCACCAGGTTTTGCAGTTCGCGGACATTGCCTGGCCAATCATATTCAGTCAAAAAATCAAGAAATTCCCGCGACATTCGTAGGGACTTTTCGTTGCGCTTGTTGCTTGCCCGGAGGAAATGATCAAGCAGGAGCGGGATATCGTCGCGGCGTTTCCGTAGTGGCGGCAGGTCGAGCGGCACCACGTTGAGGCGATAATAGAGGTCATTGCGGAAAAGCCCATGGGCGACCGCCTGCTCGAGATTTATATTGGTTGCGGCAATGATCCGGACATCGACACTCAGGGTTCTGGACCCCCCCAACCGTTCAAACTGCTGTTCCTGCAGTACCCGCAGTAATTTGGCCTGCAAAAGCAAGGGCAACTCACCGATCTCGTCCAGAAAGAGAGTCCCGCCATCCGCCTGTTCAAAACGGCCGACCCGTGCCACCACCGCCCCCGTAAAAGCCCCTTTCTCATGACCGAACAGTTCGCTTTCCAAGAGGTTTTCGGGAAGCGCGGCGCAGTTCACCTTGATAAAGGGCCGGTCTTTTCGGGGGCTGGCGTCATGCACTGCTCTGGCGACCAATTCCTTGCCGGTCCCCGATTCACCAAGAAGAAGGACTGTTGCCACGGAAGGGGCAACCCGTTCAATATTCCAGTAGACCTCCTGCATCGCCTTTGACTGGCCTATGATCTGATGTCGATGGTAGCGCCCATGTAATTTTTCCTTCAGGCTGAGATTCTCCTGCACCAGTAATTCTCGTTCTTTGTGGATCGCCCGGTGGAGATTGAGAAATTGGGCGATCAGCGCGGCCAGGACGGTGAGAAACCGGACATCTTCTTCAAAAGAAACATCCGATCCGAACAACCGGTCGACACTGAGCACGCCGACGGTCACGCCGGTCAGGATGACCGGAACACCGATAAAGGAGATGGTTTTCTTGGAAATCTTTGCTCTGGCCCCGGTGCGATTGAGAAACAGCGGTTCGCTGTGGACGTCGGGCACGACAAAGGGTGAAGCCGTCGAAAAAACCTGGCCGTAAATACCCTCGCTCAGGCCATAAACGCCGCGCTGTTCCTCCTCAACACTGAGACCGTAGGACGCCCGGATGGAAAGGTGGAGGCCGGATTCGTCAAGCAGGGCCAAGGTAGCCCGCTCCATGCGAAGCGTGTCGTGCAAGATTTTAAGGATGGAGGACAGTGCCGTGTCTAAATGAACAGCAGAACCAATGAGATTGACGATTTTATACAGAGCCTGCACTTCAAGCGCTGATGTAATTGTTGCTTTTGACGACTCTTCCACGGACATTTCCCTCTTCTCCCGTTTGAATCCCACATACCCGGAGCGGATGTGAAACTTTCCTTCTCGTAGATAAGCAATAATTGATCCACCTTGCACTGTGCCAATTTGACTGTGTCTCATAAGACAATTTTTTCAAATAACATACTGATAAAAGGGCTTATTTTGCCTCGCAAGACCATGGGGCTAATACGCTGATTAAAAAAATAATTGTTCAAAATTGCAAATACCATCTTCTGGTTATGACATAAATGAACAAGATTGTCTGCCCCTCCAGTCTTTTTCAATGCACTCGCACCCCTCCCTTGATTTTACTTGCCTCCCTTCCCCCCCCTCAATAAATCCGACCTGTGACAATTTTGTCGAACAGCCACCAAATTGTCTGGTTCGCGACAATCCTGGAGCCGGCCTTTGTCCCCTCTTGTTGCCAGCCTGGTTCTTGTTAATTGGATAACTCGCTGATAATAAAAGCATAAAAATGAGCTGCTCTTTTTGGCACACCCCTTGCCTTAGAGGAGGCAACCCGGAGATGATTGTTTACCGGGGACGGCTGACAGGCAAAGGAAAGCATCAACCTTGTGAACACATAGAAAGCAAAGGAGACAGGACAATGAGAAAGGTAGCAATCTACGGTAAAGGCGGCATCGGTAAATCCACCACCACCCAGAACACGGTCGCAGGCTTAGTTGAAATGGGCAAAAAAGTCATGGTGGTCGGCTGTGACCCCAAGGCGGATTCCACCCGGCTGCTGTTGGGTGGTCTGGCCCAGAAATCAGTGCTCGACACCCTGCGTGAGGAAGGTGAGGACGTGGAACTCGACGATCTCCGCAAGTTGGGATACGGCGGCACCTGGTGCGTTGAGTCCGGCGGACCGGAACCGGGCGTCGGTTGCGCCGGCCGCGGTATCATCACCTCCATTAATATGCTGGAACAATTGGGCGCCTATGCCCCGAGCGAAGGATTGGATTATGCCTTCTACGATGTTCTCGGCGACGTTGTCTGCGGCGGATTCGCCATGCCGATCCGTGATGGCAAGGCCGAAGAGATCTACATCGTTGTTTCCGGCGAGATGATGGCCATGTATGCGGCCAACAATATCTGTAAAGGTATCACCAAGTTTGCCCAATCCGGTAAAGTTCGTCTCGGCGGTCTCATCTGCAACTCGCGGGCCGTGGATAACGAGCGCGAGATGATCGAGGAGCTGGCCAAGAAGATCGGCACCCAGATGATCGCCTTCGTGCCCCGCGACAATGATGTCCAGCGGGCGGAGATCAACCGCAAGACCGTGATCGAATGGAACCCTGAGGTCACACAGGCCGATGCCTATCGTAATCTCGCCAGGGCTATTGATGGCAATCAGAATTTCGTCATCCCCAAACCGCTGGCCATTGAAGAGCTGGAAGAGCTGCTGCTGGAGTACGGCCTGATGGAAGCATAAGAGATCCCGCTTGGTTTAACGGGAGTCTTTACGCGCTCCAGAGCAACAACCCAACGCCTGCAAACGAAACACTACAAACTATAAGTTTATAATACCAAGGAGCCACCACCATGATGATCATGATCAGAGCCATAATCAGACCCGAAAAAGCAGACGCCGTCCTTGCCGCCCTGATGGATGCCGGATTCCCCGCAGTCACTAAATATTCGGTTGCCGGCCGGGGCAAGCAGCGCGGCATCAAAATCGGCGAAGTGACCTATGACGAGATCCCCAAAACCATGCTGATGAGTGTTATCCAGGAAGAAGATAAGGATTTCGTGATCAACACCATTATGAATACCGCCCGCTCCGGCACCAAAGGAGCCTTTGGCGACGGCAAGATCTTTATCAGCGATGTCGATTGCGCTTACACCATCAGCTCCGGCGTTAAGGAAGGAGCAACGGAGGTTGCAGCATGAAAGAGGTTATCGCCATAGTGCGCATGAATATGATGAATCAGACCAAGAAAGCGTTGACCGAGGCTGGAGTGGATGCGTTTTTTGCCCACGAGGCCAACGGCAGGGGAGTAGGGTTTGTCAATACCCAGATCCTGGCCGGCGCCGAGGACGGATATGAAGAGGCGGCTTCTCTTCTTGGAGAGAAAGGCAAACTGTATCCCAAACGAGTTGTCACCATTGTGGTTGAGGACGATTTTGTCAACACCGTGGTTGAATCAATCATCAGCGTCAACAAAACGGGGAAGCCGGGCGACGGCAAGATTTTCATCCTGCCGATCAAGGACGCCGTCCGCGTGAGAACGGGCGAAGCCGGTACGAAATCAATAGTCTGAGCGCCCAAGGAGAATAACATGGCAACTGCAAAGAAAAAGCTCGTTCAGTGGGAACCCACGGACATTAAAAAAGAGCTGCTGAAAAAATATCCGACCAAGGTGGCCCGCAGACGGGCCAAGCAGATCCTCATCAACGAGGCCCTGGAAAACACCACCCCGGAAATCGTCGCTAACGTGCGGACCATTCCTGGCATCATCTCCATGCGCGGCTGCACCTATGCCGGTTGCAAGGGGGTTATCATGGGACCGACCCGGGACATCGTCAATCTGGTGCATGGCCCCATCGGCTGTAGTTTCTACGCCTGGCTGACCCGGCGCAACCAGACCGATGCCGGCCCGGACGGCGAAAACTTCATGACCTACTGCTTTTCCACCGACATGCAGGACTCGGACATCATTTTCGGCGGCGAGAAGAAGCTGGCCCAGGCGGTGCAGGAGATCTACGACCTGTTCCATCCCAAGGCGATCACCATTTTTGCCACCTGTCCAGTGGGCCTGATCGGCGACGATATCCATACCGTTGCCCGCAACATGAAGGAAAAACTCGGCGATTGTAACGTCTTTGCCTTCAGCTGCGAGGGCTACAAGGGCGTCAGTCAGTCTGCCGGTCATCATATCGCCAACAACCAGGTGTTTACCCACATGGTCGGCGAGAACAATGAGGAAAAAGCGGGCGAGTACAAGATCAACTTGCTGGGCGAGTACAACATCGGCGGCGATGGCTTTGAGATCGACCGGATTTTGAAAAAATGCGGCATCACCACCATCTCAACCTTTTCCGGCAACTCGACCTACGACCAGTTTGCCTCAGCCCACATGGCCGACCTGAGCTGTGTTATGTGCCACCGCTCCATCAACTATGTGGCTGACATGATGGAAACCAAGTTCGGGATTCCGTGGATCAAAGTGAACTTTATCGGGGCCAAATCGTCGGCCAAGTCGTTACGCAAGATTGCTGAGTATTTCGGGGATCAGAAGCTGATCGATCGGGTCGAGGCGGTAATTGCCGAGGAAATGCCGGCGGTGGAGGCCGTTCGCGAAGAGGCATTGCCGCGCACAACCGGAAAAACCGCCATGCTCTTTCTTGGCGGCAGCCGGGCCCATCATTACCAGGATCTGTTTGCCGAACTGGGCATGAAAACGGTTTCTGCCGGCTATGAATTTGCCCATCGCGACGATTACGAAGGCCGCGAGGTCATCCCTTTCCTCAAAGTGGATGCCGACAGCCGCAATATCGAGGAACTTGAGGTCGAAAAAGACGAGGCCCGCTATCGGGCCCGCAAGAGCCCGGAGGAAATGGAAGCCTTGGAAGAGGCCGGGTACAAGTTTAAGGAATACGACGGCATTATGCCGGATATGGAGAAAGGGGCGCTGATTATTGATGACCTCAATCAGTACGAAGCCGAAAAATTGGTCGAGCTGATGAAACCAGACATCTTTTGCGCCGGAATCAAAGAGAAATATTCCATCCAGAAACTGGGTGTCCCCATGAAACAGCTCCACAGCTACGATTCCGGCGGTCCCTATGCCGGCTTCAAAGGCGCGATCAATTTCTACCAGGAAATCGATCGGCTGGTCAACAGCAAGGTCTGGAGCTACATGAAGGCCCCCTGGCAGGAAAGTCCCGAACTCTCAGCCACCTACGTGTGGGAATA
Organism: uncultured Desulfobulbus sp.; assembly: GCF_963662935.2. Taxonomy (NCBI): domain Bacteria; kingdom Pseudomonadati; phylum Thermodesulfobacteriota; class Desulfobulbia; order Desulfobulbales; family Desulfobulbaceae; genus Desulfobulbus; species uncultured Desulfobulbus sp. The sequence continues at coordinate 578,577 of NZ_CAXXTL010000003.1, read as the reverse complement.
ACCAGCGGGGCTGGACCAAATGAGCCGGCCACAACGAACAATGAAAGATCAGCACTCCGGCATGGCACCGCTGCGGGAACCAACATCGTTCACATAAACGTATTAACCAAGAGGGCAGAACAATGCTACTTCGACATACACCCAAAGAAATAAACGAGCGCAGCGCCGTGACCATCAATCCGGCCAAGACCTGCCAGCCCATCGGCGCAATGTACGCGGCACTGGGAATCCATGGCTGTCTCCCCCACAGTCATGGGTCCCAGGGCTGCTGCGCCTACCATCGCAGCGCCCTGACCCGGCATTACAAAGAACCGGTTTCCGCCGCCACCAGTTCGTTCACCGAAGGTTCGTCGGTGTTCGGCGGCCAGGCCAACCTGCTGCAGGCCATCAATAACATTTTTACCGTGTATAACCCGGAGGTTATCGCGGTGCACACCACCTGCCTGTCCGAGACCATCGGCGACGATCTCAACCAGATTTTCGACAAGGCCCATAAGGAAGGTACTGTGCCGGAGGGCAAGACCCTGGTCGGGGCCGCGACCCCGAGTTACGTCGGCTCGCATGTGACCGGATTTTCGAACATGGTCAAGGCAATGGCCGATCTGGCCGAGCCCACGGGCAAGAAAAATGGCAAGGTCAACGTCATTCCCGGTTGGGTTGAGCCTTCGGATATGGAGGAGATCAAACGGCTGGCCAAAATGGTTGGGGCGAACATCACCCTTTTTCCGGACACCTCGGGCGTACTCAACGGGCCGCTTTCCGGCGAGTACAGCATGTTTCCCCAGGGGGGCGTCACCGTGGCCGAATTGAAAGGTTGTGGCGATGCCATCGGTACCCTGGCCATGGGCGAATGGTGTTCGGCTGATGCCGCCCGTCTGCTCGACACCAAGTACAAGGTGCCCTGCAAGATCCTTGACATGCCCTTTGGGCTCAAGGCCACCGATAGGTTTATCGATGCCCTGCGGATCATCAGCGGTACGGTGGTTCCCGAGGAGGTTTCCTACGAACGCGGCCAGTTGGTGGATCTCATTTCCGATATGCACCAGTACTTTTACCACAAGAAGGTGGCCATTTACGGTGACCCGGATCAATTGATCGCCATGACCGAGTTTCTGGTCTCCATCGATATGTGCCCGGTCCATATCGTCACCGGCACGCCCGGCAAGCGGTTTGAAAAACGGATCAAGGAACTGACTGCAAATATGCCCTTTGAGGTCAATGTTCGGGCCAAGGGTGACATGTTTCTGCTCCATCAGTGGATCAAGAACGAGCCGGTGGATCTGCTCATCGGCAATACCTACGGCAAGTATATTGCCCGCGACGAGGACATTCCTTTCATCCGCTGGGGTTTTCCGATTCTGGATCGGCAGGGACATCAGTATTTCCCGACGGTCGGCTACAAGGGCGGCCTGCGCATGCTGGAGAAAATCCTTAACTGCTTGCTGGATCGCAAAGACCGGGACGACCCGGAAGAGAAGTTTGAGCTGGTGCTGTAATGTTCCAGGTCCGGCGGGGGGCACTCCTTGGTCCTCTCCTTAACTCCCCGCCGGGCCTTTTTATTCCATCCATCAACATTGGGCGGCTTGTTATGACTGTTATTCCCATCACCAACGCACCCCGATTCACCGCCCAGGCTACCGATGCCGTCGTCAAAATTCTGCGTTTGCCGGTGGCGCCCCAGGCGACCTTCCGTCCGCAGTTTGCCCCGGAGGCCAAGGCCGAGCAGGCTCTGTCCCCAGCGGAGGCGTTGCGGGAAGTTGGACTGCACAAGGGGTTGGAAGCTGTTGAACTCGATGGTCCCGGTGATCCCCTGGCCACGATGGCCACGACCCTGGCGACCATTGCACTCTTGAAAAATCATGATCCCAACCTAATCATCGGCCTGACCACACTGGGTTTTGGCGGCGAGCAACACGCAACCGAGTTGGCAGCAGCTGGACTCAATAGGGTCACGCTGTTGGTCGAGACCATGGAATTGGCTGCTGCGGAAAAGCTGTATGCCTGGATTCGTCCGGGTAGGAAGACCGTTCCGTTGCACCAGATGGTGCCTTTGCTCTTGGAGGAACAACCGAAAACCGTGCAAGCCATGGCGGCGGCCGGAATGAAGGTTGCCATTTGCACCACCATTTATCCGGGCATCAATGCGCATCAGGTGGTAACCCTCGCCGAAACCATGGCTGAGCTGGGAGCAACGGAAATGGAACTGGTTCCGTTTACCCCCGATCCGAAGCAGACCAATGGACCGGCTCCTTCCACCCGGGTGCATATGGAACAAATCAGCAAATTGACCAGCCTGTCCCTTGCTACCACGGTCCGTCAGGTGAACGTGGCGGAGTGCGGTTGTTCGTCCGGCTGCGGCTGCGGCGCCAAGGAAACGGCGCAACCGGGATTGCCCCAACCCAGTGCGGAGCGTCCTCGGGTGGCTGTGGTGAGTACCACCGGAATGGATGTCGATCTCCATCTCGGCCAGGCCGCAACCATCCTCATCTATGGTCCCAGGGCTGACGGTCTCACCTGTCTGCTCGAAACCCGTCAAGCTCCGGAACCAGGCAGCGGTGAGTCCCGATGGGAGCAGTTGGCTGATACGCTCCACGATTGTTTTGCTCTGCTGGCCGCCAGCGCTGGCGGGCGGCCTCGGGAAATGCTCGGTGCCAAGGGCATCCGTGTCATCTTGACCGAAGAGAATATCGAGGGCACGGTGGATGTGCTCTATGGCGGCGGCAAAAAACAGAAATGTAAAAAATGATGGTTTCGTAAAAAGTCTATTTCTGTCATTTCGACGAGCACAGCGAGGAGAAATCTCATAATAATTCTAGAGATTTCTCGCTGCGCTCGAAATGAAAAAACGTAGAATTCTTCCTTTTTGCGAGTTCATTAACAATAACACAGAGAATCAGGTGGAGGGGAGGGGCTGTTGGCGTTGTGGATTTTTTCTGGAGAGTCCATTGGGTTGCCTTCTCACCCATCAAAATGATGATAAACTACACAACTTCTACATAAGTTATTTAAAGGAACAAACATCATGGCTATCCCCGAAAGACAGATACTGGTTTGTCAGAGTTTTCGCTCTAAAGGCGATCCTAAAGGCATTTGCCACAAACAGACCGACGGATTCCTCCAATACATCGAAGAAGAAATTCTCGATCGCGGCCTGGATATGCAGGTGGTGGCCACCGGCTGCCTCAAACAGTGCGAATCCGGACCAATCATGGTGGTGCAACCGGAAAACTGGTGGTTCAAGGGCGTGACCAGCACCGAGATCATCGACGCCATTCTCGACGGCCTCGAAGACGGTGAGCCGGCAGCCGAGTATCTTATCGAATAGAATAGGAAAAATCCCTATGCCCATCATGCGCAAGGCCAGGCATGAAGATGTGGATCAGCTGGTGACGCTGCTTCGGCTTCTTTTTTCGATTGAAGAGGATTTCAGCTTCGATGAGGCCAAGCAGCGGCGGGGGTTGGTGATGCTGCTGCACAATGACCGGGGCTGCATCCTGGTGGCCGAAGTCATCGGACGGGTCATCGGCATGTGCACCGGCCAGTTGGTGATTTCTACAGCCGAGGGTGGACCGGCGGTTGTGGTAGAGGATATGGTGGTCGATCCTGCGCACCGTCGCCGCGGCGTGGGGCGGTCTTTAATGAAGGCCATGGCCGGATGGGCTGCGGAACAGGAGGCAACCCGCCTGCAACTCCTGGCCGATAAAAATAATTCGCCAGCCCTGTCTTTTTACGAGGGGATAGGCTGGCAACCAACGGCCCTAATCTGCCTGCGGCAATACAGTTAATTTGGCATCCGAGATTTGCGTCTCGCCGCCGTACTATTGGAGAAACTCATGGCCAATTTGCTCCATCCCGCCCTGGTGGGCTTTGCCGACATCCGGCCCCAGGCAATAGACGACTGGCAACAGTACAAGCTGGAGGGGCGGCAATATCTCAATCTGGCGGAAACCGCCCATCGCAAAAAGAACAAGACGTTCACCACCGAGATCCTCTACAATCTCATCGCCATGGCCATTGAAAAATTGGTGATGAGCGGACTGATGGAGATTGGGCGCCTGCCCTTCAACCACACCATGCATGACCTGGTGGAGGCAATGGAACAGTGGATGCCGGAAACTATTCGGGGCTTGGAAGAGTCGATCCGCAACCTGGATAGTTACCAGGAAATCTGCGACCCCTATGCCTGCAGCATCAAGATGCCAACCATGGCCGAAATCGAAACCATGCTCATCCTGACCAGGCAACTGGAACAGCGGCTCGAGGCTTCAACTGCCTGAGGGTCTTTATTCGCATTTGCATTCAACATGTCCTCGTCAACATGTATATTTCACGCGGTCACAATCATTGGATTTGTCATTCCGAACGCATGTGAGGAATCCCGAGATTTCCCCTCGCTGTGCTCGTCGAAATGAGATCCGAGTAGATGCAACAATTCAGGATTCACATCGTGGGCCATGCCCGCGAACAAGGTTCAGTCTTGCGCAGCAATCTCTCCCATCCAAGACACAGGCTTTTCCGACTGTGGCTTTTATATGACAGAATGAGACTTTTTACGAAACCATCAAACTTCTATTTTCTATAAATTAAGTCTGGATAGAGTGTTGCCGCGCAATCGGGACAAATCCCATGGCTGAATTCTACATCGGCATGATCCCGGATGTAGATTTCAATTTGTTGCCAGTACCCATTGTCATTGCGAATTTTTTTACATGACGCGCAGATAGGCAACATGCCGCTGAGTTGCTTGATATCGAGGAGTGCCTGTTCCAGCTCCGTATTGGTCGATTCCAGATTGTTTTTCGTCGCAGTCAGTTGGGAGTTAAGCTGTTCCAATTCCTGATTTCGGTGGTGCAGTTCTTCTTGTGATCGAATTCGCTTCGTTATTTCCTGTTGGAGTTGGGCATTAAGCTGTTTCTCTTTTTCTTTTTCCGTCGATAAAACCGAATTCAGAGTCTCGTTGTGAATGCTCAGTAAAAGTCCGCGTAAGCTGGCGTTATGCATCATCTTGCCTGTTTGAAAAAGAATGGCGGCGAAGACAAACCCCAGGAACCCCAGGACCGTGAAGACCAGCCCTCCTTCTGCAAGCAGTCGAAGGGAGAGCGGGACCGCCGTCAGGACGAGATAGGAAATATAGGCAGGGGGCCAGGTGCAATACTTGGCAACGGCCGAAGCGGCTAATGCCACGATACAGATGGGCCAGATCACCTGATGCACGGGCGAATTTTCGGGCCACAAAAATAAGGGCGGCAAAGCCCACATCACACCGGATGCGACCACACCCGCGACATGCATTCTTGCCCACCAATAAATGGGCGCACCTAACGGCGCCTTGCGTTGGAAGGCGGCCACCAGAAATCCACGTGCGAGGCTGAGCACAACCAGTGTGCCGGACCACAGCAACAGTTTCCACTGGGGAACAACGTGCCAAAGAACAACGCACACTGAAACCATGATAACCATGATACCGGCCAGGCCACCCCAGGTTTGCCCATACAATTGCTGAATCTGTGCCTCCTGAACCTTGAGGACAACTTCAGCGCTTTCTTCGCTTTCCCATTTCTCAGTTGTTTTGTTCATTTCTGTGTTCTTGTTCCCAACAGTGAGCGAGTCAAGCCTGGAGTAGCCTGGTTCTAGCCCTGATGGTTGATATTTTGGTCAATGAAAAAAAACGACCGGAGTTTCCGGCAAAAGTCCTGGAATACCCACAAAAAGCTCAGGTCCGACAAATTGAGTGCTTTGCTGGTTTGACATGCCTCATCCCTGTTCGAGGGAGGTGTCGAGCCACAATGTCATACTTTTGCAAAAGACTCAACTGCCTAAAGCAAGGAGAGTGAGGTGAATGTTCCAGGATGGAGAACTGGACAAGCGTCAGAGAGGCAATCCGGAGATGATTTTCACGGGTGTGCCGAATACCATCCGCTGCGCCGCATCGATCCCGACAATCTCGGCGGCGGCTTGCATTCCAGAAGAGAGAAGGGGTTTGCGCCAAGTGGCAGAATGGGCATCGGTTGCAATGACGTCCACTACTCCGGCGCGCAGTAAGTGTTGTGCACACTGCTGGGATTCCTTACCGAATTCACCGGTCAAACTGCCAGCCGTCACCTGCACATAAATATCGTCACCGAGCAAATCCAAGAGTAATTTTGGATTGGCGCTGATTGACGGGTTGCGTTCAGGGTGGGTGATGATGGGTTTGTAGCCGTTGACGATAAATTGATACAGGATATCGTCGGCGTTTTTTGGGAGTTGTGTGTGGGGAAAATCAACCATGATATATTCGGTGTCGTTGATGGTAAAACCTTGCACATCTGTGGGCTTGAAGACAACGGAAACATCTGCTCCCCGCATGATGGAAAGGGGAATTTTCTCCTTGCGCAGCAGATGATTCAACCAGGCCACTCTCCTGGTGATCTCTGCAGGATCATAGAGTTTCTCGTTGAGATGCGGCGTAGCCACGATTCCGGCAACGCCGTCGGCCGCCGCCATCCTGGCCATGGCCATGGATTCGTCAAAGGTTTTCGGACCATCGTCAATGTCCGGTAGGATGTGGCAATGTATGTCGATCATGGAATAATTGGATCTGAGGTGGTCGTCCCCCAAATAGAACAATCTGGCTGCATGCGGGTTATTGAATAAGGTTGAAGGCGTCGGAAGGAGACAGCATGGAGATGCGCGATAGGGTCTCGTCCGCTTTCCGTTTCGATTCCGGATCATTCTGTGTCCGTAACACGCTCCAGACCGTCTTTAAGGCATGAAGCGCCATATCAGGATCCCACTCTTCCAGGCGATACGCATCATAATCCTTCATCAGCTCGCAGATATGCGGAATAGCCAGTTTCTCCATGCCGGAAAGCGTCAGCAACTGAACCATTGACAGCCGCCAGAGGTAACGTTCACGCCCCGACCTGCTGGCCTGCAGTAATGTCTGCATTTGGGAGAGCCCTTCCCCTTGTTTGCCGCTGTTCATTAACGCACGGCAGCAGGAAAATTCTGCCGCAACTTTTAAAGCGAGATCATCGCCACTGGCGGGTATCTCCACCTGACTTGCCGCACCTCCACTGCTGTCCAGAGTGCGCAGCCAGCTCTTGGTTTGACTATCGGCAAAAGGGGTACCGTCGCTGAAGGTGTAGTTCTCTATTTCACCGAAATGGCGTGTAAATCGGGCTGTTTCTTCCTCGACAACCTGCTTTCCGTCTCTGAACACTTCTCCCATCATGCCCAGCGCTTCTGCCACCAAGCGGTTCATGTCGAGCCAAAAGGGGTAGCGGCGGATAGTATAACACCCACTCTTTACCACTCCCCCCCAGTTATCGGCGCCTTTCATGGCGGCAAGCGAATTGGTTATCTGACGATCCGGCGGTGGAATGAGCGTTCTTTTGTCGGTTGCGGGCGGGAGTTTACTGATTTCGAACCAGGCAGAGAGGAGGTTGAGGCGATACCATGCCGGTTCCGGAGTTGGGCCGGCAAGCATGAAATCCACAAGCAGGTAATTTTTTTCTATCACCGATGCCAGCAGGCTGTTGGCATCATTTTGATTCGTCAGGGTGTGTAACGAAAATGAAGCAGCGGATAGTGCCTGCGGTTGCGACTGTTGTTCAGATTGCTTTGGCAGAGACTGCTGCTCACTTTTTGTAGCGGGTTGCGCTGTCGGCTGTGGCGCTGTTTCGGACGATTCAGGTTGTGCCTCGGTTTCCACCGGAAGGGCTCGGACAAATTCCAGTATTCTTCGCAGCGAAGGGGCATCAGGGCATTTTTCGGAGATTTGGTCGTACAGCGCCTCAACCGTGGCGGAAAGTTCCTGTTGTGTTTCCGTTGAAATCGGGGCTGGATCGGTGACTTCCCCTAACAATGCCTCCGTCCGCTCCACCCACCAGCCCAGAGCCTGGGCGCGTCCACGCATGCGCTTGACCGGGGGAAACATGTTCTCCCAGAATTCATGCATCAGGTCATTGAGGAGGACCAGACCGTTCAAAAGTCCCTGCGGCACCCCTTCGGTCCGCAGCAAAGCGAAAGCCAGATAACTGGCAACGAGAATATCCTTGGATCTGGTTTCCAGGATATTCGTGGCTATTTCAACGACTTTCTTCCAGTTGACTCCACCTGAACCTGCCGATGGCTTGGCGTCGATTTCAGCCTGCAGGGTCTCGAAAAGAGGGTCATACCGGATGTCATCCCCAGCAGTGTTGGTACTATTGATGGGAGAACGCCCCAGGTCGCGGATAATCATAGAGGCCTTAATGCTGACATGTCGTTATAATTGGCGGAACAGCCACCGGGTCATTTTCGGGCAGATTCAGCAGCTCATGGTGTCCCTCGAAAAGATATTGAATCCGTATCTGGCGAACGTTCATTGCCCTGAGGTCATTTCCATTCCTAGGAAAATCCTCGGGAGTAAAGGTGCGCTCACCGTTTTTGAAGTCGGAGAGGAAAGTGATAAAGCTCAGGCCGCCGCTGTACTTCCGCTCCAAGTCTAAGGCTCCGAGTTTAATGCGCAAAATCGTTTCGTCACAATCTTTAAAATTCCATTTGAACAATTTCTGCACCGGGTAATTCATGTTGTTGAGCGATTGGAGATCATCTCCGCAGGCAAGACTCAGAAAGGCCGATTCCGGTTTATGGGTCGCCTCCTTGTTGACGTGAATCGGATAAGCCTTGATTTTGACAATATAGCTCTCCTTGGGATCTTGGCGGCTCAGATTTCCTCGGTTGAGGAAATCGATGAACTGTGGGTTGAATGCAACCCGCTGTCCCCTGACTGATGTCGGTTGGTATCCTTGCGGACCGCCTCTGATAAACGGCGCAGCCGGCCCTTTGACAAATTTCAATACAATGCCCTGCGGTCCGAACAGCAGTTGCTGCAACGAAGATTCTCCGACCGCACTGGTTTCAGCCAAAACCTGAGATTCCCACTGTTCCTGTAACGAACAGGCCGCCTTCCTCGAGGCAATTATGGTAAAGAAATCGAGAGACGAGTTAATTATGTCCCAGTAAATTTTATCATCTCCCACATGACGCATCTGGGCCTGAAATGATTTAAAGGTTTCCTGAACCTTGGAAAACGGCGACGGTGCCAAGCCACCGGGCTCGGTGCTCGAAGGCATTGCTGCTGCGGAACCAGCGTTGGAAAACATATCAACTGCCAGGCGCATAGTAGTTGCATCGGTATTGATCCCCTTGGCCATATCCTGGAGAGCTTTTCGAAAATCCCCATAGGCATTGACCTCATCAAGGAAGGACTTGGTTTTATCCTTGTTGGGCAGTTCCATTTTTTTATCAGCCAAATCTTTGAGGAGATTCTTGCTCTTTTCCACCACTGCATCTGCGGCTTTACTGAAACCGTCAGCCTGCTTGTTAAAGTCGTTTTCACCCACCCGCACGCGAATTCGTTCATGTTCTCTTGCAAGTTTCAACCAGGGGGGAGTATTTTTTCCCTCTGCAAAGGGCTCAAGCTCCTTGACCATTCTTTCGATGAAAAGTTCGGCGGGGATTTTGTCGATGCCGATTGCGGCTGCCTGCACGTGCATCTCTTGATTTGAAGAAAAGATGGAAGCGCCTTGGGAAAAGTCCCGAGCAAAATTTTCCCAGACGGTGATGTACTGATGCTCATAATCGGCATTAAACAATCTGATTTGCTCATCCAGCGTTGAAGATTGGGACATCACTGAGTAAATCTGGCCTATAAAGCCATCCAATTTCTTTTTTCCGGCTATGGTGAAACAGGGCTCGATAAAGATGTCGTTGATATCTCCACTCCCTTCCCAAAACGAGCGCAAGGTGATGCGATTATCGACTTCGATACTGTCGATCCATTCCATAACCCAACTCAGATCATATTGCCCGGAACGTCCCGTAAGGATTTTACTCAGCTGCATCGACAGTTTTTGCTTGTTGATGGCGGCAGGTGTCAGATCGTCCTGCCAAGCGGAATAGTACAGGTAGATATCCTGGTATTGCCGTGCCAGTTCCGGAGTAACCCTGCTGTCCAGCAGCACAAGAAAAGCGCCTGATGGTGCCGGTAGTTTTTTCATATATTCCAGATCTTTCTTTTCCAGTCGGGCGTTTACAAACTGTAATCGGCTGACGATATTGGCAATATAGGAACCGCGTTCTCTACCGGGTGTTTCGGGAGTAATTTTTGCTATATTCGCATCTAACTTTGCACTGATAGTTTTATCGTAAAAGAACTGACTGAACATGTTGCAGTAATTATCTTTAAGCTGGGTCACGGCCAACTCGCTCTGGGTCAGTCCGAATCGGGGCACCCACCAGTGTCTGTTGCTCTCTTCCATGATAAGGATGATGGTCCGGAACCGGTCCAGGATCAAAATATCTTCCAGGATGCTCCCGGTCAGATACGTTGGCGCCTTGAATTCGGCCACATACTCGTTGATGACATGCCGGTTCAGCATGTACGAGGTACTCGCAAGACCCAGTCCGCCGCCAAGAATCGCCAACCAGGCGATCATCCCGAGCCCCCAGTTGACGCGGAAATGTCGCACCGTTGCCCGGAGGGAGGTATGCAGCCAGCGATCAGCTGTCAGCACCCCGTCAAAAAAATCGAACAGAAACAGACTCCGCTTGGTTCCGGGAAGGACGTCCGTTAAGAGGAAATCTGAACGAGCGTTTCTAGTGGCTGGCGCATCCAATGTGTAGGGCGCTGATCCAAGAGGAGGTTCCTTTTCCTGCAGCGAATCGGCATGCGCAGATTCCAGGCATTGAATGGAACGGGAAACAGGTGTTCCGCTCTGCTGGGCGCTGGAAAAAAATATCCCCCGCATGAGAGGCGATTCTTGATAGGGGTTCGCTCTGAATATCCCCTGCATGAAATTTTCAAGCCCCTGTTGTACCTTGCGAATCTCCTCAGGAAGGAGCAACAGGCCGGCACTGTTCCCCTGAACCTTGTCCAGCAGCATGAACCTCATATCCCTGAGCCGCTCGCAGATATTGTCCAGCGTCAGGCGAATCACATCGTTGATCGGTCGGGTGCAATCATCGTTGATGACCCCCATCGGCTGCTTGAAGAACGATTCGGGGAGGTTCTTCGCCATCTGCTCCATGCCGTAAATCTGATCGCATTTTGTCACCAGAATGTAGACCGGAAACTTGGCGCCTAAAACCCGCATAAGCTCGTCAACCCGCAGCCTGAGAGCACGTCCTTCTTCCGCCAGGGTGTCACCGTCCGCCTCTAAGAGTTGGTCTGCGGCAACTGTAATCACCAAGCCATTGAGCGGTTCCTTTCTGCGAGCTGCCAGGAGCAGGGTGAGCAGACGCTGCCACTCGTCGTGGTCAGCGGTGTCTAGGGCAGGGCTTGCATATTTTCCGGCAGTGTCCAGGATGATGGCGTGTTCGGTAAACCACCAGTCGCAAAAACGGGTTCCAGAACCGGCCGGATTCATAACCTCGGGGAAAGGGGAGGGGAGCCTTGCGCTCCGAATTGCCGAAGTTTTGCCGCTGCCACGCGTCCCCAGCATCATGTACCAGGGCAGCACATACAGGGGATCACCCTTTTTGGCCAAATGCGATTCTTTTAGAAGAGAGAGTGAATCAGCCCACTGCCGTTCAAGGCTCAGAAGATGTTCAACAGAACTGTTGTTGGCAACATCCGTGAGCGGCTTTTTCTGTTCAATCACCTGTTTGACGAACTGTTTTTCCCGGCGCCTGATCAGGAGTTTTTTCAGACCATACCATCCGAGAACAAGCCCTATGGCGAGAAGGATCAGCGAAGCCCCGCTCCAGAGTGGCCACTCCTTGATGTACGTCATCCAAAATGCCCCGAAAAGGACGCCGATCACAGCTGTACAGATGAACAGAAATTTGCAGATTTTGAGCAGAAGATTCATGCTATTTGGACTCCAGATGGATCATTTTTTCAACCATGCCATCAAGCAGAGTGCTGTACGAATAATAGGTCAGGGTGAGGAAAACAAGCGGAGCCAGGATCATGAACAAGGTGACGAACGAGAAGGCAACGCGGGGCAGAGCACGTCGGCGGGGCGCTGATTTTTTGGGGTACGATGCAGGAAAAAATTGCTCCTGATTGCCGGGTGTGAGCAGGGTGTGTTCCCTTTTGAGCCGTGAAAACTCTCTTTGTTTGATCGTTTCCAGTTCGCTTGCCATCTCTGGCGAGAAATAGCGCCCCTTGAAGCCAAGGGCCAGACAGTGGTGAAAAACTTCGCGCACCTGGAGCTCGGACTCGCTCAGGTTATCCATTCTCGTATAGAATTCTTCTCCAGCCCTGTTGGTGGAGTAGAACGCCCGCTGCAGCAATTCCCCCAGCCAGAGGTCGGACTCTGGCAGGTTTGAGTTGAGTATGGCCTCGTCTATCCAGGCGCAGACTGCAAAACGGGCTTCGTTGTACTCCTGGGGTGCAAAACCGGCATGATCCGCTCTTTTTCCACTTTCATCCAGCAATCTGTGGATGATTTTATTTGCCTGCGGCAGGGCGACAGACGCATCGCTACCGGTGCCGACCATGTGGGCGGTGTATGCAAGAGGTTTTAAGAAGCAGTCGATGAGCCGCATACTATCTCCTGATGACCATGAGTTCTACTTTGAGGTCTTTGGGCGCGCCCTCCCAGTGCATGGCAAGGCTCTGTTCGTTGACAACAGACTCCCATTGCTTGTCGGTCTCGTTCAGCCGGAAGAAAGAGCTGTTGGAACTGCTCAGTGCTTCGCGTGGGGGTTGGGCCAGAAAACTGAGTTCAATCCCGGCCAGTGCTCTTTTGGTAATGGTCGGCAGGTAGGACAGGGAAGTGACCCGGGCGAGGTGGGCAAGTGATTCAAAGATCTGTTTCAGATCCAGTGACGTCCACAGCACCAGATAATAGTGATTGCGCGGTTGAAAAATATCCTGGCTCAGTTTTTCCGCTCTAAAGATGTCGCCATCACGCTCCAGCGGGATGATGTACTCAGGGCCGGAAACAAAATCAGACAAGGCTATTTCTATGGCATTTTGCACACGACTGAAACAGTCCCACAGAGCTGTGTGGTTGTAAGGCGGCACTGTTTCGCCCGTCAATATTTCTCCCATGACGTCAATGGAAGTGGAAAAGGTCGAGAGTTCCGCCACCAACTGCCTCAGCGCCAAATAGGCGTTATATGGGTTGGCGGTTCCGGATTCGCACATCTGTGAAAGCACCGGAATGTGACGGTTCAGGCAAGAGAGCGCCATGAGATAGGAAATGTAGCGAGATTCCGACTCGCCGGTCTCCAGGTTTTTCAGTCTTTTATACCCTTCGAGTTGTCGTCCCCTTGCGGCCAGCCGATCGCGAATATCCCGCACCATGGCAAACAAACGGTCTGAGGAGCGCAACGACAAGACAGGAGGAATGAAACCGGGCAGCAACCGCACTCGCTCGGTTATTCTCTCCAGTCTGGCGATCGGAATGATTTCGTAATTGTCCAGCAGGGCCTTTTCGGTTTCCCAGAACAGTCTGAGTTGATACTGCATCCCCTGCACCTGCGCCGTCTGTCCGTTGAGATAGAGATCCCGCACTTCTTCCGGAGCCGAGGCAGTGATAAAACGAGTTTTGATATCGGCAAGTCCCCGCATTTCTTCAACAACAGTCACGTTGGGCTCCATCTGGCTCATGGTGCGCAGGCCAAGATAGATCGTGATCGGTTTGTCCCAGTTTTCCCAGGCATCAACAAACGAGCGCGGCTCTAGAACCGCGTTGCCGGGGAAAAGTGCATAAACCCCGCTGGGGAAGAGGAATTTTCCACTCAGGATTTCAAATGACATCGTGGAAAGCGCCGACTCCTGGATGTTCATTTCGGCAACACCCCAGAAATACGGTTGCAAGAATTCCCATAAAGGAGAAAGGCGTGATTCCTGAAAAAGGTCATTGAGCTGCAAATGCTGGGGCTGCAGGAAAAGCCCGTGTCGCCAAAAGAGTGGCCGAGTGAATTCCATATTAATTGCTCCCGTACTGTTGGATCATGTTCCGTCCAGCAAAGATGTTAATATTGAGCGTCCCGGGTGAAGCGAGCACCTCCTGCTTGCCTGGGGTTACCTGAACAGGGACCTCGAACAGTCGCGTTACCTGATCGGGATCGGATTGGAAGTAACCGGCCACAATACCGACAAAACGGCTGTTTTCAGCCCGGTCGATCCTGATGACCCGCTCTTCTCCCGGCTGGAAGAAAAATTGATCGAACGAAGTCACGGAAGGATCAAAGCGGTGCGCTGCCATGATTTCAGTGAGTTTTTCGCGATTGACGCCATAGCTCAGGTACACACTGGGGTCGCTCATTTGGTAGACAGCGACCGCCAGGGTGTGTGGTTCGTCGTCATAATAGTTGAGCGTAGCATCCGCCTTGAAGCGGATTTCGATAGCCTTGGCGGCAAACGTCCACTTCACCTGGGGCACGGGATAATTTTTCTTGAGCTCCTCATTGGCTATTCTGGCTTTTTCATTAGCCTCCTTGGCTGCTTCCAGGGGTGTGAGCGGTGGGGGGGTTGGTTTGTCGGCAAACCATGAGCAGCTTGAGACAACCAGCATCTGCAACAGTAATAGGGCAAAGAATATGAGCCGCATGAATTACTTATTGTACCCCACAGTGCAGAAGGTGCTGTACAGAAAATAGTTATGGACAGTGTACTGGATGGTATCCGGTTTCTGCACCAGAGTGCTCTCTCCAAAAGGGCCCATTCCGAGGAAATACGAGGCGCACTGTTCTTCCACCTTGTGCATGATGGAGGTATCAATCGGTCCGGTTCCGGTTATTGTTTGCGTGCAGCTGACCGCAAGAAAAAGCAGGGGCAACACTGCTGCAATACACATTTTTTTCATGCTCTTCTCCTTTGGTCTGCGGTGAATGCTATCACCAATCCACACCCCTGGTCAGGAGATAATCTTTAGCCTCTTGCAGGTTCATGCGAGCGGCGGCCTTAATATCTGTCATTCCCGGTTCTACAATATTGAGCTGCGTTCTGAGCAACCCGCGGCTGTAATAGGCCCGTGCAAAATCTGGCTTGATGTCGATAACTTTGGTGTAGTCGGAGATTGCCGCAGGAATATTGCCGGATTGTTCGCTCAAGGAGCCTCGCCCGAAATAGGCATCGGCCAGGCGGCCATCGAGTTCGATCGCGCGCTTGTAGTCGGCCTGGGCCTGTTCCGTTTGGCCGACTTGCTGGTTTGCCAGGCCACGATTTGCAAAAACCTCGGCACTTTGGGGGGCAAGTTCGGATGCCGTGTTGAAATCCTCGAGAGCCGGCCGGTATTTACCTGAAGCCAGATAGGATAACCCGCGATTATAATACATGAAGAACGGTTGAAACGATCCCGCCACTTGATGGAGTTGCACATCGGGATACCGATAACGATACGAGGACGTGCTCTGATCCGGCTTGATCAGACCGAGCGCGAGGCTGTAGTCGCTGATGGCCTGATCGTAATTGCCGCTTTTCTGGTAGGCGTATCCCCGGTTGCTGAATATCGGTGCATAGTTGGGGTCAAGGCGGGCTGCCTTGTTAAAATCGTCTATGGCCTGGCGGTATCCGCCGTTCTGCATATTGGAATAACCCCGATTAAAATAGTCCTGCGGGTTGTCTGCCCGTAACTCAAGGGAGCGGCTGAAGTCCAGAGCAGAATCACGGTAGCTCCCCATCATCTGCAGCGCCTTTCCCCGGTTGGAATACACAACCCCATCCTTACCGGCGGTTTCGATGGCCTTGCTGAAATGGGTGATTGCTTCCCGGTATTTTCCCTGCTTTACCTGAAAAATTCCGGCCTCCAGAGAGGCAGTGCCAGACACGACCGTCCCGGATGAAAGCACCGTGTCGAAATCCTTAGCCGCGCAGGTATCGTCTCCCTTGGCGGCGCAACTGACTGCACGGCCGAGATACGCCTGGTAATAGGTTGGGTTGGCGGCAATGGCGTCGGAATAATCTTTGATGGCGCTGTCGTAATCGCCCGCTTGAAAGAAGGCGGCGCCTCTGCCGGTCAGGTATTCCACATTGCCAGGGTCGTACTCGATGGCCTGGGTGTAATCTTTGATTGCGTCCGCCGGATTGCCAAGCTTCAGATTCGCTCTGCCGCGGGCCGCCAAGGCCAGCGGATATCGGTGGTCCAGGCTGATTGCCTTTGAAAAATCCTTTGAGGCATTCAGCGTGTTGACCTCTTCAAGAACGAGCCCGCGCTGGTAGTGAAAATCAGCCCGGGTTGAATCGGCCTTAATGGCTTTCCCATACTCGACGAGCGAGTTGTTGAGCTCTTTCAGCTTGAAATGGGCATTGCCGAGATTGGCATGTATGGTTGCCGGGTCATACCCCGCGTCCAGCGCTTTGGTAAAATCGGCGATTGCCGCCTCCGGCTTTCCCGATTGAACCAGCACAATACCCCTGCCAAACAGCAGCCCCGCTTTTTCCGGCTGTTCCTCCTGGGAGGACGGTGAAAAAGATCCTGGAGCGGCTCCTTCTTTTTCCGCAAGCACCGCCAAGGCCCGGTCGTAGTCCGCCAGCGCTTTCTGATAGTCGCCGGTTTTCAAATACGAGGCCCCACGGTTATGGTACGCTTCGATCCGATTTGGATCCATGGCGATAAGTGTACTGAAGCGGGTAATGGCTTCGGCATAGTCTTTCTGGTTGTAACTGTCGATTCCTTTGCGGAACAGGTCCCTCATCGCGTTGCTGCGGATCATCAGAGCCAAGGCGCGGGTCGCCGGCGTGACGCCGTCCGCGTGGGTGCTGGCGGAGATCAGCGTCTCCCCGCTCTCGGTATCCAGAAATCGAGCGGAAAGTATGGCAATGGCCTCTTCGCTGTCTGCGGTTGCGTTCTGGAGGCAACTATATGAGCCCACGACAACAACACGAGCACCGAGGCTTTTTCCCAGACGGGCAAGTTGAGTATCGGACGGAATGTTCACAAGGTTTATCTTCGCTTTTGCCGCAGCCTGTTTCACTTTCTCCGGGCTCAGCACCGAAAAACCGATTGCGGTCAGATTGGCGGCAAAACGGCTGGTGATCAGATCATTTGCGCTCTTTTGTTCGGAGTTGACCAAAGGGAGCAGGGCCACAACCTGACCCGGATGGTATGTATAATTCAGGCTAAATGTCACCAGAGAATCGTGGCCGCGCAAGGTGCTGTCGCGGGCGCAGGAAGTCAGCAGAAGTACTGTGAATATAAGGAGAAAAAGCCTGGTCATATGGACTGGCACAGTTACCACATCACCACATGAAAGTAAATTCAATGTTCTTGCCGCAGGACTCCCTGTGTCTCAGCATTACATCGAGAAGAACACGACCTTGAGCGTCACTGCTGACCACCTCGAAAGTGATGGCGCCGGCAGGCAGCACCCCTTTGAGGCGGGGATGTCGGGAAAACACCTCGTTTAAGACGCCCGCCAGGTGATCCGGCTCGCTGCTGGGTCCGGATTTTTGGCGCAAATCAATAAGGGTGTGGATGATTGTTGAGAGGATCAATGGCGCCAGCATTGACTCCCCCTTGATGGTCACGGCTTCCGCCAAGTGAATGCCTTTGCCGCGCGACAGCACCAGCGGGAGCAAACCGCTCGCCGCCATCTGGCGGGTGCGGTCGCCGGTGATGGCGGTTTCAAGCGGCGTCCAGCCCGCAATGTCAGCATCCTGGACGCGCAGCAGTTGAGAAGCAATGCCCAGCGGGCTACCGGTTCTCGCATGCGATTGCATCAGAAGTGCGGCAACCCCCCAGACAGGGGCCAGGAAGTTCGGCTTGCTTTGCCTGAACAGTTCGGATGACACGTCGCCATGACTGGAAGGGGTCAATGAAAAACGGTTGCACGCGGCTATCGTCCAGAAGGCTGCGGGCTGGGCACGGAGCGCCTTCCATTGAGCAAAGGAAAAGCCCTCCAAATGATGGGGCAGATAGGGGAGATGCTCCAGGCCGGACCAAGCGTCCAGGTGAAAAAAATCCGGGCCAAACCAGCAGATTGCCGGTGACATCTGCCGTTCAGCCAGATTGGCGGCAGCCTCCAGCAGCAGTATGCCGACCGGGGTCGCATCAAACGGCGCATCCAGCACAAGAAGATCCGGCGGGTCATCGTCCAGCAGTTGTCCGCTTGATGCCAGCACTTCAGCCGCATTTCCCCGGGTCACCGGCACCAGGGCAAGGCGAAGCTGCTCCGCACCGGCCGCCTCGAATAGCAGGGCAACACCCTGCCACGCCGCTTCCATCCGCCGGAAATCGTCATCGGCGGAAATCCGGGTCAGAACCCCGGCGATAATCGCATCAGCCTCATTCCCCTCTGTATCAGCCCGCCTGGTGCTTTCCTCCCTATCTCCAGGAAGATCGACCATGTCGAGAATGCTGTCGAGGGTTGTTGCCGCTGCAGTTGACTGTGCCTGCGCAGATACGCGGCTTCCATCCCTCAGCGCCCTGAGCCATGGGGTCCTCTCCACCATGGCATCAGGGGCGAAATCTGCCAGCGAGGTGAATTCCAGCAGTATCCCCGCTTCAGGGGAAAGTGATTTGGGCAGCGGAATATACAGTGAAGGGCGGAGTAGGGCCAATCCGTGATCGGCGGATTGAATCGGGAGAGGTTGCGTGGCGGCCGTGTTTGCAGCCATTTCCGCAGGAAGAAACGGAGCAAAGGCGACAATAGAAAAAGGGTGCTCAGGTATCTGCATTGGGTGGATTTCCAGGGACCGCATCAGACGAGCCGCACTGTAAACAACTCCGGCTCGTCACCCTCCGGAAACGCCCCAAACACCAGTGCCTCCGGCATACCCTTGACCTTGGCATAATAGGATGTTCCGTTCGGCACTTCATTCTGCACCGCCCAGGCGATACATTCCCGCTCGCCGAGCGTGAGCTGGATACCCTGCATCGGATAGTTCAGTACAGTATTCTTCGGCAACGTGCTCGCCGGGCCCACCGCCTGAAAGCTGATCTCGCCGCCACAGGTCCCAAAGATGACCCCTTTCCACCCTCCTTGCGCCGGCCCGATCTCAAACCATTGCCCCACCTGCTGATCCCCCGTAATATCGATACGGTAGTCATGCCGGCGGGGAGGGGCGGGCACACTGGTTTTGGCGACAATTTTTGCGCACAGGGCCGGCTCGTCAAGCGTCAGCAGGTGGGCGCCGGCAAGCGGAGTGGGGAGGTCGGTACTCTTTGCCGCGGCTCCGCAGGAGATGAGGAAAAGAGGAAGGCCAGGGCGGCGAGCGGCGACGGAGAGCGCGAGCAGCGACAGGCCATAACGCACGGAAGCTTTGGCCAGTTCTTCAGGTGGCGCCACCACCAACCAGCCTGCCAGCGCCGGATTGATCAGCATGTCCCGTGAATCCTGCCAGCCCATGCGTTCGATGTTGTCATTCCAGAGAGAACCGGCGACGTCGAAACCGTACGGCCCAAGCTTGGCGCTGACCGCCGAGGGGATGCTCCGATCAGAGCTCAGGGAAGTGAGCCAGAGCTGTTTTTTCATGCAGGTATCCTCTTTCTTGTTGTATGTGGGTTTATCTCGTGCACAGCATGGGTGTCCGGAGCTCCAAAAAACATCAACTCATGATCATTACCTTGGTTTGGCTGGGGGCGCAGTTGAGGCCGACCGTGTTGCCTTCGTTGAGCTTCATGGTGTCGGTCAAGCGCACCGCCGGATTGCCTTCGATCTTGACTTTCATGCTGGCCATGATGTATTCCGCCGCCCCCATGATCTTGGCGGAGACCACGCCGCCACCGCCGGAAGCACCGGGCTGGTCGCCGTTGGTGGGCTCTGTCTTGGAGGCCTTGGTCAGCGCCAGCGCCCCGACGATGAACACCTTGGTCGCCGTTGGCGTGGCGGATGAAGGCACACCGATATCGGGATAGGGGATCGGTGACACCGCCGGTCCGACGACGGTATTACAGACATCCGGGGCGGTTATGTTCTGCATTCCGCCTGCAATGGTTGTAGCAAACATTCCTTTCTCCTGTTTCTGGTTCCATCATCCCAGGTGTATTTTGTCGCCGTCGATCTTGACTCCATGTCGGGCCACCAGCGAGGCGTCACCGGCCTTCAGATCAAGGCGATTTCCCGCGCTGATGTTGATCTGACCGGCCTTGGTGCTGTCCGTCCGTGCCACCCAGCGGAAACAGTCCTTGACTCTCTGGGTAATCCGCTCCGCAACAGTGTCTATGGTTGCGGCCACCAGCGACAGTTTCCCTGCCTTGAGGGCGGCAACACAGGCGGTCAGTGACAGCTCGGCAAAGGACGCCTCGCCCCGCAGCCCTTGCAGCTTGATCGCCGGGGCTGCAATGCTTGCCGCTGCTGTTCCGACAACATCGACCGTCTCGCCGGCAAGCCGCAAGGCTCCGTCCGAGGCGCAGAGGGTTGTGTCGCCAGGCAGCATGACGCGACCGGCATGGCCGCAACGCTCGAGAACGGTCAGGATGTACGTCCCTGCCGCCAGGTTGCGGACAATCAGCACGGTGTCGTTCACCTCCGGCTCCAACAGACATCCGGCGGCCTTTTTGCCCCGCAGCGTCCGGGCGCCGGTTGTCACCAGCAGGAATTCGCTGTTGTCCCTTTGGATGACCCGCGCGGTGTCGATGGTTGCTCCGCTTGGCTCCAAATCGGGCATGCCCGGCGTCTCGGGATGCCTGAACATGAGTACATTGTTCCTGTCAGCCATTATTTGTCTCCTGTTGGATGTTGAGCGGCGACACCCAGTTCTCCCCTTTGGCCAGTTCCTGGTCGGTTTCCCTGGCGCCCTGCATCTTGGTGCCGGCAAGTCTGGCTTCAGAGAAATTTGCCCGGTGGAGATTGGCCACGGACAGGTCCGCTTCGGAAAAATCGGCGCCGGTGACGACCGCCCGGGAAAAATTTGTATAGGCCAGCTTTGCGCCGATTAATACTGCCTTCTTCAGCGAGGCGCCGACAAAGAGCGATTTTTCCAGGCAGGCATGCGCAAACCCGGCTCCATCGAGAACAGCCCCGGAGAAGTTGGCCATTGTCAACACAGCTCCGGAAAAGTCGGCCTTCTCTGCTCGAGCATCGATAAACCCCGCAAAGCTGCCTTGTGCTCCAGTAAATTTTGCCCCGTTCAGGTTGGCGCCCGTAAACCGGCACTTGGACAGGTCTGTTCCAGAAAAATCAGCCTCTTGCAGCGAGGCCTGCTCGAAGACAGCGAGTGTCAGCCTGCATCCGGGAAACTTCACTCTATCCAGAGCAGTAGCGGTAAAGATGGCGCTGGTGAGATTGTTGTCATTGAAGAGGGCGCCGAGCAGGGGGGTGGCGATCACTGTGAATCGTTCCAGGTTGGCTTGGTTGAAGTCGAGTTTTCTGGTCTCGCACTGGACCAAGGTTGCATTGTAAAGACTTGCACCGACAAACAGGGTGTCGGCCAGACGGCACGAGGCAAAAGAGGCGTTGGTGCACTCTGTGCTGTTGAGCAGTGCGCCGCTGAAGTCGCACTCCCGGAACTGGCTACCGACGAGGCTGGAACCCGACAAGTCTGCCCCCCGTAGGGAAACCCTACTGAATTGTTTGTCGGACAGATCGAGACCTGTCAGGGATAAGCCGGACAGATCCAGATCTACAATGTACTGGTTGCAGTGCAAGAATTGGAGCGTTTCATCGCTCTTCAACATTCGCGTTCCTTTCTTTCCATTTTTCTTTGGCCCGGAGGGTGTCAGGATATGATTGTCACTATTGTAATTTAATAATTGCCCCCGCCTGTATAGATACAGACGACAGGAATTGAAAATTACCTGTATTGGCGCTTACTGTACATTGATTGGTGTTAAGATCTAATTTTGCAAAATCGCCGGTTGTGTTCAGTTTTACTTGATCTGCATTCATAGTCAATTTCGATGCTGCAGCTGTCAGCTCGATGTTTCCGGCGACAACCGTTTGCTTGATGTTTCCGGTAGTAACCTTTTGCTCGATGTTACCGGTGATAACCTCTTGCTCGATGTTTCCGGTGGTAACCGTTTGATCGATATCACCTGTTGTCACATTTTGTCCGATATTACCGGTAATCACTCTTTGTGTGACATTCCCCTCGCCAACATTTAGCTTAATTTTGCCAGCGTCCACTTCCATCTGGATATCTCCAGTGGTCACTGTTTGCTCAATATTTCCGGTAATCACTACTTGTTCGATACTGCCGAGGCTCACCTTTTGCTCAATATTACCGGCAGTTACTTTTTCTTCGATCCCGGTTGTGCCAAGCTCAATGGTTGAATTGTACAAAACTTTATCGGCAGCTTTGCATAACGCAGAGTTGGCATAAAGAGAAAGGGCCACATCCAGTGCCATGAGTATCTCGTTTATGCTGGTGATTGTGGCTGTGTTTGCCTTTGACGCCTTGCCCATTGCGGCAGCAGCAACCGTTGTGGCGGCAGTGAGGGCGAGCATGGCCGTTGCCGCGGCCCAGATTGGGGGGGATGTGCCACCAGCCTTAACCAAAACCGAATTTTGCCCGGTCAACTCATTATCTTTGCAGATTGAATAGACATCGCCCCAGTATAAATCCACTGTGTTGGCAACCGTCATATCCATCTTGGTGCCAAGAAAAACTTCCATAGCCGAACCGGCGGTGATGGAGGTTTCCGAGCCAAGCATAATATCGTTTGCTATTCCAACCGTGACCTCGGTACATTCCCCCAAAGTCAACGAATTCTCCCAGGCACTGGTTATTTCTATCCCTGCTCCGGTATAGATAGAAACGCCGGAATTTGCTTCCTCCTCTTCTTGTTCGGATTTTTCTGTCTCCAGCTCAGTATTGATTTCGTTAATCTGGTTCTGTAGTTCCTGGTTTGTTGGCGGTTCTGTCTCACTCGTCTCACTGACAAGGCCCAACCGGAACGAGGTGTTGCTTTTCGGCGTCTGCAGCAACATCCCTTCGCTGCCTTGCTGATCCTCCATATGCAGTTTGTTGCCGCCGGCCGTGGTGATCCGGCTCTGGGTGGCATTTGCCGAATTGACTGGGCTCGGGGTGATCGGATTGGGCACGGCAGCGGCAATAATCGGCCGGTCCGGGTCGCCGTCAACAAAGGTCAGCAGCACCTCGGTCCCCTTATGCAACGGGAAGTGCATGCCATGGTTTTCACCGGCATAGGGCTGCGCCATCCGCAGCCAGGAGGAGGCCTTGCCGCCCATGGTATTGTTCAGGTCGAAGGGCAGGACCACCTTGTACCGCCCCTGATTATCGACCTCGGCATATTGCCCGCTTCCGGCCGCATCAATGTGGGCGTTCATCGTGCCGGGAACACGGGGCTTTTCAGTGACCCGCTCAGGCCGAAACTGGCTGCTGGAACTGATCGCGGTGAAACTGTTGTGGTAGGCCGAAAATCGCTCGCGGCTGGAGCCGGCTACACCCAGCCCGGAGGTGAAGAGGAAGGTCTGGTCGCCATTGTGGGTCAGATCGGTGGTCAGATAGGTGTCGTTAAAATCAGCGCGATTATGGCCAGCCAGTTGAAAAAGGTATCCCGGCCGCAGGTAGGGGATCAGGCTCTCTCCTTGAAAAAGCCGTGCCCTGCACATAAGCGCCTCGGCGCGCATCTTCGCCAACTGGGCGCCTTCCTCGGGTGTCGAGAAATGCTCGCCGTAGATAAAGACGTCGCCAAAGCCCCGTTCGGAAACCACATGTTCCACGGACAGTTCCAGCGAGGGCTTGCGATAGTTGTAATCCTTCAACAGCACCTTTGCCGGCAGCATCTTCTGGCTGCAGACCAGCGATTTGACCACCTCCTCGCGGGACGCTTCATCCAGTCCGGAAGGCTGCGAGTAGAACATCTTCGTCCCCTCGGCCATGACCGAGTGGAGCAGGGCCGTATCGGTGATGATGAGCTTCTCGCACTCCGCGCCCTGCTCAAAATAATAATAGATGCCCTCCCGCTCCATCAGGCGAGAAATGAAGCTGAAGTGGCTCTCGTTGTACTGACAGATATATTCATGCGGCTGATATTGGCCGGTCAGTCGCAATTCATAGTCAAGGCTGGTGAGGCCGCCGTCTTGCAGGGCAGCTTCGATGATCTGCGGGATGGTCTTGTCGAGAAAGATCTGGTTGTGGTGCGTCAGGGTCTGACGCCAGAACGCCGGGGTCAGGACGGCACGGTAATGGGTGAGCCCCTGGGCGGTTTCCATCTGTTCAAAAGCCGACAACATGCCGTTGAAAACGATGTTGCCGTCGTCGCGCAGAATCGAGAGGGCAGCGCGGGATTGAATCACGCCTTCAAGATCAATCCCGTCGTTGTCCGACACCAGGGTCACATCAAAATGATAGAGCTTTGAAAGCCCTTCCGTTCCGGTAAAACTGACCACGTCAAAGGTGTCCGTTGCCAGCGTTCCAGCCTTTGAGACAAAGCTGAATTTTTTTCCGATTGATGTCATAGAACTGCTCCTTGGTAATCGGGCACGTTATTGAGCGGACCGTGCCTGTGCTCGCCTGAAATCCGTTCCCTGGATGTCGCTTGCCACTATTATTGCGCCATAAAGATCTGTACCGAACATGTTTGCCTGTTTCAGGTCACATTGGTTCAACCGCGCATGACGGAACGAGGCCTTGAAAAAATTGACCCCGCGCAGATCGCAGCTGGTCATGACGGTCTTCATAAAGTTTGTCCCCCGTGCGGTGGCATTGACCAGGTACACCCGCGCAAACGTAACCCTGCTGAAATCGGCGTCATCCAGCACGGCCCCGGCCATACAAGCCCCAGAGAGGCTGGCGCGTTCCCAGCAGGAACGGGTCAGGTCAGCCCCGGAAAATAGGGCGCCAGCAAGGTTGGTCTCCTTGCTGGCCCGTGAGGCGATCAGGATAGCCTTGCTGAAATCCGCGCCCGTTCCCTGGACCCCATCAAAGGTTGCCTGACAACCGTCTGTTTCGCTGAAGCAGGCATGATCAAGGGTTGCGCCTGAGAAATCAGCCGCTGTGATCACTGCCCGGTGCAGGTTGGCGCCTGTCAGGTCGGCCTTGGAAAAATTGGTTCTGACGGCGGTTGATCCGACAACCTTGCATTCTTTGAGGGTGGCTTTGGCAAACAGCGCTCCGGAAAGACAGGCTGTGGAAAGATCGGCGTCGGCAAAATTGCATCCGGTAAAATCGCCCCCGGAAAGATCAGCCCTTTTGAGCTCCACCAGGGAAAAGGTGGCGCCAACGGCCTGAACCCGCATCAGGTTGGCCTGGGCCATGCGCGCCCTGCTGAAATCCGCATCGGCCAGCACTGCATCGGTAAACACCGCCCCGGTGAGAATCGCACCGGTAAACGTGGTATTCGCCAGAATTGATCCTGAAAAATCTGCGTTGGCAAGATCCCGGCCGCTGAAATCCATGTCGCTCAGATCGAGCCCGCACAGCTTTTGGCCCTGGGTATGCCGCTTCATCACCGCATCAACGGAATCAAGGGTTTCTTCAGTTTGATCAGCAGCGGGCGGCGCAACCGTCCCTGTCTCCTCTTCCGGCGCCTCCGGAGCAGCAGCTTCGCCTGCGGTTGGCAGGGTGGCCGCCAGGCTCGTCAACCCGGCAATGATCGTGCCGAAGTCCAGCGTGGCGGGGTCGATGTCGGGTAGTATTTTGGCCGCTGCTTCCTGAATGTTGATGCCGGATTTTTTCAGTTGCGCTTCCACGCTCTGAAGCGCGTCGGTCAGGGTTTTGATCTCTTGTTGAGGATCCTTGGGGGCCGCCTGTGGGGACAGATATTTATTCAGCGCCTCCTCCTTGGAAATGCCCAGTTTTGCGAAAACAGCGTCGGCCTGCTGGTGGGCATCCGCAATCACCTTGTCCAGTTCAAGCTGGCTTGGCGCGACCGTCGGTTCCGGCTTCGGCATGACCTTTGCCATGGCCTGCTCGCGGGTCATCCCCAATTTGGCGAAGACGGCAGCGGCCTGGGCATTGGCCTGGGCAATTTTGTCGTTCAGATCCGTCATCATTTTTTCGGCTTCAGGAGACAACGGCGGCGGTTCAGGCGGTTGCGGCAGTTCTGGGGGCGCAGCGGGCGGCGCTGCAGGCGGAGGCGGCTCAGGCGCGGCAACGGGAGATGGTTCGAGCGGTTCCGCCTTGACCGGGGCTATTGTGGCGAGAAATTTCTGGTGATAATAATCCAATGGTTGCGGCGGCGCGTTCAACGGTTCCCACTCGGCCATCAGATGCGTCACATCGTCCAGGGTCTCGTCGGTGACCGTTGCTGTTCCCCGGAAGAGCAGAACGCCGCAATCTGCCCCCGGGAAAAGCCAGACCGTCTCCGGCCGAGCCTCTATTTCGGTGAATGTTTCTTTGCCCTCAACCACGCGGTTCACAAAAAGGCGCGCGCGCAGCCCCGGCAAGACCGAGGTGATCTCCGCCTTCTCCGGATGCATATTCTCAATCCGGAGGAGCTCATCACCTTTGAAAAACCCGGTAAGGCGTTGATCCGCAGGCGCGGTATTGAAATACTCCGGATCGGTATTGGTGGGATAATGGGGCCAGCGTTTTTTCAGCCAGGCATCATCAAAGGTTCCTAGCAATCGTTTCCGTTGCGGCCAGAAGGGGTTGAGGGTGTTGAATCCCGCCGGTTCCGGACGGTCTTTGGGAGAGGTCACCAGGTGACGGGGATCCTGCACCTGCGGCAGCGGCATCCTCCCGTCTTGATCGGGTAGCATGCCCATCCCTGTGGGGTTAAGCTCCCACCCCTCGCCGCCAAAAGCATTGGCCCAACTGACGCGCGTTTCCTTAAACGGTTCCGGGGCAGACGGCAGCCCTGCCGCGTTCCAATATCTGGCGCCACTTACATTCAGGGTCTTGCTCAAGCCGGCAACCGTCACTCTGACTTGGAGACCTGTGACCGCCTGAGGCGAGTGGGCCGCCCCATACACCAGAAATTCCCCCCGTTTTTTGGGATACCCCAGGTCAAGCGCTTCTTCCTCCCCCAATTCTCCCGCCACGACCTGCCACATTTGGGCTTCCTCAAAAAGGCGGTCATCTCGTGTTTCCAGAGAAAAACAGGCCATGGCGGCGACCGAGAGGCAGCAGTTGTCCCCCAGCATACAAGGAGAAAAAAGCAGGCCAAGATTATCGGGCTTGATGATCTTCACGAAAGCTTCAGCCCTGCTCTCAGGAGAAGTTCATGCTGAAGCAGCCATCGGCGCCAATATCGAGGTTGACGGCCGAAGGCATGCCGCCGGTGGTCATATGGGCCAGGATTTCCTGCGAAAGTTGCGGCATGATGGTGCCGCGAACAATATAGTCGATGTTGCGGGCCCCGGTTTCCACTTCGGTGCAGCGGGCGGCAATGGTCTCCACCACCGTTTCTGAATAACTGAATTTCATCTTGTTGTTATTCATCAGTTGTTTGGCCATTTTATTGAGTTTCAGCCGCACGATGCCGCTCATCGCCGATGCGTCCAGGGTCATGAACGGGACGATGTTCATCCGCGCTAGCAAGGCCGGTTTGAACCAGTTGGACAGGATCGGACGGATAGCCGGGACCAGAACATCCATGCCGGGGCGCTGGCCGTCGCGGGTCATCTCAGTGATGATGTCGGTCGCTAGATTGCTGGTCAAGAAGAGGATCGTGTTGCGGAAATTGATCTCGCGCCCCTCGCCGTCGCCCATGACCCCCTTGTCAAACACCTGGTAAAAGAGGTTGAGCACATCGGGATGGGCCTTTTCCACCTCGTCGAGCAGAACCACGCAGTAGGGGCGATTACGCACCGCCTCGGTGAGCATGCCTCCTTCCCCGTAGCCCACATAGCCGGGAGGCGAGCCGATCAGACGGCTGACGGTATGTTTTTCCTGGAACTCGCTCATGTTGACGGTGACGGTGTACTGTTCGCCGCCAAACATCATGTCGGCCACGGTCAGGGCGGTTTCGGTTTTGCCGACGCCGCTGGGGCCGACAAACAAGAAGACCCCCATCGGCTGATTGGGATCGGCGATGCCCGATTTGGTTGATTTCATCACTTCGCTGACAATGGAAAGGGCGTGATCCTGGCCTTTGATGCGGGCCTGCAGCTCTTCCTCCATCCGCAGAACGCTCTGCGCCTGATCACGCAGCACCTTACCCAGGGGAATGCCGGTCCAGTCGGAAATAACCAGGGCAACCACATCCGGGTCCACCTCAAACTTGACCATTGGCTCATCCTTCTGGATGTCCGCCAACGCAGCCATGGCGGCCACCAGTTCTTTTTCCAGCTCTTCCGGTGAAACCGGAGTTTCTCCTTCTGCCACCGGCGCCTCTTTTTTCTTCAGTTCCGCCAGGCTGTTACGCAGCGACACGACTTTGTCGACCGCCTCTTTTTCGCGCTTCCAGCGTGCTGTGATCTCGGTAAGTTCACTACCGAGTTTGGTAAGCTCTATCTCAATCTCGGCCAGCCGCCCTTCATCGAGCACGACCCCATGTTCCTGGTCACGCAGGCGCGCCGTCTTTTCCCTTTCCAGAGCTTGGATGGCATGCTCGCAATCCTCCAGCCGGGCGGGCTTGGAGGCCATGCTGATTTTGACCCGGGCGCAACAGGTGTCGATCAGGTCAATTGCCTTGTCCGGCAGGAAGCGCCCGGTGATGTAGCGGTTGGAAAGTTCTGCGGCGGCGATGACCGCGTCATCCCGTACATTGACGTTATGGGATTTTTCGTAGGCAAGCTTGCATCCGCGCAGAATCAAAATGGAGGTTGCAACGGTCGGTTCGTCAAGTTTAACCGGCTGGAAACGCCGCGCCAGGGCCGGGTCTTTCTCGATATATTTTTTGTATTCGGAGTAGGTGGTGGCGGCCAGGGTTTTCAATTCGCCGCGCGCCATGGCCGGTTTCAGCAGATTGGCGGCATCGCCGCTTCCGGCCGCGCCGCCGGCGCCGATCAGGGTATGCGCCTCATCAATAAACAAGATGATCGGTTTAGGGGACGCCTTCACCTCGTTGATGACAGATTTAAGGCGATTCTCAAACTCCCCCTTTACCCCAGCTCCGGCCTGCAGCAGCGCCATGTCCAGCCCCAAAATCGACACATTCTTCAGGCTGTCCGGCACGTCGCCCAAGGCAATCTTCAACGCCAGCCCCTCGATCACCGCCGTCTTGCCCACCCCGGCCTCACCTACGGCGATCGGGTTGTTTTTCCGGCGTCGTCCCAGGATGTCAATAATCTGGCGAATCTCATTGTCACGGCCAAAAACGGTGTCGACCTTGCCGTCACGCGCTTTCTGGGTGAAATCCTCGCAGTATTTGCCCAGGGCGCCGCTGGCCAGGGGACCGGCTGCGGCGGCTGAACCCGCCTCTGTGCCTGCAGGTGCGGTGTCTGCTGTTTCGATCGAGTTGGCCAGGATCTTGAAAAACTGCCCTTCCAGTCCCTCCCGGCTGATGGTTTCCAACAGGTCGGTGTAGTTGCCCCCCGCATAGATGGACGACTTTGCCAGCAGCGCCAGCAGCAACGCACCGGAACGAATGCTGGCCTCGCCCAGATTGACCGAGGCCAGCAGCCAGGCCTCCTGAATCCATTGCAGCAGAAGCGGCGAAAAAGCCGGCTTGCCGGCGTTGCCGGAACGCATCTCTTCCAGAGTTCGATCAAGGCTTTTGCGCAACGCGGTGCTGTTAATCCCGAACTGTTTGAGAATCAGATACCAGTCGGCACCGGTTTCATCCAGCAGGCGGGAAACAAGGTGCTCAACCGTCACCTCATAATGCGAACGGGAAACGCAGAGTCCGGCAGCCCCTTCGAGTGACCGTGTGCAAAACGGGTTAAGACGTTTGAGCAATGGTTTTATTTCTACACTCAGCATGCATTTCTCCTGAAATTTCAATGATGATAGGGAGCAGAGACGCTGGCCTCGCACCGTGTTGTGATATACCCTTCGGAGCCGTCGTCGGCCAGCCAGCTGTTCACCCCTAAAAGAGCGCCGGACTGTTCACCCAGGCTGAGGGCCGGTATTCCCGCGCGGTCAAAAAGCACCTCGAAATCGTAGGCAAGCGGGGAAGTGAGATACTGATCCACCAGAAAAACAGCCCGGTTCAAAACCGTTCCCCCAGGCAAACAGGCCGAAAACTGTTCCGGTGGCACCGGTCCGAGAATGATGCGAAATTTCCCCATGCAGTCAGCGATTTCGCTTCCCATGTACAGGTCCGTACCCATGGTGGCGTTCGTTATGCCCAGGGAATTGCGCTGGTCTGCAGGCACAGGCACCATTTGCGGAATACACTGCCTGATATGCACCGCGATGCCCTGCAACGCGTCGCTTAACATGGTTTTTAGGCCAAGTGCGGAACGCGGGTGCTGGCTCATGAGGCCGGCATACCGTAAGAGCGATCTTCGCGCCTCTTCCTCAGCCGGCGTTCGGTCGCTTGAACCGCCCATGCCCATCAGGCAGTAAATGCGTTGCAGAGACTCGCGGTCTTTTTCTTCGCATATTTGCAGGAAGAGATTGTATTTGAGCAAAGAGCGGACAAAGAGCGGGTAAATCGTCGAGTTGACGATATCTATGAAGTCGCGCGTGACGCTTTTGTCGTCTCCTGCCTCGATAAGGAGATCTTCTGTATAAAAAGACGGCAGAGGCGAGGAGGTGCCATAGAGACCGAGAAACGTCGTGTTGACGACGAAACGATGCTCGCCGTCTGCCAGGGGAACCGCCTCAATACCGGCAATATCGGCAGAGGGAAATCCGAGCGTCAGTTCCGGGCGGATGCGAAGAAAACGACCCTCCAGGGACGCTGCGTCTTTGAGACCGCCCTCCTCTCTTCGCTTAAGGATAAGCCGGAGGAGTCGGATCGCCTGAAAGAAGGAGTACGCAGGACCTTCCTTGAGCAGGCTCTGTTCTAAATTAGAAAATGTTCCCCGTTCCTTGCTGGCCATGTGTACGTTTCCCCGGTGTTCACTTCTCTGACAGTGAGGGAGGTGAAGGAATTGATTGTTGAGTACCAGCCGAGAAACCGGTCAAGTACTGATCCGAACAGATACATGTCGCCGATGCCGGCAAAATTATCCCTTTTGAGGTGCAAGGTGATGGCAATGCCGCGAGCCATAATGCCCTGCATCAGGCGGTTGATGCTTTGAATTTCCACACGTTCTATGCCGGCGACCCGCTTCTTGTTGGCAAGGATTGACGCCTTGTCGCGCCCTTCAGTGAACACGTAAAGATCGAGTATGGTCTTGAGCGCTTCAGGGCGATCAATGGTGAGCAGGTTGATCGAGGCATGGGAAAGAAGCCGCCACAGGATGCTGGCGCCCAGCGGCGGCTGGACATTCATGGTCGCGGGACGGATATTGCTGAATTCCAACAACTCGGGAGAGGTGGAGGTGTGGCGGCAGATATCCCCCAGGCCGAGGTTTTCCGGCAACGTGGCATTGGTGCACAGCAGCTTGAGCGACAATACTTCCTCGACCGGAGCGGTTTCCACTCCGGGATAGGCCACCGAAATGTATGTTTCGAGGCTGTCGTCAATAACCGATTTGGCAATGCTGATGTTGTAAACCGCCTGCGCCTCATACTGGGGAGAGAATTGCTGGAAGGAAATATATGCTTTTTCCTTCGAGGTCCCCTGCATGAATCCGGAAACTTTTTCAACCTGAATAATCTGATAATCCTTCTGTTTTGCCCCGGATGGGCGGATGAGATAGCGGCTTTTGCGATGATCGTAGCGGATCGGCTCCGCGTCATGATGAAACAAATTGATAATCGGGGTGGCAAAGAGGAGAAAAGAATCCTGTTTTATCGGGACCGGAACAGCGGGTTCCTGTTTCAGTTGCAAGGAAAGCGAGAAGCTGGAACCGCGCCCCCTGCTGGTCCAGCGTTCGATCCCCTCGATATCCACGAAGAGAAATTTTTCCGGCAGCATGAAATATTCCTGCAGGAGGCGGTATGCTGGAAACGACTGTCTAGGGTAATGGAGCAGCGCATCGTCTTGACCAAATCCGACAGGTTGGATGGCTGATGCGGGCAGAATGCAGGGTTTGCCATCCGGGGATGACAATTCCACCTGCGCCACATTGGTCATTAGGTGATAATAGAGGTCGCTTCCCTGGGGTATTCCCCCGGCAAGATAGAGCCGGATTCGTTTCTGGTTCAAGGCGGCCAGTGGAATGCCGGCAAGTTCAAATTGTATTGTTATCCTGGGGGGCAGACCGGCCCGTTGTTCCATCGCCGCATTTTTGATCCTGAGCGGCAGCGCTTCGATGTCAAAACAGGTTCTGAATACGCACGAGGTGCCGTCAACCGGGACAGACGCAACCTCGGTGCCAGCGGGGACCAGCAGGGGTTCGCGCAAGGTCGGACGGGGGGTAAATGCCAGAATGGAGGAAGACGGGACCGGCCGCAGATAGTGGGGAGCCAGCAGGTTCATAACGCCATGCAAAAGCTCAGGGAATTCATCGTCCAGCTTGTGGCGGACAAGACCAGTCAGGAAGGCGGTTCCCTCAAGGAGCCGCTCGACATCGGGATCCGAAGTCTGGCCGCTCAACATGGGGGCAAGGGCAGGGTGGGCTTGGGAAAACTCCGCACCCAGCTCTTTCAACAGCGTCAACTCTTCCTGGTAGTAACGGTTAAACATGGAGATTGCCCCTGTCTCAGACTATGAGGTAACTTTTACCTGCCCGTCGGAGTCAACTATGGTTTCAAAAACTATGGGTGTCCCTTTTTCATCGAGAACCAGTTTGGCAGAGATGGAAAAACGGAGCGCCAACAGGTCGTCCTGCTGTGTCCTGAAATGAACGGCTACATCCTTGAGACGGGGTTCATATTGAACAATGACGCTTTTTATTGCCGCTTCCAGTTCCGGGATTGACTCTGAGGAGAAGGAACTCGAGATGTTGGTCAAATCCGGAACACCATATTCCGGATCAATTTCCACCGACCCTTTTTTGGTGTTCAGCACTCGGATCAGGTGTTCCAGCACAGAATTGACAATGGTGCCGGAATCGACATCAAGACGCCTTTCCGGATTTTCCTCCATTATGCGTATCCGCTCCAGCAGCCGCTCTTTTTTTATTATTTGCATAAAGTACGTCGTTTCTCTGTCGAACCGGCAGCGTCAGCACATGCAGGAAAGATCGCCCTCTCCACAGACGTGGAGAGGGCATGGAATCATGGCAGCTTAGGATTTAGGTTTTGTCCAGTCATCATCGGTCTGAGCCAGAGTCGAGCCTTTTTCATCAAGGGAGATCCAGGTGATCTTGCCGTAGGTGAACATGATTTCTTCCATGTCGTGATACGGTTCATTCTCTTTGAGGAAGGTCATCGGTTTGTACGCCTTGATCGAAACGATAATGGCCTTTTCAAGCTGAACCTTGGCATAGATATATTCGTTGCCGCTAGTGCCGATGGCGGTGTAGCTCAGTTCCCATTTGGTGATCTGCTCGCCTGATGTCAGCGCCTGATACAGTTTGGGTGAAGCGAGATCTTTGTGCTTGGTGATTGAGATAGGTCCATGGACGCGCTGGCCGGTTGCAAGACCTGTATGGACGTCACGCGGGATGTGGACTTCATGCTCCATGGCGTAGACCAAAATCGAATCTTTGTACGCTTCCTGGGTGCAATCGCCCTTGATGTCGCTTTGTTTGGCTCCGGTCAATGTTAAATAACTGGTGTTCGCCATCTGCTCGTTCTCCTTTTATTGGTAGTTGAGAAACATGGTCCCTTGGGACCGGATTGGTTACGAGTGCTTACTTGTCGAGCTTGCCCACCAGAGAGAGGGTGAAGGAGGACCCCATGTATTTGAAATGGGGCCTGACCATCATGGAGACCCGGTACCACCCAGGTTCTCCTTCAACATCCTCTACCTTAATCTGGGCGGAGCGGAGCGGTTTTTTCGCTCGGGTGCTCGCCGTCGGATTATCCATTTCGACAACATACTGCCCGATCCACTTGTTCAGTTCGTCCTCCAGTTCTCCCCGCTCTTTAAACGAGCCGATGTTTTCCCGCTGAATGACCTTGATATAATGCGCCAAGCGGTTGACGATGAACATGTAGGGGAGTTGGGTGCCCAGCTTGTAGTTGAGTTCCGCTTCTTTTCCTTCCTTGCTGATACCGAAATTTTTCGGTTTCTGGCATGACTGGGCTGAGAAGAAAGCGGCGTTATTGCTCCCTTTCCGCATGGTGAGAGCAATGAATCCCTCTTCTGCCAGTTCGAATTCCTTGCGGTCGGTAATGACGATTTCGGTCGGAATCTTGGTTTGAATGGCACCCATGGATTCGTATTGATACAGTTCCAGATTCTCAACCGTTCCCCCGCCCTGTGGTCCGATGATGTTGGCGCACCAGCGGTAGTTGGCAAAACTTTCGGTCAGGCGGGTGGCAAAGGCGAAGGCGGCATTGCCCCACAAAAAACGATCGTTTCCTGCGGAGACGCTTTCTTCGTAGGTGAAACTTTTGGTCGGGTTGGAGGACGGACCATACGGAAGGCGGAGAAGAAAATGCGGCACGGTAAGGCCCACATAATGGGAATCCTCGGAATTCCTGAATGCCTGCCATCTGGCATATTGAGGACCTTCAAAGATAGATTTGAGATCTTTCAAATCCGGAAGCTTGGAAAAATCATCGATGCCGAACATCTCTGCACTGGATGCTGCAATGAATGGAGCGTGCGACATGGCCGAAACCGCGGCCAGATCCTGGAGCAATTTAATATCTTGTGGTCCTGGGCCAAATTCGTAGTTGCCGATTATGGCAGCGTAGGGCTGGCCACCGAACTGTCCGTATTCGCGGGAGTATGCGACCTTATACAGACCGGACTGAACCACCTCGGGAGCGTCGGAAAAATCGTCGAGCATGTCCTGTTTGCTGAGGTTCATGATCTCGAGTTTGACGTTTTCCCTGAAATTGGTCCGATCAACAATAAATTTCAGCGAACGCCAGGAGGATTCCATTTTCTGAAAATCCGAGTGATGCAGGATTTCATCCAGCTGGCGGCTCATCTTCTTGTCCAGCTCGGCAATCATTTCGTCGCAGATCAGGGCGTTTATCTTCTCCACTGATTTGCCCGGCTGAAAAATCTGCGCAATCAGCGCTTCTACACCTTTTTTGGCGACCGAATAGGACTCATTCTCTGGAGTCAATTTGGTTGCTGAAAGTATGTCGTCTATCAGAGAGATACTTTCAGTGGTTTCAGCACCCTTTTCTTCAACTTTCAGTTCTTCAGCCATTGTTATGCCTCTCCCTTTTTCTCGCCGATCCCCATCTCATTGAGAATTTTGTCTCTCAACGCAGGGTCATCAATAATAGACTGAATTTTCTTCCTGAATTCCGGTACGTTCCCCAATGGCCCTTTCATGCCCTTGATCGCTTCACGCAAT
Organism: uncultured Desulfobulbus sp.; assembly: GCF_963662935.2. Lineage (NCBI taxonomy): Bacteria > Pseudomonadati > Thermodesulfobacteriota > Desulfobulbia > Desulfobulbales > Desulfobulbaceae > Desulfobulbus > uncultured Desulfobulbus sp. Next base: position 543,435 of record NZ_CAXXTL010000003.1, on the reverse strand, counting down.
TCCATCATCTGTTTGAGCTCGGGAACCTGCTGGACAATGGAGTCAGGATCGAAATCCTTCAACGAGTTGAACTTCAGATTTAACGTCATTTTTTCGTCAGGCTGGTCGGTAAGCGTATTGGCTACGCTCAAATCAACCGCTAGATTCTGTGCTTTGAGGACGTCGTTAAAGTTATCTTTATCAATGTTAATGGGGTCGCGTTCCTCAACACTCCTGTCGTCCTTTGCTAGGGTGAAGTCACCCACTATTAACATTTTTAACGGAAGTTCAACTTCTTCCTTGGCATCGCCGGTTGCTGGACGATAGGTTATGTTGACTCGTTCCTTGGGTGCTACCGATTCTTCTTGCATGTGTGCTACCTCCCAGTTGAGATATGATAAAACATTGTGAGCCCGGTCAGCCGCCGTTCGTCTTCTACGCCACAACTGGAATTGTAGGGGTAACTAGATTTGAAAGTAAAGCTAATTTCCCCAAGAGAATATTTTGTTGAGCATTGTGGAATACTAATCCCTTAAAGCTGGAAAACCGCGTCAACTCTGGCCTCGTTAATTACTCGTTTCGCGGTTATTATCGCCACAACCTGTTCTGATGAACCCCGGTTGGCTTCAATTGGCCGGGGTAAGGGCAGTATGCACCAAAGGTCGTTCTCGGGAACGGGAGGGCCTTTTTTAGGTCACTCGTTTCGAATAGATTGTTCAAAAAGACCGTATTTTCGAGGGGCTATATCCATCCGGCGTGTCATCCAGAGGTCCGCCATTTGCGGCATGTTTCAGCCGTGGGGTGGCCTGTCCGGACCACTTTTCAATGGTACTCCTTCCCTTCGATTTTTTACGGGTACGGGTGATAGTGTCCTGGATGAAATCACACTCAAAAACCACAATATTGGTGCTGGTCTTGTACATGATTTGGTAGTTGGTCTGCCCCGGGGTTCGAATGATCAGATCGATAATGGCGAGTGCCTGGGCTGATGAGCCGAACCCATCGGGTTTTGTCCCAAGGTTCACGGCTACCTGGGCAATGGCTGGTACTGAAAAAAGAAATAATACTATGCAATTGATTAATATTTTGTGGATCATAATGAAATTTATCCCCTTGCGATATCCCGAGTATCAACCGGCATCTTGAAGTGCTGAATAGCGCTGTTCAACCTGATGAAGTATTTCCGATCTTCCGGCCTCTCCAAGATCAACACAAACCCAGCCCGCCTTCCTGTCTGAAGCGAATAATACAAGGCCAGTCCATGGCTACTCGGCCCCCTTTTTTCCAATGTCAAACTTAATGCCGTGGGTTTGACGTGATACAGTCGGCCTGTGTCTTGTTGGCAAGTACAACCTCTGCTTCCCTTTATGTTCGGCGTACCATTGGTTCTGGTAGTATCCTTCAGGGAAGGAGTGAGTGGTAAGAGAAGTGGAGGTGCAAAGAAGAATTATCTCTGTGGGCATATCGTCATTTTTTTCTTACACAGAGAGGGGTGTCGGCAGGTGGATGGAAAAAGTCGTACCTTGCCCTGGTATCGAGTTGAAATCAATCCGGCCGCCGTGCTTATTGACAACGATATCATGCGCTATGGCCAAGCCTTGTCCAGTCCCTTTGCCAACCTCCTTGGTCGTGAAGAATGGATCAAAAATGCGTGGCTGGATTTCTTCAGGGATACCACCACCATTATCGCTCATCTGGATTTCAACCCAGGTGGCTTTTTTGCGGGTAACAATGGTAATGCGGCCTAACACACCCTGCACATCTGATTTGTTATGGTCTTGAATTGCATGGGAGGCGTTAATGATCAGGTTAAGGACCACTTGATTCAACTGGTCTGAAAAACATGGCACCAGGGGCAGGTCAGGATCAAAATCGGTGATCATTTCAGCCACATATTTCCATTCGTTGCGGCACACTAAAATTGTATTTTCAAGGTCGCGGTTCAAGTCAGTGGCGACCTTGTCATTGCTGCTGGGATGACTGAATGCCTTCATTGCAGAAACTATTTGGACAACCCGATTAATGCCGTCATGGGTTTCCTTGAGGCTTTCTGGCAGTTCCTGCAGCAGGAAATCGAGATTAATGGTTTGGCGGATTCAACTCTGAAGTGCAACAACCATCGGCGGCTTAGTATAGTTCACTTTTGTCGCGAAGAATACCTCATGCGGCGAACGATATCCCAATACTTTTCGCGGTCGATGGTTGAGTCGGTCAACCGCTCGCTGCACCTGCTCCTCGCTGATATTGCTCAAGTCCATGCGCTTGGGGAAATACTGCCGCAAAAGACCGTTGCTGTTTTCGTTCAGGCCGCGCTCCCATGAGTGATAGGGATGGGCAAAATAGATCGAAGTCTGGAGCGCCGCTGCTATGCGTTCATGCCCAGCGAATTCTTTGCCGTTGTCGAAGGTGATGGTGTGACAACGGTCTTTGTGGGGCTCCAGTAAATGCGTTGTCACAGCGGTCACTCCATCGGCGTGCTTGCTGCGAATGTGGCCCGCCAGCACATAGCGGGTTTTCCGGTCTGCCAGGGTGACCAAGCCGCCTTTATGATTTTTGCCGATAACGGTGTCCCCTTCCCAATCGCCCACTCGGCTCTTTTGCTCTACAATTGCAGGACGTTCGTCAATACTGACACGGTTTTTCAGCACGCCGCGCCTTTCTTGCCCGCTTGCATACCGCTTGCGATGTGGTTTCTGGCTTCGTCAATGCTGGTGCAGGTCGCCGCCGTTTTTCTTGTCTGCATAGATGTGGCGATAGACGGTTTCGTGACTGATCGGCAAGCCGCCTTCCAAAGCAAGCCGATGTGCAACCTGTTCCGGACTGAAGTCCGCTCGGACCAACCGTTCGACATCAGCCCATTCATGCAAAGAGATACGCTTGCCATTGAGGCAGCTTCGTTTGCGTTCGTCACGAAACGACTGCGCCTGTTTTGTTCCGCCTCAGTTGGAAATGGACATTCAAGCTGTTTGCATTAAGGGGTTATGGGGAGCCGTATTATCTCCCCTTGGGGTGATTGGCCCGTAGGCACGAAGTCGTTTTTTCTTTCTCAGTTCCCGGGCTTTTTCCAGTTTTTTGTCTCGCTCTTTGAATATTTCCTGTTCTCTGCCGTTCAATTTGTCCATCGGCGCGATATATCCGATGGCGCTGTGCAACCTGACGTTGTTGTAGTGATGGATAAACCCTTCAACCATTCTTCGGGCATCGTCAAGGGAAAGCGGGACACCGGGACGAATACATTCCCCCTTGATGGTTGCGTGGAACCGTTCCAATTTGCCGTTGGACTGCGGATAATATGGCGATGTCCGCACATGCGTCATTCCCGAGATACGGATGAATTCTTTGAAATCCTTGGCAATAAATTGTGGCCCGTTATCTGAAATGATCCTTGGCCGGGCTTCGGGAAAGTGCTCCTTGGCGCGTTGCAGGATGATCTCCACATCCATTTCCGTCATCTGTTCCCTGATCTCCCAGTGGACAATGAAACGACTGCATCCATCGAGAATGCTGCACAAATAATAAAATGTGCCGCAGATGTTGATATAAGAAATGTCCACATGCCAATGGTCATGGGGCCTGAGCGGTTGCACAAAGCCGGTGCCCTTGAGGCTTTTCTTCCGGTTCCATTTCTGCAGCAACCCTGCCTGGCCTAGAACTCGCCAGGTGCTGCTGGGGCTGACGGCAACGATGTCCTGATCCAGTAGCATAAACGTCAACCGCCGATACCCCTCAAGGGAATTGTTGACAGCAAAATTGACGATCGCTGCCCGTTCCCAAGGTTCAAGCCAGAAATCCCGGGGGATCAGCCCATTATGTTCGTTGGCCTTGCCGTACCGCTTGATCCATGCATAAAACTTGCTCCTGGAAACGGCCAGCCAAGCGATGATCTCTTGCAGGGCCACTTCAGCTTTCTTGCTCCAATGCTTGCTGAAATCAACAACGGTATCACGTGTATCATGAGGAACCCTGAAGAGGTGCCGATTATTGAGACAGGTGTATAAGCAATGAACCAACCTATTTTGCAAGGAGAAGTTCAATGTCAAACCCACCTCATCGTCCACGTCACAGCGCAGAATTTAAGGCCACAGTAGCCCTGGCCGCACTGTCGGAGTCCAAGACTCTGGCTGAACTGGCTACTGAGTACCGGGTTCACCCGACCCAGATCACCCGCTGGAAGCAGGATCTGACCAAGAACGCTTCTGAGCTTTTTGGCAAGGGCAAGAAGAAAGAAGTCAACCATGAGGCCGAAGTGGCCGAGCTCCACCGTCAGATCGGCAAGCTCAAGGTTGAGAACGATTTTTTAGCCAATCTGCCCGGTCTGAACTTGGCCGGGCGCAGAAACAACAGGTGATCGCTATGGGACATCCTGAAGTTTCTGTTCAGCGTTGCTGCCAGCTTTTCGGACTGCCTCGTTCCAACTATTACCGCGGCCTTGGCTTCGGTCTACGTGTTGGTGATTTGGAACTGATGGCCCGGATAGACAAACTCTATATTGAGCACCCCTGGATGGGGAGCCGTTCCTTTGCTGATCACCTCACAACTCCCGAACTCGTGGTGGGAAGAGGTCGTGTCCGTCGCTTAATGCGGGTCATGGGCATCGAGTCTTTAGCTCCCAAGCCGGGCACCAGCAGGCGACAGCCGAAGCATCCGGTCTATCCCTATCTGCTCCGGGGAGTGACCATTGACAGGCCCGATCAGGTGTGGGCGACTGACATCACCTACATCCCTATGGCTCGGGGTTTCATGTACCTGATCGCGATCATGGATTGGGCCACCAGAAAGGTTCTCGCCTGGCGACTATCCAACACTCTGGACACCAGATTTTGCGTTGAGGCTTTGAAAGAGGCTCTCTTTAAATATGGCGCTCCTGAGATATTCAATACTGATCAGGGGTGCCAATTCACCAGCGAAGCGTTCACCTCAGTCCTCAAGGCCTGGAACGTCAAAATCAGCATGGACGGCAAAGGACGATTCAAGGACAATATCTTTATCGAGCGACTTTGGCGCACCCTGAAATACGAAAGGATCTACCTGAAGTCATACGAAACGGGAACTGAGCTTGTCAAGGATCTGACTTCCTGGTTCGGCTGGTATAATGAGAAAAGAAAACATTCGTCACTTGACAAGCAGACTCCAAATGAGGCTTATTCAAAACGAATCGAACAATTGAGCAAGGCAGCCTGAGGCCTGTAACTGTATAATAAAAGCAACATTGCTTATTTCACACCTCAGGATGTCTCACAAACCCCGACCACCTCACCCAGCTACCATTCAGAGCTCCCCAAGTTCTTTTTTTAACTGGATATGCTCCTCCAGTAACTCGGAAAGAACCTCGTGTTTCCGACGTAATTTATCTTCAAGCTGATGGATTCGTTGTTCTTGTACCTTCTTGGAGTCTTTGTTTTCTAGGGCAAAAGCAGCAGCTCCCTTTTCGAAAAACTGCTTTTGCCAACCGTAGAATGTATTCGGCTGCAGTTGGTATTCATCGCAGAGATCCGATACCGTTTCCCGGCCAACCAGGTGGCGCTTGAGGATGATTACCTTCTCTTCAGGGCTGTAGTTGTGACGTTTCTTTCGCATGGACTTTCCTCCGTTCATAATGGTTTATCATGAACAGCTCAAAAGTCCTATTCCCGTTGAACCAAGACAGTTTCGGACGCCAGCCGCGTTGGCCTTTGTTGCGGCTCAACTCCCTTGAAATCGTTGATTTGTTGACTCCAAGATAAAGAGCGATCTGGCTTTGATCCAAACCAGCTTGTTTCAATCCATAGATCTGGTATCGTTGCTCACTGGCGAGCTGCTTATAGGGCTTCATCGGTGCTCCTTTTACTTGGTCGTTTAAGTGGCTTCGATCTTAACGCAGCTCGCCACTTAAATCCTCTCACAAAAGTTGCACTTCAGAGTTGAATCCGCCTCTTTATGTACGCATATCTCGTCTTCTTTCTTGGAGTACATGATGCCGCTGTATCCTGCCAATCCAATCCTGATCATCGATGACAATGCGGTCTCGATCCGCATACTGACCACAGCTTTACGGTCGCAGGGGATCAATCACCTGGTTGAATGCCTGAATAGTCGAGACGCCGTGGTTTTGCTGGCGCAGGGGCAGCATGACCTAGTGCTGCTTGACCTCACCATGCCGGATGTGTCGGGCGAGGAGATTCTCAGCCTGATTGGCGAACACCATCCCGAATTACCGGTAATCGTCGTCACTGGGGTAGAGGATGTGGATACCGCTGTCCGCTGCCTGAAACAAGGCGCTATCGATTATATGGTTAAGCCTGTTGAAAGGAACCGGCTGATATCGGGAGTACGAAGAGCCGTTGAAATCAAGGAATTGCGCGATCAATCGCGTGTGCTCAATCAACATCTGCTCTTAGGCAGGCTACAGCAGCCGGAGGTATTTGCTGGCATTCTCACCAACAACAAGGCAATGCTCGCCATCTTCCAATATCTCGAATCCATTGCGGTTAGTCGTTTTCCAGTACTGGTCACTGGTGAAACAGGGGTAGGCAAGGAGCTGGTGGTGCAAGCCATTCATGCTATCAGCAAGGTGCGGGGACCTTTGGTCTCTGTCAATGTCGCTGGGCTTGATAATACGATCTTCTCCGACACCCTGTTTGGCCATGTCAAGGGCGCTTTTACTGGGGCAACGGAGCGACGGCAGGGGTTGATCGAAAAAGCTGCTAGCGGCACCCTGCATTTAGACGAAATTGGTGAACTGAGTCATGAGTCGCAGATAAAATTGCTGCGCTTGCTTCAAGAAGGAGAATTTCTGCCGATCGGTGCAGACACAATACGGATGGCTGATATCCGAGTGGTGGTATCGACCAATCTGAATCTCGCCATGCTGCAGAAAACCGGGCGATTCCGTAAAGATCTCTATTATCGCCTCTCTGTCCACCATATCCATGTGCCGCCGTTGCGTGAACGGCGCGATGACATTCCCTTGCTGCTCAAGCATTACATCGCTCAAACCGCAGAGGCACTTGCCAAGTCACCTCCCGTCCTCTCCGATGATGCCCTGTTCGCGTTGATCCACTATGATTACCCCGGCAACATCCGAGAATTGAAAACAATGATTCAAGACGCCGTCAGCCGCAACAGGACGGGTCGACTCACCCTGCAGCATTTTACCGGATGGTTTAGTGAACAGACTGCATCCTTCCAAGCCAGCACAAGCCAAGCATTGGCAACCGATGGCTGGTTGTCCGACAGGCAAACAGAATGCCTGCCCACCCTGGAACAGGCCACCAGGCAACTGGTGGTCGCTGCCCTGGAACGGTGCAATGCCAACCAATCGGAGGCTGCACGGGTTTTAGGTATTTCCCGTCAGCGCTTGGCTCGAATCCTCGAAAAACATCCCCACTGAACTCCCTTTCCCCTTGGCTGTACCATTGCAATGCACTGTTACGTTTTATAACAACTGATAAGTTTATAAACATATCATGATGTTGCTCTGAAACGTGCCTCTACCTGTTATAAAACGTAACAGATGAAATGGTGCCGCTATTTCTTTGAATCACCCCACTTTACCAAACGTTTTCAATGATTTGGCAGCGAGTGCTCTTCTGGCGCAGGTCTTGCTCAAGACGACCAGAATCACGGAGTTGGAAGAACACAACGCAGGACACCACTACGGAATGCCCCACCTGGTATTTTGCCATAAACAATGGCCATGAATACAGCACAATTTCTTCAGAGCAACAAGGCTTCAGATGATGCCATCGATATCATCGACGCCTTAGAAGAATCGTTGGAAATCTCTATAGCTGATATTGTCCTCAATCGAGTGTTCATAGAGCGGCATTTCTCTCACTATGGCCTGTATGTTCATGGCAACAAAAAAGAGTTTTTATTGATATTGAGATATCTGATCTTCAATTCCATAGAAGCGATGAAAGGTCTCGCACTTAAAGTGCTCAAGATCAGATCACAAACGAATCAAGACGCAACAAAAATTTTTATCAGCTTCAGGACAAGCAACTGTACCTCTGAACATTTGGGCCTCAACAAGTCCAACCGCTGTGTCCCCAGTAAAAAAAACGGCTACTGCCAGTGGCTAGAAATTACAGAGAACATCATCGCGTGACATGATGGTGCATTCAAGGTGCACGGTCAGTGGGGCAAAGGACTGAGTGCCACCATCGAGCTGCCTCTCATCAATGATGCCCACTAATTTTAATTTCAAACTGCCGCCTCCATAAAATTGGAACACCTATGATTGCTCGTTCATTGCCACACAATTCAGGCCCGGTAGCTCAGTTTTCATTGATTACCAATGGGAATCGGACAGGCCAAGGCGCTACAATTTCGTGGCAATATACGTATTTCTACCTATTGACTCACAAAGAGCTCGCCACCTACACTGAAAAAACCTAACCCTGAATCTCCAGCCTGTGGGTACTTTGAGAACCTAAGGGCACAATGCAACCAGTACAACAAGAGAGGAACTCGATGTTCAAAAACCTGAAATTGGCAACCAAAATACTGTTTTCGTTTGGCTTAGTGGCTGCCGTGGCCCTTTTAGTCGGCCTGGTGGGCGTGTACAGCTCCACCAATCTCTCCAAGGCCCTCAATTACATGGGGAAAAGCCGAGTGACCGACCTGCGTTCCTTGTCTATCCTCAATTACGAACGGATGGTCATCCGCGCGCAGACGCTTGAGGTGATCCTGACGCGGGAAAGGGATGACCGACAAGCGGCCCTAAGAGCCATTAAGGAGCAGCGGATGGCCAGTTGGCAGCGCACGGACAAGGTTTGGGAGCAGTTGCAAGCCATTCCTCGCAACAATGAACGGGGTAAGCAACTGATCGCCAAACTGAGTGAACGATACACGGCATGGCGGACTATCTACGTGGAATTGGACAGAGCAATCGACGGGCTTTTCGCCGCAGGGAATGGGGCACAGGTGGAGGGATATACTAGCTACCAGGAGGTAGTCCGCCGCATGGTTCCCTTATCGGAAGCCTACGGTCAGGCGCTTGAGGATTTGATCGCCAACAACACCACCACCACGGCCCGAATTATCGAAGAGAACACCCTCTCGGGACAGAGGTTTATTTGGGCTAGCGAGGTGATGATGATGGTCGGATTGGCACTCTCTGTTACTCTCGGTGGTCTCACCTCCCGGGCCATTACCCGTCCGCTGAAGGCGGCGGTTGCCGTGGCCGAGGAACTGAGCCGAGGTAACCTGACTGTCTCGGTCAAAGCTGAGAGCAACGACGAAATCGGACGACTTCTGGGCGCCATGGGTTCCATGGCAGCCAACCTGCGCACCATGTTCACCGAAATTGCCAAGGGCGTGGAAACCGTAGCTTCCTCCTCCAACGACATGGCGGCTGTGTCCAAACAGTTGTCAGCTGCGGCCAAGGAGACCTCTGATAAGTCGAGCTCGGTCGCCGCAGCCTCCGAGGAGATGACCGCAAATTTCCAGTCGGTATCCGCTGCCATGGAACAGTCCACCGCCAATGTCAATATGATCGCCTCCTCCACCGAGGAGATGACCGCCACAGTCAACGAGATCGCCGAAAGCGCCGAGAAGGCCCGGGGAATCGCCGAGGCGGCGGTGAAGCAGTCGCAGTCGACTTCTATCAAGATGACCGAGCTTGAGGAATCGGCCAGGAAGATCGGTCGGGTGACCGAGGCCATCACGGAAATCTCCGAGCAGACCAACCTGCTGGCGCTGAATGCCACCATAGAGGCGGCTCGGGCAGGCGAGGCGGGCAAGGGGTTTGCGGTGGTCGCCAATGAGATCAAGGAACTGGCACGGCAGACCGCAGCCGCCACCGTGGATATTAAGAACCAGATTGGCGATATGCAAAGCACCACCAACGCGACCATAGGGGATATCGCCCGCACCTCCGAGGTGATTGTCGAAATCAACATGGTGATCAACGCCATCGCCACGGCGGTGGAGGAGCAGTCGGCAGCCACCAGCGAGATTGCCGGCAACATCGCCCAGGCCTCGCAAGGCATAGCCGAGGTCAATGAGAATGTGGCCCAGTCGTCTATGGTGGTGAGCGACATCACTCGTGATATTGCCGGCATCAACCAGCAATCGGGCCAGGTGGGCGACGGCTCCGGTCAGGTGCAGGCGCGGGCCCAGGGACTGGCCGCCCTCGCCGTGCAGCTCGAACAACTGGTAGCAAAATTCACCATCTGATTTTTCGAGATGGCACCGATGCTCCCGGCCGGCAAGGCCGGGAGTTGCAACGCACCCCCCAGGACAGCCCTTTTTGCAGGTTTTGTCCCAGAGGTCAGCATAAGATTCAAACGAATTGAAACCACCGGCCATCATCGTCCAAACGGTCCAACCTGGCTCGGCAGTAATCCGGCCGGCGCGTTCCAGCAACCAACAGCAGGAACCTATCATGTCCCACGAAGATCAAGAAATCCTTCAGGTATTTATCGAAGAGTCGGTCGAACATCTAGCCGATATTGAAACTGATCTTCTGGCCATCGAAAAAGATGGCCAGAAGATCAATGAAGCGCGAGTCAACAAGGTATTCCGGGCAATCCACTCTATCAAGGGCGGTGCCGGATTTATGAACCTAAATACACTCCAGCATCTGGCCCATGATACCGAGAATGTTCTCGGCCTGGTGCGGCGGCGGAAACTGGCTCCCACATCAGCGGTGATCAACGCACTGCTCGTTGCAAGCGATCAGCTCATGCAGCTGCTGGTCAATGCCAGCATCAGCAACGAGGCGGACATCAGCGCTGCCCTAGCCGCACTCCAGGCCGTTGTCACCGGAGATCCGCTACCCTCTCCAGCAGCACAACAAGCCGATACTATAGCGGATTGTCCCGAACTCGAAGTTGCGCACACAGCCCCTGAAGTGGCGATAGTCAAAGCACCATCACCAGAGCCTGTCCAGCCTGAGATGGTTCCGGCAGAATCTGTTTTCGATACCGCTGACGAACCCCAGACGGTCAAGCAGGAAACCAGCATCCGGGTGTCGGTCAACCTGCTCGACCAATTGATGAACCTGGCCGGCGAGCTGGTGCTTTCCCGCAACCAATTGCTGCAGACCATCAGTTCCGGCCTGGTTCCTGAGGCCGAGGCTGTGGGCCAGCGCATCGATCTGGTGACTTCCGAACTGCAGGGAGCGATCATGTTGACCAGGATGCAGCCGGTAGGCAACGTGCTGGACAAGTTTCCCCGAGTAGTGCGTGACCTGGCCAAGAAACTGGGCAAGGAGGTCGAGCTGACCCTAGTCGGCACGGAGGTCGAGCTCGACAAAACCATCATCGAAGCAATCAGCGATCCCCTGACCCATCTGGTGCGCAACGCCGTCGATCATGGTATCGAGACGTCTGAAGAAAGGCGCGGCAAGGGGAAATCGATCACGGGCTCCTTACTGCTCAAGGCCTATCATGCCGCCGGTCAGGTGGTGATTGAAGTCACTGATGACGGTCGCGGTATCGCCGTCGATCAAGTCGCCACCACCGCCGTCGGCAGAGGGCTGATCGCCGCCGACCAGGCAAAGCTGATGTCGGCTAAGGAGAAAATCAACCTCATACTCCTCCCCGGATTTTCAACCGCTGCTCAGGTGTCCGACGTCTCCGGCCGAGGGGTGGGCATGGATGTAGTCAAGACCAATCTCGACCAGCTTGGCGGTACCCTCGACATTGATTCGCTGCCCGACAGAGGGACCCGGATTGCCATCAAGCTGCCGCTCACCTTGGCCATCATACCCAGCCAGATCATCATGACCGGCGACGAGCGGTATGCTATCCCTCAGGTGAATCTCGAAGAGCTGCTGCGCATCCCCGCCGCCCAGATCAAACAACGGATTGAACGGGTTGGTGATGCCGAGGTGGTCCGGCTGCGTGGCAACCTGCTTCCGCTGATCCGGATGGCCGAAGTCCTGGGGATTGAACCGACCTATTATAATGAAGCGGAAGAGCGCACCAGACCCGATCGCCGCCGCAACATCGCAGACCGGCGCTCACCGGTCTCGCCGCTGTTCGAACCCACAGCCACAAGTGCGAAAGCAGAGGAGGAGGGTGAACAGCGGCAACAAACCAGGGATCGGCGGCAGAGTACCTCCAGCGCACTTAATATTGTGGTGGTATCCAGCGGGGCGCTCAAATACGGCCTGATTGTTGACTGCCTGCTCGATTCCGAGGAAATCGTGATCAAACCTCTGGGCCGTCATCTCCAGGGATGCCAGGGCTATGCCGGGGCCACCATCATGGGTGATGGTCGCATCGCCCTGATCCTTGACATTGCCAATATCGCCCGCATGGCTGGCCTGACCTCGGTTGAAGGGTCACGACGCGCCGGTGAACTGGCCCAGGAAACGCATCTCGCCACCCAGGACCGTCAGGCTCTGCTCCTGTTCTGCGGCGCCGGTGAGGAACGATTTGCTGTTCCCTTGAGCCTGGTGGACCGGGTCGAGCGGATCAAACAGTTACAGATCGAACAGATCGGCGGTCGCCGGGTGCTGCAGTACCGTGGCGGCAGCCTGCCGCTGCTGAGCATCGACGAGGTGGCCTCGGTGTTGCCGCTGGCAGATCAGGAGAATCTGCTGGTGATCGTCTTCCACATCATGGGTAGGGAGGTTGGGCTACTCGCCAGTGGCCCGGTCGATGCCATTGAGGTGGCCACTGCCGTCGATGCGGTCACCCTCCGGCAGACCGGTATCATGGGATCGGCCATTATCGACGGTACCACCACGATGCTGGTCGATATCTTCGAACTGGTACAGACTATACATCCAGAATGGCTTGTGACCGAGGCTGAGGTCGGCGAGGGGGAGACAGCACCGGTGCTGCTGATCGTCGATGATTCCGAGTTTTTTCGCAGCCAGGTGCGGCACTATTTTGAGCAGGCGGGGTTTCAGGTCCTGGAGGCGATTGATGGCATCGATGCCTTGCAGGTCCTGGAGGCCCAGTATGAGTCCATCAGCATGGTGGTCACCGATATCGAAATGCCCAATATGGACGGTTTCGAGCTGACCCGCCGGATCAAAGGGTCTCGCCAATTCGGCCATCTGCCGGTGATTGCACTCTCCACCCTGGCCACCGAGGAGGATCAGGCCAGAGGTGAGGCCGCTGGTGTGGAGGAATATCACATCAAACTGGATCGCGAACGGCTGGTGGACTGTGTCTTCCGCTATACACGCACAGTAGTGGCCGCCTGAGCACTACCTTTTCAACAGAGAGCAACGATGACCGCACCACTTGTACACAATACTTTGACCGAACTGGCCACCTTTCAGGTTGGTGAGGCCCTTTGCGGTATGGAAATAAACCACATCCAGGAAATCATCCTCCTGCCCGAGTTCACCCGGGTGCCTCAGGCACCTACAGATGTGCTCGGTATTCTCAACCTGCGTGGCCAAATTGTTACGGTCATTGATCTGGCACGGCGCATGGGCTTGGGCACCACCGTGCCTACCGACCAGGCGCGGGTGATCATCGTTAACACCGCGGGCGGCAAGGCGGGCATCCTGGTGCATCGAATCAGCGACGTGGTCAGTGTCCATCTCAAGGAGGCTGAGCCGGCGCCGGCCAATCTACGAGGTATCCAGGGGCGCTACTTGACCGGGGTCTGCAAACAGGAAAAGGAATTGATCGGCCTGCTGCACCTTAACAGAGTGTTCGGCCATGAAGAAGGCAACGAACCGAAGGACTGAAAAATGAGCGCACCCATGGACAAGGCAACTTTGAAACCTGTATAATACAGTCTATTGCATCCTGAAAAAAGCAAGGACGCCCAGGGCAAAGAAGGGCGAGTGTAGTCCTGTGCACGTTGCAGGATGCTCCATGGCTAAACTTTTTACCAATGCATTGGAGACACTGATGCGCTTAACGTTGCCCCTGCATGCTGTTTTTCCCCGACTAATCACCTATCTTTTTGTCCTGCTGACGACCACCGCCTCCGTTGCGGCCACTGCGCAGACCGAAACTATTCGTTTTGCCCCTCTACCCATGGAAAATCGGGAAACGGTGGTCAAGCAGAATCGACCCATGGTCCTCTACTTGAAAAAGGCGCTTAATGTGAACATCGAGTTCGTCTTTACCGACAACTACGCCGACATCATCAAGTCCTTTGCCCAAGACAAAATCGACCTCGCCTACCTGGGGCCGCTGCCCTATGTCGAACTGCGGGCCAAGGACGACAAGGCTGAACCGCTGGTTCATTTCAACGAGGCTTCGGGTAAGCCGATGTACACCTGCGCCCTCGTTACCCTGGCCGACTCGCCGCTGAAGCTGCAGGGATTGAAGAATAGCAGAATTGGCCTGACCCAACCTCTCTCCACCTGTGGATATCTTTCGGTCAACGGCTTGTTGCAGGAACAGGGCAGCCGCCTGGAAGACAACCGCTACACTTACCTTGACAAACACGATGCCGTGGCCTTGGCCGTGGTGCGCGGTGAATTCGATGCCGGCGGCCTGAAAACCGCGATCGGTAAAAAGTACGGGCACCTGGGACTCAAAATTGTGGCCGAGACAGCACCCATGCCCTCCTTTGGCTTAGTGGCGAACCGGGCGACCATGTCCGCATCCACCATACAGGCCCTGCAGAACGCCCTGACCAAACTGGACCCCGCTGCCGATCAAGAGATGCTGGCCTCGTGGGGGGAGAATATCCGATACGGAGCAGTTGCCGCCTCGGACAAGGATTATGATGTGGTCCGCAAGTTCAAGGGCACTAGCGAAATCCCCGTCGCCAACAAGAATCAATGAGCCGCCAGCGTTGGAAGAAAATCGAAGACCGTTTCGGGTTTCCGGCCCTGGTATTCTGCTGCACCCTCAGCATTACCCTTTTTCTCTACACCAACTGGCAGCTCAAAGAAAAAAGCCACTTTTCAGAACATCAGGCTATTCTTGATACCGCCTACCGTGCCAGTGTGCAGATGTACCGCCTGGCCATGGAAGGGTTGTATGCCAATGCCCTGAACACGCCCCAAGCCCTCGAAATTCTGGAGCAGGGGATTGATGCCCAGGATGAGAGCCGCGACCTGGCACGGGGGCGGCTTTACCGGCTGCTCTACGGCTTCTACGACAGCATGCGGCGGCAAAATCTGCTGCAGCTGCAGTTTCACCTGGCCGATGGCACCAGCTTTCTCCGCTTTCATCAACCAGAACGATACGGTGATCAACTCTTCGACGTCCGTCCGGGTGTGCGAATCTGCAACGCCGAGCAGCGCGTCGTCCAGGGGCTGGAAAACGGTAAGACCGGTTCCGGCTTCCGCTATATTTTTCCTTTAAACCGTAACGGGCGTCATTTGGGCAGCGTTGAAGTAGGAGTGACGGTCAAATCCATCCTCGACGCCCTCAAAGACCTCGACCCCAAAAGGGAATATGCGTATGTGCTCAGTAAAGAATTGGCCGAGGCGCACCTCTTTTCCGAACAGAAATGGCTATACAGTCAGGCCGTCATTCATCCCAACTACCTCATCGAGGATGCCAATGCCGTTCTGCCCAACAGCCCGGCGCCCCTATCCAACGAGGCGAGGGAGCTCAACCGACAGCTGCACGGCCGGCCGGAGGTCCAACGTGCCATGCGTGACGGCCAGACGTTGACTGTCTCGGTAACGCTGCCGGATTCATCCTACACCGTCTCACTGCTGCCTATGCACGATGTCGGCCAGCGGCTATCAGGATATCTCATCACCTATTATAGGGATCCGCTGGTCGACAAGTTCCAGCAGGAATTCTTTTTCCTGGTCGCCTCTACCTTTGCCGCGCTGGTTCTGATCTTCGTCCTGGTTGGACGGCTGAGGGTGCGCACCCGTGCCCTGGCTGCTTCCAAGCAGGATCTGGAGACAACCCTCAATGCCCTGGCCGAGGGGGTCTATGTCCAGAATATCGAGGGCATCATCACCACGGTCAACTCGGCGTCCTGCAGCCTGCTCGGCTATACGCCGGAAGAAATGCTGGGCCAGGAGGCGCACGAACTTTTTCACCGGGACAGCGAACGGGGTAAAACACCCAAGACGGAATGCCCCTTCTATCGTCACATTCATAAGGGTAAACTATACGACGGCGAAGAGTTTTTTGAGGCCAAGGACGGCAAGATGCTCACCGTCGAGGTGGCCAGCCGCCCGATCATGCTCGACGGCCGTGTCGTCAGTTCGGTGACCGCTTTCCATGACATCACAGAACGCAAGAAGACTGAGGCTGCCCTGCACCGGAGTGAAGAGACCGGGCGCAAGCTGTCGATGGCCGTGGAACAAAGCCCTGCCAGCGTGGTTATCACCGACGCCGAGGGGACCATCGAATATGTCAATGCTAAATTTGTGCAACAATCCGGATATCTGATCGAGGAAGCGGTGGGGCAGAATCCAAGGATTTTCAAATCTGGCCTGATGCCGGATGAGGTCTACGTCGACTTGTGGACCACTATCAACGCAGGGAGCGAGTGGCGAGGCGAACTGCAAAACAGGCACAAGGACGGCTCCTTCTATTGGGAAGCGGTGTCCATTTCGCCCATCCGCAATACAGAGGGGGCTATCACCCATTTCATCGCCATCAAGGAAGACATCACCGAGCGTCGGCGCATGGAAGAACAACTGCGGGACAACGAAGGCATGCAGCGAACCCTTATGGAGAGCCTGCCGGTCGGCCTAGTGATCATCGACGCTAAGACCCGGATCATCGAGCAGATCAATCCCTTTGCCGCGACTTTGTTCGGCGCCGACCCGGAAGCCATCGTCGGCAACATCTGCCACCATTTCCTCTGCCCCGCCGACAGGCATTTCTGCCCCATCTCCGATCTAGGCCAGACCGTGGACAACTCGGACCGGATCATGATCGGCGCTAGCGGAGTCCGCATCCCGGTGCTCAAGACGGTGCGCACAGTCAGCATCAAGGGGCAGCTCAAGCTGCTGGAATGCTTCGTTGATATCCGAGAACGCAAGAAGGCGGAGGATTCTCTGCTGGCAGCGAACGAGCAGCTCGAATCAGCCATAGATCGGGCGGAACTGCTGGCCAAAGAGGCCGAAACCGCCAACCAGGCCAAAAGCATCTTTCTCGCCAACATGAGCCATGAAATCCGAACGCCCATGAATGCGGTCCTTGGCATGCTCCATCTAGCGCTGCGAACCGAAATGACCTGCCAGCAGCGCGGTTTCCTCAGCAAGGCGGAAATCTCGGCCAAAAACCTGCTTCGCATTCTTAACGAGATTCTCGATTTTTCCAAGATCGAGGCCGGATATCTACACATGGAGAAGATGCCGTTTTCCCTGCATGAGGTCCTTGACAATCTGATCACGGTCATTGTCGACCGAATCCGGGACAAACCTATCGACCTCACTGTGGGCGTCGAGCCGGATGTGCCGGCCTTGCTGGTGGGCGATCCGTTGCGGCTGGGGCAAGTGCTGATTAATCTAGCTGGGAATGCAACCAAATTTACCGATCAGGGCGAAATTCGGGTGCAGGTTCGGCTCGTGGAGCCCGTCGTGGAGCAGCGGGCACGGCTCCGGTTCGACATAGTCGATACCGGCATCGGCCTAGCACCGGAGCATCTCGAAAACTTGTTCACGCCGTTTACCCAGGCCGATCTCTCCACCACCCGCCAATTTGGTGGGACCGGCCTTGGGCTGTCCATCTCCCAGCGGCTGGTGCAGCAGATGGGTGGAGATATAAGCGTGGAAAGCTCACTGGGCCGGGGGAGTTTTTTTTCCTTTGAGGCCCTGTTCGAGGTGGACGCATCTCAGAAAGAAGTAGTGTTTGCAGTGGACGCCCCGTGCCGACGGGCCCTGATTGTCGACGGGCACGCCCCGTCCCGCAAAGCCCTACGCGACTATCTGCAATCCCTCGGCGTGACGGCCGATGAAGCGGCCACCAGAGCAGAAGGTCGTGCCCTGCTGGAAGAGGCTGCTTCTTGTCAGGTACCCTTTGATCTGCTCTTCCTTGCCGGGGACACGACGGCCACGCAAGATACTGATGTGCTCAGCTTCCTTACGGAAGATCAGCCATATCGTACCAAGCCCGCCGTAGTGCTGCTGATACCATTGCAGTACAGCAACGCCTTGAAGGCGAATGTGTACGACGATGTGGCTGCCATCTTGCACAAGCCCGTCAGTCTTCAAACCCTCTCTGCATTGCTGCGGGGCATGGCATGCGAGCCGCTTGAGCAACCGCAACAGCATGTGAGGCAGGCCGTGACCCCTGTTGCGGAGTGGCAGTTTGCCGGCGGTCGAGTGCTGCTGGTGGAGGATAATGAATTCAACCGGTTGGTCGCCGTCGGTGTTCTTGAAAATGCAGGTCTGGAGGTGCTACTTGCTGGCAACGGAGAGGAAGCAGTGCGAATGGTGGTGGAGGAACAGGTGGACGCCATCCTCATGGACATCCAGATGCCGGTTATGGACGGCATCGAGGCGACCCGGCGCATCCGGCAAATGCCTGGCTGTGAAAAACTGCCGATCATCGCCATGACTGCCTACGCCACCAAGGAAGAGCAGGCAGGGATGTTGGCCGTCGGCATGGATGCCCATGTGGCCAAACCCATCGATCTGGAGCAACTGTTCGCGACTTTAGGCCGATGGCTGTGGCAGAAAAGTGGAAGAGGCATCTTGAGCCATCAGGCCCATGGTACCACCGCACCCGAAGGCGTCACTACTGCAAACACCAGTACCGAGCCGGTAGCCGCCTCTAAGACTTCGGATTTCGACGTTATTCTGAAGGAAGTCGAGTTGCTGCTTTCCGCTCTCCGCTTCTGCAAACCCAAACTCTGCACAGCCTCTCTTGAACGATTGCGCCAGATGGAACTGCCTGAGTTTGTGCTGGCTGCCATAGGCAAAATAGACGGACTCATCAATCATTATGCGTTTGCCCGGGCGCAGGATGTGGCGGAATCTGTGCGTACTGCGGTGATCACCATGCAAGAGGGCCAATGAACATCCTGCCGACGTGCGCCATCCTGGCGGTGGACGACACCAAGTATAATTTGGATTTACTGGTCGACGCCTTGGGTGATCAATACGATCTCTCCGTCGCTATGAGCGGCACAACCGCCCTGCAACTGGCGACAGAAACACCGCCCGACCTGATCCTGCTCGATGTCATGATGCCGGGGATGGATGGATTTGAGGTGCTGCGCCGGTTGAAGGCCAATGCAATCACCCGTGAGATTCCGGTTATCTTTCTGACAGCACTCTCTGAGATCGGAGACAAGGCCAAGGGGTTTGAGCTGGGTGCGGTGGATTACATCACCAAACCGTTTCAGATCGAGGAGGTGTTTGCCCGCGTCAACACTCATCTCAAACTACGTCAGGCCCAGAATTCGCTCAAACAGTTCAACGGCAGACTGCAGGAAATGGTAGCCAAGCAGGTCGAGGAGATCGCCCAGTCCCAACAGGCGATGATATTCGCCCTGGCCAAGCTCAGTCACACCCGGGATGATGATACGGGCCTGCATCTGGAGCGGGTTCAGCATTTATGCAGGATACTCGCCACGGAACTCTCTGGAAGCGCTCCGTTCAGCGCAGAAATCACTTCGCAATTCATCGACGCTATCTACCACGCCAGCCCTTTGCATGATGTGGGCAAAGTAGGGATTGCCGATTCGATTTTGCTCAAGCCTGGCAAACTGAGCGACGAGGAATTCGTGGTCATGAAAACCCACACTACCATAGGTGCCACGACATTGGAGTCGGTGCACAGGCAGTATCCACACAACGCCTTCATTGAAATGGGAATCGATATTGCCAGATATCATCATGAGAAATGGGACGGCAACGGCTATCCCGATCGACTTGCCGGTGAAGCTATTCCCCTGAGCGCCCGAGTCATGGCGCTGGTGGACGTATACGATGCCCTTCGGGCCCGCAGGCCCTATAAGGAACCCTTTTCCCATGAACGGGCCATAACAATCATCGGTGAAGAGAGCGGTCGTATTTTTGATCCACGTATTGTCCAGGCTTTTTGTTCGGTACAGAAACAGTTTGATACGGTGTGTCAGCACCTGGCCGATTCCTCCTGGTTTACATCATCCTAAAGCCGTAAGAATTAAATTCGACGATCCAGGGGCAAGTGATAAATTTCCTCTAAAGTTAACGATTACCAATCGTCAGTTTTCAGGGGGTCGCAAAAGAGGCATCGTTTCTCCTGCGTTGTGGACGAAGCCGAAAAGCACAGAGCGACCTTGGAGACTTCGACACGACAGGTTAGGCTCAACAATCATGGCAGAAAGTAAAAAAATGCAAGACAGTAAAAAGATACCATCTTTGGTCGCTCCTGAATCCAACCGACCATTTTTTTGCGGAATTAGGGAGAAGTTGATCGCGATCTTTGTCGTAATTAAGGTGCTGCCATTGATTGCACTGGCAATCTTCGCGGCTAGACAAATCGACGACCTGGGCAATACCTTCAAGGACAAATCAAACGAAATAGTGGCTGACACTAAAAACTTGGTCAGCGAAACAGGAACCTTGGCTGTCGAAAGCTCAATTGCCGCGCTCGATCTCAAATCAAGGGAGAACATTGAACAGCTTACCACGGATATTGCCGACGCAGTCGCCGATTTTCTCTACGCCAGAGACAATGATATTCGTCAAGCTGCAGATCTACCTGTCAGTGAAAGCTCTTATAGAAAATTCCTTTCTCTCCATGAGAAAGAGGTGGTGTACCATCAGGATTGGGTGCTCAGTGCAGATGGTTCTAGATGGACGCCAAAAAATCAGAAACAAGAGCAGTATCAAGAAGTTACCCCAGGATCAGCCGACAACAATAAAGATTTCCACTACAATCCACCCCATCGGATCGGCCCGACCAAGGTGCAGCCTCTCTACCACGAGATGACCTTTGTCGGTCTCGACGGTCAGGAGCAGTTGAAAATTTCGGCAACCGACCTGCTCAAACGCGGCCTGCGCAACATTTCCCAAAAAGATAATACCTGGTGCAAGGCGGAAAACTACTTTGCCGAACTAGCCAAGTTGCAACCAGGTGAAATCTATGTCTCCAGGGTGATCGGCGAATATATACCATCTCCGATCATCGGCAACTTCACGCCCGGCCAAGCAGAAAAAATGGGGATTCCTTTTGCTCCTGAAAACGCAGGATATGCAGGCAAAGAAAACCCCGTGGGTAAACGTTTTCAGGGCATCATCCGCTGGGCCGCTCCGGTCTTTAAAGATAAGAAAAAAATTGGGTATGTCACCCTGGCGCTTGACCATAGCCATATCATGGAATTTACTGATCATGTTGTTCCCACCGCCGAACATTATTCTGATATTTCCGATGCCGGCGTAGGCAACTATGCCTTCATGTGGGATGACCAGGGCCGTAACATTTCCCATCCCAGGGACTATTTCATCGTCGGTTTTGATCCGCAAACTGGTGAACAGGCAGTTCCCTGGCTTAGTGCTGAACTTTTTGGGCTGTGGCAGTCCTCAAACGGTTCATTTACTGAATTCGAGCGGGCGGCACCTCGTTTCAATGACCAGAAACTGGAGAAAAAGCCGGAAGCTTCCCTGACCAAGGCGGGCATGGTGGGTCTGGACTGCCGCTACCTCAATTTCGCGCCGCAGTGCGCCGGCTGGTACAATCTCACCCAGTACGGAGGTTCCGGTTCTTTTCTCATCAGTTGGAGCAACCTGTGGAAACTAACGACAGCTGCCTCCATCCCTTACCACTCCGGTATCTACAAAAACAGCCCCAGAGGTTTTGGATTTGTAACTATTGGTGCCAATGTTGACGAATTCCATAGTTCAGCCAATACAACGGCTGCTCAGATAAAAACCATCACCCAGGAATATGAAACCGAACTTGAATCGAAACGCCACGACACGCTGGCAACCATTGAAATGCGATTAAGGACGACCATTGCCAACCTTTCCATTTCCACCGGAATCATGATCATCTTGGTCATTGTCATTGCCATCTGGATGGCTGCAACTTTGACCGGCAAGATCACCGTCATTATCCAGGCCATCAAAAGAATTACCTCTGGTCAGTTCGAATCGCACCTTGAGGAGGCAAGCAGCGACGAATTGGGACAACTTGCACAGGCACTCAATGATATGTCCGATCAACTCCAAAAATCCATGTTTGAAATTCAAACAGCCAGGGAGCAGGCGGAGAGATCAGATCAATCCAAGAGCCTTTTTCTAGCTAACATGTCCCATGAAATCAGGACGCCAATGAATGCCATCCTCGGCATGACAGAGCTTGCGATGCGTGCCAGGTCGGATGACAAACGGCTAAACCTGATGAAAACAGTGATGCATTCCGCCGAAAGTCTGCTCAGCCTGCTTGATGACATTCTCGATTATTCCAAGATGGAGGCGGGGCAGTTGCACCTGAACGAGGCGCCTTTTGATCTGATCCGACTGCTCGAAGGCATCGTGTCGACTATGAACTTACCGGCGGTGGAAAAAGGACTGCAACTAAGCATCAAGTTCGACGATCAGTTTCCGCGGACCTTTATTGGCGATGATCTCCGGCTTAGACAAATCCTGCTTAATCTGGTTGGTAATGCTATTAAATTCACCGCTGCAGGTAGTGTGACCATCAGTGTAGATCAAAACGAAGCATTCACAGATGGTAAACCGATTGGCGTACATTTCGTCGTTGCCGACACCGGCATCGGTATCCCTCCCGAAAAACTCTCTTTGATCTTCGAGAGTTTCGAGCAGGCCGACAGCTCTTATACTCGACAATACGGAGGTACCGGCCTAGGGCTCTCCATCTGCAGGCAGTTGGTCAGCCTAATGGGCGGCAAAATATGGGTCGAAAGTCAGATGCAGCATGGCAGCGCCTTTCATTTTACAATTCCCATGCAGCCCTGCGCAGCAGAGGTGCTGCCTAATGAGTCCACATTGAAAGCCCAACAACGACCCGCGATTAAGGGTCTGTGCATTTTGGTGGTCGACGATAATGAGGTCAACCGCGACGTCGCTAGTATGACACTGGCAGAGGATCATGCGGTGACCACTGCCTGTAACGGTTTAGAGGCCCTAACCGCCCTTGCCGTAAGAAATTTTGATGTAGTACTTATGGATGTGCAGATGCCTCTGATGGATGGTCTCACCGCCGCTAAAATAATTAGAGAGGCTGAAGCAGGAAAATCAATCATAGTTGACTTGCCGGGCAATACCAACACCATGCTTACCCGAAAACTGAGCGGCAAACATCTGCCAATAGTAGCGATGACGGCCCATGCCATGGAGAGAGACCGTGATATGTGTCTGGCCGCAGGTATGGATGCTTACGTCACGAAACCGTTCTTGCCCAGTGAACTGGTCGATGTGCTCATGAGCGTGCTTGCCGATTATCCTATTCCTAATAAGAAACAAACTGAGCCATTGGATAACTCTGATGCCCTCCCAACGCAGACACTGCCGCCGCAACCCACCCTCGAGGAAGTGAGGGTCTACCTGGAGGCCACGACTTTGCTCACTCCCGCAATGGTCGATAAAATCCTCCAGACCGCCAAAGTAAGCATTATCACACAGCTCGATTCAATGGTCGAGGCACGGAGCAACAAGGATTACCCGATGCTCACCAGGGCCGCCCATACTCTTAAGGGAACGTTGCTGCAATGCGGATTGGCCGATTGGGCAGCAAAAGCGCAGCAAATTTATGATGGCATTAAGAACCAGCGGGAATTGCCGCTAGTCGAGAAACTGGAGGAGTTGCGACAAGGCATGAGCAAGCTGCTTGATAAGCAGGAGTCATTGCCCTAAAAATTTTGGAAATCTTGAAATTTAGTTCAGTAAGCCCCGGTAGCACTCACCGGCACATTTTTTTACGAAAATCATGCTTTTCTGACAGTTAATCCTATCGGTTTTGTGCCGTTACACGTTGTGGCCATGCGCTCGATCGCGTTCTTTAGCCATTTTGCCTCTTTCTGGGCGCACTTATGGCTCTGTGGAAGAACATCTCGACCACCATTTCGGCTTCAATCCAGCAAGCAATCCAACAATTCGCCTAGAATCCGGCGATAATTAATGACCCTGAACTTGAAAATAAAAAAGGCGACCATTTCTGGTCGCCTTTTTTATTTTAAGGGCTTGCCTTTCGATATGTCAAAAAATGTCAAATTTGTTTTTTACTTATATGCTGCAACTACTTGTTTTAATTGGCTGGGGGACAAGGATTCGAACCTTGATAAGCGGAGTCAGAGTCCGACTTATACCATTTAAAGTCAATACGCTTTCACTGATAACTACAATAAAATCAAATTATTAGCCAGCGTCGTGTTGTTGATGACTGTTGTTCATTGCAGGCTATTCTTTGCACCAAGTGCACTGAAAATGCACTGAAATTTCTTAAGCTGGGACGCATCCTGTCCGGTTACGCATTAGCCAATCTGATGGGGTTAATTCAATCCGATAAGGGATAATCGAGGGGGTACGCTTTCCGGTATCAACGCGTTCAAACGTCCCCCGGCATTCTTCAACACCTTCACGCACATAAATGATGTAAAGAGAACGGATCAACCTATCAATCGTTTTTGAGATAGGCTTTTTTCCGTTCTCTATCCTCGAAAGATGCTCAGCTGCAATCCCAAGCATCATGGCAAATTCTTTACCGTTTTTCCTCATCTCTTTCCGGAAAAATATAACCTCTTTTCCCGACAGCTCTTCTTCCTTTCGGCAAAGATCTTCACCAATAGCCCGGTGGAGCTGTTTGATTTGGGGGAACTCAGTATATGCCTCCCCACACTCTTTGCATTTGTATTGTTTGATCCCGACGAGGTAAACACCATCGAGTCCACACTGTGTATAATGATACGGAACGCCCATACTGACTTCAATTTGTGACGAATCGCATTGGTAACAATTTTTCATAATCCCCTCAACAGACCGTTATAATCATTTGCTCTCTGTCGCTCAGAACAGCAGAAATGACAACTCCTTGTGTCTTGGTTCAACGGGAATAGGACTTTTGAGCTGTTCATGATAAACCATTATGAACGGAGGAAAGTCCATGCGAAAGAAACGTCACAACTACAGCCCTGAAGAGAAGGTAATCATCCTCAAGCGCCACCTGGTTGGCCGGGAAACGGTATCGGATCTCTGCGATGAATACCAACTGCAGCCGAATACATTCTACGGTTGGCAAAAGCAGTTTTTCGAAAAGGGAGCTGCTGCTTTTGCCCTAGAAAACAAAGACTCCAAGAAGGTACAAGAACAACGAATCCATCAGCTTGAAGATAAATTGCGTCGGAAACATGAAGTTCTTTCCGAGTTGCTGGAGGAGCATATCCAGTTAAAAAAAGAACTTGGGGAGCTCTGAATGGTAGCTGGGTTCCTCATGATACACGTGATACCGTTGTTGATTTCAGCAAGCATTGGAGCAAGAAAGCTGAAGTGGCCCTGCAAGAGATCATCGCTTGGCTGGCCGTTTCCAGGAGCAAGTTTTATGCATGGATCAAGCGGTACGGCAAGGCCAACGAACATAATGGGCTGATCCCCCGGGATTTCTGGCTTGAACCTTGGGAACGGGCAGCGATCGTCAATTTTGCTGTCAACAATCCCCTTGAGGGGTATCGGCGGTTGACGTTTATGCTACTGGATCAGGACATCGTTGCCGTCAGCCCCAGCAGCACCTGGCGAGTTCTAGGCCAGGCAGGGTTGCTGCAGAAATGGAACCGGAAGAAAAGCCTCAAGGGCACCGGCTTTGTGCAACCGCTCAGGCCCCATGACCATTGGCATGTGGACATTTCTTATATCAACATCTGCGGCACATTTTATTATTTGTGCAGCATTCTCGATGGATGCAGTCGTTTCATTGTCCACTGGGAGATCAGGGAACAGATGACGGAAATGGATGTGGAGATCATCCTGCAACGCGCCAAGGAGCACTTTCCCGAAGCCCGGCCAAGGATCATTTCAGATAACGGGCCACAATTTATTGCCAAGGATTTCAAAGAATTCATCCGTATCTCGGGAATGACGCATGTGCGGACATCGCCATATTATCCGCAGTCCAACGGCAAATTGGAACGGTTCCACGCAACCATCAAGGGGGAATGTATTCGTCCCGGTGTCCCGCTTTCCCTTGACGATGCCCGAAGAATGGTTGAAGGGTTTATCCATCACTACAACAACGTCAGGTTGCACAGCGCCATCGGATATATCGCGCCGATGGACAAATTGAACGGCAGAGAACAGGAAATATTCAAAGAGCGAGACAAAAAACTGGAAAAAGCCCGGGAACTGAGAAAGAAAAAACGACTTCGTGCCTACGGGCCAATCACCCCAAGGGGAGATAATACGGCTCCCCATAACCCCTTAATGCAAACAGCTTGAATGTCCATTTCCAACTGAGGCGGAACACTTGCTCATGGTCTATGGTTTTTCCACTTACTTTATATTTCCAATTTTTACGGGTTTTATCAAATTCATGTTCGATGACCCGACCGTTTTCAAGTATTGCTTCGACATCCTGGATGGTAAATTTTCGCTCTTCCATTCTTTCGAAAGCATGGTCGCTGAAAATGGTTCTTCCATGGTCAAGGATATGACGGATAAGTCCGATTGCCTCATCGTTAGAAAGCACCGCGTCCCATTTGTATGTGGAATTCCATCTCCGTTCACCCATGTGATCATCTTAGGTTATTATTGATCATAGGTCAACAGGGTATGTATCTCCGAGGAGGAAAAGTCTTGAAACAAGTTCACCAAGTTCACCAAGTTTACATTTACCTCTGCCTTATGCCAAAAACGGATAGGCATGATGAACACAGGGCGGAAAAAAAGGGGGCTGGGGGCACCCCAGATAGCGTATGCGGAGCATAGCGTAGGGCAGTTAAACAAAAACTTGGCAGGAGTGTCGAGGATTGATAGGTCGGGAGATTAGGCCGAAGAGGGAAACCACTTCTCCTTTCACAGGGGCAGTTTACGGGGTATCGCTTTACCGGGGTACAAGTATGCGCATAGCACCGAGAGTGCGTGATCTATAAAAAATAAGCTGATCGGGTCCCTTTAGATTACGTGCGCTCAATAAGAGTCACGATGCGGTAGTTTTCCCAAAGGACTGGCTCTACATTGCCGTGCAATTTTCCCTTGCGGGCGAGTTATTGCGAACTCATTTATGAGTATCATACTAAATCTCCTGTATATTTTTTCAACTCTTTTTTCAGATGAGCGGTTTCATCTTTGAGGTGGTCGGGGTTTGTGAGACATCCTGAGGTGTGAAATAAGCAATGTTGCTTTTATTATACAGTTACAGGCCTCAGGCTGCCTTGCTCAATTGTTCGATTCGTTTTGAATAAGCCTCATTTGGAGTCTGCTTGTCAAGTGACGAATGTTTTCTTTTCTCATTATACCAGCCGAACCAGGAAGTCAGATCCTTGACAAGCTCAGTTCCCGTTTCGTATGACTTCAGGTAGATCCTTTCGTATTTCAGGGTGCGCCAAAGTCGCTCGATAAAGATATTGTCCTTGAATCGTCCTTTGCCGTCCATGCTGATTTTGACGTTCCAGGCCTTGAGGACTGAGGTGAACGCTTCGCTGGTGAATTGGCACCCCTGATCAGTATTGAATATCTCAGGAGCGCCATATTTAAAGAGAGCCTCTTTCAAAGCCTCAACGCAAAATCTGGTGTCCAGAGTGTTGGATAGTCGCCAGGCGAGAACCTTTCTGGTGGCCCAATCCATGATCGCGATCAGGTACATGAAACCCCGAGCCATAGGGATGTAGGTGATGTCAGTCGCCCACACCTGATCGGGCCTGTCAATGGTCACTCCCCGGAGCAGATAGGGATAGACCGGATGCTTCGGCTGTCGCCTGCTGGTGCCCGGCTTGGGAGCTAAAGACTCGATGCCCATGACCCGCATTAAGCGACGGACACGACCTCTTCCCACCACGAGTTCGGGAGTTGTGAGGTGATCAGCAAAGGAACGGCTCCCCATCCAGGGGTGCTCAATATAGAGTTTGTCTATCCGGGCCATCAGTTCCAAATCACCAACACGTAGACCGAAGCCAAGGCCGCGGTAATAGTTGGAACGAGGCAGTCCGAAAAGCTGGCAGCAACGCTGAACAGAAACTTCAGGATGTCCCATAGCGATCACCTGTTGTTTCTGCGCCCGGCCAAGTTCAGACCGGGCAGATTGGCTAAAAAATCGTTCTCAACCTTGAGCTTGCCGATCTGACGGTGGAGCTCGGCCACTTCGGCCTCATGGTTGACTTCTTTCTTCTTGCCCTTGCCAAAAAGCTCAGAAGCGTTCTTGGTCAGATCCTGCTTCCAGCGGGTGATCTGGGTCGGGTGAACCCGGTACTCAGTAGCCAGTTCAGCCAGAGTCTTGGACTCCGACAGTGCGGCCAGGGCTACTGTGGCCTTAAATTCTGCGCTGTGACGTGGACGATGAGGTGGGTTTGACATTGAACTTCTCCTTGCAAAATAGGTTGGTTCATTGCTTATACACCTGTCTCAATAATCGGCACCTCTTCACTTTTAAGGCATTATTCTCTTGTTTTAATAGCTTGTTGTTTAGTTTGGATTCCTCAAATTTTTTTTCAAGGTTTGCCGCTTTTTTTATCACAGATTGCTTATCGGCAACCTCTGCCTCGCGTACTTGGAGTACTATTTCCCGCGCCTTAAAGGCCTTTTTTTCTTTGAATAGCGGTGCAAGCCTTTCCTCTTGATTTTTCAGGATCGCTGCGTGCAACGCCAAGTTTAGATAATCGGCTTTTTTCCCCTCTTCCATTTCTTGTCTAGCATTTACAAAAGAATCAACAGCTGAATTTAGTACTGCGAACAACGGTACCCCTGCCAACATCAAAAACCAGCCTTGTTGGTGGCCAAACAAGAAAACCCATCCTGATTTCCAGCTGTACTCGGCGAGATTGATATACCCCCAAGCGACAACAATAGTCGCACCTGCCAATGCTGCCACAAACGACATCCATATATATTTATTCATCTCAAATAAGCCTCTGTAGTTTCTTTATTGAAGTGGCCTACTTCCTGGGCTACAGTTTCTTTTGCATCCTCGTACATCTTGCCGCTCCTCTGAAGCTCCGCCATGCGTTCTTGGGCATAACTGTGCCGAAGTCCATGTGCCCCCCTGGACCAGCCAAGTGTTCGTTTAGAGGCCTCTGTGAAACTCGCGCTCCACCGGTTTCCCCCGCTGACATTATATCGCTGCTGATAATGAATACCCCGATCTGTTACTCTTATGGGTTCAGATAGACGTCTAGCTTCAAGTCGATCCGCCAGGTTTCGTGGGATCATTACTTCACGCACCAGTCCACCTTTGCCCTGGACGGTGTACCGCACGCCATCACGGCCACTGAATCTGTCGGCATTCCATCCACGGTGAATCGAGGGGCCGCGTTCCTCGACCCGTTGCAGGGTCAGCAACTCATGCGCTCGTAATCCGGCGCTGTACGCAATCTCCGTTGCAAGTCCGTTACGTTCGGTTTGCGCTGCGGCCACCAGAAGCACCTGGTCGGAAGTGTAGGTCCGGCAGGTAAGGCGAGTTTCCTGGAGGCTTTTGACCATTTCCAATTTTTGTCCTAAGTGCATCTGGATTGCCTGCCGATCCAGGTCAAGCGTCTTTTGGCTCACCTCGCCAGCCCGATGGAGCTATGATCGAAAGTGGTGTTTGAGAGAGCCATAAAAAACAAATGACGTATCCTGTTGAAATGAGTTCGCCAAAACTTAATTCCAACAAAAAAGGATACGTCATGAGTAAGAGTAAAATTATTGCCTTTAAAAAGCCAGGGGATATTTCCGAGGATCCATTAACCGAGTTGCTCCGCACCGGAGCCAGGCAACTGATCGCCAACGCTGTTGAAGCTGAACTCTATGGATATCTCCGCCAATTTATCGGCCTCAAAGATGAGAACGGCCACCAGCAAATTGTTCGCAATGGATATTTGCCGGAACGGGAGCTCCAAACTGGTATCGGCCCTGTTGCCGTCCGGGTTCCAAAGATTCGCGATAAACGTGGACAAGGCATCAAATTCAATTCGACGCTGTTGCCGCCCTATGTCCGGAAAACCAGGAGCATTGAGGAGGTGTTACCTTGGCTTTATCTCAAAGGCATCTCCACAGGCGATTTTCAAGAAGCATTACAGGCTCTTCTAGGCCGGGATGCAAAAGGGCTGTCAGCCTCCACGATCAGTCGCTGCAAGCAAATATGGGAGGAAGAGCACGACGCGTGGAACCGGCGGAGGATGGAAAACAAACGGTACGTGTATATCTGGGCAGATGGCGTGTACTTCAACATCCGCAGTGATGACGCCAAGCAATGCATTCTCGTCATTATCGGTGTCACCGAACACGGACGGAAGGAATTTGTCGCCATTGAAGACGGCTATCGGGAATCCGAACAGAGCTGGTCGGAGCTGCTGTTACGCCTCAAAGCGCAAGGACTCGGACATGCTCCCAAGCTGGCGGTCGGCGACGGTGCTCTGGGGTTTTGGAAAGCGTTAAGTAAGGTATTTCCCAAAACAGTCCAGCAACGCTGTTGGGTTCATAAGACGGCCAATGTGCTCAACAAAGTTCCGAAGTTGGTGCAGCCCAAGGTGAAGCAGGCGTTGCATGAGATCTGGATGGCCCCAACGAAACAGGATGCCTTCAATGCCTTTGACGTTGCTCTTTCGACCTACTCGGCAAAATACCCAAAAGCCATGGAATGCCTGGAAAAGGATAAAGAGCAGATGTTGGCTTTTTATAATTTTCCTGCCATTCATTGGCAACATATACGGACATCCAACCCCATTGAATCAACCTTTGCCACCGTGCGCCTGAGGACGGCAAAAACAAGGGGATGTATTGCCAGGCATACGATCTTGGCCATGGTGTACAAGCTCGGCCAAAGTGCTCAAAAAAGGTGGCGTAAGTTGAGAGGCTTCAAGCTACTGGCTGAGGTAATACGAGGTGTTCAATTCAAAGATGGAGAATCTGTCACCTCATTAACTGATAGCGAGCTCAACAGGGCCATCGTTTGAGATTGTTTCCTAAACACCAGACTTGACCATAACTCAGCCCGATGTTGCAGATAACTCATTGCCATTTCCGGTTTTGTACCGGCACGGAAGAGAGAACCGCCGTTGCTCTCCCGTATAAATTTGGCATAGCCCGTGAGGGCTTGCGTGTATGACCGAGCCGTACCAAGGCTATGTATTTTGCCGTCGCTGTTGTTGCCATGCCGGGGCGTATTTAGTGCCAGTTTTTGGGAGACTGCCCCTCTTGCTTGTGATTTCGGACTCTTGCCCATTTGCTCACCTCTTCGTTCGCAAAAAACGACAGATTGACATACGGGTAATTTTGACGCTATGGCGAACAGATAGCCATTCAGCCAAGACGGCAAGACTTGCTCCAGCCTGACGCATCGCTACCAGCTCGCCGGTGTATTTGTCCAACTTACTTCTTCCCTGGACATAATTTCCCCGCTTGGCTTTTCGCAGCCGGGCTTTAATTGCTTCGACCTCTTTTGCCGCATCAAAAGCGGTATTATTTTGCACCACGGTGTGACCTCAATTATATCGTTGAAACAGTAACTCGATTGAGAAAAACGTAGATAGTTTTGATAACTCGGACTTTGTAACGCGGATATAGCGGAACGCTAGACGCTACGCCGCCCCCCGCTATGTTGGCGCAGCCTAACATAGCGGGGGGCGGTTTGGACGCGACGCGTAACAAAACCAGCACCCGTCTCAACAGGGCAACCGCCCTGTTCCCCCTTGTGGCCAACAGCCACATTATGGGAGACTGAAAGCCGACCCACATCTTATGATTTTGTTTCCGGCTCTCCACATATTTGGCTGAAATTTTCCGGCGTTCGCCAGGTTAGGCTTAAATCTTCAATTCCGATTTCTAAGATGCCGGTTTCTGGATTGATGGTAAACCTTTCCGGGATTGATGCTGTTGCCCGTGCCTGAGATATAGGGGCTGGTGACTTTGTTCTTTTGCTAAAAAACGGAAATTTCATTAAAAATTCTCCTTTTTTGTTTTTTTGCTTATCTCGTTATATTCCGTTGAAATTGAGAAAAACATGCTTCATTAAAAAAAATGCCGCCTTTCTCATGTGTTATCTTCACGCACTCGGGTGACTCGCCCTATTTTTATTCGGGCGTATGTGACCCCATGGTTTTCAACAAGCAGGTATAACCGTGCTTACCCGGACGGTCCGAAATTCGGGCGTTAATCCCTATGAGACGAAGGGCCGGAGCAACCCGCCTCAATCCATCGGCAAAACCTTTTGGTGACCGGGGCCAGGCTTCACCTTCTGGACGATGAGGGGTGACCGCCTCGAACAACCCTTTTACTGTTCCCTCGTAACCTGCAAGGTTTCTGTCTAGATACGCCAGGCATGCCACCGCAACCGGCGAGGCATCAAGCGTTCTGTGAACTCCATCTCGCCTTTTTTCTTCGTAATCGGCTAGGAACTCTCCAGGTTTTCGCCCGTTTACTCGATAAACGGCTTCCCCTAGATGAGCAAAATCCGCCATCCGTGGTCGTTTGTTTTCCGGTATTTCGATTTTCGGGAGTTCCATAAGCACGTTGACAAACAAATCCAACAGACCTCCTAGAATCTCACCTTTGAACTGCTCGAATGATTGTTTGATTTCCACTTCGGACAACCGTGCTTCGATGGATGGCAAGTCTATGTGAACCGTCCGGCCAAGTAAATCTTGGGCCGTGACAATGGTTGCAATCCCATTGAGCATGACGGGCCGCTTAACATCCATGACCGTTTCTTCGCCATTAGTGTATAGCGTCCGGCTTGAGAAACCTCCGCCAGTTGCCAACACACAGAGCGCGTCTTGATATTCCGACTTTATACACGACAAATTATTGTAGGAAATGACGTGCGCGTTCTTGGCAGAAATGAAAACATCTTCGATGGTTTTTGGGGCTGCCCGAAGATTAACCCGATTGGGATCGATGAATTCTCTGAGGTATTGCTGGGTTGAACTTTTGGCGCTCCCCTCCTCGCCAGTCAGCTCAAGAACCGCATAGGGGGTTTCGGTTCGCAGGCATTCCAGCATCCACGCTAAAACAATAAGCCGCTCTTCGGGTGGAATATTAACAACCCTCCATAGTCGGGATAAATCACCGCCTGATACAGGTTCTGGCAAGGCGCGCATGGATGCCGTTCGGATAAACATTACTGGCGGGGCCGGATCGATCCGCCAACCAGTAGACTTGACTTCTACTGCTCGCCACAAATCATCACACAAATCGAGCCAGACTGCACCATCATGGTTAGCGACTCGCAACGGAACAGACCGTGCCTCCCCCTCGAATTTAGCAATCCCGCCTAAAGTTGAGATTGCGGCTTTGAGGGATTTTTCTCCTGGAACCCGCCTACGCTCAATGTAGCACTGAAACGTCAGCCACTCCCGAAAGCCCTCGCTAGTGATTCGCCAACATTCCCGATGTCCCGACCTCACAAATACAGCGTAAGGGTCATTGTCCAGGCAATGAAACAAGGTGCAGCGAGTCTTAGCCATTTCCATCAATAAATCAGCGGATTCCTTTTCGGCTTCATTGTCCTCGCCATCACGAATCGCTGCATCTAAATCTGAAATTCGTATATCAGTTGATGACTTCTTGATCTTGAGCCGCATTCGCTGGAACTCTGCTGGGTTTGATTGTCGCATCAATCGCAGAGCGCCTAGGACGGTGGACTCAAACACTGCACCAACATCAGGACTATCACCAGTGACCTTGTCAACCGCTGCCATAATTGTAGCTTTTGCGTCTTCAAATCCGTTCGCCGAATCGGCCGAAGATTCGTCCTTGTTGGCAACTTCGGACTGACAGTCTGTTGCAGTAAATGCCATCCGGTGATATTCGTTGGAACTAATGACGTGATCGTTACAAGCGAACTCGCGCATAAATTCCCATTCGCGGGGCAGAACCTCCGGCAGATATTTATGAGTGCGGATTTGCGGCTCGTGATTAATTATGCCTATATCAATCATTGGTGCATCACGCCTCCATTCGGGCGGAATCGACTTGCATGAAAAAAGCGACCTCATCGATTAGCACCCGCTTTCCAACTTTTCTGAAACACGAGTTAAACCCGTTAGTTGCGCGATTAAAAATCAACCACCGAAGTGAATTTTCGGTGAACGCGCTATATTTCTTGGAAAAATCTTTTATCGTTAAATAATTTTTTATTTTCGGCTCGCTGCTTTGATTCTGGCACTCCATAATTGTTCCTGGCTGTATTGTTTCCATTTCCGCTCCTTTTGGGATTGTAATTTTTACCACCATGATTTAAACCAAAATTAAACGAATCCAAACTAATACCGTTTGTAAACTACTCTAAACTAATCTTGATAACAAGGAAAATGCTTACGTTAGCTGAATTTTTGAAAAAAAAAGAAAATCAGGAAATTATAGTTAAAAAAATAATAGAGAAGCTTAGAACGAATGGAGAGTGGGGAAAACATGGGTTGTTCGCTAAAATTGGTAAAAAAACCGGGTTTTCACCCGCTTACGTGGGGCAAGTATTTAATGGAAATAAGCCGATCAGAGAAAGTTTTGTTGAAAAAATGGCGGACTATTTAGGAGTGCCCGTGGAGTTGCTTCGTAGGGGAACTGACAAGATTGACAACGCGGCGAGGGGTAGTATCGATTTAGTGCTTCTTGAAAGAATAGTTAAAACCGTTGAGGAATTTCTTAAAAAAGATGGCACATTTGACATGCCTGGAGAAAAGAAAAACGAATTGATTAAATTACTTTATAATAAATATTCAGGAAGGGAAGTTGACATCAAAGAAAGCGAGATTTTGTCAAAATAATTATAAGTATTATTGATGAAAAAAATTTATTCACTAGATGATTTTAAAAAAAATAAAAATAAGATATCTGAAACTCAATTTGACGAGACAACAGATGCTATAAAAAAATTACTCTCAGAGCAAGGCACTTCACCATTAGTAATTGAAGAAATTGAGAATAAATTAAATTCTCTGAAGGATAATTTTTTAACTTTACCATCAAAAACAGTTTTATCGATATTAAATGTATTCCTCGTTTTGAGTTGTTTTCCATTAAGTTGCTTGGCTATCTATGTTATTTTTCATGCAGATTTTTTAATTAATAATAAAATTGAAACGATATCATATCTGATAACTATTTTTTATATTCTTTTGGTGTCAATTAATTTTGCAGAAATTAAATACAGGGCGTTATCGCGAATAATTAAGTGGTAATTGAACGGTACCTTGCAGTTAATCACCTAAATATTTTCTCGTTCATCGAAGCCACAACACTTCCGACATGCGTTTCTGATAAATGGCTGTACCGCTTGACCATGGACAGGGTTTTATGGCCGAGGATCGCGGCGATGTCAAGTAATGGGGCTCCATTCATCGCCAAGTAAGACGCTGCGCTGTGGCGAAGATCGTGGAAGTGAAAGTTTGTTACCTCAGCTTTTTTCAAGGCAGTCATCCAAGCTGTTCTGATGGATGCAGGACCACGGTTCAAGGCAAGTGTGCCGGGAAATACAAGATTGCTGTCGCCTCGAAGGTCTTTCTCCTTCAACTCCTGAAGTAAACTTAGCGCCTTCCCCGCCAGGTGAACCGTTCTTCTCTCACCGTTCTTAGTGTCGTGCAGAGTTATCCGTTTATTGGCGAAATCGATATCATCCCAAGTGAGATTTAGTATCTCCCCCTGTCGCATGCCCGTGCTGAGAGCCAACACAACAATGGTGAAAAGCAAAGAATTGAGGTTCCCCGCACGAAACGGTGCGTAAAACAGCTTAACAAATTTAAAAGCATGAGTTCTTTTAGGTAGATAAAGGCCGGCCAGCCAATAATCTATCTACAGAGGAACTCATGCTTGTTGAACAGATAATCAAACAGACGGTTGATTTGCAAGGTTTTCGAGTACATACGGTCACCAAAGACTCCGATGGAATAATCGCTGAAATTCGTCCTGATGCCCGCCACAGGGTGCGATGCGGGTCATGCGGACATCCTGCCGTCTACCGGGATCGGCGAGAGGTGCGATTCTTTCGCCACGTGCCTCTGTGGAATATACCTGTCTGGGTCAAATATGTACCTCGTCGGGTGTCTTGTTCTCGATGTGGAGGCGTCCGCACGGAGAAACTTCCCTGGGTGACGGGCAAGCAACGCTTTACTCTTGCCTACAGTTGCTACCTGGCCAAGTGGGCCGAGATGCTGCCCTGGTACTCTGTCGCCAAACTGTTCAGTTGTGCCTGGGGTACGGTTGCCACAGCAGTCAAAAGCGTAGTGAAATATGGCATGGAGCATCGCGATCTCAGCGGCATTACGCATATTGGTATTGATGAGATTTCGCGGAAAAAAGGTCATGTCTACCTCACCAATGTGTACGATCTCCGCTCAAAAACCTTGATCTGGAGCGGGGTTGAAAGAACCAAAGATACCTTGCGCAGCTTTTTCAACTACCTCGGGCCAGAGCGGACAAACAA
Source organism: uncultured Desulfobulbus sp. (assembly GCF_963662935.2). Taxonomy (NCBI): domain Bacteria; kingdom Pseudomonadati; phylum Thermodesulfobacteriota; class Desulfobulbia; order Desulfobulbales; family Desulfobulbaceae; genus Desulfobulbus; species uncultured Desulfobulbus sp. The sequence goes on along the minus strand of NZ_CAXXTL010000003.1, from coordinate 507,133 downwards.
ACTCCAGGGCATCTGTTGCGATATGTGGAAGCCCTATGTCGAGGTGATCAAGGAATGTGCTCCGCAGGCAACTCTTGTTTTTGATAAATTTCATATCGTTCGCCACCTGATGGAAGCGGTTGATCAAGTCCGGCGAGATGAGATCCGAGAAAAAGGAAAGGAACACAAGGAGCTCATGAAGGACAGCCGGTATATCTGGCTTAAGAATCCTTGGAACCTTACGCCGAAGCAAAGGATCAGACTCAGCAGCCTTGAGCATATGAATCTGAAGATCAACAGGGCCTATCTCCTCAAAGAGCGCTTTCGAGATTTATGGTCCTATAAGACAAAAACCTGGGCCAGGAAGCACTTGAAGCAGTGGTTTTGGTGGGCAACGCATTCTCGCCTGGAACCCTTACGCGAGTTTGCCTGGATGGTCCGACGCCATGAAGAAAACATCCTGACCTGGTTCCACATGCCCATCAGCAACGGCACTGTCGAAGGGCTCAACAATAAAGCCAAAGTCGTCAGCCACAAGGCCTATGGGTTCAGAACAGCTGACCTCTTTATCTGCAACCTCTACCACTGTATGGGCAACTTACCGGCCATACCGCTCATGCACCGTTTCATGTGAGGAACCAGAATTGACACTGCTCTGACATGCTGCCAGCAAGCGCTCTCTTTCGTCATCAGACAAGAATCTAACGCGGCCCAGCGGTTCAGTCTGTTTCTGAACATTCTTCATAGGATTAATTTCCAGCCACTCCCATTGGGTCGAAGCGATAGAGAGGCAACCACCGAGAGCGGCCAAGTATCGGTTTACTGTGGCCTTGCTGCGGAATCTCTCTGTCGTGATGATGGAGTCACCAACCTTCCGGGTTGTGAAATATGGTTCCTTAAGCAAACGATCTCGAATGCTGACAATTAAGGGTGTGGTGACATCCGACAGGAGCTTGGCGCCAATCTGCTCTTTCCAGTACAACAAGTGTCTGGTTGTATTGCGAACATCCTTTTTTCCAGGCACAACGTCATCGATATATCTATCGATCATTTCAGTGACAGTATGCCGCTTCGACTCCACCGTTTTGAAATGACGGCCATCGCGTATGGCACTTTCTGTATCTTGAGCCCATTTCTTTGCGTCGGTCTTCCTGGAAAACGTGGCAGATTGAGCGGGGAACCCTTTCAATCGAATGAGCACTCGATACTTTATACCGTTCTTGCCCTTGACCTCCTGAATATTTGCCATGGTTGCACCTCATCAAAGTGTCCCGGCTTTCGCCGGTCGGAAACAACAGAAAAGGACGCCATGAGGGGAGAAGTAGCATGGCCTCTTCAGCCGGACACCTTGGCTTACCCATCTCTTTTCCTATTGCCTGGATCTGTTGTAACTGCCCTTACGCTACCTTCGGTACGCTATCTGGGGGATACGGCTGTCTTGGTTCAACGGGAATAGGACTTTTGAGCTGTTCATGATAAACCATTATGAACGGAGGAAAGTCCATGCGAAAGAAGCGCCACAACTACAGCCCTGAAGAGAAGGTAATTATCCTCAAGCGCCACCTGGTTGGCCGGGAAACGGTATCGGATCTGTGCGACGAATACCAACTGCAACCGAATATATTCTACGGTTGGCAAAAACAGTTTTTCGAAAAGGGAGCAGCTGCCTTTGCCCTAGAAAACAAAAACTCCAAGAAGGTAGAAGAACAACGAATCCATCAGCTTGAAGATAAATTGCGTCGAAAACATGAAGTTCTTTCCGAGTTGCTGGAGGAGCATATCCAGTTAAAAAAAGAACTTGGGGAGCTCTGAATGGTAGCTGGGTTCCTCATGATACACGAGATACCGTTGTTGATTTCAGCAAGCATTGGAGCCGGAAAGCAGAAGTGGCTCTAAAGGAGATCATCGCCTGGCTGGCCGTTTCCAGGAGCAAGTTTTATGCATGGATCAAGCGGTATGGCAAAACCAACGAACATAATGGGCTGATCCCTCGTGATTTCTGGCTTGAACCTTGGGAACGGGCAGCGATCGTCAATTTTGCTGTCAACAATCCCCTTGAGGGGTATCGGCGGTTGACGTTTATGCTACTGGATCAGGACATCGTTGCAGTCAGCCCCAGCAGCACCTGGCGAGTTCTAGGCCAGGCAGGGTTGCTGCAGAAATGGAACCGGAAGAAAAGCCTCAAGGGCACCGGCTTTGTGCAACCGCTCAGGCCCCATGACCATTGGCATGTGGACATTTCTTATATCAACATCTGCGGCACATTTTATTATTTGTGCAGCATTCTCGATGGATGCAGCCGTTTCATTGTCCATTGGGAGATCAGGGAACAGATGACGGAAATGGATGTGGAGATCATCCTGCAACGCGCCAAGGAGAGCTTCCCCGAAGCCCGGCCAAGGATCATTTCAGATAACGGCCCGCAATTTATTGCCAAAGATTTCAAGGAATTCATCCGCATCTCGGGCATGACGCATGTGCGGACATCGCCGTATTATCCCCAGTCCAACGGCAAATTGGAACGGTTCCATGCAACCATCAAGGGGGAATGTATTCGTCCTGGCGTCCCGCTTTCCCTTGACGACGCCCGCAGAATGGTTGAAGGATTCATCAATCACTACAACAAGGTCAGGTTGCACAGCGCTATCGGTTATATCGCGCCGATGGACAAATTGAACGGCAGAGACCAGGAAATATTCAAAGAGCGAGACCGGAAACTGGAAAAGGCTAGGGAACTGAGAAAGAAAAAACGACTTCGTGCCTACGGCCCAATCAGCCCAAGGGGAGATAACACGAACACCCATACCCCCTTAATGCAAACAGCTTGAATGTCCATTTCCAACTGAGGCGGAACACGGCCCCCCAGCCCCCCTTTTTTTCAGCCCTCAATTTACTCTGGGATCACCTGTTGCGAATATTCGGAGGAGATAAAGATGAACTTGGTGAACTTGGTGAACTTGTTTTAAGACTTCTACCTGATTGAGACATATCGCCTTGGAAGTTTTGTTCAAATTCGCAGTTGCAATCAAGATGCCACTCAAGGAAACGAACCAGCCCCTCGTGAAATAGGAGGAGCTACTGGTGGAGAGGTTTGACGATTGAGTTTTTCGTGTAATTCTCGAGGACCATAGATTGCACCTTTCTTTCATCCCTGGCCTGAACACGATCACTTTGAGCCAGTAATCGGATACCAAGTCCGGTGTTCGATGTATTTAGATGCATGTATTAATAATATATTTATTACAAATGTAAATATTTAGTGCACTTTAAGTGCATTTTATATTTTTTAACTAACACATTTTCAAAACAGAGAAAAAAGGCATGGGCTCAAGTTAACGTATAATTCAGGGATATGTTTACTCCGACTCTTTGAGACGCTTGAACTAATCGATTTTCATGCCGCCATACTCCTTGCGCCAGAGGTAGTGGCATGTCTGCTCAGTAAGTCGAGCGGGGCCAGCGATGATCAGGGCCAAGTCGTGCCAGACAATCAAGCATCTTCGCTTTACTAATTCTATGAAATTGGCCTCGCAGCATCTTCGACAGCATCGGCTCAGTAATGCCTACAACTTCAGCGGCTTGTAGCTGGGTCCATTTGTGGCCTTTAATAATCTCACCAATTTGGGTCGCAAGCTGTGCTTTGACGATCATTTCGTCAGAGTCGGCCATGCCAAGGTCGGTGTATATATTGCCGGAACTCTCTTCGATTTCAATCATTTGAGTTGTCCTTTGGTGCGCGTTTCCGCTATGTCAATCGTTCCCAAATCAGGTCCATGTTAGGCTGGTTTCGTGCAATTCAGGGTGTAACCTCATCGCTTTATGATCGTATAGACAATACGAAGAGCATCACCACACGACCATCCGAGGTCTCGATGGTCAAGATCTTCAGAGATATCGTGACTTCTAACTTGAACATCTGCGGCTTGTCCGCAGAATGTTCTTGTTGGAATTAGCATCATGCCCCCTGAACTCGTCTCCTGCAGGTCGGGGAAGAACTTGAGCACACGAGCCATAGGAAGACCACGCCCAGACTGGTGCGCAAGAAGAGGATGCCGAAACCTGCTATCCAATTGTTGATTTCCCGCTGTTGCGTGAGCAACTTGATGAACGCCGTGCGCATTTAGATTCATCATCGCTGCAGCACTAATGCAACCGCCCCATGATGCCTTCAGCGAGGTTGCGGAAGACAGCTCTCGCGTTGGTCATCTCGGGCTGGACTTGGACAAACGTATATTCACCGGGGCGGCTTTCGTCGGGCAATAATTCCCAGGTAAAAATGTAAACGCGGGGATTGTTGAGATCGACATCCAGTTCGCCGAAGCGAATGTCAGAGAGCATCAACCTGCCCTCAAGTTGGTGGACCGTGTACCATCCCTTCGAAAACCACATAAGAACTTTGTGCGCTCGACTTCCCCGCACCTTAGCGAGCAGACTATCATTACGCGAGATGAACTGAAACTTAAGGCCGTCGTGCTCATCGAGCAACGAATGATAACCGACCCAGTAACCGTCTTCCACTTCACCCATGATGCGCCAGAGCACAGTGTTGAATAGCGTCGGTGCGGTCATGTAGCGTTCGACGGTGATACCCTGTTTCGCGAAAGCTTCCTCTGCAACTGAGTTGATATGCGACTTGAATCCGAGCGTCGCTACAAGATAGATTGCACCAAACGTCAGCACGATGCCATTGAGGAGCCGGCGCTTGACGTTCTCACGACTCAGGAAAAGCGCAGTGATCACCGCAATCAACAACGGTAAGCTGAATATCGGATCGACAATCGAAATTGAGTTGAAGCCAACCGGATAATCGCTGAATGGCTGCAGCAATTGCGTTCCATAGACCGTGAATGCATCGAGCCAGATCGAAGCCTGCAACGCCATCAGCATGAAGACCAGCCAATGTCTGAACTGGGTTCGATCGCGATAGAGTCGATGCATTAACCAGGCTAAAAGCGGCGCAACGACGAGGCTTACCAGGATCGAATGCGAATACCCGCGATGCCAGGTGAGTTTGGCGACTTCGTCGAAAAGCGGGTTGACGAGAACGTCGAGGTCGGCGAGCGTTCCGACTAAACCGCCCCAAAGAATGGCTCGATTGCCGAGCTGCCGGCCGAGGCAAACCTCACCTATCGCGCAACCGATAGTGACTTGTGTTATTGAGTCCATGGCTTAGCACATCTATCTTTACCGGGATTTCCTAGACAGTATGTTCAGAAGCATCATGTATTCTTTCCGGTCTCTTTTTACTGCCACCTATCGCTCCGGTTAGACTTATGCCAAGAGATTGTTGACAATATTGGCAACATGGGTTCCCTGAAAGCGGGCAATTGCAAGCTCATTCTCCGAGGGTTGACGGCGACCGTCGCCGCCTGCAAGGGTCCCGGCGCCGTAGGGAGATCCCCCAGTGACTTCGTCAAGCGCCATGAGTTCCTTGCAAGAATAGGTAACGCCGACAATGATCATGCCATGATGGAGCAGGTTGGTGTGTAACGAAGTGATCGTGGTTTCGTGTCCGCCGTGCTGTGTAGCGGTGGAGATGAACACACTGGCAACTTTGCCGATCAGTTTCCCGCCAAACCATAGCCCACCTGTTTGATCATATATTTCATTTCAGGCAATGCTCACCACAGACCTGGTCAGTGGATGTCACACACAACTTCCCTTCTGTGCATGCAGGCCTCATATATTTAATCGAAGAATTTGACATGAAAGAGTGATATGATAAAGGGTGTTTCGTGATGAGTTCGGAAACACGCCAATATGTATGGATGAATCAAGAGGTTACATGGACACTGGCAATAAAAAGATTTTAGGCGTATTGGATTCATTAATCCCAAGGACATGGACAATCGTTATTACTCTGGCTCTTATGTTGAATTCGCTTGGCTGCAATCCCAAGTCGACAAAAACCGGCTCTATTGAAGGCTACCAGTTGGAATGGTCCGACATGGACATCAGTCAACGTAAACGACACATGGAGCAGGTTATTCTTCCCGTCGCGACCTCAGTATTTCAGTCCTGGCGACCAGATCACTATACCAAAATAGACTGTACCCTGTGCCACGGGCAGGGCTTCCAGGTCGAAGATTTTCATATGCCCACCACTCATCTGCCCAGGCTTAGTGGCAAACTGCTTCTTGGACCGGAATTCGAAAGTCACCCTGAGACAACCAGATTGAAGTTAAATCGATTGGTGCCCGAGATGGCAGAGGCCCTTGGGAAAAATCAATTCAGTCTGATCACTCGCAAAGGTTTCGGCTGCTACTCTTGCCATCTAGGCCCGACCGGACCGATGTTTGGCAACTGAGGCAATTGAAGTCGGTCGTTAACTTTTCTTGGTTCGGCCAGAGGGGGAACATTTCCGGGTTTGAAAATTGAAAAAACGGCTCAAAAAAGCCACGTTCAAATAAGGAATTTTGTCTCAAAACCGGAGGGGAATTTATCCATTTTTCGTTCAGAGGCCTGTTCAAATTCCCTAGACCATTTAAGCATTCCAAAGGGAGCTAGCTTGACTTCGTCAAGAACTTGAGTCGATACAGGATGGTGCTGTCCCGAACAGAGGTCCGTGCCGCTACCCAGAGGAGGATAACCATGACCAACCCCCAACTTGCCCCAATCTGTAGAAGGCAACGGAAGATATTATCATCGCTGAATTGAGCGGCGCCGAACCTGACCCCCGCCCAGTAGGCAAGGGCACCGGAAACACTCCCCAGCAACGCGCCAAGGAAATATCGACCGTTTAGCCAGCCCAGTGAGTAGTGGAGGCTCATGGCGAACTGGAGCCAGAGGACGAGAATCCAGGCCGGCGGTAGGCTCGGATGGAAACTGCCGATGGGAAAAACAAGCACGCCTGTGCGGATATGGACGCCATCGACCAGCAGGCCAAGCAGCAGGCTTGCCAGTAGCAGCAGGCTTTCGTGCGCTGCATTTCTTACCAGAGCCAGGTGCACCAGCACCAGCAGCAGTCCGGCCGCTGCTGCCAGCCAAGGATACCCTGCGGCCGCCCCGAGCACGCAAACAAACCAACCTGCTTGAAACAAGGCGTAATTAAGCAGTGATGTCCAGGTTTGGCCACTCAATAATATCGCCATGCTTCCTCCACCGGTTCACCCATCCTGGCCAACACCAGATGATAATTCCGCACCAGACGGTTGCGGAATCCTGCCTCGCAGTAACTGAAATAGTATTCCCATTTGCGCACAAAGGTCGGGTCAAATCCAAGATCGAGGACTTCTTGGCGCCTCTTGAGAAAGGCATCGCGCCAGAGTTGCAGCGTGCGGATATAGTGGCTGCCGATATCCTCCATCTCGACGATATTGAGGCGGGTTTTGCCGCTCATGGCGGAGACCATTGCCCCGACTGAAGGCAGATGGCCGCCGGGAAAGATATGTTTGCGGATCCAGTCGGAACCGGCCCGATAAGCGCCGTATTTTTGGTCTGGGATAGTGATGGCTTGGATGACTATCCGTCCGCCGGGAGCGAGCAGCTTGTCCAGGGTCGAAAAGTAAACCGGCAGGTGGGGATGGCCGACAGCCTCGAGCATCTCGATGGAGACGATCTTGCTGAAGCTGCCCTCGACATGGCGGTAATCGGTGAGGAGGATCTTGATTTGGTCCGCCAGCCCTTCTTCCTCCACCCGCCGGGTGGCCCAATCGAATTGCTCGCGGGAAACCGTGATCCCCGTTAGGCGGCACCCGGTCTGCCGAACCGCCTCGAGAGCGAAACCGCCCCAGCCGCAGCCGATCTCAAGCACATGGTCTGCCGGTCCGATGGCCGCCTTGTCGATCACGGCCTGGAACTTGTTAACCTGCGACTGCTCAAGGCTGTCGTTGTGGTCGAGGAAAATGCCGCTGGAGTAGGACATGGTCGGATCGAGAAAAAGGGCATAGAGCTCGTTGCTGAGGTCATAATGCTCGCTGATGTTGCGCCGGCTACCGGCCAGAGTGTTGTCGCGCCGGCGGTGAACCATCAGGTTGAGCAGCCGCCCGGCGAGAGCCGGCCAGATTCGCCGGTCGTTGACTGCCTCCTCCCTGAGGTTGAGGAGGGAGAGCAGGGCAACCAGGTCCGGGCTGTTCCAGTCCCCATCGACATACGCCTCGCCGAACCCAATATCGGCAGTCAGCATGGCGCGCTGGAAAAACCGGTGCCTGACCACCTGCATGGCCACCTGCGGCGAACCGTCGGGTTGACCGAAAATCAGCTGCTCGCCTTCGGGCAGGATCATGGTCATCCGGCCGTGGTCGAGCTGGCTGAAAAAATGGGTCATCACCTTGCGCCCCAGCCGCTCAAGCAGACTCGGCGGCGATTGGCGCAGGGTCAGGGGCGAACAGGGGTCGGGCTTGGTGTAGACCTTGAGTTTTTTTTCAGCAAAGAGACGACCCGCCTGCCAGAGAATGCGGGGAAAGGTTAGGGCAGCCCGTAGCGGATGGAGGTAAACGGTGCGGGCTAGCGTCCCTGGGGTCAATGGTCTGGCCGTGCCGGTGAACGAGGCCACCAGAGCCGGTTTGTCCCCATCGAGAGAGAAGGTGATCTCCAGCAGCAGGGTGTCTCCTGGCGGGCTGAGGCGGAAGGCGTAATGCCCTTTTCGAGGGAAAAAGGGGGAGACGTGAAAGACTTTTTCGGTCCCAAAGGTGAGGTCACCGGATTGATGCTGGAGCACGTAGAGATGGGTTTCACCGAAGGTGTTGTTCACCTGGGCGAGGACGCAGAAAATCTCGCCCTCTTGATCGTAGCAGTAAAAAAAGCTGACCGGATTGAAGACATAATGGAACTGCCGCAGAGCGGTGACGAGGATAACGCGGGCGGCGGGCTGGTTGATGCCGTTTTCTTCGAGCGCCCGCTGAACCTTGGCAATCAGGGGCGCGTTGCCGGGGTAAAGGTAGTCGCGGTCATGGAGGGCGAGCGGCCGGATCCGGTTATGGCCGAACCAGATCGAATCGCGGTCCAGTTGTTCCAGTTCGTCGAGATCCAAGGCAAAGAGGTGGAGGCTGTAGACAAAGCTGTGTTCAACTTCATGGGTGCGGGCATGACGAAGCTGCCCGGTAAAGAGTTGCGAGTTCATTCCTTTTCCTGCAAAAGTTTGACCGCCTGGACACTGGAACGAACCGCATCCTCATGGAATCCGTAGCCGAAATAGCTGCCGCAGAAATAGGTGCTATTGACCCCGTTGAGTGTCGGCAGTGAGGGCTGGGTTGCCATGGAATCGACGGTATAGGTGGGGTGATGGTAGACCATGCGGGCGATCACTTGGCTTTCGTCGTAGTCTCCGGGGCGATTCAGAGTGACGAGATACTGTTTTTGCGTGGTCAACCCCTGGAGCAGATTCATGCTGTAGGTGAGATAGACGGGCTTATTTGCCGTTTTGTCAGCATCCCTCCTGAAATTCCAGCAGGACCAGGCTCTGGGCATGGAAGGCAGCACCGACAAATCGGTATGGAGGACCGTGCTGTTGGCCTCGTACTGCCAGGGACCGAGGAGCCGCTTTTCTTCCGGGGTCGGATCGCCGAGCAAGCGCAGAGCCTGATCGGCATGGGTGGCGATCACCACCTGATCGTAGCGTTCCGGTGATTGACCAGCGCTTTCCACCCTGACGCCGTCATTGGTGCGGTACAACCGCTCCACTGCTGCCTGCAGGCGGATTGTGCCGGTGAACGCTTGGGTAAAAGCCTTGACATAACTCCAGCTGCCGCCACTCACTGTTCGCCAGCTCGGCCGGTTGACGAAGGTGAGTAGGCCGTGATTGCGGAAGAAGAGGAGAAAGGACCGGGCAGGAAAGGCGGCGACCTGGCCGGCCGGGGTCGACCAGATGGCTGCGGCCATGGGTTTGAGATAGTTTTCGACCATAAAGGGCATGAATCGGTGCCGGAGTACCCATTGTTCCAGGGTTCCCAGGTCATGGCCGGCATCAAGATCCCTGTTAGCCTGCTTGCTGAAGCGCCCGATTTCAAGGAGAAAGCGATAAAATTGTGGTTTGAACAGGTTGGATCGCTGCGCAAAGAGGCCGTTGAGATCATTGCCGGCATACACCAGACCGGTCTGAAGACACTGGAAGCCAAACGACATCTCCGTCCGCCTCGACGGAACCTTGAGTTCCTCAAGGAATTGGATGAAATGGGGATAGGTGGCCTCATTGAAGACGATGAAGCCGGTATCAACCGGGGTGCCGGCATCTGGACCATCGGGGATAGGGATGGTATGGGTATGACCGCCGAGGTAATCGCCTTGCTCCAGCAGGGTGACGTCATGGGTTTTCTGCAGAAGATGGGCGGCTACTATGCCGGCCACACCTCCGCCGATAACCGCTACTCGTTTTCGGGGTGTCCTGTTCTCTGATGGGTTCATGAATGTTCCGGATTGCCGGTGGAGGAAGGAGTGTCCGGCCCCTTTTTCGGGAACCAGGGGAAAAAGGCGTTGGTCCTGGCCTTGTAGGCCTCAAACTGCGGATTACCAATGTATTTGGCCTCAAGCATCGGAATCCCCGACACTTTGAGGAGGAGAAAACAGATGGTCAGCGGGCTGATCAGACCCCAGAGGCCTGCCGGTGATCCCAGGCCAATAATAAAAATACCCCACCAGAGGACGGCTTCACCAAAATAGTTGGGATGACGGGTGTAGCGCCACAATCCCTCCTCAATTGTCTGGCCGCGATGGGCCGGGTTCTGTTTAAAACGGGTCAACTGCCAGTCGCCGACCGCCTCAAAGAAGAATCCGACTCCAAAGAGCAGGATGCCTACGAAATCAGTCCAACTTGGGCCACCGCCGGGACTGGCGATGGCGAGCAGGATCGGCATCGCCACCACAAAAACCACTGCCCCCTGGAGCAGGTAAATCTGGAGAAAACTCCGCCAGATTATGGTCTTGCCCCAGGCTTCGCGGAAGGCCCGGTAGCGAAAATCTTCCCCTTTGCCCCGGTGGCGCAGGCCGATATGCAAACCAAGACGCGCCCCCCAGAGGGTGACGAGAGCAAGCAGCAGCAGTGGCCGGAATCCCGCAGTGCCCCCGAACAGCCAGGCGCCCCAGGAAGCAACGACAAAGGCCGGACCGTAAGCAATGTCAATCAGGCTGTTGTCTTTGGCACATAAACCGATGACAAACATGCAGCTCATGTAAGCCAGAAGGAGAAGCGCCGCACTTTCTAAAACGGTGGCCATGATCATCACGCTGCAATCATTTTGGGGACAAGGGGTTTCATCCCTTCAGGAGCCAGGAACCAATGAGAAAACTGCCGCCGCTCACCAGGGTGCAGAGCACCGTGCCCCAGGCGATGTCGACCACCGTGACCAGAACCGGCCAGTCGCGCAGTGTCGCCAGATTGGTGAGATCATAGGTGGCATAGGTGAAAAAACCGAACAGGGCACCGAAAAGGCAGGCCCTGGCGAGCGAACCGGCTTCCAGGCCAGGGCGAACGGCAAAGATGAGAATGCCGACGATGTAGATAAAATAGAAGAGGAGGGCCGCAGTCCAGTTGACCTGGGGATTGAGCAGCGAATGGAGCTGCTCCTTATAGAAATTTCTGGCCGCATAACCCAGCCAGATCATGTCGATGGCAAAAAAAACCGGGATGGTGAACAGGTAGAGCTTAAACCAAAAAGAGAAATTCATGCGACTAACTCCCCTTAAATAGAAAAACAATAAATCGTGAGATGTTGCTTTAACCTCTCTTCATGTTATCCAGGACAATAAAAGAAGATCGTCAGGTTACCGTAATTCCTTCCCGGACAAAAACAACAGTGTTGTCGCTCAATTCTGACGAGGCTTTTCTGATGCTGCTCTCAGGCGATGGTTTCGATATCAAACAGGTACACCTCGTCAAATCGACCTGCCAAAAACAATTTTTTCCATTATCCCTTTGTGTAACCAAGACTGTCTCTGTATGGGTGAATGGAGCCTCTTTGGGGTCCGCAGCATTTGTTGCCGTTCTTTGTAAAGCGATTGTTGACGGCAGCGCCTCCCCTGGTTTTGGATGCTCTCCGCTATAACAGGTTGAAATCCTCGATAATGATCTGGTCTTTACTGATCCCCATTTTTTTGAACTGCCTTATCAACCCGGTGACCATCGGTGATGGGCCGCACAGGAAAATATTCTTATTGCGGACCCCGCCTTTTACACGACTATCGATATAATCTGCTGTAATGAACCCCTGCCGGACGTCCTCATACAGTTCGTAATGGTGACCACGCTCCTCGAATGCAGGAAAACCGTGGAAATGGCTGAGGATTACTTCATTTCTGATATCGTTGTCAAAGCTGGCCTGATCTTGAGTGGGTACCAGATAAAAAAGCGCAACGTTTGGGCTCTTCCAGTTCTGGCTGATTTCAGGATGCAACGCAATCATTGACGTCTCTTTGTCCGGCGCTATTGGTCGTTCGCCAGAGTTCAGCGCTACATGCCACATGCCGAGAAAAGGTGTGATGCCTATGCCGCCGCCAATGAAAACGCAGTCACGATCATCCGCCAGAAAACGATCACTGAAATGACCGTAGGGTCCATAGACCGTGACCTCGTCTCCCGGTTCCAGAAGATCCAGTGAGCGGGTATGATCACCGGTCTGTTTAATTCCAAGTTTGAATCGCGAAGCCAGATTGTAGCCACAGGCAATGGAGTAGGGGTGAGGTTCGGTGGTTATCCCCGGTTTGTGGATGACCAGGTAGACAAACTGGCTGGGGCGGAACGACATCTTCTCTCCGACTGGGTCAAAGGAAATTTCTAGAACATCCCGTACTCTCTCGATTTCAGCAATCCGATAACGATACCGCGGCCCAATAAAACGATAGAGGAAGCGAATGTAGAGGAAACTCAAAAGGGCCAACGACAGCAGTCCATACACCCAGTACCTGAGCAATGGATAAGCGGCAACGTCCCGGTTGACAACGAGAATATGTACCATCACCAGCACAAGCAAAGCACCGAACCATTCGTGGGTTTTTTTCCAGCGGTGGTAAGGGATTTTTATCCATAAGGTCGGTACCAGCAGGGCAATCATGAACAGCAACGCAGTAAGGCCGAGATTATGACCTATTGTATAGCGGTCCCCATGAGGAGCTATGAACCAGAGTCTTTGCAGGAAAGCAATCAGGTCCGGCAACCGGTCCAAAGCAAGAAAGAGAGGGTGGAGGATTATCAGCCAGAAAGCAGTCTTACCGAGTCGTTTATGAATCTGGTAGACTTTATCCAACCCGCAAAAATATTTTTCGAGGACGTTATTTCGGGTCGACAGCAACACACACCAGCAGAGTAATACCGTTGCAGCAAGCGAAGCAACCTTTGCCGGGTATTTGAAGGGATTCTCGAACCAGTCATTGAAATACCACTTGCTTCCCAGCCAGATGGCAAGGGTGATGGTGATCGTAACGACAACCGGCAACAGGTTTTGTGTTGTTTTAGAGGTGCTGAGCATTTCGGACTCCTTTGCCCTATGTATCTCTTTTCTAACAAGCCTCTTGCCCTGCTCCCAGCAGGCCAAACCTTTTGATCTTTCCTAACTTAACCAATCAGTCGGGGCAGAATTCTGACGAGGTTTCTCTGATGCCGCTCTCAGGCGATGGTTTCGATATCAAGCAGGTGCACTTCATCAAATCGACCCACCAGAATATATCGGCGGACCATGAGGGCCATGAGGGCAGAAGATGGGGCCAGGCAAAAGGGTTCCAGCTCGGGATGCCGTTGGAGAAAGAGGGCGAGCGGGCCGTTTTTGTCTTTCCCCAGCAACTCCCTTGCCTGCCCAAGGGCGGTGACCGCAAGGGCCGACTGGAAATCAGCGCTGCGGTTGGTCCGGTTGTCGATGAGCGCCGAGACCTGGTTGTGGGCAGCCATGTTGCTGTATTTATGTGTGGCACGTGAGGTAACAAAAAAAAGGCGGTCAAGGTCGGCGGCAGCGGCAAAGGCCATCAGGCTGGTGTAAGGCGCCGTGCCGTCATGGGTGGCGAGTACCAAATGCGATTGTTGTTGAAACAAACAGCGCAGTTGCGACGCCAACTGTTCCCGGTCCTTTGGACAATATTGTTTTTGTTGCGGCATAATTCTTCAGCAATGGCTGCGCAGACGCAGGTCGAGAGGGTGAGGGTGGAGATAGTACTGGTCGCGCAGGTAGGGTTGGTCGAATTTGCGAACATAGTGGTTGAGGAGGGTAACGGGGACGATCAGCGGAACATCCGCGAGGCGATAAGCCTCAATCATCTCCAGTACCTCCTGCTTTTCATCCGGTGTTAGCTCGTTCTTGAAATAGCCGAGGATATGCAGAAGGACGTTGCAATGCTTCTTCGCGTTGGTACGAACACGCAGGGTTTCGGCAAGAAGTACGCCATATTGGCTGTAGGCCTCTGCGATGGGTTCAGGCATATTGGCGATGAACCGCCCCATCCGCCGGTAGTGCTCCTGGCTGTGGGCAAGAAGCAGCAGTTTATGGCGGGTATGGAAGTCCACCAAAGCCCCTCGGCTGGGGGGCGCCGTCATCAGGTCACGGAAATGTTTGAAGACAAAGACGCTTTCAATAAAGTTTTCCCTCAACCTGCCGTCGTTGAGCCTGCCGTCCTCTTCCACTGGCAGGAGGGGGAAATGTTGGGTGAAAGCCCGGGCGAACATGCCGGTTCCAACATTGCGGGGCATGCCTTGATCCGAATAGACTTTTACTCGGTAAAGCCCGCTGCTCGGTGAATCCTTTTTGAATATGAAACCGCAGAGATCCTCTTTCTCCAACTGCCGCACTCTATATTCGGCCCAGGCCTGCATTTGTTCAGTGTGGTCGACACCGCTGCGGCTGGTCACCAGCCGAGGGGCCTCCTCGCTGCCTACTAGACGCAGGGTCTCACGGGGAATGAGCATGCCGCATTCTACCTCCGGACAGACGGGAACAAAGTCCATGTACTGGCCCAATATATCTCGGATGAAATGGTTGAGCTGATGGCCTCCGTTATAGCGGACGTTCTGGCCAAGCAGGCAGGCACTAACCCCTATTTTCAGCTTTTCCATACTAGTTTTTCCTCTCGAGAGACGAGTTGATAACGGTGCGTTCTTTTGTGGGCCCCTCTAAACGACCACGTGCGCCCCAGACTTGGATGAGAAAGATGTTTGAGGCCTTCCCCCCTGAGCTACAAATCAAAAAAGAAAGCCTCTGTTACAAAAAAAGTAACAGAGGCTTCTTACAAGCTTATGTGTTGTTTGAGGTCCTACCAGCTGTCGCCTAGGACGGTATTAAGATCCAGGCATTTCGCTTTCTCTTCTTCAGTCAGGTCTTCTTTCTTTTTGATGTCCTTAATGTAGCAGGCATACTCTTTTCCTTCTTTGTCACGAACCCAAACCATTTTTTCATATTCTTTTTTTATAACACCATCTCTCATGACAACCTCCAGGGTTTTAGGTTTACAGGAAATACACGGTGGAAAAGAACTTGTTCAAATTATTATGACTCTTGAGCTTTATTGTCAACGGGAAAACAGTGCTTGTCCTAGGGACACTCAAACGCAGTGCATTGCAATATTTCTATCGAGCAATTCTACTCAGTGCTGTCGAGCATTCAATTGAACCCCTTACCAAATTGCATGTGTGCATAGAGCCCTAAGGAAATTAATACTGCCCAACGGGCCTTCTCTCAGGAACGAGAATATGAGGAATGCGCTCCTCGTTCCACTCCTGAGACACATAAAACTGGCAGTAACAAGAACCGAATTCTTCGACATCCGCCGCCCGATACTCACAGGGGCAGATGATGTCCCGGTCAGCCTCTCGATGGCCTGAAGCCAGGCGGCAGGGGCAGGACATGTAGCCGTACCGATCTTTGTTGGTCAGCAAGCCCCGGAGCAGATCGAAGGTCCGCTCCCGGTCCCGGTTGAAGAAATAGCCTTTGGGCTCCTGCACCTTTTTGAGCATGTCATGGAGATCGTCGACCTTGGTGCGCACCCCAATGGCCTCCTTGATCTCCTGAAGTTTGAATCCGATGATGGTTTGCCCGTCGATAGTAATGGTGGGAAAGGAGCAACTGGGGTTGAGCAGGCGCAATTCAGATAGCAAGGACTCTCGGTCCTGATCTGCCAGCAGGTCTCCATCAACGAATTCATGCGTTACGTCGAGATCCTTGAGCATTTTTTTTATGGCTTGACAGTAGGCACAAGTTGAAAGGCTGTAGAGTTTTATTCGTTTTGTTTCCATCATGAGGGCCATTTGTTTGCATTCGATTATTAATTTGATTTGATTTACACTTGCGACTTGTTGAAGTCAGCTTGGCAAGCAAATCGTGGAAAATTTTGTTGCCCCAGACAACCACAAACAAGGAGCTCATGCAAATTCTGAGATGGTGTTAGTCAATAGCTCTTAATGGGAAATATGAATTTACGAGATAATGTCAATTACATTACAATAAAAAATATTTGATACAATGCAACTCAACCTTACCTTACATCATAACTTTTCTCTGAAAAACAAGTGTTTGCCTCAAGTCAAAAAAATAGGTATTGAGTGAACTTGATTATCCAAAAGTAAAGCATACTCTCTACGATTATGGTTTTTGCATAGAAATCAAAAGGATAGATTGATGGGTAAAAATGTAATTTTTGTCTGATGTGCGAGGTGTAGAAATGCTGCTTGCCCATCGAGAACGATATCTTCTTCCAATGACGGATTTATAAATCTACTCCAAAAGGAAAAACATGAAAAAATTACAAGAATACTTCGAAAACACAAAAGGGTTAGGTGTATTGGCCACTGCTGATAGCAATGGGAAAGTTGACGCAGCGATTTATTCGCGCCCCCATTTTCTTGAGGAGGGGACAATGGCCTTCATTATGCGTGATCGCTTGACCCACCACAACCTTCAATCAAATCCTTCAGCGACGTTTCTCTTCGTTGAAGAAAGAGCCGGTTACAACGGCAAGAGGCTTTTTCTAAAAAAAGTCCGTGAAGAAAACAACCCGGAACTGATCAAAAAAATCAAACGCCGAACCTTTAGCGATGACGATGTGGCGCTTACTTTTCTTGTCTATTTTACCCTTGAGAAAGAACTTCCGCTCATCGGTGATAAATAGTCGCCCATAGTTTACCTTTTCGTTGCCCGGTCTGATTTGCAATACAAAATAAGGGAAAACAACATGAAGAAGTTACTCTCTCGATTGACGTTCTCTGTTTTTCTTTTCCTTGCAGCGGTCTTTAATGTGTACGGGCAGGAAACAGCTCTCAGCAGCGCAACCGAGGAGTGTCTTGGCTGCCACCGGGAGCTGCACCCCGGTTTGGTGGCATCCTGGGAGAAAAGTCGTCACAGCCGGACAACGCCTGCCTCAGGACTCTTGAAGGAGTTGATCAGTCGTCGGGTGTCTTCAGAATCGATCGACAAGTCTCTGCGGGACATAGTTGTCGGGTGTTATGAATGCCATTCGCTTCGGGCCGATCAACATGCTGATTCCTTTGAACACAACGGCTACCGGATCAACGTGATTGTCAGTCCCAAGGACTGTGCCACTTGCCATGGCGTGGAAGCAGATCAGTACAGCAAGAATATCATGTCGCACGCCTATAGCAACCTGGTGGACAATAGCCTGTATCGGGACATGATCTCTGCCGTCAACAACAACTATCATCGCAAAGACAAAGATCTGGTGTTGGGAGGGACCGATAAGGGCACTGAATACGAATCGTGTCTGTACTGTCACGGCACCAAGGTCGAGGTGAAGGGACTCGCAACCAGACAAACAGCCTTTGGGGAGTTAACATTTCCGGTACTTGAGGGCTGGCCCAACCAGGGTGTTGGGCGTATCAATCCAGACGGCAGCAAAGGTGCCTGCACCTCATGTCACAGTCGCCATGAATTTTCCATTGAGATGGCTCGCAAGCCCTACACCTGCTCGGAGTGCCATAAAGGACCAGATGTACCAGCGTACAAAGTTTATGAGGTGAGCAAGCATGGCAATGTATTTAATTCATTGGGGAAAGAGTACAATTTCGACAACGTGCCTTGGGTGATTGGCAAGGATTTTACTGCTCCGACCTGTGCCACCTGCCATGCCAGCCTGCTGGTTACACCAGACCAGAAGGTCATCGCTGAAAGGACCCATCAGTTCAACGACCGCCTTGCCTGGCGGTTGTTCGGGGTTCCCTATGCCCATCCCCATCCAATCCATGCCGATCTCAAAGATGTGCGAAACTCCCTTGATCTCCCCCTGGCGGTAGAGATGGACGGTACCCCGGTGGCCAAACATGTCATCGATAAAACGGAGCAACAACTGCGGAACACGAGAATGAAAGCGGTCTGCACTTCCTGTCATAGCACCAGCTGGACTGAAGAACACTTTCGCCGTCTCGACAACACCATTGCCCGGACCAACGACATTACCCATGAAGCAACCAAAATTCTCATGGACATATGGGAACGCGGCTATGCGCGCGGGTTGCCCCAAGGGGCAAACATCTTTGATGAGGAAGCGGAGCGGATGTGGACTTCGATTTGGCTCTTTTATGCAAATTCGACGAGATTCGCCTCAGCAATGGCCGGAGGAGGCGACTATGGAGTTTTTGCCGACGGTCGCTATCAGACGACTGAACAACTCTATCGACTCAACGACTATCTCAAACTCCATGAGAGTCTGGACAGCAAAGTGCCGAAGAAATAAGGGCAATGGCAAATCCTCCCGGGGGTTTATTCCAATAAGAGCGTATGAATGGTGGCAAGCGCGTGGAGATCATTCCCGGTCAACCTCCTTTGCTACAATCCCCTAAAATGAGACTACAGAAGGCCCTGTCTTAGGGCCTTCTGTAACCCACAAATCCTCGGCAAGGCGGAGAGGTACGATGGCAAGGTTAAAGACGAGCTTGGTCAGCTCAAAGCAACACAAAAAGATGGCCCACGAACATCGTGTATTCAGGCAGCACTATCTGGCATGCACTGTGATTGCGTGCTCCTTGACGCCATTGTTCCCATACCCAAGTACATTCCAATCCGCATCCATGGGCTGTGAGTTCCCCTGCGAATCGATCGCCCGGCACATCAAGGTATACTCACCTTTCTCTTTAACGTCCCAGATGTATTGCCATTGACGCCAGGCAAATTTTTCATGAGGGCCGATGAATTGTGCCTCTGCCCAACTGTTGCCGTTGTCAAGCGACACCTCAACTCGCTCCACGTCGGCTTCACCAGCATAGGCTGCCCCGAGTATGACTACAGCGCCGACACCCAGTTCTTCCCCCTGTAACGGTTGGGTAATGAATGATTTTATTTTCAGCTTGGTGACAACTTCGCCAGATTTGGAATCTTCCCCCTTTTGAAAGATACGGTATACATTGTCCATGAAGAATCCCTCATAGGGACGATCCAGAACATTGATCTTCCGCAGCCACTTTACGCAGTTGGCTCCCGACCAGCCCAAAGCTAACGCACGCAAGGGGTACCCGTGTTGCAACGGCAGGGGTTCTCCGTTCATTTCATAGGCGAGAAGAGTGGTCGACATAGCCTTCTCAAGAGGAATACTTCGAATGAATTTGATACCCGCAGAGCCAAGAGGTTGATCCTGGCCTTCGAAACTCACATATTTTCCGCTGCTTTTCAAACCGGATTGCTGCAAAATATCACGTAGCCAGACACCTCCATAAACAGCATTGCCTACCCCTCCAACAGTCCAAGGATTGCCTCTTGCCTTCTCATTGAGCAGAGAGCGGCCATTACCGGAACATTCAAAGGTGTTGGCAACTATAACCTTGGCCATTCGAAGAATTCGGTCCATATTGAGCCGGAGCGGCTTTTCTACCTCCCCATCAACTGATAGCTCCCATTCGTCCAAGGAGATCGGTTCAGCGGGAAACGCCCCCTGGTTGCGATGAAAGAATGAGGAATTAGGGGTGATCCAGGAACGTAAGGATTCGACCGGAGGTTCAGCGTTCAGTGGTTTCTCGGTCATGACACGCATCTTTTTGTCCATTTCACACTCCCCTTATAAAAAGTTCCAGACGGAAATAACCCAATGGAGACGATACCTGCTCAAATAACCAGTTGGCCAGCTGCAGCCATTGAAGTGTAGAACCTGTTCCCGCCTGATTTATAGGCGGGAATAGTGTATGTCGGAATCAAAGAGCAATATCTTCGATCAACATATTAAAAAATTGTTGGTCGGGGATACCACCCTTGGTGTTTTTCAGGATCGGCGTGCGAGCATCATTTCGATATCTTCCTGCAACGCTTGGAGGTCCTCCTCGTGCTCGACCTCATCCTGGAGTATTTGCAGAACCACGTTATACGTCACCGGATCCGTATCTCGGGTCTCGGCCAGCATCGAATTGTACACACTGATGGCGCACTGTTCGCCCTTGATATTTTGCTCCAGTAGCCGAAGCACATAGGGGTCTTCCGGGGCATCATAGCCGCAATTCGTGAAATCGTACCACAGTTTGGGGCTGGTTGGCGGAGTACCGCCCAGTTGGACAATCCGGGTGGTCACCAGATCAGCATGTCGTAATTCATCAGCGGCATGTTGCAGCAATTCGGCAATCACCGCTTCTTTCATCGGCCCTTTGGCAACCTTCGCCCCAAGCCAGTATTGATAATAGGCCAGCCACTCATCGGCAAAGGCCTTGTTAAGCAGTGCCAAAACTTTTTCGGTGTTGACGCCAACTATCTCTCTTCCCTTGGTTCCCATGGTTGCCCCCTTGGTTGAAGATGTGCGATTGAACAACGATAAATTCTGCGAACTGTATTGCCCTTTTACAGGAAAGGCAATTTCTTTTCTTTGTCGAAAAATAGGCATGTGTAGAGCTGCCTGTGTTTTTTCAATCTCAACCGTTGATGCTAGGGTTGAATCTCGATGTTATTGAACGTATTCGGAATAATTGCGTGCTTCTCATCATTCCCATTCCTCTGACTAATCCTTATGGTATAGCAATAAATTCAAATCGATTCGCAGATTCAGTATTCTTCCACCCAACCGAGTTGAAACTTTGCAATCATGGATGATACAATGAAGACCAAAACCGTATTAGTGACCGGCGCAACCGGTTATATCGGCAGGCGTTTGACACACCGTCTCCTTGAAACATCAGCACTGAAAGTTCGGCTATTGGTGCGTAACAAAAACAAGGTCCAGGTCTCAATTGGTGACCTGGTTGAGATACAAGAGGGGACAACCTTCGATAAAGAATCTCTAGTTGCAGCACTGGATGGGGTTGATACAGCGTTTTACCTTATCCATTCCATGGGGGCCACCGAGGATTACCAGAACCTGGATCGCGTCAGTGCCGAGAATTTCAGAGATGCCTGCATAGAGGCCGGTGTTCGGCGCATCATCTATCTCGGCGGTCTTGGTGTGAAAGAAAGTGCCAGCAAACATCTCTTGAGCCGAATTGAGACAGGGGAAATTCTTTCAGCAAAACCCGATCGTATTGAGACGATCTGGTTGCGTGCGGGAGTGATTATCGGTTCTGGAAGTTCCAGTTTTGAAATTATCCGCAATCTCTGTCAGAAATTGCCGGCGATGATAACCCCTCGTTGGGTGCGGAGCCGGACGCAACCCATCGGCATTGATGATGTGCTTTCTTATCTGCAGGCGTCTGTGGAACTCCAGCACCAGGGGAACCTCATAGTCGATATAGGCTGTGAAGAGCTCAGCTTTAAAGAAATGATGCGCCAGGCAGCCGAAGTCATGGGGCTAAAAAGACACCTTTTCCCTGTTCCAGTGCTCTCCCCTCGCTTGTCATCCTACTGGTTAGTTCTCTTCACCCCTATCCCCTTCAAGCTTGCTTCCGCCCTCGTCGAGGGGCTCAAAAGTGAAACCGTGTTACAAAACGATAACGCAGCAAAGTTGTATCCGGAAATACAGCCCCTTTCGTTCAAGCAAGCGGTTGCAGGTGCGTTGCGGGAACTTGAGCGCAATCAAGTTCTTAGCCGATGGTGTGACAGCACCGGTCAGCAGGCGTGCGACATCAAGGATTTCGATAATCCTGCAGGGGCAATCTTAAGGGATGTGCGAACTGTTTCTTTTGAAAATGGCGAACGTCAGGAGGATGTCTTTCGATCTGCCTGTGCCGTTGGCGGAGCCAACGGTTGGTTCAAGTACAATTTTCTCTGGCAAATTCGAGGGATTATCGACAAACTCGTCGGCGGTTATGGGCTTAGCCGCGGAAGACGGTTAAGCCAAGAGCTGCGCATCGGTGATGCGCTTGATTTCTGGAAGGTTGTTGATATCAAACCAGGAAAGAGACTGCTTCTTTATTCCCAAATGAAATTACCTGGTGAGGGGTGGCTGGAGTTTGATGTGCAAGCTGATCAACTCGTTCAGACGGCTCATTTCCTGCCACGGGGTATCCTGGGCAGGTTGTATTGGTATCTGGTTCTTCCACTGCATCATTTTGCATTAAATGATCTTGCCCGGACCGTTGTCAGCAATTCGACTAAGTTAGAATGACGGGTAAAATTTTGCTCGTGGCAATGTGATCCATCCACTCTCGATTCCCACCGGATCGATTTAAATGGGAGGAATGCGTATGGAGTATCGGTTACCCGGATTGATGCTGACTGGCGCCTCGGGTTTTGAAGGACGAAATTTTATCAAGGCCGCTGCTGAAAAATTTCGGCTCTTCTGCGTTGCCAGGCGGTCTGCGGAAGAAGCGGGGGTACAGGCGAATAAAAATCTGCGGTGGGCCCAAGTCGATATCGCTGATTGGGCCAATCTCAAGGAGCTTATTCCGCTGACAAAAGATTTTGGTGGCGTTGATTATATAGTCCATCTCGCTGGCTATTACGATTACACCAACATGGAGCATCCAAATTATATCCGAACAAATGTCGAAGGCACAAAGAACATGTTGGAATTGGCAAGGCATCTGGATATCAAGCGTTTTATCTTTGCCAGTTCCCAAGCATCGTGTTCATTCAACACAATCGTCAGCGAAAAGAGCCCTCCCGATGCTAATATTCCCTATGCCCGAAGCAAAAAAGCTGGCGAGGAGATGGTCGGTGATTATTCAAGGTGGTTTCCCTGTGCTATCGTTAGGATAGCAGCCGTTTTCAGCGATTGGTGCGAGTATCTCCCACTCTATTACCTGCTCAACAACTGGCTCTCCGGCAATATGCTGCATTCACGAATAATAGCTGGTCATGGTCAAACCGCTATACCGTATATCCATGTTCATGATCTAGCCCATTTCTTCCTGAAGGTAATAGAGAAAAGTGAAAAGCTTGAGCAGAATATCATTCTCAACGCAGGCCCAGATGGTGCGACCTCCCATCTTGAGTTGTTCCGGATAGCCACTCAATACTATTACACAAAACCTCAAGAACCGATCTTTACCAATCGTCGGCTGCTCGTCCCCATGATTCTTGCCCGCCGATTGCTCAGTCGAGTGCAGGGAAAGCAAACCTTTGAACAGTTATGGATGCTTGATTACGTTGACAAGCAACTTGTGGCGGAATCCTCAAAAACCCGTAACACCCTCGCTTGGGAACCCACTCCGAGCAAATCAATTACCAATCGCTTGGCCTTGCTCATAGATAATATGCAAAGAAATGGAGAGGTCTGGCGGATGATGAACGAGTCGATGCTGCGAAGAGGTTGAATTTACACAGTCGGCCAAGGTAATAATTTCAAATTCAATAACCGAGTAAGTTTGTGGGGACAAATGAAGCTCTTGTTCGATGATGATTATTAATTTTAAAGAACCAATTTGCCTTTTCGACTGGTTAGCTTACTAATAATTTAATTTTATTAAGGAATGAATCGCCCTAGCAGCTTACCCAGACCGTTTTTCTCCTTTTGGAAAATAATGATTTCTCCTGAAGAGGGAACCACCCCGGTCAAGGCAGTGATATTAACCTGATGGGTCACCAATATTACGGGAGCCTGCTGAATAAGCGTCGAAAGAAAAGTCCTGATTTTCGCCGTTTGTTCAGGCCCTCTGTCCGGTTCCTCGAAAAAGGAATTAAGGGCCGGTAGTTCTTCAACAGGTCCAAGCCCAAGAAGGTTGGCAGTTTCAAGGCAGCGGCACCATTGGCTGGAATATACCAACGCATCATTGATTCCTTGAGCACGAAAAAAAGCGCCTAATTTTCGGGACTGAATACGGCCATCCTCTGAAAGATTGCGCTGAGTGGAGCAGTCCCGAAGTAGAAACCCAGGCGGATCGCTCGTTCCTGGTGCATAGGAGTGGCGGATGAGGGCCAAGGCTTCTCCTCTTTTCAATGCCTGCCAAATTATTTCAGGAGATTGTGATGCTGAAGATCCCCCACTGCCGATTAAAAAAAATACTGTTAAAAATCCTAACCAAAAGGGTTTGAAGTGGAATGTCTTTGTAGTTTTCATGCGAATAGATCTACCCACTTGGAAGTGCTTTGGCGAAAGTATCTTGAATTCCTGGCCACAATCTAATGCGGTTCACCGAGTACTCATTCCAAAACTCGCGATCATGATTCATCCTTCCTTCAGCGCCATACGGGCGGCAATAACTATCGGATCCCACACCCCGGCAAAAGGTGGGGCATAGCTTAGATCAAGGTAGAGCAGATCCTCCAAGGAAAAACCGGCATGGAGTGCGGTTGCCGCGGTGTCAATACGTTTAGCCGAACCCCGTCCGCCGACGATCTGAACCCCGAGCAATCGGCCTGAGCCCTTTTCTGCCAGCACTTTCACATGTATTCGTGCGGATCCCGGGTAATAACGGGGCAGGGTATGTCCTTCGACCAAGCCGATTGAGTACTGCAGGCCCAGTTCCTTGATTTCCCTCTCGTTGAGTCCGGTTCTGGCGCATTCGGTATCCATAAATTTGGTTATCGCAGTGCCGACGACTCCGGGGAAGGTGGCGTATTTGCCACCTAGGTTCAGGCCAGCTACCCGGCCCTGTTTGTTGGCAACTGTCCCCAATGCAGCATGGACCGGCTTGCGGCTGACCAGGTGATAGGACTGGGCGCAATCACCAGCTGCCCAGATATTGGGAGTTTCAGTCTGCTGGAGATCGTTGACCCTGATGCTTCCTTTCGGCCCGAGCGGGACCCCGGCATTTGCAGCTAATTCACTGTTGGGTGTGACCCCAAGTCCAAGAATAATCAGATCCGTGGGGATGGTTCGTTTATTGGTAGTAACAGCAACGGCCAGGCCATCCTTGTGTTCAAAGCCCTGAACGGTCTCGTTCACATGGAGATCGACATCTTCTTCCCGCAGAGCCTGACCAAGGCGTTCGCCCATGTCCGGATCGAGAGTAGGCATCACCTGCGTATTGCGCTGGACCATGGTGATTTTCAGGCCACGCATATGGAGTGCTTCGGCCATCTCCAAGCCGATATACCCGCCGCCGACAATCACCGCAGTCTTCGGTTTTTGCTCCGCGAGGGCCTGTTTGAGCCGTGAACCGTTCACCAAGCTGTTGCCATCGTAAATATTCCGGCTGTTAATACCCTCCAGGTTCGGTCGAACCGGGCGTGCCCCGGTGGCAACAAGCAGTTGATCGTAGTGCTGCAAATGTTCGATGGAGGAGTTTAGATTCCTGACCAAAACCTTCTGATTTTCCGGGTCGATTGCAATAACCTCGTGCTTGGTTTGAACATTGATGTTCAATTTTTCTCGGAATGTTTGAGGCGTCCTGGAAATAAGTGCGTCTTCCCTGTCGACCAGACCGGCGACGTAATAGGGAATACCTCAGGCGGAAAAAGATGTATGGGGGCCGCGCTCAAAAACCAGTATGTCCGTCGCAGGTTGCAGCCTGCGTACCTGCGAGGCCGCACTCATTCCTGCGGCATCGCCACCTATTATAACGAGCATTTTTTCTCCTTTTTACATACTGTTAAGGGAAACGCTAATTGATGATCGCAAGAAAAGCATCTCCGATTCCCCCTGACCGAAAAACTTCAATCTGAATCAGAACAGTTAGAGCAACGAGATGATTTTGTCTTCGATTTCGGTGGGTTTTGTGGATGGAGAGTATCGTTCCACAATATTACCGTCCCGATCAACGAGAAATTTGGTGAAATTCCATTTAATCGTACCGCTGCCGAGAAACCCAGGGCGCTCTTTTTTGAGCAGAATATAGAGTGGATCGACATTTGGTCCATTCACATCTATTTTGGCAAACATGGGAAAGGTCACCCCATAATTGAGGCGGCAAAAATTCATGATCTCTTCTTCGGATCCGGGTTCCTGAGCACCAAACTGGTTGCAGGGGAAACCCAATATAACCAACCCCTGGTCTCCATATTTTCGATACAGTTCCTCAAGACCATCATATTGACTTGTGAAACCGCATTGGCTTGCGACATTGACGATCAGAATAATCTTGCCTTGATAAAGAGCGAGTTTGATCTGCTTACCCTCAATTGTCGTGACCTCCACATCATAAATTTCTTTCATTTCGGTCTCCTTGGCCTAACGAATTGTTGTCCTCAACTGTTTGCATTCAATGTTCCGGGCTCAATCTGAATGACGATCGGTAGCTAGCCGAGACCGTTTGCCCCCTTCTGTTGCGGCTTGATGTCGAGAATACGAAAGGGGAATTCCGCCTTCTTTAAATCTTCGCAGAAAAATCTCAAGGTTTCATGCACGGCAGAAAAAGCCAAGTTGTCCCAAGGAATTTCATCGGGAGTGAAGAGTTTCACTTCAAGGCTTTCAGTGCCGGCATGAAAATCAGAATTAAGAAGGCGGGCCCGCAGGAAGAAATACACCTGATTGATAAAGGGCAGGTTGGCAAGGACGTAGGGCTGCAAATCATCAACTTCTGCCCACGCCTCCTCTTGTGTTTCACGCAGGGCGCAGGCTGTGACCGTTTCCCCATTTTCCAGCCATCCGGCCGGAAGCGTCCATTTATCGCGACGTGGTTCAATGGCTCGTTTGCACAACAAAATCGTATTGCCCATCACTGGAATGGTGCCGACAACCATTTTGGGGTTTAGGTAATGGATAGTATGGCAACCATCGCAAACAAATCGCAAACGGTCATCTCCTGCGGGCAATCGCAGCGACACTTTGGTGCCGCACTGAGAACAGAAATTCAACATATTGTTCTTTCTGAAAAAAGAGTTCGTCGGCTATAGCGCCAGCCTTTTACAGCCAGCTATTGGTTTCTGACTCCCAAATTGTGGAATCTGCAGGTGCATTGCCCGGTAGGCCTTTGGATATTCACTCGGATTTTCGTCAGTCCTTGCTGAAAACAGTCTTTATATAACGTTCTACATCAAATTTGCGGCGACAACCTACCTCGTTCATATAACGAATCTTTCCGAAAACGGATCGTTCACGCCAGGCTCTGTCGTGCACTCCTCCCATAGACCAGGCAATTCCTGTGTAGCCGTTTGGGTCGCGACCGTCCAGTGAGTAACGGTCATTCAGCGCTATGGCATATTCGAGGGCCGTTTCAGGGTCGGGTGTCCATTCGAGTATTTTTTTTGCCCAATACATTCTCAAAAAGCCATGCAACTTGCCGCTTTGGACGAGATCCTGCTGGCAGGCATTCCAGAGAATTTCGTGGGTGGTTCCATTTTCGAGTTCAGCCAGTGAATACACATAGGCTCTTTTGTCTTTCCGATGCTGGTCCAGTGTTTTACGAGCCCAGTCCGGAAAGCCTGCAAACCGGTCATATGCCGACTCGTAATAACAGAAATTATCGGCAAGTTCTCTGCGGACAACAAGTTCTTCAAGAAACGTTTCCTTGGTCTCTACCGACAAGTCAAAACGTGAAACCATCCAGGCTAATCTCTGCGGGGACAACTGACCAAAATGAAGATAGGGAGACAGTCCCGACTGGCCGTCAAGGCAAGGGTTATTGCGGGTCTTGATATAATTTTCCAGCCTTTGCTGCACAAAGTTTGAAGCAGCCATACTGGCAGCCGCTTCTCCTGCCTGTACCCAGGGATATGCTTCTGTCGTTTGGCTGGCAATGCTTTCTTTGCGAAGAGTTTCAGGAACCACCAATGGTGCGTTATTCCAGTTGAACGGATGATGCTGGACTGCTGGAATATCTGTTAAATAGTCACCCAGAACCCGTTTAATCTTTGGACGGAGAGTATATGCGGCATACTCCTTTTTGTCGGAGATGATCCAGGCGGGAACAATGTTGTGGGTATCCACCTCATAGAATGGAACTTTAAGGCTGGCGATAAGCTTCTTTTTCCACTGTTGCTTAATTCTTAAAGGATCAAAGTCGCTGACAAGCAAATGGGCGTCGATCGTTCTTAGAAAGCTGGGGAGTGCTACATCGGGGCTCTGCTCGAGTATTCTGAAGCCGATGTTGCATTGTTTGAGTTTCTCCTGCAATTCCACAAGGCCCTTGCGCATGAAACTATAATGGAGCAAGGTGGCTCCTGGATAATTGGGAATCATGCAGAAGACAACAAGCAGCCCTTTCTGATAAATTTGTGCTTCTTGCTGAGCCCATAAAAGGGCCCAATTGTCGCCTACTCGCTGATCACGGGACATCCAGTAAACCACAGGGCCTTGCCCGTGTTGCCCTTGAGCAAGGCAGCGACCTCTTCGTATGATATCAATATTTTTTCGATTCATTTATTCCCAATAACGAAAGTATATGAGTAAAGAAGGGGTGGTTGCCGCAGTTTGTATTCTTTACCAACTCTTTTTGCTCGAATTTTAAAAAACTATCCAATCCTGCCTAGAGAAAAGGAAAATCGACTCCTGACAGGATTATCCCTGAACATTTGTCGAATCCATCTTTGTCTACCGGCTTGAGTGCATCATGAGTTCATAGCGGCGTTTGATGAGATTGCCCACCAGTCCGGTCCACCCGGTCTGATGGGAAGCGCCCAACCCGAGTCCGGTTTCCCCATCAAAGTATTCATGAAACAACCGTAGATCGCTCTATTCGGGATCATTTTGAAAAGGACTGTCCTCGGGAAGTCCTGGGATTCAACCCTCGCTGTTTCGGCGAAATATGTCGATAAGATTTTCGGCGATACGATTTACCACCTCCTGGAGGTTCAAAGTGTCCTCATTCTGGCCAGGGAAGGGCACGGTAAAATTTGGCCCGAGGAAGCGATGGAACTTGGTCAAGGCTTGGAGAATGGAATAATTGATCGGCATCCATACCGGACCCCGCCAATTTGAGTTTCCGCCAAACAGATCTGATTGAGACTCTCCAGGCTCATACTCAATGAGGGCCTTGCCGACGCCGGGCAATGACCCCAGATGACGTTTATGCCTATGCATCCTGCTCACGCTGCGAATGCCGTGAACCGAAAGGAATTCGTCCGAGTTGAGAAGTCGCCTGAGGATGGAAGGAATCATGGTGTGGTCGACCATGGCAAGCAACCGCTCGCCGTGTTCGTTGGTATGGGTCGGGCAGGCACAGATGGTGTGTCCGTCGAACATGCGGCCTTTGTGTTCTTCGAGAAGTGCTTTGAAACGGGGTAACTTGTCGAGGATATCTGCCGTCACAATTTCGGTCCTCGCGTACCGTTCCCCACACCCG
Organism: uncultured Desulfobulbus sp.; assembly: GCF_963662935.2. Classification (NCBI taxonomy): domain Bacteria; kingdom Pseudomonadati; phylum Thermodesulfobacteriota; class Desulfobulbia; order Desulfobulbales; family Desulfobulbaceae; genus Desulfobulbus; species uncultured Desulfobulbus sp. The sequence continues at coordinate 477,786 of NZ_CAXXTL010000003.1, read as the reverse complement.
TTCGCTTAAATAAGGTCCCCACACCCGCCAATCCTGTCTTCCGAGTCGCTGTGCTTCGAGGCGATCCTTTTCTTTCATGGTGTACGCCCTCTACGATTGTCGCATTGCTTTAGTCGCTGGAGCAGGGGCGTCCATAAGATGTGCTTTCCAAGCAGCATAATAACGATTGTTCAGCATGTAAGCCCTGACAGCAAGACTTTATCAAGATAATAGATAATTAATTTGCCTAAAGATATCAAAAGACAGAGAGTTATCACATTGACAGGACTGGAGAGTGAACACAGTGTTGGTATATAAACGTTGCTTTCCCGTTGGCAAACGAGACCCTGCCAGTCAGGTGGTGAATGAGTTTTGAAACGCCTCTATTTGACGACTCTTTGAGGAGGAGCGCCCATGCCTGCTTTACAAGCCTTTTTGTGCCTCATCAAAAGAACAATTCTTTTTACCCTGCTGATCTTTCAACCAATCAACGCCGCAGCGCTGACCGTCGAGGATATTAATTTCCAAGAGAGCGTCACCATTGATAACCAGCAGGTCCCAATTCGAGGCGCAGCACTTCTGCGCTGGTTAAAAATCTTCAAGGTCTACGTGGCGGCTCTTTACCTGCCTGAAAACGGTTCTCCCAATGATGTTCTCGCCGATATCCCTAAGCGTCTTGAAATAAGCTATCTCGTGTCCATTCCTGGCCCAGATTTTGGCAAAGGGGCAGAAGCGATTCTGGAACGGAATAACAGTCCGGACAAACTGGATCGCTTGCGAAGCCGCATAGACAAACTCAATGCGGTATACATAGATGTCAAGCCCGGTGATCGATATGCTTTGACCTACGTTCCGGGCCAAGGAACAGAGCTGAGCTACAATGGTCGGCCGCTCATCACCATCGAGGGGGCAGATTTTGCCGCAGCATATTTTGGTATATGGTTGGGAAAAGATCCTATTGACCAGGAAATGCGCAGCCGACTGATCAATGGAGGCTGAAAACCTGGGAAAACTTTCGGGAGATTATTATGTCACTTCGTTCTCAATCATTTTGGTTGTTCTTTTGTGCTCTCATTGCATTGGTAACGACGGGTTGTACTTCGGTGCAACTCTCTGATTACGCAAATCAGAAACCTCAGTTCGACATGCAGGAATACTTCAACGGGCGCGTTGTTGCCCATGGCATCGTCCAGGATCGCTCAGGCAAGGTTATTCGCCGCATGACGGTCGATATGCAGTGCAGTTGGCAAGGCGACACCGGCACCCTTGATGAACATTTTACCTACGCTGATGGTAAGAAAGAACGCCGCGTGTGGACGATCAAGAAACAAAATGATCGGTACATCGGTACCGCCGCCGACGTCGTCGGTGAAGCTACCGGAGCCGCAGCAGGCAATGCCTTGAATTGGAAATATGTGCTTGCCCTGCCTGTTGGTGACAAAGTGTATAACGTGAACTTTGACGATTGGATGTGGCAGCTTGACGACAAAATCATGATGAATAGGGCCGTCTTCTCGAAGTTTGGGTTCAAATTGGGCGAAGTCCTTATTACCTTTTACAAGCAATAGAAGTATGCAACTGGATCACCGTCTAGGTGCTTATTTTTCTGCTTCCTCTCTCGGTCTTTGATGAGGGGATTATCCCATCGATAACATCCTTCAGCAGCCATCGTTTGAAGCGATATTTGCAAAAATCTAATTGGTCATGGCATAAGCTTCCTGATGAAACCCTTAACTACCGCTGTAGAAATCAGGGCTCCTGCCGCAACAGCCTGGGAGCTGTTGATAGACACCCAACGATGGCCAGAGTGGGGCCCATCGGTCGCTCGAGTTGATTGCGCCGACCGCTTCATTGGTCCACGAACTGTCGGTCGTGTACGGACTGCCTTTGGCCTCTGGCTTTACTTTCAGGTCACACAATTCACTGCTGGGCAATACTGGCATTGGAGGGTAGCCGGTATTCCGGCCACAGGTCACCGCGTTGAATCGTTTGGACCCAACCTCTGCCGGGTGCTCTTTGAGGTGCCGGTGCTGGCGGCCCCCTATCTTCTTATTTGCAGACTGGGAGCTCGACGGATTAAAAACATCCTTGAAGAGGAACGATACTCTGCATGAATATTCCTGCTGAACACCTGCCCATTTTAGAGGAACTCTGTCGCAGTCAACCCTTGGCAGCCCTGGCCACCGACGCCGGTTCCCATCCGTATGTCAGCCTGGTGGCTGTTGCGGTCACGGAAGACCTGCGGCACCTCTATTTTGCCACTCCCCGTGCCACTCGCAAATGGGCGAATCTGGCCAGGAATTCTCAGGTCTCCCTGCTTCTGGATAACCGGAGTAACCAAGTGTCTGATTTCAGGCGAGCCGCCGCCGCCACGCTCCTCGGTACAGCGCTGGAAATGACCGGTTCAGCGCGTGAAGAAGGGATGACCATCTATTTATCCCGGCACCCGCATCTGGCCGATTTCACAGCCGCACCCAGTTGTGCCCTGTTTAAAGTGCAGATCGACCGTATTTACTTGGTGACCCGCTTCCAGAATGTCATGGAATTTCATTTAACGCCATGAGGTCACTTTGCATTGATCTGACGAAATTGTCCGCCACTGACTTGCCCCTGGTCGGTGGCAAGGCCGCAGCTCTTGGTCGGTTGGCTGGTGCCGGCCTGCCGGTGCCGCCAGGGGTCTGCATTACCACCTTTGCTTATGAACAGTACCTGGACACCACCGGTTTACGGCAGCGCCTGCCGCTCTTGTTGGAACGCAAACCGTTTCAAGAGATGCGCTGGGAGGAGCTTTGGGATCTGGGGCTCCGGATTCGCAGCTTGTTTCTCAACACACCGCTGCCCGAACGGTTGACTGCCGAAATTACCGCAGGATTACCCTCGCGCTTGACTCGCACCCCGGTCACGGTTCGTTCTTCCGCCCCGGTGGAGGATTCGGCTACCGCCTCCTTTGCCGGTCTCCACGACTCTTTTGTCAATGTCCACGGCCTGCCCGCTATCCTTGACAAACTACGCCTGGTGTGGGCGTCGCTCTGGTCTGACCGCGCATTGCTGTATCGCCAGGAACTTGGTCTTGATCCCGCAGGCAGTGCCATGGCGGTTATTCTGCAAGAATTGGTTCTAGGTGATTGTTCCGGTGTCGCTTTCAGTCGTTGTCCGGGGCGCGAAGAGTTGGCGGCGATCGAAGCCGTCTGGGGATTGAATCAGGGGTTGGTCGACGGTGATGTAGAACCCGATCGGCTGCTGCTCGAACCCGGCACGGGGAAAATCCTTGAGCGTCACGTTCCTGTTCGGCTCCATGCCTGTCGACCGTCCGGCAGCGGCGTCGCCTTGGTGCCGCTCGCAACCGAGGAACAGAAAACAACCCCTTTGACCGAAGCAACTGCCTCCCAGGTGCTGGCCCTGCTGCGGCAAGCCGAGACCCTGTTCGGCGTTCCCCAGGACCTGGAGTGGACCTTGTCTCAGGGCTCCCTTTTTGCACTTCAGTCGCGTCCGATTACAACTTCGACCACTACGAATGACGATGGTGAGCGGTCCTGGTATCTGAGCCTGCATCGGAGCTTGGCCTCGCTTAAAAGTCTGCGCCGGACCATTGAAGAGGAAGTGCTGCCGGCAATGGCCGATGATGCCGCCCGGCTGGCGACTGTTGACCTCATGTCTTTGGACAACCATTCCCTGGCAGCGGCAATCAGTGAGCGCCAGCAGATTCTGGACGACTGGGAAGCCCGATACCGGGAGATCTGCATTCCCATGGCCCATGGGATACGACTCTTTGGTCAGGTCTATAACGATCAATTGCGTCCGGATGATCCCTTTGCCTTTCTTGACCTGTTGGCAGGTGATGCCGGCCTGCTGGCAGTACAGCGCAACCGGAAAATGCTGGAATTGGCTGAGATGCTCCGCCATGACCCATCTGTGGCCGCCATTCTCCGAGAAGGGGGCAGACCTGACCCCTTCGCTCCTTTTTCCATCGCCCTAGCCGAGTTTGCCGATCGTTTTGGTGACCTCTCTTTCGTCATGGGTGGGATGATGTCGGGAAATCGTAAAATTACAGACCTGTTACTGGAGATGGCTGCGGCACCGCCAGCAGCAAATCGCCGGATGCAGAACGATGAGGCGATGTTTTTAGAGTCCTTCACCCCGGAAGAACAGGAGTTCGCCCAGGATGTGCTTGCAGTTGGCCGGGCCAGTTATCGCCTTCGTGACAATGACAATCTTGCTATTGGTCGATTATCCCAACGACTGCACGAGGCCAGGAATGAAGCAATCCGCAGACAGTCAGGGGGGAAAATCCCCGAACTGGCCAGTCAACTGGCAACAGGGAGAGAAAGGGTTAGCAAGCGCTTGACCCCAGCCCCGCCAGTCGCCGGATTTCATGGATCAGGCGATACTCGGCTGCAAGCTCGCCAACTGGTGGGCCAACCTGCCGGTCCGGGCCTGGGAGTGGGTCCGGCCAGAGTAATCAGCCAGCCGGCTGATCTCGCCTCTTTCAAGGCAGGTGAAATCCTCGTCTGTGACGCCGTTGATCCAAACATGACCTTTGTCGTACCATTGGCCGGTGGTATTGTGGAACGCCGCGGCGGCATGCTTATCCATGGTGCCATCATTGCCCGCGAATATGGCCTTCCCTGCGTCACCGGGGTGCCGGATGCCACCCGACTAATCCGCTCTGGCGATATGCTGACTGTTGACGGTTATCTCGGGCTGGTTATCATTGCTACGCCCTAGCAGATTTTAAAATCCCTCTTCAATTCCTTGATACGTACATGCAGCATCCAAAATATCCTTGAGCAAGGATAGGGAGAACTGGAAAAAACAATGAAAGTTGTCGCAATATGCGGGAGTCCCCGCAAGCGAGGGAACACAGACCTGCTGCTTAGAACAGTGCTGGAACCGTTAGCTGAGGTTGGAGCCGACACAGAGCTCGTTGAACTTGCCGGCCATGCAATCAGAGGATGCACGGCCTGTTATATTTGTTTCCATAAAAAAAACGGCAAGTGCGTCCTGGCCAAAGACCTGGTCAATGATTGTATTGCCAAGATGGTGGCCGCCGACGCTATTCTTCTTGGCTCTCCAAACTATTTTGCTGATGTGACTAGTGAGATGAAAGCTCTTATCGATCGCTGCGGCATGGTCGGCCGGGCTAATGGAGATCTGTTCCGTCGCAAACTCGGAGCAGCTGTGGTGGCGTCAGGTAGGGCTGGTGCAATGCATGCCTTTGACACAATGAATCATTTTTTCCTGATGGGTCAGATGATCATTGTTGGTTCAAACTATTGGAATGTCGGCATTGGGCCAGAGATGGGCGAGGCAGCCGATGATCAAAAGGGCATGGAAACCATGCGTCAACTTGGTGAAAACATAGCTTGGATGCTGAAGAAAATAAAGGCTTAGGGTTTGGCGCATCAGTGCAAACAATTATAGGCAGGTTACAGTGACGTCGACGCCATTGCCAAAAGTCATTAGCGCCTATCTCTGCATGGATGAGGAGGGCAACGGTGAAAAGATTGACAGGGAGGATTGTTGCTATGGCTCTCGGTTTACTTGGCTTAGTTGGTTGTGCCGGTGAGCGTCCCGATAACCTGGGAGCCAGGGAGGGAATTCTCGCCCTGTGCCCAAGTTCACCCAACTGCGTTTCGAGTCAGACTGAAAACGAACGCCACCGCATTGCGCCGTTGGTATTCAGCGGTGACCCCAGTGCAGCTTTTGCTCGCCTGAAACGGGTTCTTTCAGGCCGGAGCGATACCACTATCGTGGATGATTTGCCCGATTATCTGCGGGTTGAACTGCGGACGATGCTGTTTGTCGATGATGGCGAGTTTTTGCTGGATCGGACGAGTAAGGTCATTCACGTCCGCTCCGCCTCGCGCCTTGGCTATTCGGATCTTGGTAAAAACCGGAGCCGCCTTGAAGAAATCCGCCGCCAATTCCTGGCGTTGGAGGGGAAGTAGCCACTGGAAGAAGAGAGATGGCAGGCATCAGTCATGCCCCTGCTCGCCATCAACGAATTGTCTGGCGTAGCGAAGGGCTGTGCTTCTGGGGACACCTCTGATCCGTTGGTAGAGTTGGCAGCATTGTTCGTAATCCAAGGAAGAGACCAGGGTATTCACCAGAGCGTCATCCTCGCAGTGGGGAAAAGTATGGTCTGGATGAAGTTCTTCCTTGGCCACCAGTTGGACAGCGATCAAACTGCGTGCAGCCAAAAGATCAGCCCGATCAGCAGGAATGGCATCATGCAGGACATACAACAAGGTCAAAACGTCGCCTGGACCGATATTGCGCCGTTTTGCCTGCAACGTATCAACAACCGGCTGCAGGAGAAAAACAGACTGCACTCTCAGGTGTTGACAGATCTGCGTTGTTAAAAAATGATACAGCCCATAATGGATGTATCCGGCTTCCACAAAAAGACGCTGCCCGGTTGCCGCCAACTCCGCAATGGCCGTAGCTCGCATAAAATCGCGCATTCTGATGCGATGTGCATCCTTTTGGGCGAAGATCTTGACCGAATCTACCACCGCCCGAAAATCCTCTTTCATGCTCAGAGCATAGAAGGTGATGAGCGCTCCGGTGGCCTCTTTTTCTGCGAGATAGACATCCCGGAGGCCATCCAGGGAGAGGACATATTGCGGCGTCTTGCCTTCGGCAAACAGTTCGTGAATCTGCACCAGGCAATCGAGATAGGGCTCTACCTGGATAATGCGTTTTCCGTGAGCAAACAGCAGCCGCAACTCCACACACAGGCTTTTTGAAAAGAGAGGGAAACTTGCATCGACCTGAAGAAGATACCCATCAATGGCCATCTCTCCCCGGAGCATTTCGGTAAACCCTGGGGTGTGCGGTTCTTCCAGGATGATGGTCTCGCTCTCGCGCATCTGGGCGAGCAGCATGGGGATCGCCTCGAGATAATGAGGGCCGAATCCGATGGTGACCTCAGTCCCTTTCTTTTTATGGGGACGGAGGGGCACGGAAACCTCAGGCATCGGTCTTGAAGCGTGTCGCGAGCCACTGTGAAAAAGCGGTGGGAGGATGTGCCAATCCATCCATCCAGCGCCGCGGCCAAGCCTGCTCTCCGTGCAGGGCGCCGAGCAGGGCGCCCAGAACAACACCCCGATGGCAGTTGTCACCACCAAGATTGGTGTTCACCATCAAGGCCTGCTCGGGATCATCCTGGTACTTCCAGGCCAGATAGAGGGTCAGTGGCAGTGATTGTTCGATATAGCAGGCCGTACTGAAAACGTTACGAGCGATATCGGTATCGGCACGGCTCGACAATTCTGCAAATGGATATCCACATAAAAGCTGCAACGGTTTAGGTCTATTTTTCTTCAATGACTGCCGAACATCAGCGCCGTGCAAGATGTCGTGAAGGAGGTCGGCAAAGCAGGCCAAGGCATTGCGCATCAAAGTCCCCGGGTGGGTCAGTTCCAAATGACATTCGGCTAGCTGCAACGCTTTATCCCACTGGTCCTGGAAGAACAGCAGTAAGGGTAATGGCAGGCACAACCCCCCGATGTGCTTTTCATCGGGCAAATGAGCGGCAGGGGTTTTTTTTTGAGGAGCCCACGCTTTAAAAAACTCCCGGTGACATTCTTCAACATAGGTGTCTTTGTGTGCGCCGGGAGTCGTCATGAACGCCACATACTTGTCAAGATAGAGTTCCTGATCGTATTCCTCTTTTTCAAGCAGGCTGTCCATCAGCAGTTGGCTGATTTTCAAGTTCAGGGTGTTTTCCCCGGCTTCCAGGAACTGGTGATAGTGGACGCCGCGCTGCCCCCAAAACTTGGCCTGGTTGTGCAGGATGTCTGCTTCCGGACGAAGAGGGTGATACCTTGAGCGCCAGAGAATGCTGTCAGGATGGGGATTGCGAGGTTTGGCAAAATCCGTAACCCAGCCATAGTCTTTAGCCAAGGCGGCGGTATCGTAGTACCAGTGAACGGGCATGGCCAGGGCATCGGCTATGAAGGCTCCGAAAAGTGCGCCGGTCAGGCGGAAATGAGGTGCTAAGGCAGGCTTGTCCATTGATTTGGCCATAATTAAAGTTGTACATCAATCATTTATTAATAAGCACAAGATGGGATCTGAAAAGGCATATGTCCGATTACAGTCGGACAGGATTTTTGCCCTGTTTTCTATTTGACCAGCATTATTTTTTAGAATGATTGTGGGTGTTGGGCAAATATGCACGATACTCAACTTGGACGGCGAATATGGAATGTTTCATTCGAAAAATAGCAACAGCAGTCATCATAATAATTGGGGCAACGAATGTCATGGCAACGGAAGAAGCTCCCTATACAATGGTGGAAAAGGACAAGGCCTTTGAAATACGCAATTATGCACCACACATTCTTGCTGAGACCGTTGTCGAAGGAACGCTTGAAGAGGCAGGAAAACTTGCCTTCAACAAGCTGTTTCGATACATCTCCGGCGACAACAAATCGCGCGATAGGGTGGCGATGACAGCTCCTGTCTCGCAGCAGCCAACAGGAGAGAAAATCAAGATGACTGCTCCCGTGGGACAACAGGGTGTGCAGCAAGGCTGGGCGGTTAGTTTCATGATGCCAGCCTCGTACACTTTGGAAACCCTTCCAAAGCCAGAAGACCCACAGATCACGTTGCGTCAGGTGCCATCTCGTCGGGTGGCCGCAGTCCGCTATTCCGGGTTTTGGAGCGAGAAGGCTTATCTTCGAAACAAGCGTGAACTTGAGTCCTGGATTGTGCAAAAGGGACTCACTGCTGTGGGCGATCCCGTTTGGGCTCGGTATGATCCACCTTTCACACCGTGGTTTTTGCGACGCAACGAAATCCTTATCCCGGTGCGTGCAGTTAACGACTGAGCAAAATATTGGCTATCGATTCTCTTTCCGAGCACTAACAAAAACGCCAACTGCTGCCAGCTGTCGCTACCGCCACCAAGGACGGGTTCGACAGCTATTGCTTGTTTTTATTAAAAAATATCCAATTCAGTTACCCCTGTTAATGAACTCACCACCTGGCGAATATCATTTAAACATCACCTGCCTTTAGGATTAGTAGTTTCACATTTGCAATTCCCATCCTTCTTTTCACTGATTATTCGATCCATGATGGTCGAATGACGATTTTCAGTAAAATCCTTCTTTATATCTAACTCTGTATAATTAAAGCAGTAACAGATTATTTCATGGTCCATGCATCTCTCCGTCCATGCGAGGTTAATTGTTAGTGACTCCAATGAATATTTTTCAACAAGATCGTTTCTGATAGGATGTAAGAAATGGCCAATCTTCCGGTCGACATAAGTTTTATCGACGCCGATGACAAAGTAGCCTATTATTTGAACAGCATTATCCGCATTTCCCCTAGGAGTTCGGGGGTTATTGGTCGGGAAGTTCATCCACATTCAATATCTGGCCCTTAGAAATAAAAAAGGACGTATATGGGAGCCTTGAAGTCGGCCAGGATGCGACCCATGTTCCCTCGCTGCGAGGGGCAGCGTCGTTTGCTTGCGTGGGATTGATGGCGATGAGCGCCATTGCTTGAAAAATAAGAAAGACAGCCAAATCATGAGGAGAAAGCCATGGCACAGCAAGTAGTAATTGATCAGGAAGAATGTTTGGGCTGCGAAGCATGCATTGAAATCTGCCCGACGGTGTTTGATTTTGACGGTGATGCGGAAAAAGCATTTGTAAAAGACGACGCCAATGCTGACGAGTCATGTGTCGATGAGGCCATTGGGTCTTGCCCGGTATCGTGTATCAGCAAAGAATGAATGGCAACTGAGATCGGTCTTGCCTGGCAGTCTGCCCTTGTTCAGGGGAATGTCAGGCGAGATAGATTCTATCGGTTGAGCCAGCCAAACAGCCAACATGGAAGGTTTTTCAGAAATCTTGATTCTTCCACCACGCATAGCCGACCGGCATGGAGCGCAGCAGAATTGCCAGTACGAAGAGATGCGGTTCTTCGCCGAGAATCATTCTCTAAATTAACATGTTAGCCTTCCAGTGCCTCACGCAGTTTCCTCCCCAGGTCTTTCATTGAGAATGGTTTATGGATGAAGTGCATGCCTTCGTCCAGCACGCCATGGTGGGCGATAACGCTGGCCGTGTAGCCCGACATGAACAACCGTCGGATGTCCGGATAGATGGACAGCAGTGTTTTGGCCAAATCGCGTCCGTTCATCTCGGGCATGACCACATCGGTCAATAGCAGATCGATTCGGCCGGGGTGTTCCCGGGTTAGGCGGATGGCCTCACCCGGGGTTCCGGCTGCCAGCACGGTGTACCCGAGCCTTTCGAGCATTTCCGTGGTCATATCCAGGATCGTCGGTTCGTCTTCCACCAGCAAGACAGTCTCGCGGCCTCGCTCGTCTGGTTTATACGGTTCTTTTTCCGGCAACGGGACCGTTTTGTCCAGGTGGCGTGGCAGGTAAATCTTGAACGTTGTTCCTTTCCTAGGCTCGCTGTAGACATTTATGAAACCGTTGTTTTGCTTGACCACACCGTAGACCGTGGCTAGACCCAGTCCAGTGCCCTTGCCCATTTCTTTGGTGGTGAAAAAGGGCTCGAAGAGATGAGCTTGGGTCTCTTTGTCCATACCGCAGCCAGTATCGCTCACGGCCAGCAGGACGTAGTCGCCGGGGACAATGCCAGCGTGATGGGAACAATACTCCTCATCAAAAGAAGCTATGCTGGTTTCGATGGTGAGCTTGCCTGTATCAACGATAGCGTCCCGGGCATTTACGCAGAGATTGGTCAGAATTTGGTCGACCTGGATGGGGTCCATCTTGACCGGCCAGACTTCCTTGCCCGGGCGCCAAGCCAGGTCGATGTCCTCACCGATAAGTCGCAGCAGCATCTTAAGTACGCTTTCGATGGTGTCGTTGAGGTCGATCACCTTGGGGGATACGATCTGTTTACGGGCAAAGGCCAGGAGTTGCCGGGTCAGATCGGCGGAGCGCTGGGCAGCCCCTTGGATCTTCTCTAGGTTGGCATGCAGGGGATTGTCTGGCTCGACCCGCTCCATGGCCAGTTCCGTATACCCGAGAATAACCCCTAGCATGTTGTTGAAGTCGTGGGCGACCCCGCCGGCTAGACGGCCTACTGATTCCATCTTCTGGGCCTGATGGAGTTGGACTTCGAGTTTTTCATGTTCAATTTTTCGGCGGGCCTCTTCCTGGATGGCAAACAGAATCGGTGCCGTCTGCGCGGCCACGCTTTCCAGGAGGTCCCGGTCGTCCTTATCGTACCCCCCCGCCTTGTTGGCAACGACAAACAGGCCGATAAGGTTGTCGTTGTACACGATGGGGGTCGCTAGGGCGTTCTCCAGGGCCACATGCCCTTCGGGAACCTGGAGGTTTTCGTTGGAGATAAACGTCTGCTTCTCAAGCAGCGCCCGGCACCAAAGCCCTTTCCAGTTGGCTCGGGGGAAAACGATGCTCTTGTCGGCCACCTGGCATTGATCCCAGACGTCGCGCGTCAGGGTGGGACTGACAAGATCGCCGGCCTCATTGATGTACCCGAAAAAGCCGAACCGGCTATCCAAGGCCGTCAGGATGACATTGAGAACGTCGGCAAAGACTTCGTTCCGGGAAGAGGTTAGGAAAACGTTGGCGATCAGGTTATTCAGCTTTATAAAACGTTGTTGTCGTATAAGCGCCTCTTCCGCCTGCTTCCTTTCTGTGATGTCCGTCGCGATAACTGTGAACTCGCCTTCTGAATCATTAGGAACCATCGGTGCTGCCGAAAGAAGTATATCAACGCGCTGTCCGTCTTTCCGGAACCAGGTCGCCTCGGTCATCCCAGTGCCTTGTTGATCAATTTGCGCATTCAGCTTATTCCCGTTACTAAGATACTCTTCATCCGTCAGATACAAGAGACGAGTTCTCTGCCCAAGCAACTCTTCGCTGCTATACCCGGTCAAATCACACATTGCCGGGTTTACCGAAGTAAACACCCGTCTTTTAGTGAGGCCGATCCCTACGGGCGCGACTCTTAAGATACTGTTTAACTTTACTTCACTTGTCGCCAGACTCTCATCCGCAATTCTGCGATTCGTTATTTCGCTCTGCAAATCAAGCAGCATTCTATTGAACGATTCAGCCAAAACTCCAAGTTCATCACGAATGCCGTTGGGTGCGCTTACTTTAACAGCATCCAGATTATCAAGCGTTACGCCTTCGACCGCGGTCGTCAGCTCCGCGAGCGGCTTTTTCAGCAAACGAACAAATACCAGCTTGAAGATCAGCCATAACAAAGCGATTTCAACGACCGTCTTGATCCCCAGCATCAAAAAACTTGCCTTAACCCGGTTCAAAACGACCGATGAATTCGAATAGAGTGTCACCCGTCCCAAAACCCGCGGTTGTTGATTAACGGAATAGATGATCGGGAAATCCGCCTCGAATAGATCAAACCGATACGGTTTCCAGCTATGAACGTGTCCGTCATCGGGGGTGTATCCTAGCAGCTTAACATGCAGGCAAGTCTCCCCCTTGCCGTCTGCAGTATTTACAATACCGCACAGGGCGATGAGCTTACCGTTCGGATCGGCAATTTTCAACCCGACGATACCTGGCAACTCGACAATCCCCTCCACCGTAGAACGCAGCGCATCCTCGTCGAGATGCCATATCTGCCCGGCAAGGACGTGCTCAAACGAGGTTTGAATATTCGAAAATTCCTTACGGATGCTCTTTTCCTGATACCGATACTCGATAACCATCTGCGCGATCGTTAAACAAATAACGACCACGAGGAAGAATCCGAAAACGACACGCAACAATCGGGTCGCCAGCGGATGACTGATTCTTTGATCTAACTCACTTTTCATCGGTATGCCCATCCAAAGCAATTCCCTGTGTGGCCTCGTCCCATAAAAGCTTCATCCCATTGCGGTCCCGGTGGGAATAGGTTTTTAGCAAGATTCGATTCCTTTCATAGAAATTTGGGATTCCGAGTTTAAGCCGCCCAGCCTCTTCAGGAGTCAGGAACTCTTCAATATTGGTGATGACTGGAGTGAGAGACATGTAGCGCAGGATGTGCCCCATTTGATAGTCCGTCGTCAGCAGTTCATTGATGTATTCTTCCGCCACTGTTTTTAAAAAGGGTTTGTCCTGCAACGCCCAGGTAATTGCATAGTTATCAACCCAGCAAATGGTCCCTTCGGCAGGCTCAGCTATTTTCCATTGCTCGCCACGCGATTTAAGCGGTCCCAATGAATCGCCCCAGGAAACTGCCAGCGGCCGACCCGCTAAATTGTCAGGCTTATCCACTCCGATCCAGAACGAATGGGCATTCACGACGAGTGAGCGCAGCTTTTTTTTGAATTCCGGATTATTCAACGCATCGTAATCACCGATCAGTTTGCGCGGATAGCCCAAGGCCAGCGCCGTAATGTTGACATTGTAGATATACTCATTAGCCCCCAGGACATACTGCCCCTTAAACCGAGGATCCCAGAAGATATTCCAGCTCTGCGGCTCACTCTCAAGTAACGCGGTATTATAGGCCAGCCCATAGGGGCCTTGACTGACCGGAACTGCATAAACCTGTCTTTCACTGAATAGGTATTCTGCCATCCGCATGTCCGGGATTACATGTTTGAAATTGGGAATATTGGCAAGGTCGATTGGCAGTAAAAGCCGGTTCTGGATGTATTTAAAGCGCTCATCTTTATACGTATGATGCGTCATCATAACGACATCAACCGCCCGATCTCTTATCGCATCATAAAATTCTTCCCCCCCTTTGACGTAGGTGACTTGAAGTTTCACCGAACGCCCATGGCGGTTTTCGACCTGTTTCTCAAACCTCTCAATCCAGGCGCCCGGTGCGTGTCCCTCCCAAATCAGCAACCGCAACACATCGGGCTCCGCTTTAACGGACTCGGCCATCACCGATGAGGCCGGCAATCCGCCCTGGAGTGCTAAAAGCTGGGAATGGAGGGAGTCATCGGAAGACTCTGCAGCGAAGGCGATGGCGAGGAATAACAGCCAGCCGCAAGCGGCCAGGAGTACCAGGCAGGAGCGGACGGAAATCCACCCACCCAGCCAGGTGGCGGGGATGTCGAGATTATGGCGACAAGCGGTGAGTTTCATGGTTGGCCCGGTGGTTAGGGGTGATAAGAAGCCGCTTGCCAATACAGTTCTATAAAACAGGCATCCTGATCGATTCACTTGTATTTATTCGAATTTATCATATCTGGCATGACCATTATTGAAAAGTTTATTTATGCCTTGCGGCCTTGCAGTGTCACCTAACGGCGAACAAAGCTTGATACAGTTAATGCCTCCACTGCGAGATACCTCCAAGTCGCGGATCCTTTTGATCCTCAAGAAAACATTGCTGGCATATTGCGCTGAAACCCTTCTATGAGAGAGTATAGAAATTTGACACTGCCGGGTAAAGAGTCGAGTAGCCCGGGGGAGTCACACCCCCAGGCCCTCACAGATCCGGACGTGAGCCTCTCGACTCATCCGGCTCCTATTGTCCAACCGGAGGACGCATCCCCAGCAGCTGCCAATGGGCAAACAACTGAGGCTGACGAAGAGCTAAACGTCCTAACCAGTGAGTTGCTCTCCGTTGGCGCCCTCTCATATCCTTAAATTTTCTCATGACCCACTTCGTTATCATGCGATTCAGGATGTGAAACACCTTAAACATTTCGGACTTGTAAAAATTCGCATAATAATTGATCCATCCTCGCAGCTTGGGATTGAACATTCGCGAGAAATCCTTCAGGGATTTGTCAGTACGATTATGAATCCGCCAGCTTCGCATTTCGTCGCGTATTGACTTGGCAGCTTTGTTACTCATGGCAGGCAGGAACCCAACAAAGAAATTACCCGTTTTACTCTTCGCTACCCGTGGCCTGAATGTATAGCCCAGGAAGTCAAACGTGTGATTTGGGTAATCCCTTTGCCTATTGTCTTCCTTACAATAGACAATCTTGGTTTTCTCGGGGTGTAACTCCAGCCGACACTCCATAAGTCGCCATTCAATTGCAACCCATAGCGTTTTCGCTTGCGACTCACTACTGCAGTGACAAACCACATCGTCAGCATACCGCTCGAACGGAATTGCCGGAAAAGCACGTCCCATCCACTTGTCAAAGGCATAGTGCAAGAACAAGTTCGCCAACAAGGGACTTACAACGCCACCCTGGGGAGTTCCCTTGTCCCTCGTTACAACTGATCCGTCAGGGTGCTGAACCGGACACTTCAACCACCGTTCAACATACATCAGGACCCACCGGCAGTTTGTATGCTGCCGCACCGCCTTCATCATGAGCTCATGGTCGATATTATCAAAGAAACCTTTGATGTCGAGATCCAGCACCCACGGATACCGCCAACATCGTTGACGAGCTACCCCAACCGCCTCTATGGCCGACTTGCCCGGACGATAGCCGTATGAGTCTCCATGAAAATACGGATCCAAAAGGGGTTCCAGGAATTGCTTGACTACCATCTGAGCGATTCGATCTGCCACTGTCGGTATTCCCAACGGTCGCATCTTGCCATCGCCTTTCGGTATCTCAACTCGACGCACTGGAGGAGGAAAATAACTTCCTGAAGACATACGATTCCATAACTTGTAGAGGTTATTTTTCAAATCCTCTTCGAAGTCGGTTATCGACTGCCCGTCCACTCCAGCAGCTCCGCGATTTGCCTTTACTCTCTTGAATGCCTCCCAAACCTGATTCTTGGAAATTTGGAATGGCTTTGCTTCGTTCAAAAAGATCCTCCCATTTCTGGTTGTCTTCATGGCAAAAGCTGAACAATGTAGCCCCTTCGCTCCATCCCCATTACAGGGACTTCGTCACTACTACAGGCTACTCCGCCCCTGTGCTCCGCATCGGTACTCTCATCCTTACGGGGTCTCCATTTGGATTTCTCCCTTGTCATCGGAGCGACAGGTTCCCACGTTCCACACGAAAGCCAAGATCATGTTCACGCCACCTTTATGCCGGCCACCGTTCGGGCAATAAACAGGCTTCCCCCGAACTTATCCTGGGATGGAAATAGGTCCCAGTTTTGACAGCAACTTAAATTTTCGACACCTCATCAGTGGTTCAGTGTTATTCGTCTCCATGATCCATACCTGACCCAGTCTTGCCGAGCCTTTTCCCTTAACGCTCACCACCATGGCTCTTAACCACAGCAGCTTAAGGTGGTTTGAAGCCCGCTCCTGTAAGCCGACCCCGAGGGACCTACCCTCATCTTTCGTGCAGCCTCGTGGCACACTATTTCCAATTTATACGTAACAAAATAGAAGCCGAATATATGGTATAATTCGGTCATCAAAAGCCTGTTTTTTCGACAAAAGAAAAAGGAGGTTACTATGACCGAACAACATTGGACCCCTGCCAATTTTCAATCCAGCGAGTGGGTTGGTGTTCTGCAGGAAAAATACAATTCCATCAGCTTCCCTTTAGACACTCCAACAGAATCAAAATTTCTTAAATCCCCGCCAGCACCTCTTCCTCAAACAGATCGGTCACCGCCTGACCGGCAAACCAACAAAAAACGTCAAGAATTTGATCATCTTTCTTCTCGGATTACCGGCACTGGCCTGAGCGGTGCAGATCTGGCAGCAGGGTACATTCGAGAGAAATATCGCAATAATAATTCGATAGCAACTGTTAAACAAGCCAGTTATGTGGCCTTGTCCTTCCTGCATTTCCTGAACAAAACAGGTACTAATCTTTATAAGGTTACCCGCCAGGATATCTGTGCCTTCGTGGAGCATGAACAGGATCGTGGATTGAAGGCCAACTCAGTCATAAGCAACTTGAGGAGTGTGTATACGTTTCTCAACTTTCTGGTTGAGCAGCAGATTCAGACACAAGCAATTCTGTCCAAGAAAATCCATCTGAAGTTGCCTGATTCCTTACCCAGAGCCATTCCGCCGGAACATATCACTCTTTTGCTTTCAGCAACAAGCAACACTCGCAATCGCACCTTAATCCTCCTTTTGTTGCGGACAGGCCTGAGAATTGGCGAATTACTCAATGTCAAAGCCTCAGATATTATTCTACCGGAAAGGAAGATCCTGATTTACCTGGCAGAAAAAACCGACCAGGGCCGTGTGGTTTACTTCAGCTCGGACGCTGACATTGCCCTTCAGGAATGGCTGAAGATGAGAAACCAACAAAAGGACTACCTTTTTTACAGCTCGAAAAGAGAGAAGATTACATATGCGGCAGCGAGGAAGGCATTTGTGAAAGTTCTCGAAAGGGCTGACTTATCTCACTATGGATACAGTATCCATAGCCTGCGCCATACCTTTGCCACAGACATGCTGAATGCCGGGTTACGAATAGAGGTTTTACAGCAAATCCTTGGTCACCAATCAATCGAGATGACCTTGCGTTATGCAAGGCTATCGGATGCGACACGGGAAAATGAATATTTTCGTGCAATGACCGTTATTGAAAAAGGAGGGCATCATGCATCTCACCGAATCAGTACTCAATTACAGGCGGTATTTGAAGAGAAAAAACTACTCACCTCACACCGTGAAAAATTATCTGCATAGACTGCAGGGATTTTTCACATGGCTCTCGGTTCCTCTCGAATTGGCGAGTCC
This sequence comes from uncultured Desulfobulbus sp., assembly GCF_963662935.2. NCBI lineage: Bacteria > Pseudomonadati > Thermodesulfobacteriota > Desulfobulbia > Desulfobulbales > Desulfobulbaceae > Desulfobulbus > uncultured Desulfobulbus sp. The sequence continues at coordinate 460,237 of NZ_CAXXTL010000003.1, read as the reverse complement.
GGAGAATGTAAATGGTTATATAGACTTCCTGCTCGGACAACAACTCTCTGCCCAGACTATCAATGGCCATCTTGTCGTAATCAGAATGTTTTACGATTATCTGAAGGATGAAGGAGAGGTCCAGATAGTCAATCCTGTCCTCAGAGGCATGCTGTTACGAGTTGGCAGACCGTTACCCCGACATCTACGAGACATTGATGTGCCTATATTTTTTGACGTCGTCACAAGGCATCGGGACCTGGCAATATTTATGCTTATGTTACGATGTGGCCTCAGAGTTGAAGAAGTAGCTGATCTCACACTCGGTGCCATTGATTATCAGCGCAACCGGATCTTGGTCAAATCAGGCAAAGGAGGAAAGGATAGAGTCGTTTTTATCAGCAACGATGCCACCGACGCTCTGGCGGCCTATTTGCGGATAAGGTTTCACACTCATGAACAGAAAGTCTTTTTAGTTGAGAAAGGTATCCATAAAGGAAAGCCCATATCGGTTCGAGGCATCCAGAAACGGATTGAGTACTACTCAAAGAAATGCGGTATATCTGTATCATGCCATCAATTGAGACACACCATGGCAACCCAACTCCTCAACGCTGATGCAGACCTGGTCACGATTCAATATTTGCTCGGCCATACAAGGATCAAAACGACCATGAGGTATTGTCATCTTTCTAACATAAAGGTACAGCCCGATTATTATAAGGCCGTTGCCAGGGTAATAGAAAAAAGCAAAGACGCTCTCACATAGAGCACGAGGTATTAACCCGCCCCGCCAAGGGCCGGCTGCTCCGACGAGCAATAAGTAGATGCCCATTCTCGCAGCCGGCCCTTGGCGGGGCTCCCTCTCGGAAAAAACTTGACTTATTAGGAGCTAAAAGAGAAAATAGCATTAAGCAACAGCTTAATATAAAAAGAAAAAACAGGTTTTGTTACGTATACTTCCAATACATCGGAACCATGACCTGGCCTGCAAATTCCACAGGGAGAGTGCCCAGCAGCAACTGCTTCCTCTCTCAATCGATACTTGAAAGTGCAGCTTAAACTCAAGGAATATTTGTCTTGACCAAGGGGCCCAGTTTAAAAAAAATAGTTCTAAAACTCCCGCGAGGTTACTTTAAGCCCCAGGTGATCCCACCGTAAACATTTGAGAAATACTGGTAGGCATCTGCTGTGTCCTGAGGGGGATAATTGAGTTGAGTTGGTTGGGAGTGCACTAAATCTGCACTAAAAACGAAAAAAGCACTTGCCGAATTAACGGTAAGTGCTTGAATTTGCATGGCTGGGGGACAAGGATTCGAACCTTGATAAGCGGAGTCAGAGTCCGCTGTCTTGCCGTTAGACCATCCCCCAGCAAAGTGCTGGAGAAAATAGAAGGATTCATCCCGGTTGTCAAGGGAAAATCCATTGCTCACACGGGGTAAGCCAAACTCACCAAGGGAGACTGCTGCGCCTCTCAGGAGATGATTAATCCGGCATAGCCGACGACCTGGCTGGTATCTCCGCTGGCCTCGCCGGAATCGGTGTAACGAACCAGTTCAGCCTGGGTCGCACCCAACTCGAGGGCGGTCAGGAGAGCGATGGTGGTGGGAATAGCGCCGCACATTGAGATCCGGTTACCGAGTACGGTGGCATATAACCCCTGCGGGTCGAGAGCGAGAATCCGCTCGATCGCCAGGCTGTCCTTTTGAGTCGCTTGCTGCCGCGATTCATAGTGGCTCATGTCAGTCGAGGCCACGATCAGCACCGGTTGGCGATGCGTCCGGATCGCTGCGGCCAAATCATGGGCTACGGTCAGGCAGAGGGCGTAGGGGATGTGCGAGACGACCATTGGTACAATCCGAAGCTGCTGCTGCACCTGCTGGAGAAAAGGAACCTGCACCTCAAGCGAGTGCTCAAAAAGATGCGCTTCCTGGTCTTCGACAATGGCAGACGATTGCTGGAGGATAGAGGCCGCAAGGTGATGGTCGACCGGAACCACGCCCATGGGCATGCGCCAGTCCTCGGTGCCCAGAGCAAGGGCAGCACCTCGGCCGTGATGGTTAGGTCCCATGATCAGCACAGTCTCCGGCACCCGGATTTGACTGATGGTTGCCCCGGCGGTAGCCCCGGAATAGACATACCCGGCATGGGGCAAAACTACTGCCATCGCCTGCTTTTTCACATCTTCGGCCACCTCGGGCACGAGGATGTCCATGGCGGATCGCAACTGTTCAGGGTTTCCGGGATAAAAACGGTCGGCAACAGCGGGTGTGCGCGTCATGGGGGTTCTCCCTTGTCCTCACGACCCCAAGATGGGGCTGCAGTTATTTCTTCACTTCCCAGGTGGTGCCTTCGGGGCTGTCTTTGAGGACAATCCGATGTGCCAGCAGAGAGTCGCGGACCTTGTCGGAAGCAGCCCAATCTTTGGCGGCCCGCGCCTGATTGCGCTGAGCAATGAGTTGCTCAATCATCTCCTCACTCAGGTCGATCCCTACCATCTCCTTGGCTTTATTACCAGCTACCACTGCTGCCGGGTCCCGTTGGACTAATCCAAGCACCCCGGCTAGATCGCGGAAGACGGCTGCTGTGGTCCGCAAAAGTCCTAAATCTTCAACCGTCGGTTGTTCCGGCAGGGCCCGCAATATTTTATTCAGAGATTTGACGGTGTCAAAAAGATGGGCTAGGGCTTGGGCCGTGTTAAAATCGTTGTCCATGGCCTCATGGAACCGGGTTGTTAGCGTTTCCAGGCCAAGCCGATCCTGCTCAGCGATACTGGAAGGCCCGGCCGAACCTTCGGCGGGCAAACAATCAACCTGGGCTAAACACTCGTACATCCGCTCCAGACCCGATCGGGCATCCTGGAGCGCGGTTTCGGTGAAATCAAGCGGGTTGCGGTACTGGGTGGAAAAAATGAATAATCGCAGCACCTCCGGTTCGTACTGTTTGAGCACGTCGCGGATAGTTAAGAAATTCCCCAACGATTTCGACATCTTTTCATCTTTGATGGTGACGAACCCGTGGTGCATCCACAGGTTGGCAAAGGGCTTGCCCGAAGCACCGCAGCTCTGCGCAATTTCGTTCTCGTGGTGGGGAAAGACCAGGTCTTTACCGCCGCCGTGAATATCGAAGGTTTCACCCAGGTACTTGCGGCTCATGGCTGAACATTCGATGTGCCAGCCGGGCCGCCCCTCACCCCAGGGGCTGGGCCATTTCGGCTCGCCCGGCTTTGCCCCTTTCCAGAGGACAAAATCCATGGGATGCTCTTTCTTTTCGTTGACCTCGATTCGGGCACCCGCCTGCATATCCTCTAGTCCTCGACCGGAAAGGCGACCGTAGCCGGTGAACCGTTCCACCCGGAAATAGACGTCACCATTGGACGGATAAGCCATGTCCTTACTGATCAAATCCTCGATCAGGTTGATCATTTCCGGGATATGCTCGGTGGCCTTGGGCTCAAGATCGGGGCGCAGGGTGCCAAGGGCATCCATGTCGGTATAGAATTCGTCGATGAACCGCAAGGCCAGGCTGGCGCTGTCGATGCCCTGTTCGTTGGCCCGGTTGATGATCTTGTCGTCAATATCGGTAAAATTGCGAACAAAGGTAACCTGGAGGCCACGGTGACGCAGGTAGCGCACCACCATGTCGAACACCAGGGCGGAGCGGGCATGGCCGATATGGCAGTAATCGTACGAAGTGATGCCGCAGACGTACAGTTTAACATGGCCCTCTTCGATGGGACGGAGCGGCTCCTTTTTGCGGGTCAGGGTATTGTAAATTTTGATAGACATCTGTTGTTCCGATAGAATAATCAAGGGACGGGGTTGGCGAATAGTCTGCCTAATGTACTACAACCGGACAAGAACTCAAAATGTTATTGCGAGTCCCGCCGGTATTGCCCAGCCACCAGAGGCAGGAGCAGTAAACCTGGAATCGCGGCCACCGCGCATCCAAAAAAAAACAGGGGCCACCCCACGAGCTCGGCCAGCCAACCGGCCGGAGCGGCGATAATCACCCGTGGGATGCCCATGCAACTAGACAGCAGAGCATACTGTGTGGCGGTGAATTTTTTGTTAGTCAGCGAAGCCATATAGGCCACATAGGCGCAGGTGCCCATACCGCTGGTCAATTGTTCCAGAACGATCGCAACAATCAACCCGGTGATTGTGTTCCCCATAAGGGCCAAGGCAGAGAAGCTGAGGATGCTCACCGCCTGGAGGATGCCGAATATCCAGAGACTCTTGATGATGCCGATGCGCAGCAGAATGGTGCCCCCAACCAGCCCGCCGACGATTGTTGACCAGAAGCCGAAGAGCTTGGCCACTGCGCCGATCTGGGTCTTACTGAAACCGAGATCCAGGTAAAACGGCGTGGTCAGGGTCGAGGCCATCTGGTCGCCTATTTTATAGAGAAGAATAAACAATAGGAGCAGCAGAGCCCGGTCACGGTTGAAATAGTCAACAAAAGGCTCCACGACCGCTTCCCGGAAATTCCGTGGTGTGCCCCTGGTTAAAGGCGGCTCACGGCAGACGAGGGTCGTGACGATGCCGACAAGCAGCGAGGCCGCCATCAGCAGATACACCTGATCAAAGGAAAGATAATCAGCCAGAATGAGGCCGCCGCTCCCAGCAAGGAGCATGCCGACCCGGTAGCCGTTGACGTAGAAGGAACTACCCAGGCCCAGTTGGTTATCGCTTAAATCCTCACGCCGGTAGGCATCGACCACAATATCCTGGGAGGCGGAAAAAAAGGTGACGAAAAAGGCGGCTAGGGCGACCAGCCATGGAGTCTGTCCTGGATCGGTCAACCCCAAACCGATCAGTGCCAGGATTAACGTCAGTTGCATCAGCAACATCCACCCGCGCCGACGGCCTAAAAAAGGCAGGGTGAAGCGGTCGAAAATCGGAGCCCAGAGGAATTTGAGGGTATACGGCAGGCCCACCAGAGAAAAAAAACCGATCACAGTAAGATCGACGCCCTGCTCGGTCATCCACGCCTGGAGCACGGTGGAAGTCAGGAGCAGTGGTGCCCCACAGGAAAACCCCATGAGAAAGGCAACCAGCATGCGGGGGGAGAAGAGTTGGCGGGTCAGGCGAGCATCCATAATTGGTCCGGTAGGGGAGCGACGGCAAGCAGCAAAGGCTCTCTTCTACCATAACAGCCTTGTTTGCAAAGCATAAATCAAGCTTTCCCTTCGTCCGGGAAGGAGAAAAAGCGGCCAGTCCCATCTTTATCGGGGAGCAAAGGGTCTGTAGAGGGGATCGCCGATCAGCACCATCTGCCAGGACAGGAAGGGAAGGCTGATCAAATAGCTCTCGCCGAGACTGAGATAACCTTCGGTCAGAGCAGTGAATAAGAGCTCTGGCAGGGGAAAGCCCTGGACATAAGGTTCATAGACTGGCCCGATGGTCGCTGCCACCCCATCCTCGAGCATGCGTTTGCACCAGACCGGCGAGTCTTTCTGTTTGAGGGTGACGCATTCGGAACTGGCGATGTGAAACCCGATCGCGCCGCGCACCCAGTCAAAGGCATCGACGTACCGCCCCAGGCTATACCAGCCGCAATAGAGGGCGGCCTTTGGGAAGTCGCCCGGTTGAAAGAGCTCGTTGCGCTCATCGAGCCGCACCTCCATTCGCCCACCTTTGCGGACGTTTTCCGCAGCCGCGTGGAGGGAAGCGTCGTAGAGAGCATAACCTTCAAGATTGTTGCCAGCGGGTTTGGGCCAGCGGGCATCGAAATAGGCCCGGCCCTGCAACCCCTCCTTCTCGGCCAACAGGGCGTCATCAACCAGCCGCCGCACCGTGGCTGGGTCCGGGCCGTCGAGCCGGCTGACCATCAGCACCGCATCCCGCTTGAGCAGGGTAGACTGATCGCGAAAGCCAAGAAAATAGGGATTGGGCAACCAGCCTTCCAGGGAATAGTCATCGGTTAAAACCAGGGCCAGCTCGGAATCGACCGCTGCCCGTGTGTCCATCTTTTCGTCTTGGGATAGTTGCTTGGCCTCCTCCGATTCGGGCGAACGGATAGCCAGCGGCACGCCGTACATCACTACCAGGCAGCGGATGAGGCTGCCTGATCCAAGCTTGGCAAGGGCCTGCCGAACCGGTTTTCGGATCGCTTCGTTATACTCCAGCCGTGAACACCGTTCCTTCCCTGTGGTGTTGATCCGAACCAGATGCTCGATGGGAATCTGGCGCCGCTGCATATAATACTCGGCCAGTTCCAGGCTGTCGTTGGCCCTGACATTGGCAATCACCAGCACCTCGCCGGGTTCAAGCGCCTCGCCGGGGGCCGGATACAGAATAAGCCACACCAGAACAAGGAGTATGTTGACCGGATTTTGACTGGCGCGGATGTTCATGACAGCTTACCTTTGGGCCGATGTTGTTCACACATTCCACCCAACATAGAGGAAGCACACGGTGATTGACAAGGAAAATGCGGCGGAGATCGATGACTGGCGGCACCGGCTGCTCGAGTGGTTCGCCACTCACCAGCGCCCTTTACCCTGGCGGACGACCTATACACCCTATCACGTTTGGATCTCGGAAATCATGGGCCAGCAGACCCAGATGGAACGGGTGGCCCAGTATTTCATCCGATGGATAGAACGTTTTCCCGATCTCGCTTCAGTGGCCGCTGCTCCGGAGCAGGCCATTCTCAAGGCCTGGGAAGGGTTGGGGTACTACAGCCGCGCCCGCAACCTTCAGCGGGCAGCCGTCCGGCTTCTCGAGACCGGACCGGGAGAAGTGCCGGCGGATTACCAGCAACTGATCGATCTTCCCGGCATCGGTCCCTACACCGCCGGGGCTATCCTTTCGATTGCCTTCAATCTGCCCTATCCTTTGCTCGATGCCAATGTTGAGCGGCTGTTCGCCCGCCTGGCAGATATCGACCGGCCGCTCAAGCAAGGGACGACCAAGAAACGGCTGACAGCTATGGCCGAGACCCTGCTTGACCGAAAAAATCCACGCAATTACAATCAAGCCCTCATGGAACTGGGCGCCCTGGTCTGCACTCCGAAAAAACCGACCTGTGCTCTCTGCCCGGTGCAGATGCACTGCCGGGCCTACCGGGCTGACACCGTCGAATTCCGTCCCCTGCCCAACAGTAAAAAACAAAAAATCGACATCGTCATGGCCTGCGTTATTCTCCGCAGCGGCTCGGAATACTTTATTCAGCAACGGCTACCCGACGATATCTGGGGCGGTTTGTGGGAATTTCCCGGCGGCCGGCTTGAGGAAGGGGAGTCGGCCCGGGAAGCGGCGATCCGAGAAGTTATGGAGGAAACCGGATGGCAGGTCAGCGACATAGCCACCTTCACCACGGTTACGCACCATTACACGCGCTATCGTGTAACCTTGCATGGGTTTCTCTGCACGATCCCTCCCTGTTCGACGGAACCGGTACTGACCGCCGCCAGTCAGTGCGCTTGGGTATCCCTCGAGCAACTTTCGGAGTACCCGTTTCCCGCCGGACATCGCCAGCTGGTTTCCGCCCTTCACACTACTATTTTTCCGGAAATTAGGTAAATTTACCTATTGGTATTTTTCTTTTTATTTCAGAGGGATGACGTAAAAATAAAAATATAAAATACGATTTACCGGAAAAAAATTGTCATTCACTGTCGGCGATGTTATCGTGCGCAACCACTCCTTTTCCCCTTCATTAGCGGATAGTGACAAAGTGCCATATAATCAACTGATTGTACCAAACATGCAGGACGAGGTTCTCCGCCTCAGTACCAACTGGCGGACCCTGCTTGACGCCATGCCGGAGATGGTCTTCCTGCTCAAGAACGATGGTGCCGTCCAGTACATGAATAGAAGCGCGAAGGCCTGTTTCGGTAACGCCTGCTCGCAAACTGTGACCGAGAGTCTTAAAATAATAGGTAAAAAATGTCGGGAAAGACTGCCGCACTCGGCGAGATCTTCTGTTGACGACGAGGTCACCGAAGCGTTTGTCGATACCACGCCGGTGGAGTATTCATCGGTTCCTTTTGTCGGCTACACGGGAGAAACGCTGATCATGCTGGTAATGCGCAATATCACTCAGCGCAAAAATTTTGAACGCGAACTCCTGCAGTTCAACACCAGCATTGAAACCATCCTGCAGCAGAAGATCGGTGAGTTGCAGGCCAGCGAAGAGATGCGGCTCCGGCTCTCCCGGCAGGTCAATAGTCTCAAAAGCCAGCTGGGCCACCACCACAAGGCGGACAAAATGGTGGGACGTAGCCGCAAGATGCGGGAATTGCGGGAAATGATCCATCAGGTTTCCGGATCTGACGCGACCATTCTCGTCACCGGCGAATCGGGAACCGGTAAGGAACTGGTGGCCAACCTGATCAAGGCGACCAGTTCCAGGGACGACAAACCCTTCCTCAAAATCAACTGCAACGCCATCAACGACTCCCTGCTTGAAGCCGATCTTTTTGGGTATGAAAAAGGCGCTTTTACCGGGGCCACGACCCGCAAAATTGGCAAATTCGAAGTGGTCGACGGCGGCACCATTTTACTCGACGAGATCGGCGACATCAGCCCCAGGATGCAGGTCTCCCTGTTGCGAGTCTTGCAGAACGGCGAGATCATCCGGGTCGGCGGCAATGAACCGTTGCGGGTGAATGTGCGGGTGATTGCCGCCACCAATGTTGACCTCGCCCAGGCTGTGAAAGAGAAAAAATTCCGCCTTGATCTCTACTATCGCCTCAATATCATCAATATCGACATTCCGCCTCTCCGGGATCGCAAGGAAGACATCGTCGAATTGGTTTCCTACTTTGTCAATCACTACCGGGAGGCATTTAAAAAGGAAATTGATTTTGTCCCCAAATCAATCATCAACCGCTTGTTGGCCCATGACTGGCCGGGCAATGTCCGAGAGCTGGAAAACGTCATCCAGCGGGCAGTGCTTATGGCCAAGGGCAAGATGATTACCGAGGCCGACCTGGTTTTTGATCAGGACCCCCGCGTGGAGCAGCAGCATGTGGATGGTTTTAACATCGACGAGAAAATCGGAGAATTGCCACTCAAATCGATAGTGGCAGAATTTGAAGCAACCATCATCCATCGCGCTTTGAACAAATTCAGCGGCAACGTCTCCACCGCCGCCGATCAACTCAAGCTCGGCAAGACAGCCCTCTACGACAAGATGAAGCAACACGGTATCTCCGCGAAAAACATCAAGCAGGTCAAAAAGGCATGAGGGGAAGGGGAAACGGTTGCCCAGAAAAATGTCAGGTAATGGCAGCTTTTGCTGTTCCATGTTGATCCTCTGTTTTTTCAATGAACAGGCTGGCTCGTCAATAAATCGGGCGGGAAATTGCCTCGTCAAGGTGTGGGCATGTTCACCGTCGTGATACAGCCATGAACCTCCTCCTGCTTGACTCAACTGAAATCACCAGCAACACGGCCATCCTCACCGGTCGTCGGGCCGAGCACCTGCTGAAGGTCTTACGGGTAACTCCGGGGGATACGGTTAGGGTAGGGGAGGTCAATGGCAACATCGGCAGCGGCCGGGTGTTGGCGATAGAGGGCGAGACGGTGCGGCTGGCCTTGGAGTTGGAGCGGGAGCCTGTCTGCGACCTCCAGGTGGAGCTGATTCTGGCCCTGCCGCGGCCGATCATGCTGCAGCGCATCCTCAAGCAGGCGACGGTGCTTGGTGTGCGGCGGTTTCATCTCATCCGTTCGCGGCGTGTGGAAAAATCGTTTTTCCATAGCCCGGTCCTGGAGCCGGAGAAAATCCGCACCATTCTTCTTGATGGCATGGAGCAGGCCATGGACACCTGGCTGCCCGAGGTGGCCATCCATCATCAGTTCAAGCCCTTTGTCGAGGATGTGGTGCCGACCCTTGCCGGTCAGGGCTTGATCGCACATCCCGATGGAAAAGGAACGTTGGCCGATGTCCCGGTGTCAGGTGTGCCGGGGCAGCGGTTGCTTCTGGCGGTCGGACCCGAGGGCGGCTGGTCTGACTATGAGTTGCAATGCTTCGTTGATCACGGCTTTCATAGTTTCACCATGGGCAACCGTATTCTTCACGTCGACACCGCAGTGGTCAGCCTGTTGGCCCAGCTGCAACTCCTTTACGATCTGCGAAAACGCTGAACCAGTTTGCCGGACAGCAGGGTGAATTCCGGTAACCCTAACAGCTGCAATCCCGCCACATACATCCCCACCGCCACTCCGATCAGCACCGTCAGCGCACCGATCTGCACCAGTATTGATCCGATCATCCAGGGGGCCAGCAATCGCTGCAACCCCCAAATCCCGCCACTCATCAGGGCCGTGGCCACAAGAATTTTGGCCAGTCCCTTCAGCAGGTAGCCGACTGGATATCCGGCAAGCTTGCGATACAGAATCACGCTGAGGAAAAGAAAATTGAGGATCATGGCGCAGGAAGTGGACAGGGCAATGCCCCGGTGCTGTAACTGATCGATCACCAGGGTGATGGTGAGGATGTTGATGGCCACGCCGAGAAAACTGCCAATGACCGGATACTTGGTGTTGCCGATGGCGTAAAAGACCGGCACCATCACCTTGATGGCCGAATAGGCGAAGAGGCCGACAGCGTAAAAGGTGAGAGCGTCGGCAGTTTGCAGGGTGTCGGCGGCGGTGAAGGCGCCGTGTTCGAAGATCAGGCGAATGATCGGCGTGGAGAGGAGCATCAGACCGGCAGTTGCGGGGATAGCCAGGGAAAAAACCAACACCAGGGAAGAAGTAAAGGTCTGCTTGAGGCTGGCCAGATCCTTCTCGGCCGCCTGCTTGGCCAGCACCGGCATGATGGCGATCGACAGGGCTACGCCAAAGACGCCGATGGGCAGTTGCACCAGGCGGAAGGCGTAGTTGAGCCAGGAAACTGAACCCTCCACACAGGAGGCGGCGAAGTTGGTGTTGACGAAGATGTTGATCTGGGTGGCGGACAGGCCGATGGTGGCCGGCAGCATCAGCAGCAGGATCCGCCGCAGACCGGGATCGGTGGGGTTGCAGTTGAAGCGGAATTGAAAACCCACCTGGCGTAGGGTGGGCAACTGCATCAAGAGCTGCAGCGCGCCACCGAGCAGGGTGCCCCAGGCCATGCCGGCAATGGCCGGTTGCCCGAACCCGGGAAAAAGCCAGGCCAGCGACAGGCCGCCGATGATCGAACCGAGGTTGAAGAAGGTCGACGACATGGCCGGTACGAAAAACTTGCCCTTGGTGTTGAGCATGCCCATCACCACCGCCGCCAGCGAGACAAAGAGCAGGAAGGGAAACATGATCCGGGTGAGTTTGACGGTCAGCTCGGTCTTGCCGGGAATCAGTTCGAAATCCGGGGCCAGCAGGTTGACTATCGGCTCGGTCCAATAGAGGCCCACAAGGGTGAATGCGCTGATCAGCAGGGCGAAAAAGATAAGGACATTGCCGGCCAGGCGCCAGGTAGCTTCGGCACCGCGGTTGGTGGTGTAATCGGTGAAAACAGTGACAAAGGCGGCGGAGAGCGCTCCCTCGGCAAAAAGATCCCTCAATAGGTTGGGGATACGGAAGGCGACGACAAAGGCGTCGTAGGCTAAACCTGCACCGAACAGTCCGGCAAAGACCTGTTCTCGGATCAGACCAAGGACACGGCTGCACATCACGGCGATGCTCACCGCCCCGGCGGAACGGGCTATTTTTCCGGTGGAACCTGAGGGTTGGACAGCGGGTTGCGTGGTCATTGATTGTTCAATTTTTCAGGAGGTTATCGCTTGACTTTGCAATCTTAATAAGAATATAACAAAGGTCGTTTTTGTGGACTCGATGGTTACCATTCCTGCCGCGAAAGAGCGAGGGCTTTTCATCGGTTTTCGGGCTTGAATGGACACCGTGAACATTGATACAGCACTCGTTGCACTCACTGGAGGTCTTCATGCAGGACGTACAGCAGATCAGGAATGTGGTTTTTTTCGGCCATGGCAACAGCGGTAAATCGACCCTTGCCGAAGCCCTCTTGTTTACCGCCGGTTCCCTGAAACGGCAGGGTAAGGTGGATGAAGGCACCTCTTCCATGGATTTTGAGCCGGAAGAAACCAAACGCAAGATCTCCATTGGTGCGGCATTCAACCATCTGAACTGGCAGAAGAACGATGTGTATCTGATCGATACCCCCGGTGACGATAATTTTTTCAACGAGACCCGATTCGCGGCTCAAGTGGCGGACAGCGCTCTCCTTACCGTCGGTGCGGTACTGGGCGTGCGGGCGCAGACGGAGAAATTCGTTGACCTGATTAAGGACAACAATCTGCCCTGCCTGGTCTGCGTCACCAAAATGGATCGCGAGCGAGCCAATTTCCAAAAGACGGTCACGGGCATTCGTGAAGCCACCGGCCTCAATCCGGTCATTCTCTATCTGCCCATTGGCGCCGAAGACGCGTTCGCGGGAGTGGTGGACATCCTGGCCAACAAGGCCCTGCTGTTTACCGAAGGCGGCAAAGCTGAGGTCGCCGAGATTCCGGCGGATCTGGCGGACGAGGCGGCAAGCCTGCGGGAAAGCCTGATGGAGAGTGTGGCCGAAACCGATGATGAACTGATCGAAAAATTTCTCGAGGAAGGCACCCTGACCGACGAGGAGCTGAAAGGTGGATTGGTTGCAGCGGTCAAGGCTGCCAAGGTGGCACCGGTTTGCGCCTGCGCCGCCCTGGGTAATAAAGGCTCCAGTGTGGTGCTCGATGCCCTCGTCAGTCTGCTGCCCTCGCCTGATCAGCGTCCCGCCCGAGTCGGGACCCATCCGAAAAGCGGCGAAGCTGTTGAACGCCCAGGTAAGGCCGATGCACCTTTCTCCGCTCTGGTGTTCAAAACCATGGCTGACCCCTTTGCCGGCCGCTTGACCATTTTTCGAGTTTTCTCTGGGACCCTGAAGGGCGATACCTTTTACAATACCTCCAAGGCCACTTCCGAGCGTTTTGGTCAGTTGTACATCATGGCCGGCAAAGAGCAGAAACCCGTGGAGCAGGCTCTGCCGGGGATGGTGGTGGCGGTAGCCAAGCTCAAGGAAACCACTACCGGCGACACTCTCTGCGAGGAGGGCAAGCCCATCCTCTACTCGATGATTGAGCCCCTGCCGTCAGTAATCGCCTATGCCGTCAGTGCAAAAAAAGGCGATGAGGAGAAGCTTTTTTCTTCCATTACCCGCCTGCTCGATGAGGATCTGACCCTGAAATTGACCCGTGAACAGCAGACCCATGAGATCCTTATTTCCGGCGTCGGCCAGGTGCACCTCGAAGTCATAGGCGAGAAGATCAAGCGAAAATTTGGGGTTGAAATGGAACTGCGACCACCCCGTGTTCCGTACCGAGAGACGTTGAAAGGAAAAGTTACCGTTCAGGGCAAGCATAAAAAACAATCCGGTGGGCGTGGTCAGTTTGGTGATTGTACTATTGAGATGGAGCCGTTGCCTCGGGGCGAGCAGTTTCAGTTCCTCGACAAGATAGTTGGCGGCGTTATTCCGGCGCAGTATCGGCCGGCGGTGGAAAAGGGTATCATCGAAGCCATGGAGCGGGGAGTTATAGCCGGGTATCCCTTTGTTGACCTCAAGGTTAGCCTGATTGACGGCTCCTATCATACCGTCGACAGTTCAGAGATGGCCTTCAAGGTTGCTGGATCACTCGCCTTCAAGAAGGGTGTGGTCCAGGCCAATCCGGTTCTGCTTGAGCCGATCATGGAGGTTGAAGTCCGGGTGCCTAAGGATTTTGTCGGTGATGTCATGGGTGATCTCAACAGCCGGCGTGGCCGAGTGCTGGGCATGGACTCGACCAGTAAGTATGAGGTCATCAACGCCAACGTGCCCCAGTCCGAAATCCTGCTCTATGCCCTCGATCTGACCTCAATGACCGGCGGGCGCGGTACCTTCCTGGTTAAGTTCTCCCATTATGAGGAGGTGCCCGCCCAGATCGCCGAGAAGATCATCGCTGACTACAAGGATAAATCGGAGGAATAGTGCCATCACCCGGCCAGCCGTACCGGTGCGGTGTCCTGACGCTGAGCGATAAGGGATCCCGTGGCGAGCGTGAAGACACCAGCGGTCCCCGAATCCAGGAGATGCTCCGGGCCGAGGGGTATGCGATAGCCGCCTATCAGATTATTCCAGACCAGCAGGCATTGATCGAACAGACCCTGATCGCCTGGGTGGATGAGCAGCAACTCGATCTGGTCGTCACCACCGGCGGTACTGGGGTTTCGCCCAGTGATCGCACGCCGGAGGCGACTAGAGCGGTGATCGAGATGGAGATACCTGGGTTGGGCGAGGCGATGCGGTTGGCTAGTTTGCGCAAAACGATGCAGGCGGTTTGGTCGCGCGGCATAGCCGGCATCCGCAAGGGCTGCCTGATTCTCAACCTGCCCGGCAGCCGAAAGGCGGCGCAGGAAAATCTCGAGGCAGTGTTGCCGGCCCTCTCGCACGGGCTCTATAAGCTGAAAGGTGGAGATGCCGACTGCGGGCGGCCAGAGTGAGGAGGATACAAAAAAAGCTCCGGTTGACTGAGAGACTCAGTCAACCGGAGCTTTTTTTGTCTATGCGTGGCTAAAAGGTCTGTGTCTCGCCTTACGGGATCAACACACTCCGTCGATCATAACCTGTTTTCCGTTGCTCCCCTGGGCGGCTTTGATTTCGCCGATCAGATAGGGTTGCTCACCGTGGGCCTGGAACTGTTGGAGCATGTCCTCAACGCTGTTTTCCGGGACAATAACCATCATGCCGATGCCCATATTGAAGGTTCGATACATCTCGTCGATTGAGATGTTGCCGTTCTTCTGGAGATAGGAAAAGGAGGGCAGTATGGGCCAGCTGTTCGGATACAAACGAGCCGCACAGCCAGCGGGTAGAATGCGGGGAATATTGTCGATGAAGCCGCCTCCGGTTATGTGCACCAGGCCGTGAATCTTGCAGCGCCGCAGGGTGTTGATCACACTGTCCACATAGATGCGCGTGGGCCGCAGCAGTTCTTCGCCCACGGTACAGCCGAATTCTTCGATATAATCGTCGACCTTTTTTCCTAGCTCCTCAAAGAAGACCTTACGGACCAGCGAGTAGCCGTTGGAGTGGAAGCCCGAGGAGGCAAGGCCGATAATCCTGTCGCCCACTCGGATGTCGCTGCCGTCGATGATGGCGTTCCGGTCGCCGATGCCAACCACGAAACCAGCAAGATCGTAATCCCCCGGCTGATACAAACCCGGCATCTCCGCGGTTTCGCCACCGATCAGGGAGCAATGGGCCTGTTTGCAGCCATCCGCGATTCCTCGCACCACTGCGGTGGCGACATCGAGGTCCAGGGCGTTGCAGGCAAAATAATCGAGGAAAAAGAGCGGTTTTGCGCCGCTGACAATGACGTCGTTGACGCACATGGCCACCAGGTCGATACCGATGGTGTCATGTTTATTGCACAGCTTAGCCACGTTGAGTTTGGTGCCGACTCCATCGGTGGAGGCGATCAGCACCGGATTTTTCAGGTCTTCGTTGCCGATGGCGAACATTCCAGAAAAGCCGCCGATATCGGAGAGCACGCCCCGTCGATGGGTCTCGGCAACGATGGATTTAATCCGGGAAACAAAAAGATTGCCCTTGTCGATATCGACTCCGGCTTCGCTGTATTTGGAGGGTGATTGCGTCATGAATAGTCGTTGCGTGTCTGCCTCCTGCGTTCAGATCGTCCAAAAAATACACATTACGAACCGCATCAAGCGCAAGAGTTATCAATTTATCAATAAATGTCGGGTCAAAGTACTTTTTTTGACCGTCCATTGTCAACACCTTTGTGGTGTATTGCACCGCATGCTGGTTTCTGGTAAGGCTCTGCCATGAAACTCTTGATAACACTGATAGGACTCGTTTTGGTTCTCGAAGGATTGCCGTATGTTGCTTCGCCCGAATCCATGCAGCGCTGGCTCCGGCAGATTCTGGAAATGCCGCCTCATCACTTGCGCCGGGTGGGGTTGGTCGCCATGGCCGTGGGGTTTTTGCTGTGTTATCTCGCCCAAAAGAGCAATTTTTTTAATTAAATCGAATTGTTTTGTGTTGGGGTTGGCGCGATTTACCCGAAGCCTTCCCCTGCACCTTTTCCCGATTGACTTTTCTCAGGGCCGGTCATTACAATAGATTTTTTTCTCTGGCACGGCTGGAATATTCCGGCGTGAACAGGGGGTGACCATTGCCGGACAGGGTTTTCTCCCGACATAAGCATCTCTCCCCAACAATTAATTGGATCCAGGAACGCTCTATGGTCAATTATTTTTTCTTAGAAAACAAGATGGTCAAGATGGAAAGTGGCAACAGTTCCGTCAGCCCTAACATTTTCTGGATCGATTTGATCAAACCCACAGAGGAAGAAATCCATCAGGTGGAAAAGGATTTCCGGGTGGAACTCTTTACCAAACAGGAGAGCGAGGAGATTGAGTCCAGTTCGAAGTATGTCGAAACTGAGGACGAAATCGGCATCAACCTCAATTTCCTGATTCCGGAAAACAATACCTTTTCCAGTGAACCGGTCTCGTTCATTCTCAAGGATAAGATTCTCATCACCCAGCGCTCCCGTGAGTTTCGTTCCTTTTCTGAGACCTATCGCAAACTGCGGGCGATTAAACCGGTGGATGGCGAGGACATCTTTCTCACCATTCTTGAGACCCGGATCGATTATGATGCGGATCTTATCGAACATGTCACCGATAGAATTACCGAAATCAGCAAGCAGATGATTGGAGACAAAGATCCCAACCGGGAACTGTTGCTTAAAATTACCGCCCTGCAGGAAACGACCATCGCCATCCGCGAGAATATTGTGGAAAAACAGCGCATCATCTCATCCTTGCTCAAAAGCAAGATGTTCCCCAAGGAAGACTACGAAAACATGCGCATCATGATCAAGGACGTGGGCTCGCTTTTGGACCATACCTCGTTTAATTTCGAGCGCCTTGAATTTCTGCAGAACACCTTCCTCGGTTTGATCGATATGGAACAGAACCGGGTGATCAAGATTTTTACCGTGGTTACTGTGATTTTCATGCCGCCGACCCTCATTGCCAGTGCCTACGGCATGAACTTCAAGTTCATGCCTGAGTTGGATCAATTGTGGGGGTATCCCTTTGCCATCTTGCTGATGATTCTCTCTTCGGTTATGACCCTGCTCTTTTTTCGGCGGAAAAAATGGCTTTGATGCGCGGGTGTCCCAGTTGTTTGGAAGCGGTTAGACTCTGCATTGTTTCCCTTCTCCGCGGGTAAAAAAATGAAGACTCTGTACCTCATCGTTTTCGCCTGTGTGATTGGTTGGCTGTTTTTTCAGACCTTTCAACCCGCGTTGCTCGATCCCAAAGCCGTTTCCCGCCCGGTCGAGGCCAGGGGGGATTTGGCCAGCGATGAGAAAAACACCATCGACATCTTCCGTAACGCCGCCCCTTCCGTGGTCTACATCACCAGCATTGCCGTACGCCGCAATTTGTTCAGTCTCAATGTGTATGAGATCCCCCAGGGTACGGGTTCAGGGTTTATCTGGGATAAGCAGGGCCGGGTCGTCACCAATTACCACGTCATTTCCGACGCCAGCCGCCTGGAGGTCACCCTGGCCGATCGCTCCTCCTGGAAGGCAGTGCTGGTCGGTGCGGCTCCGGACCGGGATCTGGCGGTCGTGCAGATCAGCGCCCCGGCCGACAAGTTGCGCCCCATCGTCCTTGGTGAATCCAAGGATCTGTTGGTTGGGCAGAAGGTCTTTGCCATCGGCAATCCCTTCGGACTTGACCAGACCTTGACCACCGGAATTGTCAGTGCGCTTGGCCGGGAGATCACCGCCGTCACCGGCCGCACCATCCACGATGTTATCCAGACCGATGCCGCCATCAACCCAGGTAATTCCGGAGGGCCGCTCTTGGACAGCGCCGGCCGCCTAATCGGCGTCAATACGGCCATTTACAGCCCATCTGGTGCCAGTTCTGGGATTGGTTTTGCCGTGCCGGTCGGCGAAGTGAACCGGGTGGTGCCGCAGATCATCAGCAAGGGCAAGCTGATCCGGCCGGGCCTGGGCATTACCCTGGCCAACCGCCGGCTGACCGAGGAATTGGGGCTGGAGGGGGTGATGGTGTTGCAGGTGCAGCCTGGATCATCGGCTGAAAAGGCTGGTTTGCGTGGCACGACTCAGGCGCGCGAGGGATTGGTGCTGGGAGATGTTATTGTTGCGGTCAACGGCAAAGAGGTCAAGGATTACGACAGCCTGCGCGATGAGTTGGAGCGGCACGAGGTTGGAGAGAGCGTGACTCTCAGTCTGATGCGGGATGCCTCGACGGTTGAGGTGGGTGTGGCGTTAGAGGCAATGAACTGAATGTCCTGCCGGCCGGGTTTTCAGGTAAGCAATGACGGCTTTTTTTTGCGGCCGTTACCGGTCAACCGGCCGACTAACCATCCCAACAGCAGGACAATGCCACCGGTAAAAAACCATTTGATCGATTGATTTTTTTTCAAGACTGTACATTCGATCTGGGCGGCAGCCAATTTCTGCCGCAATTCCTCGATTTGCCGCTGCGCCTCGCCAAGGGAAGTTTTGGCGTACAGGGCGCTGTCCGGGTCACTCGCCATGGTCTGATATTTATCAGCCAAGGTGCTACGGTCGGTGGTACAAGCAGCCAACTCTTTTCTCAGCCGGTCGTTGTCTTCAGCCCCATCCCTTAAACGCCCCTGAACATCGATGACCGCTCCGTCCGGTCCCACTCCCGGCTTGATATTGGCCACCGGAATAAGGGGAGAGCTCCCCAAAAAACGGCTTCGTACCCAACCGTCGCTTCCATCCTGCAAACGGATATGGGACCATTCTTTTCCGCCCTGGATCAGGTTCACGGCGGTGCCCATGGGTATGGTGGCGACTATCCTGGAGTTGTCACCCTGGTTTTTGCGCATGAGCACTTCCAGGCTCGGCTTGATGTATAGGATCTCAGCACAAGCCGGTGTGGCGGTAAACCAGGCAAGCGAAAGCAAGGCGAGGGCGGTGCATAAGGGCCGTTGAAGGGAAGATGGTCTGGTATTCATGAAACAGTCCTGGGTGGACGGCTAGGAAAAAACCGGGTTAAAAGTGTTATCCTGAAGCTCTCTTCAGTCAGGAACGACAATCGAGGGATACCAACGGTTACCGGCGAGGTAATTCTTTTTTCGGTGAGCATACTGGACCCCGCAGGGGTAGGCCATTGCCCCTACTGGGCGGCAAACTACCACAAATTGTTAGAGAAAGCCAGATTCGGCTGGATGCGGTTTTGATTTTTTAGGCTTTGTTCAGACAGTATGGAGCTTTTTTTTTCTGATCATGGCTAGTTCTCGCATATTGCGGGCCTTGTCGGATTCATCGACAATCTCCCGGCCGATGATCTCCTCCAAAATATCTTCCATGCTGATGACGCCGGTGACGCTGCCGTACTCGTCGACCACGACAAAAAGATGCTGGTAGCGTTCAAAAAAATCGATAAAAATTCGGTCGAGCGGCGCGGTTTCCGGGACAAAATGGACCGGCCGCATGATTTGCGACAACTGAATGGTGTCTTGGCCGACGGCGGCCGCCATGAGCACATCCTGGCTGAGGACGATGCCCACCACGTTGTCGGGCTCGCCTTCGTACACCGGCACTCGGCTGTGCATTCGCCATTTGCCCTCCATGCGTGCTGCTTCTTTGATGGTGAGGGTTTGGGAGGCTGAAAAAGTGACAGTGCGCGGGGTCATCACCTGGCGCACGTTTTTTTCTCCGAGTTGCAGGATGTTGGCAATCACCTTTTCCTGGTCGGCTTCGATTTCTCCCGATTTTCTGCTGAGGGTGGCAATGACTTTCAACTCTTCCGCCGAGATTTGATGGGACTTCTGACTGTTGGGCACCAGTCGGGTCATCAACTGCGCCATCCAGATAAGTGGTTTAAGAAGAGTGATCGTTATCTGAAGTGGAACAACAATATAGGGTCCCAGTTGCCTGGCAAAAGTCACACCGATGGTCTTAGGCAAGATCTCGGTGAACAGGAGGATGGCCAGGGTAAAGGTTAGGGAAAACCAGACCAGGCCGTTCTGGCCAAACAGGGCGACGGCCGAGGCGCCGGCTACTGTGGCACCGATGGTGTGGGCTGCGGTGTTGAGGGTGAGGATGGCAGTGATTGGTTGTTCAACGTTTTCCTTAAGCTTTTTTAAGTTTTTTGCTTGGCGAGGATGGGTTTCGAGCATCATTTCGACCTGTGAGGTCGATAAAGAGAGGAACACGGCCTCGAAGAGCGAACAGGTGGTTGAAACCAGCAGTGCGCTGCCCACGGCAAGAATGAACACAACCAACACGGGAAACCTCCGCGAAGTCTTAAAAGTTTTTTCGGGCTGTCGGCAAACTGAAGTTTTGCCGATTGAGGTTCAACCCGGTTTAGTGTATGAAAACCTACAATAAACAGTTCTTGCTACTTTTGAAAGTAGAATGCCGCCATCCCAAGGGGGAGGAAAAGATACCGTGCACAATCAGGTCGTCACCATCCAGTTGTTCGATAACGAACCGCACCTTTTTTCAGGCGATCTGCTGGTGTGTCCAGTAGAGGAAGATATTCCCCATCTTGGTTCGGATGCGGCCGCAACTGTCAACAGGTTGCTGCAACAGGTCAGGGAAACCGGCGACTTCAAGGGCGCCAAGGACCAGGTTTTTCTCGTCTACCCCGGATTGATGGAGCGGGAAAAAGAACAGGTTCTCCAAGCAAAAAGGGTGTTGTTCGTGGGCCTGGGTAAACAGGACGACGCCATCAATGTCCGCCGGGAACAGTTGCGGCATGTCGGCGGGACGATTGCCAAGCAGGCTGGTCTGATCAAGGCAAAAGAAATTTTAGTCATCTTGCCGAAAGATTTCCTCCTGGATGCTGTTGAGATTGTCCAATGTCTCACTGAAGGTTTGCTGCTGGGCAATTATTGTTTTGACCTGTATAAAAGCCTTAAAGAGGAGAAAGACACTCCGATCCGGATTGAACGGTTACACCTGCATGCTGGTGGTCTCGCCGTCAGCGCGGTACATACAGGCCTGGAGCGTGGCCGCGTGCTGGCCGAAGCAACCTGTGCGGCCAGAGATATGGCCAACCAGCCTGGTAACTACTGGACGCCCGCCGATTTTGCCGAATATGCCAAAAAAATAAGCAAAAAGACCAGTCTCAAATGCAAGGTGCTGGATAAGGGGGCCATGCAGAAACTGGGCATGGGGGGCATTCTCGGCGTCAATCAAGGGGCAGCCCTGCCGCCGCATTTGGTGATTCTTGAGTACCGGGCGAACAAAAAAAATCCAACTCTCCTTCTGGTAGGCAAGGGCTTGACCTTTGACTCCGGCGGCATCTGCACCAAACCGCCGGCCGGTATGGAGGATATGAAATATGACATGTGCGGCGGCGCGGCGGTGATCACTGCCATGCAGGCCATTGCCGAGGTCGGCATCAAGGGCGTCAATGTGGTGGCTTTGATTCCGGCCACAGAGAACCTGTCCGGCTCAGCGGCCCTTAAGCCCGGCGATGTCATTCGTCACTACGGCGGCAAGACCTCGGAGATTATCAACACCGACGCCGAGGGACGGTTGATCCTGGCCGATGCCCTGGCCTACGGCATCGAGGTGTATAAACCTGAGGCCGTGATTGATCTAGCGACCTTGACCGGGGCAGTGATCATCGGCCTTGGCCACCATTACACCGGCCTATTGAGCAACAACGATCAACTGGCCCTTCAGTTGACTGAGGCTGGAGCCCAAGTCGGGGAGCCCCTGTGGCGGCTGCCGCTGGGGCCGGAATACCGCAAGCAGATCGACTCACGGGTGGCTGACATCAAGAATGCCGGCAGCGACCGGAGTGGGGGCACCATCACCGCCGCCTGCTATTTGCAGGAGTTTGTCGGCGAGACTCCCTGGGCACATCTCGATATTGCCGGAACCGCCTGGGACTTCACCGAAAAAACGTATATCCCCAAAGGGCCGTCCGGTACCGGTGTCCGCACCCTGGTTGCCTGCCTAAGTCAATGGAAGTCGTTGCTTTCTTCCGAAAAGAAAAAATAAGGAGGGGGGCTGGCTGTGGCGCACGAATTTGATGGCAAGGGGTACAGCGGGGCGTCAACACACCAAAAAGAATGGGGATCTCAACTCATTAATGAGTTAGCCCTGCAAGGGCATGAGCATATTCTTGACCTTGGGTGCGGTGATGGCGTGTTGACCAAGGTTTTAGCGGACTTAGTCCCAAGGGGCGAGGTGATAGGAGTAGATGCATCCCGTGGGATGCTTGAGGCTGCGCAAAGCAAAACTTGCGGTAATTTGCAGTTTCTGCTGATGGATATTGATGATATTGATTTTCTTGACCGGTTCGACATTATCTTCTCAAATGCTGCTCTTCATTGGGTTAAGGGGCACGAACGACTGTTTTCAAATGTTTACCGTGCGTTACGTAACGGCGGTCGGATTCGTTTCAATTTTGCTAGTGACGGGAACTGTGCCCATTTTTTCAAAGTGGTCCGGGAGGCGATGGCGCGAGATGAGTTCCAACCCAGCTTTGTCGAATTCATATGGCCGTGGTACATGCCGACCCTTGACGACTACCATGCGCTGGTTGACGAGATTGGGTTTGATAATGCGTTGGTATGGGAAGAAAATGCAGACCGTTTCTTTTCGGATGAGTTAATGATGGTCCGGTGGATCGATCAGCCCAGTCTTGTCCCTTTTCTCCCGTTCTTGACGGGGCAGCAGCAAAAGGACTTTCGAGATTATGTTGTACAACGGATGATAGAGGAAACTCGACAGCATGACGGCAGGTGCTTTGAGACCTTTCGCCGAATGAATGTATCGGCTTGTAAGTAACCGATATTAAGATTCATCAGCCTCGTAAAAGCAGCATCAATCAATGGATGATAAAGCCAGAAATGGCCGCCGGTGAATGCCCGTATGCTTCGGGGTGGTTTAGAATAGATGATTTTCAAGGAGAACACGATGCTCGCCAAGCGAAAAGGAATTACCGTTAGCCGACAAATCATGGATGACCAGTTGTTGCATCCGGGGGCCACCGGCGAACTCACCGGTCTGCTCAACGATCTGGTTGTTGCCGGCAAGATTATCAGTGCTGAGGTCAATATGGCTGGACTGGCCGATATCCTGGGGCAGTCGGGCCGAACCAACATTCAGGGGGAGAGTGTTCAGAAGCTCGACGTCTTCGCTAATCAAACCATCAAGCGGCGGATGGAGCAGTGCGGTCACGTCTGTGTCATGGCCTCGGAGGAGGATGACGATATTATCCCGGTGCTGGAGGGTTATGAAGGCAACTACACCATTGCCTTTGATCCCCTTGACGGCTCCACTAACATCGACGTCAATATCAGCATCGGCACCATTTTCTCGATCCACCGTCGGCTCAGCCCCTCAGGGCAGGGCAACGCGGGCGACCTGCTGCAGAAGGGCAGCGTGCAGGTGGCGGCCGGCTACATCATCTACGGTTCTTCGACGGTGATGGTCTACACTACGGGTTCCGGCGTCTATGGCTTTACCCTGGATCCGAGCGTCGGTGAATTTTTCCTCTCCCACCCTGATATTAAGATACCCGAGGCCTCACTCTATTACAGCGTCAATGAGGCTTATGCCAACCACTGGTTTGACAGCACCCGCAATTTCGTCAATTATATCAAGAACGCCGACGGCGGCAAGGGACCGTATAGTTTGCGTTATATTGGGACGCTCGTCGCCGATTTTCACCGCAACCTGATCAAGGGCGGTATCTTCCTCTATACCCGTGACAAAAAAAGCGGCGAAAAATCCGAGGGTAAGCTGCGACTGCTCTATGAGGCCGCGCCTCTGGCCATGATTGTTGAGCAGGCCGGAGGGCGAGCGATCACCGATGATGGTCGGCGCATTCTCGATATCGAGCCCAGGAATCTACACCAGCGGGTACCGTTAATCATCGGCTCCAAGCGCGATGTCGATCTGGCGGAGAAATTCCTCCGCGGAGAAATGTAACTCTTCTGGAAAGGTGCTGGAGTTCCTGGTTTTCTTGCTTGACAAATAAGGCTGGGGCTTTACTATGAGGAAAACCTTAACGATGGACTGGATCATGACACAAACACTCGCTCTCCTTCTTCTAAGCCGACTGCACGGGAAAACCGTGGCAGGGAAGGGTGGTTTGTCCTGACGGGCCGAATCGAATCTGAACCTTTAAGCCACGGTTTTCAAAACCGTGGCTTTTTTTTTGACGTGTTGAAGGAGATGAATATGGATCAGGAA
Organism: uncultured Desulfobulbus sp.; assembly: GCF_963662935.2. Taxonomy (NCBI): domain Bacteria; kingdom Pseudomonadati; phylum Thermodesulfobacteriota; class Desulfobulbia; order Desulfobulbales; family Desulfobulbaceae; genus Desulfobulbus; species uncultured Desulfobulbus sp. Next base: position 436,047 of record NZ_CAXXTL010000003.1, on the reverse strand, counting down.
AAATTGCATAAATATCGTCCTTACCCGCCGGTCCGGCTGACGGACCGCACCTGGCCGGACAAGATCATTACCAAGGCGCCGGTCTGGTGCAGTGTTGATTTGCGTGACGGCAACCAGGCCCTTGTCCAGCCGATGAACCTGGAGGAAAAACTGGAGATGTTCCAGCTTCTGGTGCGGATCGGTTTCAAGGAGATCGAGGTCGGCTTTCCCTCGGCCTCGCAGGTCGAGTACGATTTTCTTCGCTTGCTGATCGACGGTAACCATATTCCCGACGGGGTAGTACCCCAGGTGTTGACCCAGGCCCGTGAGCAGTTGATCAAGAAATCCTATGCTTCCGTGCAAGGCGCTCGCGAGGCCATCGTCCATCTCTATAACTCCACCTCGACCCTGCAGCGCGATATCGTGTTCAAGAAAGGACGCAAAGAGATCATCGATCTCGGGGTGGCCGGGGCGCGGATTATCCGCGAGCAGGCGGGGCAAACAGCAACCAAGATCCGCTACGAATATTCGCCGGAGAGCTTTACCGGCACCGAGCTTGATTTTGCCCTGGAGATCTGCGAGGCGATCATGGACGTCTGGGAGCCAACCCCTGAAAACCCGGTGATCATCAATCTGCCGGCTACGGTGGAAATGTCCACGCCGAACATCTATGCCGACCAGATTGAATGGTTCTGCCGCCAGATGAAAAGCCGCGACTGCGCCCTGATCAGCCTCCATGCTCACAACGACCGGGGTGAAGCAGTGGCGGCCACTGAATTGGCCCTGATGGCCGGCGCCGACCGGGTGGAAGGCACCTTGTTTGGCAACGGCGAGCGCACCGGCAACGTCGATATCGTCACCCTGGCGCTCAACATGTTCACCCAAGGGGTTGATCCCGGCCTCGATCTGTCGCGGATCAACCGGGTGATCAATGTGTACGAGCGCTGCACTAAAATGGAGGTGCATCCGCGCCATCCCTATGCCGGCGAGTTGGTCTACACCGCCTTCTCCGGCTCGCACCAGGACGCGATCAACAAGGGCATGACCGCCCTCGATTTGACCGAAAGTGGTCTCTGGGAGGTGCCCTACTTGCCGATTGATCCCCAGGACGTCGGTCGTACCTATGAGTCGATTATCCGCATTAACAGCCAGTCGGGCAAGGGCGGGGTGGCCTACATCATGGATCATGAGTTTGGTTTTAAACTGCCCAAAGATATGCATCCGGGATTTGGCCGGGTTATTCAGGAGGTTTCGGACGCCCATGGCGACGAGCTGAGCGCGGAGATGGTTTTTCACACCTTTGAAAAGGAATATCTGCTCAACAGTAATGGCTACCACTTGAAATCCTTCAATGTTCTTAAACGCCATTTTGATAAGGATGAGGAGAGTTCGATTGCCGAGATAGCGGCGGTGGTGGTGGTCAAAGGCGCGGAAAAAAACATTGAAGCTGTAGGCAATGGCCCGCTCGATGCCTTCTGCAGCGCACTGCGGGACGGTCTCGGGTTGCGGTTCACGCTGAATTCGTATCACGAACACGCCCTGACCCGCGGTAGTTCCTCCAAGGCGGTGAGTTATATTGAGATTCTCGATCAGGATGAGGAGAGCTGGTGGGGTGCCGGCGTGGATACGGACATTATTGTCGCCTCAATCAAATCACTGCTCAGCGCCCTGAATCGCTCGGCGGCAAAACCCAAGAAGGAGTAGGTTATGCGGGAAAAACATCTGTTGGGACTGTGGTGCGGATTGCTGTTTTTGGCCGCAACCTCGGTTGGGGCCGAGGAGATCGGCCAGGTCAGCACCACCTTTAAGTTTGTCGGCGCCAACGATAAGATTGTTATTGAGGCTTTTGACGACCCTGATATCAACGGCGCGACTTGCTATGTCAGCCGGGCTAAGACCGGCGGGATTAAGGGGACGATCGGGGTGGCCGAGGATACCTCGGACGCCTCGATCTCCTGCCGCCAGACCGGGCCGATTAACCTGCCGGAACGGGTGCTTTCAGGTAAGGATGACGGCAAAGAGGTCTTCAAGAAGTCAACCTCTCTGCTGTTTAAAAAAATGCAGGTGGTACGCTTCTTTGACAAGAAGCGCTCCACCCTTGTCTATCTCACCTACAGCGACAGGATCATCGAAGGCTCGCCGAAAAATTCCATTTCCACCATTGTTCTGCCCCAGGCGATTCAGGGTGGAGTGCCGGTGGTGCCGGGTAACTGAAGCCCGAACAGTAGTTCGTCGCTGTATCTCTCACGGCGCTTCCTGCTTGCTAAAGGCTGCAAACAGGCAGGAAGTGCCGATCATGTTGGTTCCCTGGGCGCAGGCATCAAGGATGTCGCTGTCCTTCCAGCCCAGATCGCGCAGGCGGTGGACTTCGGCTTCGGCGATCTTTTCCTTGCGCAACACCTTGGCAACAATCAGCAGAAGAGTGTTCTCGGCCTCACTGAAGGCCTCCACGTTGCGACGGGCGGCCAGATCGGCCATGTCCTGTTCGGATAACCCGGTTTTGGTCAGCCAGAGTCTGTTCAGGTTGGTGCAATGGTCAAAACAGACCTCCTGAGCAGCGAGAAACCGGATGGCGGCCAGGAGGGGAAAAGTGAGCACCGGATGGTTCATAAAGTATGTGATTTGATCAAAGAAGACCTTGAGCAAGCCTGGACTGGTGCTCATAAGTTGCAGCGGCGCCGGAACCGGGCTTCGCTTTTTGGTGAAGTGGTCATAGATTTCGGCCACGCTTGCTGTTGCCTTTTCCGGTGTTTGATAATCGAGAATAAACATAGCGTTCCTCCTGGTAGTAGACTGGTCGTCTATTGAAATGATGCGGCTTGGCGGCAGCATGGGATTGAAAAATCTATGCCAACAAGACCTCAAAGGTCATGGTTTGAAAGGTATCCAGTGGTTCGGGGCCGGCAACGGCCTTCATCCGGATCAAGGATCCCTGCCAGGCCGAAATAATGAAGCGCGCTGTTGCCTCCGTTTCCAGGCGGGCGGACAGGTGCCCCTGGTCCTTAGCCTCTTGCAGCAGTCGAGCGATGAAACTGATCAGGCCATCAAGAGAGGCCTTGAGTTTTTCCCGGAAGGCCGGATTGATATCGCCGAGTTCCTGGGTGAGATTGCCGATGGGGCAGCCCTTGATAAATCCCTCTTGTTCAAAATAGTGCTGGAACCAGAGAAAGAATCCGGCCAACCGATCAAGCGGCGGCCGGGTTTCATCCTTAAGAATGGGGCGCACCTGTTCGGCAAACCAGGCCTGATAATAGTCCACCAGGGCCAGCCCGAACTCTTCCTTGCTTTTGAAATAGAAATAAAAGGAGCCCTTGGGCACTTCTGCTGCCTGGAGAATTTCTTGCAAGCCGGTAGCGGTGAATCCTTTGTGATGGATGATGCGGCCGCCGCAGCTTAGAATATGTTCTCGGATTGTTGAAGACATGGCGGATAATAGACCGGTCGTCTTGTGATGTCAAGTGGAAGGATGCGTTTGAAGAACTGGCCCCGGTTTGTCCAGAGGAAGAAAAAACACCAAGAAAAAAGCTGCGGAACGTAACAAGCGGACCGGAATGCCAGCGGCAGCAATGACGATGGCTACTGTTAAGAAAAAAGACCTTTTTCATATACCTTTTCCGGCGGACGGCTTTCATGGTTCCTGCCGGTTCTTCTGCACCAACAGGAAGGTGTTGACTGAAGAGAAAGGGGTTTGTAGAAGATGCCCATGATTTCGGTGACCAGAATACATCCAGAGGGGGCGTGGCGGCAAGAATGATTGGTGCATGCGTGTTGTTCTTTAAACCCCAAAACTAGCACCTCCTTTCTGTCCGTGAAGCGTGGGTGAAACCTATGCCTGACATTCTGATTGTTGAAGATGAACCGTCCATAGCAGACAACATCACCTATGCCCTTTCGACAGAGGGGTACAACGCTCACTGGCGTGCAAGCGGCGGGGAAGGCCTTGCTGTCCTGGAAGCGGGAGGGATCGATCTTGTCATTCTCGATGTCGGGCTTCCTGATATCAATGGCTTTGACTTAGCCAAAGAAATCAGAAAGCGTTTCGAAGTTCCTCTTATTTTTGTCACGGCCCGCAACAGCGAGATCGATCGGGTCGTCGGCCTTGAGATCGGGGGGGATGATTATGTGGTGAAACCGTTTAGTCCTCGCGAACTGACCGCCAGGGTGAGGGCCGTGCTCAGGCGAACCGCCGGCAGAACCGTGCCAGCACAACCGGCCGCGTCTTTGCCGGGTTGTCCGTTTGTGGTCGATGAGGCGCGATACATCATCTCTTTCCAGGGAAGCCCGCTTGAACTTTCACGGTATGAGTATCGGCTCCTCCGTGTTCTGGTGCTCAATCAAGGTCGGGTGTATAGCCGTGAACAACTCATGGAGAAGGTCTGGGATGAGCCGGACATGAGCCTTGAGCGCACCGTCGATACCCACATCAAAACGCTCCGACAGAAATTGCGTGCTTTCTCGCCCGGCGAAGAATGGATCGTCACCCATCGCGGCGTCGGCTATTCCCTGAAAGATCCCTCATGAAAACCAGGGTTCGCATCTTTCTTACCATCCTCGCAACCGTGGGGATCGGTTTTTTCCTCCTGGTCTACTGGATCACGAAAGATTTAAAACCCCAGTTCCGGGCCTCCACCGAGGAGCCTCTCGTCGACACGGCTTGGGCGCTGGCAGCCCTCGCCTCGGCGCAGGTGCGCAACGGCGCAGTTGACGTCACCTTGTTTCGGGAGATGTTTGCCCATATCTCCTCGGAGATTACGCCGGCGCCGATCTACGATTTTATTAAAACAACGATGGATTTGCGGGTTTATATAACCAATGCCACCGGGAAAGTCGTGTTCGACTCGATAGGCCGGGACGAGGGCATGGATTACTCCCGCTGGAATGATGTTGTGCTCACTTTGCAGGGCAAGTACGGCACCCGCACCTCCTCCGAGCCCTTCCTGGATCCGAAGTTGAGCATCATGTATGTGGCCGCCCCGATTAAAGTGGGGGAAGCCATTGTTGGTGTTGTCAGCGTGGGAAAACCGACCCGAAACGTCAACGCCTTTGTTGAAAAATCCCGGGATAAAATCATTCTCGGCGGCGTGCTCACATTCGTCGCCGTTGTCATTGTCACCATGGTGATCTCTAGCATGATCACCCGGCCGATTGAAAGGTTGATCGCCTATACCCGCTCGGTCAGCCGAGGTGGCCGTGAACCTTTGCCTTTGTTCGGCGGTGGCGAGATGGGTCAGTTGGCAATGGCTTTTGAGGAAATGCGATCAGCCTTGGAAGGCAAAAACTATATAGAAAACTATGTTCAATCCTTGACCCATGAGATGAAAAGTCCCATCGCCGCCATCCAGGGTGCGGTGGAGCTCCTGCGGGAAACCATGCCTGCCGAGCGTCGGGAGCGATTCCACGGCAACATCGAGAGCGAGATAGGACGGATGCAGCGCTTGATTGAGCACTTGCTCCTGCTTGCCGCCATCGAAAACAGACCAACCCTGCAAGAGCGCGAGATGATCGATTTGTTGACATTGGTTAAGCAAACAGCTCAAACCCTCGGCACCATTGGCTTGGCCAGGGGCGTTGCCATTCAAGTCAAGGGAGAAGCCCCTGCTCTCCTGCAGGGTGAAACCATGTTAGTGGAACAAGCCGTGTCGAATCTGCTCCACAATGCGCTGGAGTTTTCCCCACGGGGCAGTTTCATCCTGGCCACGGTCAAGAGGATTGGTGACGGCGTCCAGCTGACGGTGGAAGACCAGGGGCCAGGAATTCCCGATTACGCCCTCCATCGGGTCTTCGAACGTTTCTACTCCCTTAATCGCCCTGATACCGGGAAAAAAAGTTCCGGACTCGGCCTGAGTCTGGTGCGTGAAATCATGCTCCTCCATGGTGGGAGCGTCCTCTTGGAAAATCGCCATGGTGGGGGGGCGAGAGCGATACTTCTTTTCCCCTCCTGACACCTTCCTGCTTTTTCGCTGGACTTCTTCTATTCAACGCTTCTTTTCACCGTACGTTCTTCCGCTCTTCAAAGAATCTTCACAATGGCCTGCTATCTTTCTCCTGTAAATCGATCGTCATTCACTTTTAATTTCTTTCCAGGAGAAGACCATGAACACCACCCCGACAAACGAATCGCAATCACATCAAAACGAACAAGCGGAGAAAAAGAACAGTTATTCTGAATTATTAAAACCGATCGGCTCTCTCCGGGGCTCACAGATGACTAAAATCGTCATGATCTGCGTTCTTATGCTGCTGTTGCAGATCCCAATATACAAAATCGACGATACCATCAGGGAGCGACAGGTTCGAAGCAGCCAGGCCATGGAGGAGATCGCCTCCAAGTGGGGCCGGCAGCAGTCTGTTATCGGGCCGATCATTACCGTGCCTTTTGAGAGGAAGGTGGTGCGGGAAGCGGTTGGCGCCAACTTTCCAGGCAGCAAGACGGAGGAGGTGATTGTTGAGTATGCCCATTTCCTGGCCGAGGATTTGCGGATAGACGCTCAAACCGATAATTCGCTCCGCCATCGAGGGATCTTTGAAATACCGGTGTATCGGGTCGATATAACCTTGGGCGGCCGGTTTCATCGGCCGGATTTCTCGGATCTGGGGGTGGAACCCTCCCGAATCCTCTGGGAAAGAGCAACGCTCACTGTGCTCATCTCCGATCCACGGACCATCACCAATCAGGCGTCCCTGCTCTGGAATGAAGAAAAAATCGATTTTCAGACAGGCTCGCGGGACATATTGGGAGCCGGCAAGGGCATAGAAGTGTCACTGAAAGATAAACTCGGGGCTGACTCGTTCACCTTTTCGTGTCAGCTTTCCTTGCAAGGCAGCCGAGGTCTTTTCTTTGCGCCAATGGGGCGGAACACGACGGCTACCATCGTGTCAAACTGGCCGGACCCGAGTTTTCAGGGCGACTGGCTGCCGATCGAGCACACTATTGACACCACCAGCTTTCGCGCCAACTGGCAGATTGCTTCCCTTGGCCGGAAATACTCTCAACATTGGATCGACAAGCCTAATACGGATCAACAGGCTGTCGGCGATCTGTTTGGGGTTAATTTTATCCAACCGGTTGACACCTACCGGATGGCTGAGCGCAGCGTCAAGTATCAGTTTCTCTTTCTTGCTCTCACTTTTATCACGCTGTGGCTCATTGAGGTGCTGACCAAGACTCGTTTGCATGCACTCCAATACCTCTTGGTGGGCGGCGGGATGTGCCTTTTTTATCTCCTTGAACTGTCCCTTGCAGAACAGATGGGGTTTGCCGCGGCCTATTTTTTGGCGGCAGCGGCAATAGTAGCCCTGGAGAGTTGCTATTGCATGGCCATCCTCAAATCTTCACGGCGTTCGGCCATTGTCGGCGCTTTTATCATGCTTCTTTACGGCTATCTGTACACCCTTCTCGTGAACCAGGATTATGCGCTGTTGGCCGGTTCGGTGGGTCTTTTTCTGCTCCTGGCAACCATTATGTACCTAACCAGGAAAATCGATTGGTATGCCCTGAGAGCATGAAGACGCTTTTGGGATCAGGGGAGCGGTGATTTCTTTGCCTGAGATCGGTTTTCAGAGCCGGTCTCAGGCAGGGTGACCGTGCTGGCTCTCATGATCTGGAACCGGTAGGCCAGCAGCCCGAAACACACTATTCCGCCGTAATCGGCTGCGAGGTCGACGACGGAGAAGGTCCCGGTGGTGAACAACATCTGGGCCAACTCTTCGGCCGTAACCAGGATCGCAACGGCAGCAGAGGCCAAGAGAGAACCGAAAGGTCTGGTGACGGCCCAACGCACCGGCAGGCTCATGTTGACCAGGAAGTTGAGACCGCCCATGAGCAAGAAATGACCGACTTTATCCCCTCCCGGAAAGGCATACACGACCCGCAAGGCCCCTGGTAACCTGCCGGTGTCTGCCAGGAAGACGACGAGGCACAAAAAACAGAAAAAGACCAAGCTGAACCATTTCATGGGAGTGTGTATTTCCAGAGGATGAGTGCAATGGAGCTGCATCAGTTCTTTGCTTGCAGAAGATGCGAGCATTGTGCCTTGCGGTGCGGAGCAAGGCAATTCTTTTTCTTGCCTCCTTTGTGCTCAGGAGGACTTTCCTCACCATTCTGCCGGCTACCACCGGTGTTCAAGGACCGCTTGTTTTGGCCTTGCATTGATGGTAGTTTACTTTGGTAGTTCAACCTCTTACCCAAGGAGTTTCCATGGAACGATTTTCCACCAGTCTCCTCGGCGAGGCCAAGACCTTGCTGCTGGCTACGGATGGATCCCATTTCAGCGAGGGCGCCATTCAGGAGGCCATTTTTTTTGGCCAGGCCTGCCGTGCCCGAGTGATTGTCCTGCATGTGGTCAATGCTCAGGCGGAATCGATCGGTGCCGCCAATTTCGCGGTCAGGCAAGGCCGGGAGGCACTGGCGCCGCATCTTGACCATATCCGCATCATGGCAAGAGACAGCGGGGTGGAGGTCGAGGTGGTAGTGATCGGTTCCACCAAGCCGGAGAAGACTATTGTCGAACAGGCCCGGTTGCGCCAGGCCGATGTCATTCTCATGGGGCGCCACGGCAGGACCGGCCGCGTGTCACTTTTGGTAGGCAAGATGACTGCCAAGGTGATAGCCCAAGGCTTTCCCCGAGTGCTGGTGGCGCCCAAGGATTTCATTATCACCGGTTCCCATATTCTGCTGGCTGTGAATGATTTCCCCAACAGCCGCCGGGCGGCGCAAGAGGCCTTGAGTCTGGGGCGGACCTGCACCACGCTCCAACGGATGACGGTCATGGCCGTGGCGAGGCGTGAGGGTGAACGGTTGCCGGCCCAGGCATTGGTCGATGAGGTCTGCGCCCAGGCTCACCGGGAGGAAATGCCTCTCTCCTGTGATTCCCTGGTGGAGGTGGGCGACCCGGTGGAGATGATCGTTGCGGCGGCCCGTGAACGGCGCGCCGATATGATCCTCCTCGGGGGCCGGGGCAAAGGGGGGGTGGCCAAGATGCTCAAGGGGCACGTCACCGAGAATGTCATCGGCCGGGCCCATTGCGCGGTGCTGGTGGTGACCACCTGATGCCGCTTCGGCTCTTTCCTCAAGCCAATGAACCCCTTCCATCGGATCTCGTCTCATGGTAACTCAACTGGCTGTGCGCTTCTTTCCGTTTCTTGCCTGGTTTCCCCTCTCCATAGTTATTCTGCGCGGCGACTTGATCGCCGGAATCATCGGTGCTTTGGTGCTGGTACCCAAGGCCATGGCCTATGCCCAGCTTTCCGGTCTCCCTCTCCAGTTTGGCCTTTACACAGCCTTGGTCCCTGCTGTCCTCGGGGCCTTATGGGGTTCGTCGCGGCAGTTGGCCACCGGGCCAGTGGCCATCGTCTCGCTCATGACCGCAGCTGCCGTTACACCTCTGGCCATTCCCGGATCCGAAGAGTATATCGGCTTGGCGCTGCTGCTCACCCTCATGGTGGGCTGTGTCCAACTCGTTCTTGGAGTGGTCAAGCTCGGCAGTGCTGTCAATTTTGTCTCTCATCCGGTTATTCTCGGTTTCATGAATGCGGCGGCCCTCATTATCGGCCTCTCTCAAGTGGACCTGCTGCTAGGGATTCCCAAGGGCCGCAGCGAGTTTTTTCTCAAGGATATCTGGGAAATGCTCGGATATCTGCCTTTGGTGCACTTGCCCACCCTGGTCATGTCGGTCTTCAGTCTGGCGCTGATGTTGGTCGTGAAAAAGATATCGACTCTGGCGAAGCCCGGCGTCCTGATCGTCGTAGCCGTCACTACCCTGCTGAGCGCCTTGGCCGGTTTTGAACACAATGCCACCGGAAAAATAACCGAGATCGCCACGCCGGAGGCCAGGGAAATGGTCAAGGGCTATAATGATACCGCCCAGCGGATTGATGAACTGAGCGCTGGCTATACCAGCCTCTCCACACGATTACGGCAGGCAGAGAAAGAACAGGGCTCCCGGGCGGCAGCTGATCTGCGCTATCGGCTCGATCTGCTGGATCTCGACATCAAGGCTCTTGAAGTTGAAAACCGCAGCCGGTTGCGCGGTATCCGGAAGCTGTATTTTGTCCGGGGTAAGGTAGAGGAAGGCCGGGCCGCCGTTCTCTATCAGATGGGCCAGGCTCCGGCTGATCTGCAAACGGATGGCCGCCAGTGGCACATCAAGAAGATCGAGAAGGGGGATATGAAGCTGATCGGCGGTGGCGATGTGGTCGGCACGATTCCTTCCGGTCTGCCTTCGTTCCGTCTGCCCGCTATCAGCATTGAAGGTGTGCTCCAACTGTTGAGCGCGGCCCTGGTCATAGCCCTGGTTGCCTTTATGGAATCCATCTCCATGGCCAAGGCCATGGCCGGCAAGGCCAAACAGCGTGTCGACCCCAACCAGGAGCTGATCGGCCAGGGGATAGCCAACATCGGTGGCTCCTTTTTTCAAGCGTATCCGGCATGCGGCTCTTTCACCGGTTCAGCCATTAACCTGCAGGCCGGGGCAAAGACCGGACTGGCCATGGTGTTCAACGGTTTTTTTGTGGCTGTCACTCTGCTGTTTTTCACCCCCCTCATCCATCATCTGCCCAAGGCCGTGCTGGCGATGATTATTCTGCTGGCGGTAGCCGGGCTGGTTACCCCTAAGGCGTTCAAGCATACCTGGAAAGCCAGCCGGCCTGATGGCATCGTTGCGCTGATCACCTTTGTTGTCACCATGCTGGCCGCGCCTCATCTCGACAAGGGCATCATGATCGGCGCAGCCCTGGCCATCGGACACTATCTCTACCGCACAATGGCGCCGCGCGTCGCCATCCTCGGCCGCCATTGTGACGGTACATTGCGGGATACCAAGGTCCATCCCGACCTTGCCACTTCGACGCGGATGGTGGTCATACGATTTGACGGTTCGCTCTATTTCGCCAATGTCGCCCATTTTGAGGATGCGGTACTCGGCGCCATGGCAGATCATAGAGAGGCCAAGTATCTGCTCGTGGTCGGGGACGCCATCAACTCTATTGATTCCTCGGGAGAGGAAATGATCCATAATATGGTGGCGCAATTGCAGCAATCGGGGGTGGAAATCGTTTTTTCCGGGTTGAAGAAGCAGGTGCTTGATGTGATGCGGGCCACCGGGTTGTTCGGATTTGTCGGGGAGGCCAATATTTTTGCCACCGAGGACCAGGCCTTGGCCGCCATTTCCCTGCGGCTGGGCGATGAAGCCAAGTGCGACGCCCTGTTCTGCCAGCCCTGAAGGGGGACGAAAGCGGAGGACAGCACATGGAAAAAGAGGCTGGCCACGAGAGGGCATGCGAACGCGTTGCCGGTTATCATCAGCGGAGCAAGCATCATCTGGACCGCTACGCTAAGGGACCTGACCAGATGGACTGAGCGGCCCAACCCGATCCGTTCCGCCGTTTTCCAGTGAATCGGAGGTGCATTTGCCTCTGGCGGAATTCGACGCGGCGCTGAGCGCCGGGACCTGGTGGTATCGCCGTCTGTTCTGGGAAGCCGGGATGGATCGGTCAGGCTCTCTACCTGGAAGCCGAGGCGGCGGGGTTGCGGGGTACGGGCATCGGTTGTTTTTTTGACGATGCCGTTCATGCGTTGTGCGGCTTAAACGAAATCCGTTTCCAGGATCTCTATCATTTCACCCTTGGCGGTCCTCGCACTGACTCGCGAATTCAGACCTTGCCCCCTTACGGGCATCTGCGCCGGGCTTGACGACGGCTTTTTTTATTCCTTACTGCTTGCCGGTCCATGAAAGGAGAAGAGGGGCGTCACCTCAAATGGCGCCCCTCTTCTTGCTGATCAGTTCAATCCGGCCCGGTGTCCGGCGCTGTTAAATATTTGTTCAGGGCAGATATTTGACCCGCAGGGTCTTTTTGTCGGTCTTGCCGACGCTGGTCTTGTCGATGGCCTCGACCACCTTGACCTTGAGCAGCATGGCCTGCTTGGAGAGCAGTCCCTTGTCAATGAACTGATTGATATGGCTAACCAGTTGCCGAGGTGTGGGCATGGTTGCATCTTTTTTCGGCACCACTAGAGCCAGGGGCCGTTCCCCCCATTTTTTGTCGTTCATGCCGATTACCGCCACTTCACCGACTGAGGGATGGAGGCCAATGACATCTTCCAGTTCCAGCGAGCTGAGCCATTCGCCGCCGGTCTTGATCACGTCTTTGATGCGATCGGTGATGTTGACATAATTTTCATTGTTGATATTGGCGACGTCGCCGGTGTGGAGGTAACCGCCTTTCCACAGATTTTCTGAATTACGCTGATCCTTGAGATACCCCTGGGTCAGCCAGGGGGCGCGGACCACAAGCTCGCCCACCTGTTCGCCATCACGGACCACATCGTTCATCTGTTCATCTACCAGCCGTAACTGCACCAATGGGATAGGACGGCCAGTCTTGCAGCGCACGGTGACCTCATCGTCTGCTGCCAAATCTTCCTGGCTGACATGGGCGATGGTGAGGATCGGGCAGGTTTCGGACATGCCGTAGCCGGTGAAGACGTCGATGCCGCGGCTCAGCACTTTCTGGCACATCACCTTGGTCAGCGCCGATCCGCCGATCATTACCTTCCAGCGGGATAGGTCGATCTCCTCGAAACTGGGGTGATTGATCAGCATGTGCATGATAGTAGGCACGCAGTGGGAAAAGGTGACCCCTTCCCGGGCGATCAGCTGCAAGATCGAGCCCGGAGCGTATTTGCCCGGATACACCTGTTTGATGCCGAGCGAGGTGGCAACATACGGCAAGCCCCAGGCATGGACATGGAACATCGGCGTTAAGGGCATATAGACATCTTGCTGGTGGAGCCTGCCCTGGGTCATTGGGGTACCCAGCGCTGCCAGGTTGCCGAGTGTGTGCAGCACCAATTGCCGGTGGCTGAAGTAAACGCCCTTGGGCATGCCGGTGGTGCCGGTGGTATAGAAGGTGGTGGCCCGGGTGTTTTCGTCGAAATCCTCGAAATCGAAGGTGCTGGCAGCCTTGGCCAGCAGGGCCTCATACTCGCCAGCCAGAGGAATTGAGGTCTGGGGCGGAGTGTCGAGATCGGTGAGCAGGACATAGCGCTTGACCGTATCGATACGCCCTTTGATCTGTTCGATGATCGGCAGAAACTCGTCGTTGACCAGGATGTAATCGTCCTCGGCGTGATCAATGGTGTAGAGAATCTGTTCCGGGGAAAGCCGGACATTGATGGTGTGCAGGACCGCGCCGAGCATCGGTACGGCGAAAAAACATTCAAGATAGCGGTGGCTGTCCCAGTCCATCATTGCAACCGTGTCGCCCGGTTTGACGCCCAAGGCGGTGAGGGCATTGGCCAGGCGGCAGACGCGGCGGCGCATTTCGCTGTAGGTGGAACGGAGCTGGTCGCGGTAGATAATCTCCTGGTCAGGATTGTCGACGACCGGAGCAAGGAACATGTTTTTAATCAGCAGGGGATAGTCATAGGCCGAGGCTGTGCGTTGGATGAGCGTGTTGGTCATGTGATCGGTCCTTTGTGTGGGAAACAGGAGGAAAGAGAACGGTCTTAAAACCAGGTGCTCACCAATACTGAACTGACGCTTGCTTGTCAAACAGGTTCAGTGGGGCAGTTGAAATAACGAGGAGCGTTTCTGGTATTCTTGTCCCCCAAGCTCCGGATTGCAACTTCGGGTTCAGCCGCTGTGCCTCTCGATGGTGGTTGTGGGCTAGTGAGGAGTGTCTTGGTGTCTTTCTGATGGTGTGAAATGGGTTGGTGTGTACATGGGTAAGCGCAACGCAGCGGGTCGAACCAGCGGCGACTATGGAGCTGTTCGCGGCAAAAGATCCCCTGCAAGCATTCTGACGAGCATCTTTGGGGAACCCTAATGAGAGCGAAATTTAGTGTTTTATGGCACTCAAGAAGGGTAAGGAATATTTTCACGAATGCTATTTATTAAGGCGCTAGGGTACCATGTGGTGGTAGGAGAAATATATTGACGGATTAGTTTTCCGTTATGATAATGTTTGTGCTTGATAAAGAGCTTATGTCTGAAGTGTGATCGACTCTTTTTCGTCCTCCGAACCTCTTCCATTCACCTGTCGTCCTATCTGATTGTCCATGGCTGCCACTTGCATCGCCGCAACTCTTGCGCTGAAAGCGCGTTTTGTTGCCAATAGAACCGCGTATCTGCTTTTTAACCGTTATACTGTCTTTCTTCTCGGTGTGTACGCATACTCCCTAATCATCCTTGCCTTGGGTGGCCTGGGCGGCATGTTTGGCGCCATTGAGGTCCAGTCAATGTGGTTATTTCAGTTGGACGAACTCAGGGGAGTCTATCTGAAAAGAGAGTACCTGGAGCTGATTCTGCTGTTCTATTTCTACTGTTACTTCAATATGATCCTGCGGCCCTCCCGCTGGCAGGCGCTATTGGCGGCGGTGCCGCTGTTCTTGGCCTATCTTGGCCAGGATATCTATTTTCTGATGTACAGCAGTGTCTTTCGGTTCGCCGAACTGTCCGAGGTTCCAGAGTTGTTCAGGGTGCTGTCGTGGCCGTATATCGCCATGTTACTGGTGTTTGTCGTGCTTCCGCTGGGCTTTTTTCTCTGGTCCATCAATTATCGCCGGTTCGTGGTTCTTATTGCAGGGGCCTTGCCGCCCGCCCTGTTGATTTGTGCCGCCGTCTATTTTCCCGAACAGTACACCAGCACCTACCGGAAGGTGGGCGAGGAAATAGTCTACTGGTCCGATGCGGACAGCGCGGAAAACAACGGCCGCTTTATGATGCTGCTTTTCCGGGAGGCCGAACGGCATCTTATGCGGGTCAAGACCGAGACTTTTCGCAATCGCCCCCAGTACGATGAGCAGGCCCAACAACTGGCCGGCTGGATTCGGACCAATGGCAATAAGCGCAATGTCCACTTGGTGGTGATGGAGAGCTTTCTCGACCCGACGCTGTTCAAGGGCGCCACCTACACCAAGGACCCGTTTCACCCCAATTTCAAGAAGCTTTTCGGCAATAAGATGGGTTTTTCGCTTTCCCCCGTGGTCGGCGGCAAAACCGCCCAAGCGGAATTTGAGATCTTGTGTGGCGCCCCCGCCTTTGAGGAGATGTCGGGGGTGGAATTTAACAGTTTCACCGGATCGGCCGCCCACTGCCTGCCGGGTACGCTGCAATTGGCCGGCTATCAGACCATGGCCTCCAATGCCTATAATCCGAGCTTTTTTAATGCTCCCACCGCCTATAGAGGAGTGGGGTTTGCCAAGATGTTTTTTCCCCGCGAATATGCCAACGGCAGTGATACCTACCTGGCCAAGGGCGACACTTCGGGCGAAAAGGAATATATGTTTGATGGCACTATCTTTTCTCAGAATATCGATTTTATCACCCCTTTTCTCAAGGACAACGACGGGCCGCCGCTGTTTAATTACGTTCTGACCATATATGGGCATTTCCCTCATCTCCTCAACGAGGAAAAACGGCCGCAACTGTTGAAGATGATTTCCGATTTCAAAGATCCGCAACTTGAACGGGCCGCCAACCAAATGTTTTATCGTTCCGAGGCGGTGGCCGACTATGTCAATCGCCTACTCACGCTCGATGCCAAGAGTTTGATCATTTTGGTGAGCGATCATCTCCCGCCCGGTCAGCACGGCCGCAGGAGTTTTCAGAAGCTCCGCTACCTCAACAATACGGATGATAGTCTACGCATGAACCGGATTATGATCATTGAGGAGGGCAAGGTGAAGAAGTTTGCCACTATCCATCATTACGACATCCCGGCCATGGTGCTCAATTCGATCACTAAGGGGGCTTATTGCAAAGAGCACAGCTGTGGTTTTGCCGAGAATAAGCTGCTCGATGACCGCATGAAACGACATGACGACTACATGCGGGTCATGGCGCATGCCTCAGAGTGATTGGGGAGGGACGCATGGATGCCATGAAAAAGAAACGGGTGTCGTCGGGGATTCCACAGCTCGATAGTCTGCTCGGCGGTCTCTATATCGGTGACAATGTCCTCTGGTACGAGGATGCGGGCAGCTTTTCCGCCACCTTCTGCGTCCATTTTATTCGCGAATCGCTGGCGCTCAAAAAACCGACGATTTACGTCAGCTTTGATCGTTCTCCAAAAAACGTCGTTTCTTTTCTCGGGCCGCTGGCCGAAAGCCAGAACTTCACCATTCTCGACTGCTTCACCAACGGTAAAGGGAATCGCTCCGAGGTTTTTAATAGATTCTACGAGAAGGACGGCGCCCAGTGGCCGTATCAGGTGATCAGAGTCAACGATCCTGCCAATCCTGCTCAGGTGGGAGAAGCCATTTATGGCCTACACGGCAATCTTTCCGGCGATATCCGTTTCATCATGGACAGTCTCACCGGCATGCAGGATCTCTGGGGTGGCGAGGAGCAGGTAACCAAATTTTACGCCCGGACCTGTCCCCGGCTCTACGAACTCGACACCATCGCTTATTGGATTGTCGAGAAAAGCGCCCATACCAGCCGCTTGAAGGCCAATATCAACAAGATCGCTCAGGTGGCCATCGACCTGTCGGTGAAAAATAGCCAGCCGGCGCTGAAGATTCTCAAGGCGGAGAAACGCAATTCGCAGTTTCTCAACGACCCACAATCCTTCAGTTGCGAGGAGGCGGAGATCGCCTTCGACCTGCCGAAGACCCTGCCGGGACGATTCGATCTTGGCGGTACAATCAAGGCGATGCGCAAAAAACAGGGTCTGAGTCAAAAAGAGCTGGCCGAGAAGACCGGCGTTACCCCCAGTAGTATCTCCCAGATTGAGAAAAACCTTATCTATCCGTCCATCCCGGCCCTGTTTCGTTTGGCCGAGAGCTTGTCAGTTGAGGTGGCCTCTTTTTTTGAAGATCTGACAACCGACCGGCAGGGATGTGTCTATCGCGGCAGCGAGGGCGTGAGCGTCAGCCTGGAAAAGGCGCCCAAGGGGTTAATTTCCGGGACCCGGCTGCTTCCGCCGGACACGAAGGACGCAAGCGTTGACCCCTACCTTCTCAAGATCGAGCCGGGCAGTAAGCTGGTGAATCATTTTTTCAGCCACAAGGGCGAAGAAATGGGCTATGTCGTGAGTGGAACACTCGCCCTGTGGGTAGATGGGCAGAGGCACGAGGCGGGAACCGGTGATTTCGTCTATCTGACCAAGCAGATTCCGGAGCAGTGGGAGAATGTCGGCGAAAACGCTGCCGAGCTACTGTGGTTGAAAATCAAATAATTGCTTTTCATTGCCGGGCAGGTTGCCCCTGCCCGGCAATGAAAAGGTGGTGCATCAAGCGGCCAAGATTTTTTTGGCGCTCTCATCCTTGGCATCGGTGATATAGGTGATGCCGGTTTCACTCGCTGTTTCCCGGTTGCCGGCAAACAGATCATTGCGGGTAATTTTGTTGAGTTGGAACTTTCTTGCTCCGGCCATCAACTGCTGCAGGCCGCAGGCCAGTTTGTCCGCCATAGTCCACATGGCGATCGCCCCGTACGGAATATTCTTCATTTCATCCTTGCCCACTTTTTTCTGAACATCGTAGTAGGAGGCAAAGATCTCTTCCGGCGTTCCACCCATGGCGCTGATGCTGGCCGGCAGTTTATCCCAGTTGCCGTTGAGCTTTTCCTTTCTTTCCGGATGCAGTGCACCCTCGATGTTGGCGCCCAGAAATCCTGGGATCATGATGCCGCGTCCCATGCAGATCAGCTTGGTAAAAGGGGCGCCGAGTGCGATCCCTTTGAAGATGCTGTCTTCAAGCGCGAAACCGCCGGCAAAGGAGAGGTCGACCACCCGTTTTCCCTGAGCGGCCAGGATGCTGGCGTATTCGTAGGCCTTGGAATGGAGGTTGATCGAAGGCACACCCCAGCTCTGCATCATGTTCCAGGGGCTCATGCCGGTGCCGCCGCCTGAACCGTCGATGGTGAGGAGGTCCAGTTTGGCGTCGGTGGCAAATTTGATGGCCATGGCCAGCTCTTCCATGCCGTAGGAGCCGGTTTTGAGCGAGATGCGTTTGAAGCCGATTTTGCGCAGGTAATCAACCGACTTCATGAAATCCTCGCGGACCAGTTCAACGGAATCGAGATTGGTGCCGCCCAGCCGGCTGTGACGGGCAAAGGATTTGATCGCTCCTTTTTCATAGGCCATCTGGACTTCAGGCGAAGTCGGATCAGGGTCAACGATATAGCCGCGATTTTTGAGGAACTGGGCATACTTGATGCTGGATACCTGAATCTCGCCGCCGATATCTTTGGCGCCCTGGCCCCATTTCAATTCAACGATGCAACGGTCGCCGTATTTGCCGACCACATATTCAGCCACGCCATTTCGGGTGTCTTCGACGTTCAGCTGGACGATGATCGCCCCAAAATCTTCCTGGTAGCGCAGGTAGGTGTCAATGCGGCGGTCCAGTTCAGGAGCCTTGGTGATTTTACCGTTATTGATCTCAGAGGCCTTGTCGACGCCGACCACATTCTCACCGACCACGATCGGAATACCGACCAGTGCGCCGCCAATGGCAAAGGAATCCCAGTACTTGGCCGCGATGAAGGTCGAGCCCAAGGCACCGGTCATCAGGGGGATTTTGCTTTTGGTCTTGACCTCGTTGCCGAATTCCGTGGTCAGGTCGACATTGGGGAAGATACAGTTGTCCGCATCATTGGAAAGACCTTGGGCCATGCCATGGGCGCCATAGGCGTATCCCTGGATCCGCAAGGAATTGTAGGAAACGCCCACATGGGTGGTGTTATTAGCCCCAGCCGTGACAGTGCCAAAGTCGCGCGGGTATAGGAGTTTTCGGCCGACGAGGCTCGATTTCCAGGTCTCACACTGGCCCATACAATCGGCGCGGCACAGGGTACACAGGCCCGATTCTGCTGGATTTCCTCTGTTGGTGGTGCCCAAAACATCGTTACTTTTTGCAAAGCGCATAATTACCCTCTTGTTTTTTGATTAAAATACCTGCAGTTACCATTGTGCAGGCGTATGTGCCGACAAAAAAAGGCGTCTGTCCCTGGAAGAGGGGGACAGACGCCTTTGTCTTGTCATGGTATCGAAAAATTGAACCGAACGCACGCCGTTGTGGGTTCAGTTTGCTAGTTAGAATTTATTATAACTTAATTTATATGTCAATACATAAGTCAATGTCGAGTGTTCTTTCTCTGGTCTCGACCACTGCATTTGGTTGTGGAAGCAGGCGGGGGCTAATAGAGTTCATTCGAAAGGAGAATGGCTTCGGCCACCTCCAGCATGGTTTTGCGGGAATCCATACTCCGCTTTCTGATCCAACGATAGGCATCGTCACCGTTGAGTGACTGTCGCTCCATAATGATTTCCTTGGCGCGCTCAATTTTTTTTCGTGCCTTCAACTCCTCCTCAATAATCTTGGTGTTGATGATCAGTTCGGTGTTGAGAATGGCGACGGCCGCCTGATTGGCCACTGTGGTGAGTAGGTTGATGTCGGTTTTGGAAAACTCGTGGGGAACGGACGTGAAGCAGTTGAGCACCCCGATGATCTTTTCCTTTTTCCCCTGGAGCGGTACACCCACCATGGAAACCAGGCCCAACTTTCTCGCCATCTCCTTTTCCTTGAAAATCTCGCACTGCAACACGTCCGGTATGACCAGGGGTTTTTGGGTGGAGATAACATACCCCACGACCCCCTCATCCAGATTCAGAGAGCGATCGATCATATATTCCGGTTCAATGGCCTGGGTGGCTTTGAGACGGATTTTCGGCGGGTTGGAGTTCTCGTCCACCAGCCAGAGGGAACAGATGTCGACCCCTGTGACTTTGGCCACCACCATGACGATCAGCTTGAAGACATCCTCGAGAAAGAGATCCGAGGTGACGGCCTGACTGATGTCCATCAAGGCCTTGATGTAATGATCGTAACTCTGGTGATGGTTGTCTGGCATGGTGTGGGGCCAAATGCGTTAATGGGTGGTTTGTTTTTCCAGATAGTGCATCCCTTTCTGGGTAATGAGAGAGAGCTGGTTGTCCACGTTGCTTTCGATGACGCCCATGTCGTTGAGTACCTTGAGCAAGAGATGGGTTTCGGGCAGGCTGAGATTGAGTTGATTGGCAATGTCGTTGGAGTTAACCAGTTGAGGGTTGGGATTTTTCAGATTTTGCGAGAGAATGTGCAGGATCTGGAGTTTTCTGGTGGCGATCGACATAAGGAGCCTCTTTTTTGGAATGCAGTGCTTTCTCTTGTGGTTGGGTGATCCTCTGGTCAGGCTGAAGAGGGGGCCTGGTTCTGTTTTTGATTGCTTGGCAAAAGGGGCAAGTCAGGAATAGGTCGGAGGGTTGTTTTCCGGCCGCTCTACTGATCAGTCGCAATCGGAGAAGTATTACCGTGACTCAGCAATCCAGGCAACAAAAATTCATTTAAAATTAATTTTTAAATACTTAAATAATTTTAAATGAATTTAGCAGCCGGTGCGGTGGGTCGTCGAGAGGAAATGCGGGTCGTTGGTCCCTGGGGAGAAGGGCAAAGGGGGGAAATCTATTGCGGAGTGCGTGGAGGCACTTTGAAGAGCGCTGCAGAGAGGCAGCGAAGGAGTGTCTCTTGGCTAAAGAGCGATTTCCGGGCAGCGGATCCGTTCATCCTCTTCAGAGAAGAAGGTGGCCATGGCCTGCAACAGATACCAGCCGTCGAGATGGCCGACGGTTTCGCGGATTGAGTGCATGGCCAGTTGCGGCACTCCGACGTCAACAGTGGGAACACCGATCTCGGCGGCAGTCAGGGGGCCAATGGTGGAGCCGCACGCCAGGTCGTTGCGCATGACGAATTGCTGGCAGGGTACCTTCGCATTTGTGCAGAACTGGCGGAACAGGGCTGCGGTCAAGGCATTGGTGGCATAGCGCTGGTTGGCGTTCATTTTGATGACCGGGCCCCGATTGAGCAGCGGCAAGTGGTCTGGGTCATGTTTGCCGGCAAAGTTGGGATGGACCGCATGGGCGTTATCCACCGAGACGAAGAGCGAGCCCGCGATGGCCCGTTGCCTGAGGGCAGAGTCGGGGTAGATACGTTCCAGCACACTTTTGAGAAAGGGGCCTTGTGCCCCAGCCGTGGAAACGCTGCCCACCTCTTCGTGGTCATTAAGGACGATGAGGCGGTTTTGTTGGGTCTCGGCCTGCACGAGCGCCTGAACAAGGGCATGGCAGGAGAGGAGGTTGTCCAGCCTGGAACCGGTGATCAACTCGTTGTTTAGCCCAACCCGGCAAAGCGGCTGGGTGTCGTAGAGGAACAGGTCAAAGGCGAGAATCGTCGCATCGGCGGCGGTCGGGTCCTGGCGAGAGAGCTCGCTGGCAAGGAGGGTGTGAAAATCCGGAGGCGATGATTCGCCGGAGAGCATCAGCAGAGGCACAAGGTCGGTTTGCTTGTCAATACTCCGCTTGCTGTTGACTTCGCGGTCCAGGTGAATGGCCAGACTGGGTATGGTTGCCACCGGGCGTTGGAAATCGATCAGGCTGCAGTGCAGGGGACCGCTGTTCCGGCACCAACTGACCCGTCCGGCGATGGACAAATTCCGGTCAAACCAGGGGGCAAGAAGGGCGCCGCCGTAGATTTCGACTCCGATCTGCACAGAGCCATGCCGTAACTGCATAGGATTTGGTTTGATCTTCAGACCGGGACTGTCGGTGTGGGCACCTGCCATGCGCAATGGCCTTCCGGATTGCGAGCTATGGGCCAGGGTGAAGGCTACCAGGCTGGCGTCGTTGCGGATGACGAAGTAGGAGCCAGGCCCGAGTGTCCCCCATGCCTCACCTTCGTGCAGGCGTTGAAACCTCTGGCCGCTGAGGATGTTTACACTGCTGGCCACTGCATGATACGAGGTCGGTGCTTGGTTGATATAAGAAAAAAGATCGTCGAGGTAGTCGCTTGTTGGCGTCATCGGATTCGGTGTCGGTTAGTGGAGGAGAGGATGAGATGGGAATCGCTCAGGCGACAATGTGCAGGGCCGGGCTACGACGGGTGGCGAAGGCTGCTTTTTCGTTGGTTTGGTCAGGAACTTCGTTGTTGGTCTCCGAAGTACTTTGTTGTTCCGTTTGCCCTTGGGCAGGGTTTGCCTGCTCGCTCTGCAGTTCTTGGCGGGCTTGGCTTTCCAAGGCGGTGGCGGAAGCGGCGATACTGCGATCCGCAGATGAAGGATCAGCCGGTGCCAGAGCAGCGCGTTTGACGGCCTGCATTTTTTGAATGGTCTCTTCCGGCGTTTTTTCCTGGCTGACATCGATCGGCACTTCACCGCCAACGGCATATCGTCGACCATCGGGCCCCTGTTGGTAGGAATAGGTGGGACCACCCCGGGCATATTGGCCAGCGCTGGCCAAGTGGGCCATTTCGTGGGTCTTGACTTCCTGGTCGCGGTCTTGCAATTGTTGGGTTATCTTTGCCTCGGCGGCGGAGAGTTCCTGGACCCCGGATCGTTGTCTATCGGCCCCTTCCTCGGTGCTGATTTTGCCTGCGGCTGCTGTTGACGCTTCCTCGGTTCCTGTGGCGTCCATCTGCCGTGATTTCGCAATGCCTCCCTCTGATAAGGTAACTTTATCTTTGGGATTTTCAGTTGTTGTGCTACTTTTATCAGGGACAAGTGCGATGCGCCGTGCCGGTTCTGACTGGAGGAGGGAGGGCACCCGTCCGCTGCGGTCATAGGTGGCAAGAAACGATGTGTTGGTGGTGGCAGGTGCGAGCATGGGCAAGAAATGGTTAAAGGATTTTTAAGATATTATACGGCACGGCAAGGGACGGAGACAAGCCGAATTTTTCGTGATGACGGAGTTACCGAATTTTTTGGTCGGGCGAAGTAAAAGTTGCGAAACCATAGACAGAAACGAAAGGGCGGACACCGGTTCAATTGGGAGTCCGCCGGAGATTAAACCTCCATGAGGGTGAATCCATGTTTGATGCGGAAAAATTGTTGGGGAAAATAGTCGGCGAGGTCGTGGGCAAAGGTAGTGGTTCCTGGGGTGGTGGAAACAAGTCAATACTGGGCAGCCTTGGCTCTGGTAGCGGGTTGATGACCATGATTGGTCTCGGCGTCGGTGCTTTCGAAATTTTGAAACAGCAGCAGGAGCAGAAAAGTCAAACCGGAGGAATGGGCCAGGCACCTCCGCCTCCACCCGGCTCCGGATCCTTCGGCACGGGTGCACCTCCTCCGCCTCCGGGTGGGTTTCAGGCTACTGCTCCCTCACCGCCGCCACCAATGCCAAGCGGTGCACCGGTCATATCCTCGCCGATGAGTGCTCCAGCCACTGGCGGTCTCGCTGGTGCTGAGCTAGCAGTCCGCATGATTCAGGTGATGGTCGCCGCTGCCCATGCCGACGGCGCCATGGATGCCGAAGAAGAGCGGGCGGTGCTAGATAAGCTGCGGGGTGCGGATCTGAACCAGGAAGAAAAGATGTTTCTGCTTGGTGAGTTGCATCAACCCAAAAGCCTTGAAGCCCTGACCGCTGGTGTCAGCGATCCTTCGGTGGCGAAAACCATGTATATGCTGGCTGTTGCCGCCATCGAGATTGATTCCGAGGCCGAACGGGCCTGGTTGAACGAGCTGGCCAGGCAGCTTGGTGTCAGTAGGGAAATACAGGCCTTCATTGAGGAGCAGCGGTGATGGTTGGGATTGGCAACGAGTGGGTTTCCTTAGGGAGAAACCCACTCGTTGCTGTTTGCTGGACTCTTACCGTTTAAGAATATTAACCAGGCTACCAAGGGCCGAACCTTCATCTTGACCTCCGCCTCCGGTCTGCGGTGCCGCTTCCCAGATACGGCCAGCCAGTCGTGAGAACGGCAGCGATTGCAGCCAGACGTGCCCAGGTCCGCGCAGGTTGGAAAAGAAAAAACCCTCGCCGCCAAAGATAGCCGATTTGACGTTGCCGACGAATTCGATGTCATAGTTGACTGAAGCGGTCAGCGCCACCAGACAGCCGGTATCAACTCGCAGTGTTTCGCCGGCGGCCAGCTCCTTTTCGACGATGGTGCCTCCGGCGTGGACAAAGATCATGCCGTCACCATCGAGTTGCTGCATGATGAACCCCTCGCCGCCGAAGAGAGCCACCCCGATTTTCTTTTGAAAGGCAATCCCCACCGATACACCCTTGGCCGCGCACAGGAAGGCGTCCTTTTGGCAGATGATCCGGCCGTTGTACTTGGCTAGGTCAAGCGGAATGATCTTGCCCGGATAGGGAGATGCAAAGGCAACCTTGCCCTTGCCGGCGCCGGTATAAGTGAACATGGTGATGAACAACCCCTCGCCGGTGATCAGCCGTTTGCCTGCGCCGAGCATCTTGTCGAAAAAAGTCCCGGAACTTGAGGATCGGGAGGCGTCGCCGAACACCGTCTCCATAACCACCTGATCGTGCATGTACATCATGGCCCCTGCCTCTGAAATGACGCTTTCCTGCGAATCCAGCTCAATCTCGACAAACTGCATTTCGTTGCCGAAAATGGTGTAATCGATTTCATGCGCTTCTTTGCCGGAATAAGGCGGGGGGGCAAACGTTGCCTGGCCAGGCTGCAGTTCCTGCACCCTGCCTGCGGGTTGCCAGTCGGCGAAGCCATCGCGCCAGACCATAGTGGCCTCGTTGTATTGCCCCGCAGCCAGGCCGCTGAGAATCTGTTGGGTGGTGAAAGGGCCAAGGGATTTGCCGTCCACGGCAACAAACCAGTTCGACATGAAACACCTCAATTTTGTTGAAGAAAAGGAAGGGGAAGGGAAAAGCAGCGAGTCTTTGTAATGGTATACGGATTATCCGTTGGATGAAAGAGAATATTTATTCTGTGTGGTTGTCGGTAATCCGCTACAGGCCGCTGTGGGACAGGGGGAGAGATATTTTTAATCTGGTCCTGTTTAGGATTGCAATAGCTGAAAGAAGATATATAAAATCGCGAAAATTAATTGGTTCCTGCGTGTCGATGGAGTGGTTTGCTCAATCAGCCTCAACTTTGTTGGAATTTATTTCAATTGATTGAAATAAATAAGATTTTTTTATACCGAAAAAACGACGAGAGAAACGAACGATACGGCATTAGGTGGGTCTGGATTTGGAAAACAAAGCTCGTGAGGATGGGAAAATTTTTTGCGGGTCAGGGACGAGGCTCAATAACCAATTTCTGCGCAGGTGGGTATGTAATACTCCTACCTCGAGGAGAAGGATCGTCTTTGTTAGGAAAGATGTAATATCAGTACGTTATTCCGTTTGTTAAATTTCGAAAATCGTTGTTAAAAATGCTTGTCAGCTGTTCAGAATAACTGTATTTAGCGTCCTTATTTTTTCACCTACCTCCTGTCAACAGATGTGCTGTCGATGGGTTTGGATTCCTTCACGTTCTAGGAGAACATGCACATGCTTTACCCGGACCAGTTTGGAAAAGATCCCCTTTTTCCAAAACATTCTGATTTTGCTGTTGTTTTTAAAGATGAATTGGCCGGTAGAGGAGTGATCGCCTACCGCGCCTTTTCAAAAGGCGAGATCGTCGCCAGAATGGCAGGGTATGTTGTGCATGAAATTCGGCAGCATACACTTCAGCTAACCCCGGAAACCCACTTGTATGACCCCTATTTTTCAGGATTTTTTCTTCATTCGTGTTCCCCCAACATTTCCTTGAACATGGTTGACCTGACTATTGTCGCCCTCAAGGATATCCAGGCCAACAATTTTCTTTATATGGATTATGCTGAAACCGAAGATATTCTGTTTAAGCAGTTTCCCTGCTCGTGCGGTTCATCGAATTGTCGCGGCTGGGTCACGGGCCGAAAAGAAATGATCAGTGGTGAGATGGTTCAGCCGGAATTGCTGAATATCAATCAGGCAATGCGTTGAATCAGCAGTCCTACTATGGCTGGTGGCAGAGAGACGATCTCTGTTACCAGCACCAGCACCTCTTTTTCGCCGGCCGTTCGGTCCAATCGTTGGCCGATCAATTCGGCTCCCCAACCTTCGTTTATTCCGCCGCTCGGGTGAAAGAAAACCTTGAGCGGCTGCATGGTGCTTTGATTGCATCCGGATTGGCGGGCCGTTTTTCCCTTTGCTACGCCATGAAGGCCAACCGTTTTGCGCCACTGTTGACCTTCCTTAAGCAGACCGGGTTGTGCGGTATCGATGCCTGTTCGCCTGCCGAGGTCGAGCACGCGGTCAGTTGTGGCTTCTCTCCTGCGGAGATTTCCTTTACCGCCTCTAGTCTTTCCACGCGGGACCTGCATGTACTGGCTCGTTACGACGGCTTGTTCATGGATTGCGATTCCCTGCATGCCATCCGAAGTTGGGGCGCACTCAAGCCGGGAACCAAGATCGGTATCCGGATCAATCCTGCCATGGGGATCGGCCGGGCAGCCAACGACAAACTGCAGTATGCCGGCGAGACAACGACCAAGTTCGGCATCTATTGGGAGCAGTTCGCCGAGGCTCTGGAGCTTGCCAGGTCCTATGGTTTAAAGGTTGCGAAAATTCA
This sequence comes from uncultured Desulfobulbus sp., assembly GCF_963662935.2. NCBI lineage: Bacteria > Pseudomonadati > Thermodesulfobacteriota > Desulfobulbia > Desulfobulbales > Desulfobulbaceae > Desulfobulbus > uncultured Desulfobulbus sp. Next base: position 409,679 of record NZ_CAXXTL010000003.1, on the reverse strand, counting down.
TTTTCATACCGGATGCGGCTATTTGACACCGCAACTGGAGCAGCTGGAACGGATCATCGGTCACTGTATGCGGTTCGTCGATGCTGCGGGCGGAGTCGAAAGGGTCAATATTGGCGGAGGGTTGGGGGTGCCCCATCTGGCCTCTGACCAATCTTTGGATCTGAAACGGTGGGCAGAGGTGCTTCACCGGCAATGTGCGGGGCGCGGACTGCATCTCGAGATTGAACCAGGCGATTATATCGTTAAGGACGCGGGCATCTTCCTTCTGGAAAAGACCTTTGTCGAGCAGAAAAAAAACACGGTTTTTGTCGGTGTCGATGCCGGGTTCAACCTTGCGCCGGAACCCGCCTATTACAGCCTACCCTTTCAACCGTTGCCGCTGCGCTACGATCAATCGCCCTGCACCCCGATGAACGTGGTTGGCAATGTCAATGAGGCCTTAGATGTGTGGTACGAACAAGCCTTACTGCCGAATTTAACCGGGCATACCCACCTGGTCCTGATCAACGCCGGCGCCTATTCTTCCTCCATGGCCTCAAATCACTGCATGCGCGGTCAATTCAAGGAATTCTTACTGTTCTGATCGTGGCCTTGCGGCAGTCAGGGATTTTTCACCTTTCTGTGTTTATTCATTTTTTTTGCAAACTCCAGCTTTAGTGAAAAAAGATCAGTAAAAAATATCGCAATATCAACCTATCCCTAATGCCCGCTGGACTGGCTTTAACGCAACCCTCTCTTCGATTTCTTTGGCTGTCCCCCAGCCCTTCAACCGAGCCTCGGCAATGTCCGGGGCTCATCGCACTGGATCCCGATGGCGTCACCGGGACACCCTTCCAAATCCACGCCCTTCAAGAGATGTAATCGCGGACTCTCTTTGCAACTGACACCAATCCGCTCCAACTCCTCAATATTGAATCCGACCAATTGAACTCCGTTGACCTCCATCAGGGGGCGGCGAATCAAGAGCGGATCAGCCAGCATAACATCCAAAGCCTGCTCCTCACCCATGGCCGCAATATCAATCTCACCTGATTTGACACGCGGTGCCAGACCGTTGAACCACTGGGCAACGGAGAGGGCACCGAAGTAGGAGCGCAGTTCTTCCCTGGTAAACGGGTAGGCAAGAAGATTTTCGATGATCAGCCGGTGGCCGGCGGAAAGCAGGATCGCTTTTTGGCGGGCATTGCCGGTGCAGTTGGGTTTCTCGAAAAAACGGATCGTCGCTTTCATGGCACATTCCTCCGTAGTCTATGACTATCAATGGGGGTGATTTTGGAACCCTGGCGCAGTTGGTTCCGGATGGCGGCGTGGATATCGTCAAGCGCTTCCAGGTCGGCGAGGAGGGCTTCCTCCTCATTGGTCCGATCATGGAGCGAATGCATGGCCCCGTTGCGCATGCACAGGCGGCGCGGCGCCAGCAGGGCGAGCAGCGGGTCGTGGGTGGCGGAGAGGACGATTTTGTCCTGCGACAACAGGAGGTTGAAGGCGGCTCTCCGGTCGATGCCGGCGTTTTCGATCTCGTCGATGAGCACTATCGGCGAGCGGCAGACCAGCGCGGTGTCGGCCACCATCAGGGCCCGAGTCTGGCCGCCGCTGAGGCTGGTGAGGGCGGTGGTGCCGAAAAAAGGTTCGCCCGACAACTCGTTGGCCGCTTCGATGGTATCGATGACCACGGATGCGGCCATGCCCCGGCTTTCTACATGCAGGCTGAGCAGTTCCTCGACGGTGGCATCGAGGACAAAGGACATGGTTTGCGACAACTGGGCGATGAGTTGGTCGCCGCCGGTGGAAAATCGTCTGTCTGCGGAGGGTTGACCGTCGATCAGGATCATCCGTCCGCTCGGGGTGTCTCCGGTGGCCAGCCATTCGATGTCGGCCAACAGGCGGCTCTTGCCCGATCCGGTGGGCCCGACAATGGCCAACAGGTCGCCTCGCTTGAGGAGGATGCGCTCGACCTGCTCCGGCTGGCCTGACTTATCGCGGCCGGCAACGATCTCCAACTGTTCAAGCGAGGTGGTGGAGGCGAGCAGGGCACCCAGTTCGTTGATCCGCGCCAGCATTTGATCGAGAAATCCTTCCGCCGAATGGTGGCGCAGGGCAGACCACTGGGCCAGCTTGGCCGCAAGGGTCACCTCTTCGGCCGGGTCGAATTCGATGCCCTGCTCCAGCAGCACCGATTCGAGCAGCGGGTAATCGGCCAGCAGGGCGGCGAGGCTGGTTTGGGTCAGCTTTTCTTGGGTGAGGGGTTGCACAATCATCCTTTGTCCAAAGCAAGGTACGGTTCAATGGCAGCGAGAGGGAGGCGTAGACCCCACCGAGCTGGTCATTTTGACCGCAGAGAGAAAACTCCGTGTTCCAGGGTGCCGAGATCTCTCCCCGGGGTCGAGATGACATTCGAGTAGATGCAAAAATTCCGGATTCACATCGCGGGCATGGCCCGCTCCTACCCCACGGGGTATCGCTTCTGCCGGTAGGAGCGGGCCATGCCCGCGAACAAGGTCCTGAACCACGATTTCAATCAATGCTCAGCTTGCGAAACTGGCCGATCTGGTACTCCGGGCCGACTCGGGTTTCGCCAAGACAATAGGAGCAGAGCGCCGCCGGCATGGGAAAGCGCAGGCGCAGGGTTTCAGAAGAATCCTGCAGTTCCGGGGCATCAATAAACATCCGCGCTAAGGCGTGCGAGCCCTGGCCGGTGCGGCCGTTGATCTGGATGATTCTGGCGCGCGGGGCCACGCTCTGTACCCGGTAGGCAAAGACCTCGCGCTCGGCCTGGGAAACGATGTCGCCCTTGGTGATCACCACCGCGTCGGCCAGCTTGAGCATTGGGCCGATTTTCTTTGGAGTGTTGAGGCCGCTGACGTTGTCGATGACGCAGACCGCGAGCGACCCCTTGATATGCGGTGAGCAGCGGTTGCACAGGCCGGCGCTCTCGATCACGGTCAGGTCCAGTTGGTTCTTGGCCGACCACTCCAGCACCCGGTCGATGTTGCTGACAAAATAGTGGTCCGGACAGAGCACGCCCGACAATCCTTTCTGCACCGGGATGCCTGCCGCCTGATAGAGGGCGTCGTCGTCGGTGAACAGACAGTCGAACTTGATCACCCCGGCCTTGACTCCGTCGGCAGCAACCGCCTCCAGGGTTTTGATCAGCACCGAGGTCTTGCCGCTGGAGGGCGGACCGGCAACCGTGATCAGCCGCATCCTGCCCCGCCTGTGCGCTGGTATTCTGCGGTGAATGTTTCGCCAACCGATTGCTTGACCTGTTCCAGGTCGTTGGCGTAGATGAAATTCCAGCCGATCCAGAACAGTCGTTTGCCCGCAGGGAGGATGTCGGCCACCTCGGGATGCGGGGTGGGAAAGAAATTGTCGCTGCAGTGCTGGTGCAGAGCCTTGCCCATGAGAAAATCGATCACCTGCGCCAGCTCCTTTTGTTTTGACTTTTTGACCAGCAGCTGCACCGGACTGACAAAGGCCCCTTCCTCGGGAAAGAGAATCTCAATCCGCTCTGCGGCCTTGATCTTTCGGGCAAAGAACCAAGGCATGATGAAAAAGGGCGGGCAGCCTTCGGCGCGGGCATCGATCATCTTGACCATCTGGGCGGGGTGCGTGCCGCCGCAGACATTGGCCGCCAGGCGGGGGATGGCCTCCATGCCGAACAGGCGGAAAAAGGGCACGAGCACCCCGGAGCAAAAAAAGCTGTCCTGGCCGCGCATGATGATCGATTTGCGGTACTCGGGTTGCAGGAGATCGGACCAGGACACCGGCGGCGCCAACTCGGGGCGTACATCCTTGACGTGCACCGCCACCAGGGCGTTGGCGCAGAACTGGGTGAAATGGCCGCGCGGGTCGGTATAGCCCATCTCGGCCATGCGCGGGTGCATCGGGCCGTTGACGCTGACAAAGTGGCCGGGGAGAACGAAGCGCTCCAGAAACCGACGGTGATAAAAGGCGTTGAGGTCCGAACTGAGGATCAGGTCCGGCAGTTCGTCCACCGACTCCACCGAATCGACGTAGGGGTAGTAGGACATTTCGTGATTGACGTTGCCTTCGGCCAGGTAGGCCAGCGGCGCGTTGCTGGCGGCCAGTTGCTCGGCAAAGGTCTGCAGGGCGCGATCGAGTGAGACTTTCAAGCCGCAGGGGAGCAGGGCCAATAAGGTCGGCTGGGCGGTTTGGATGTCGGCGGCGGAACTGGCCAGCTCGCTGGTGGAATCGGCTTCGGCTGCCTGGCAACAGCGCGCAAGGAACAGTTCCGGGTCGATCCGCTTGAATTTCAGCAGGGTGCGCAGCTTGAGAAACGGCCCCAGTTTGTCGCGGACCTGCGGGCTGTCGAAATCGTGAAAGCCGAAGCTCTGGAAAACCGGCAGGGTCTCCGGGTGGCCGTCAAGGCACTCCTTGACAGAGAGATCGAGGTGGATCGGCGGCATTGTTGTATCCTTGGCTTACTGGTCTTTGGTCTGAGGCGCCACTTTCCTGGAAGTTGCAACGAAAGGGCTTCTCGGTTCGGTTCAACCCAGCCCGTCTGTCATTCCGAACGCTTGTGAGGAATCTGGAGATTTCACCCTTCGGTTGAAATGACACAACCCTCCCATCGGTTGTTTGCTGCACCCAGGATCCTGGCGGGCAACGCTTTGGGTTTGATCGAAGAAAAAAAAGGGGCACAAGTCCACCGGGCCGGGAGCAATCCGGCCCGAAACCCTGTGCCCCGAGCGTTGGGAGGTGTGGTGACCGAGGGGGATCGATCAGCCGCACCCGTTCCCACCGCCGGCACAAGCGCCTTTGGACGAACATTTGCGCATCCGTCCCTGCAGACTGGAGAGTCCCTTGCCGGTGTAGACCGCCTCCAGGCCGCGCTCGATAAAGCCGACCATGGTCACCGGGAGCACGCCTCGCTTCTTCAACATTTCCTTGGGCGAGTCGCCGAGATCATTGACCAGGATGGCCCGGCAGTCGCTCAGGATGCGGCTAATGTTGAGCCAGCGCTGGCTGCCTCCGCCGGCGGGCGGGGCCTGGCGGTCCTCGACGTGATGGTAGCCGCCCTGACCGTCCTCGGCCCAGATCTGAAACCGGGTCGCCTCACCCAGATGCTGGTTGACCAGCACTCCCTCCAGGGTCGCGACCGCGACATAGGGGCGAACGGTTTCTTCCGGTTTGGGTAATTGGGCACAGGCGCTGAGGCAGCCGCGCATCTCGTCTGTGCGGTCGTTGTCAAGCAGGCCGACTGCATCGGCCCGGCAACGGGTGCAGTGGCGCATCTGCGGCAGGAACTGCTCGGCCTGGTTGCGGAGTGTGTCCATATGCTCCTTGGAAGGCTCGGCAATATTTTCAAAGGCTGTGTCCGCATTGGGGAACATGGCCATGCAGTTGAGCAGATCCACGCCCAGTTCCTTCATGCTCGCGGCCAGCACCGGGATGTGGTGATCGTTGATCCCCGGAATGACGATGGTGTTGACCTTGACCGTGATCCCGTGCTGCTTCAACAGGGAAATCGCCTGCAACTGACGGGCGAGCAGCAGCTCCGCGCCTTGGCGGCCGCGATACAGCACCTTGCCGTCCCGCACCCAGGCATAGATGTGCTGGGAGATCTCCGGATCGACAGCGTTGATGGTGATGGTCACATGAGAAACGCCGATCTCGGCCAGCTCCGGCACATGCGGCGCCACATTCATGCCGTTGGAGGAGAGGCAGAGAATGGTGTCCGGGTACTCTTTGCGGATCAGGCGCATGGTCTCCAGGGTCTCCTCGGCGTTGGCAAAGGGGTCGCCCGGACCGGCGATGCCGGCCACCGAGATGCGCGGTTCCTTTTCCAGCACCTTGCCCATGTAAACCAGGGCCTGATCGGGGCTGAGCAGGGTCGAGGTGACGCCGGGCCGCGACTCGTTGACGCAGTCGTACTTGCGGTTGCAGTAGTTGCACTGGATGTTGCATTTCGGGGCAACTGGCAGATGCACCCGGCCGTACTGGCCTTTGGCTTTGACGTTGAAGCAGGGGTGGCGATTGAAATCTTTTTCGTTAAGCATAACGGGGCTCCTTTATTACGGGGAAAGTGACCGTTGTCATTACATGTAGAAATAGCCGACCGGGGAATCGTCCTGTTTTTTCTCGATCATCGCATTGGCGACCAGATCGAACAGGTGTTGCGCGCCGGCATACCCGAGATGGAGAATGCGTTGGCCGCCGACCCGGTCATGGATGGGGAAGCCCACCCGGATGAGCGGGATGTTCAATTTTTTCGCCAGCGGGTAGCCCTTGGAATGACCGACTACCAGATCGAGGTCGAGCTGTTCCGCCATCTCGCTGATCTCGAAGAAATCCATGCCCTCGAAGACCTGCGGCTGTTCGAGCAGGGTATCACCGGTAGCGGCCGCAATCGCGGCTTTCAGCTTGCCCGAGGTGCCGCCCGAGGCGCAGAGCACCGGCTGGACGCCGATCTCGGCGAGGAAGGAGCACATGCCCACCAGCAGATCTTCCTCGCCGTAGAGGATGGCCCGTTTGCCGAAGATGTACTTGTGGCCGTCAACATAGGCGTCGACCAGACGGCCGCGCTGTTTGGCGTATTTTTCCGGGGTCGGGCGGCCGCTGATGGTCTCTAGCAGGCTGAAAAAGGCGTCGGTTTCCCGGATGCCCACCGGCATGCCGATCCGGTGATACGGCACGCTGAATTTTTCCGCCAGGACCGTGCCGCCGGTTGCGGCCAGGGTCGGGCCAAATTCAATGGTCGCCTGGGACTGGCCCATGGCTTTGATCGCCGCTATCGGGGTGCCGCCGCCCTGGATTTTTTCGTATTCGAGCAGGGCCGGGCCGTCCATGGTCTCGGAGAGATCGGGCAGCAGGGTGCAGCCCAGGCCGAAGTCGGTCATGGTTTCAGCGAGCAACCGGTAATCGGCCGAGCTGACGAAACCGGGCAGGAGATTGACGACATCGTTGCGTGGTCCGCCCTCGCTCAACTGAGTCACGACCTCACGGATGGCGGCGTGGAAGCCCTCCATGTGGGTGCCCGAATAGCTGGGGGTGGAGACGTTGACAAAGGTGGGCAAACCCACCGAGCCCTTGGTGTCCTCGGCGTACTGGTGCAGGTACATCTTGACGTCGTCGCCGATGGTTTCGGTCAGGCAGGTGGTGGCGATGCCGATCAGCTGAGGCCGGTACTTGGCGGCCACATTGGTCAGGCCGAGCTTGAGGTTGGGGCCGCCGCCGTAGACCGCGTGCTTCTCGGAGAGCGAGGAGGAGGCGATGTCGATCGGCTCGTTGTAATGGCTGATGATGTAGCGCCGCATATAGGTGGCGCAGCCCTGGGAGCCGTGCAGATAGGGCACTGCGCCTTCAATGCCTTTGAAGGCCAGGCAGGCGCCGAGCGGCGTGCACAGCTTGCAGGCGTTGGTGGTTGAAATGTAGTTGGGTTTCTTGGGCTTTTTGAATGTAGGTGGATTCGTGCTCATGGCGTTTTCCTTGGTCTCATATACTTTGCGCTGTCATCTCGACCAGCGGGAGAGGTCTCTTTCCTTGCTCGTCCGGGGATTTCTCCCTGCGGTCGAAATGACAAGCCGGGGAGTATCAGTGCAAAAACAATTTGGCGCTCTGTCGATCTTTCAGCCGCTGTGCTCGGCGCTTTTCTTGCGCGGCACGAACTGCCAGACCGGGCTCATCACCGAGGAGTAGACCTCGCGGGCAAAATTGAGCATGCCCTCGAATCCGGCCAGGGCCTCTTTGCGTTCATGGTTGTGGTCGCAGAAGCCGATGCCCAATTTGTAGGCAATGGGCCGTTCCTTGACCCCGCCAACGAAGATGTCTACCTCTTTTTCGGTGAGAAAGGAGGTCAGCTCCAGCGGGTTGGAATCGTCGACAATGATGGTGCCGGGATCGGTGATCGCGGCCAGTTCCTCGTAATCTTCCTTGGTGCCGGTCTGCGAGCCGACCATGACCACCTGCATGTCGATCAAGCGGAAAGCCTTGACCAGGGAAAAGGCCTTGAACGAGCCGCCGACGTAGATGGCCGCCTTCTTGCCGGCCAGGGCCTTGCGATAGGGCTCCAGGGCTACGGCCAGGGTTTTGACCTCGCCTTCGACGATTTTCTTGGTACGCTCCATCATCTCCGGATCCTTGAAGAAGCGGGCAATGTCGTAGAGGGCCTCGGCCATGTCCTCGATGCCGAAATAGGAGACCCGGATCGAGGGGATGCCGTATTTTTCTTCCATCATGTTGGCCAGCTGCATGGTCGATCCCGAGCACTGAACCACATTGAGGGCGGCGCCGTGGGCACGCTGGATGTCTGCCACCCGGCCATCGCCGGTGATGTTGGCCACCACCTGGATGCCCATCCGCTCGTAGTATTCGCGGATCATCCAGATCTCGCCGGCGAGATTGAAGTCGCCGAGGATGTTGAGGGAATATTTGGAGATGCCCGTGGTGTCGCCATTGCCGATCAGGCGGAAAAGGGCGTCGCAGGCGGCCTGGTAGCCCGCCCGCTTGTTGCCCTTGAAGCCTTCGGACTTGACCGGAATCACCGGAATTTTGTACTCGGCTTCTATCGTTCGGCAGACTGCTTCCAGGTCGTCGCCGATGATGCCGACGATGCAAGTCGAGTAGACAAAGGCGGCCTTGGGTTCGTGGCGCTCGATCAACTCGCGCAGGGCGGCGGTCAGTTTTTTCTCGCCGCCGAAGATGACGTCGGTTTCCTGGAGGTCGGTGGAAAAGGAGAGGCGGTGCAGTTCCGGCCCGGAGCTGAGCGCGCCGCGGATGTCCCAGGTGTAGACGGCGCAGCCGATAGGGCCGTGCACCAGATGAACGGCGTCGGCAATCGGGTAGAGCACCACCCGCGAGCCGCAGAACACGCAGGCCCGCTGACTGACTGCGCCGGCCAGGCTGTCCTTATTGCAGACGATGTCAAAGGTGGATTCACCCTTGACGAATATCTGATTTTCCCGGTCCTTCAATGCAAGTGCTTCCATGGCCGCCCCCTTTGAATGATGTATGCCTTGCCTCCCTTAGGGCAAGACGCATGCCAGGCGGGTTTTTATATATTTTATGTTTTATATCATTAAGTTGCTGTATAGGTGTTCGGTCGGTGGAGGTTGGGGTAAAGAAGGTTTTTTGTCGATAGTTGAACAATTATGAATGGGTGTGACAATTTTGTTGGAAGGTGACGGCGCCGGAGATCCGGGAATGTCGAGCTGGTCCCTCTTGCTTGAACGGCAAAGCGGTTGTCGCGGCCAGTCCCGTTAAGGATCAACATCAGGCTGGGTGTGAAAAGGAGGCGGTGCGGAGGCTGAGCAACAAAAAAAGCGGTTAGAGCCAAATGGCTCTAACCGCTTTTTTTCGGGGTGAATCAAGCCCTGCTTCTCATGAAGACTACTGGGGCAGGGCTCCTCAATGCTACATCTCAGAGTTCCGGAAGAGAGCCCGAAAAAGCGATGAAACCCTGTGTCTGCGAGGTGAAATTTACCGGCAAGGAATCACCTTGCGAAAACTATCTTTGGTCCAGATCATCTGACCATCAGGGGTTTTGCCGTCGGTTTTCCATTTGTCGAGCACCTGGAGGCAATAGGACCCCATATTGATGGTTTCCGGTTCTTTGTTGCCCGGGGCTTCTCCGCCGATGCGCATCAGGTCGGGGTTGGTTGAAGAGTAGTTGGGGGCGATTGTGGCCGCCCCGCAACCGGTTAAGGCGATGGCAACAACTGCATACACAAATAACGTACATATTTTTTTCATGGTTTGTTCTCCTTATCGTGATTGGTGGTACTTAGAGCCCTCAACCCGGCATTGCTCGCTCGCGGTTTGTAGGCTTTGAACTGATTGGGCCTCTTCGAGAGTGAGCCGACGGATGGGGCGATGTCAGGTCGAGGTAAAATGTAATTGATCCGAACGGTTAGCGAAAGGATTTTTTGAGAAATCTGTTCAGTTATGGTCGTATTGTCACGTAAAATCAGTAAGTTACAATGCATTGTTGCAAGTGGGGTGCAATAGGGTCTGTACCTTCAATGAAGAGGTGGGCGTTGCCTTTAGCAGACAAAATAGCCTGCGCCGAATGTCTGCAGTATCAGTTAAAATCGGGCACGCAAGCGCCAAAAAACGATGTTTTGCTATGGTTTCCCTCTATTCACTATAGCATATTGCCGATAGGACGATCGCCTTCTCTGATTCGCTCCAACTGATCAGCGAGATCATCAATCTCTGACTGCCAGTATTGGCGTGAGCCGAAATCGGGCACCACAGTGGTGGCTCCATCCTCGACCACCTGATGCGCACACCAGGCCGAATAGTGGATAAAGCGCATGGCCCGGAGGGGTTCGATCAGGCGAAGGCTGCTGCGATCAAACTGCCTAAAGGTCTCATATCCCTCGAGCAGCAAATCCACCGCAACAAAAGATTCATCCAGGGGGCCCGGCAGGAGCATCCAGAAATCCTGGACCGGGGGACCAATGGCCATATCGTCAAAATCGATCAGGAAAAACGACTCTCCCGGACGATAGATGAGGTTGCTCGAGTGGCAATCACCATGAATTCGAATAGATTCGCTGTGGGCAAAAAGGGGTTCGATTTCTTTGATTATTCTGGTGGTAATCTGGGTATACGACCCCATCAGGTCATTGGGAACCAGACCGCTTGTGCGGATGAATTCCACCTGGTTCGCCGTTGTCACCGCCGGGTGCATGCGGGCCCTGTCCTGGGGCAACTTTCGTGCCCCCACCATGTGCGTGCGCCCGAGCAGGGTTCCGAACGCCAACCATTGGTCATCAGTAAATTCATCGACACATCGCCCTCCTTTGCGCGGGAAAACGGCAAAGTACATGTCTTCATATTGCCCGAGCGTGCCGCCATTCTTCAGGGTGAGCGGGGCAATGACCGGAATTTCTTCCGCTGCCAATTCCAGCAGAAAATCATGCTCATCCTGCAAGGCCTGCCGCGACCAGCGTCCGGGTCGATAGAATTTGACGACCATGCCGTTGCCGTCCCTATCTTCCAGCTCGTAAACGCGATTGATATAACTGTTATAGGGCCGGCAGAGATTGGTACAGGCACGGCCCAGCGCCGATTCGACGTGCTGCAGGATACTCTCTGGCGTCAGCCTGTTTAAAGCCGAACCTTTATTCTTGAGGTCCAAAGTATCCATAAACGATTTTTCTCCCTGATTGTCGTCACTCTGTTTCATCCGGCAAACGCGTTCCTGAAAAAGGAAAGCAATGGACGTGCTCAGCCCCGGCACTGGTTGTTGACAGCATACGCACCACCGGCATGATACTAGAGAAGGCCCCCTGAGCACCCGGCGGACTATTCCGCTATAATGGGGGTATCAGCAACCCTTAGCAAGGAGGCCTTCTCATGCGATTGTACACCAAGCAACACAAGCATTACTGTGGAATCGACCTGCACACCAACAAAATGTACCTGTGCATCCTCAGCCAGGAAGGGGACATCCTGCTCCATCGCAACATCAAGACCGAGCCGGAAACCTTCCTCAAAACCATCGCCCCCTATCGGGATGATCTGGTGGTGTGCGCCGAGTGCATGTTCTCCTGGTACTGGCTGGCCGATCTCTGCGCCACGGAAAACATCCCCTTTATCCTCGGTCATGCGCTCTACATGCGAGCCATCCACGGCGGCAAAAGCAAGAACGACAAGATTGACTCCCAGAAGATCGCTGCCTTGCTCAGGGGCGGCCTCATTCCCATGGCCTACGTGTATCCCCAGCGGATGCGTGCCACTCGGGACCTGATGCGCCGGCGCAACCATCTCATGCGCAAGCGGGCCGAGCTCTTTGCCCACACCCAGAATACCGCCAGCCAGTACAACCTGCAGGTGCCTCTGGGCCGGATCGCCAAACCGCAAAACCGGGAAGGCTTGCTGGATCGGTTCGACGATCCCTCGGTGTGCATGTCCATGGCCGCCAATCTCGACATGATCGACGCCTATGACCGGGTGTTGGCCGTCCTCGAACAGGACATCATTGCCCACGCAAAGGAGCATGACCCGACTGCTTATGCCCTCTTGAAGAGCATCCCCGGCGTGGGCCGGATCAATGCCCTCAATCTGCTCTATGAGATCGAGGACATCAGCCGCTTTCCCAGGGTTCAGGATTTCGCCTCCTATTGCCGCCTGGTCACCTGCTCCAAGGAATCCAACGGCAAGAAATACGGCAGTGGCGGCAAGAAGATCGGCAACGCCCATCTCCGCTGGGCCTTTTCCTTGGCTGCGCAACTGTTCCTCAAAAGCAACGAACCGGGCCGGCAATTCCACGACAAGCTGGTGCGGAAACACGGCAAAGGCAAGGCGCTTTCCATCCTGGCGCACAAGCTCGGCCGAGCGGTCTATTTCATGCTGAAAAACCGGCAGGGGTTCAACATGCATACGTTCCTGGCCGTCTAATCGAGGGGACGGGCGAGCCCGACACCTAACTGGAGCTTTTTTCGAGCATATCCGCATGGCCCTCCGGAGCATATCCTCCGTCTGCCGTCAGCATTATGGGCCATGGTCTGCCGGTTGCACCGCAGCCAGAAGGCTTGATTGGCCGTCCGTCCCGCTCGTTGAACATCTGCTTGTTGATGTGGTTCTGCCCCTCACCCGAGCCCGGCTCTAACTCTGGCATGCCGCCGCATGACCAAGCCGTTTTGAATGGGACGGCACGAGGGTACGCGATTGTTTCTAGGACGCGACAACAAAATCCTTGCCGCAATCACCCGGCCTTCGTTCCCGGCGAGCCCGCGAATGGAACCCGGTCTCCGACGAGCAAGAGAGTGGCCCATTCTCGACCGGGTTCCATTCGCTCGTTGCTCTTGCCAGCATCGTCTTAACTGGCAAAGTGGTTGATCCTCGATAAGTGTTTGGCGCAGAGTCACTCTGTCGTCGAATATGAAACCCAAGTCAGGGCGCGCTTCATCGGGCAATTGGTCGGATTGTACCGACCACAGAGTGATAAGTTCATCGCTCCCGGATACCTTTATCCGTTGACAACCGGGGGCCTTCTAAGGGTTCGGTCATTTCCAAGCAGACACTCTACCACGCTTTGCCCATAAAAGGTGTAACGTATCGTTGTGTCCTTCTCCCCGGCAGGGCTCTTGATCACTTAGATCAAGAAGAACGTTAATCTCGATACAAAAGTCAAATTTCATCCAAATTACCTATTTGACTTTGAAGGAGAACTTGAGTGTATTGCCGGTACTTTAAGGGAAAATGACTGTGCGGTTGCTGTCGGGAGGCAAGGGGAATAACGATGGGCGTGGGCAGTCTCAAGGCACGAATGCACCGCTTCCTGGCTCTTGCCACCGTGGAACGGGGCATCCGCTGGGCGCTTGCCGGCATCTTCCTCTACTCCGGGCTGGTGAAACTTGCTGATCCAGCGAGATTTGCCACGGTGATCGCCGGTTTCGGACTCCTGCCCGAGGGATTGGTTGTTCCGGCAGCGCTCCTCCTGCCTGCCCTGGAAGTGGTTGCCGGGACGGGTATTTTTTTGGCGGTACGGGGCAGTCTAGCGCTCATCGCCGGGATGCTGATCCTGTTCATGGCTGTTCTCCTCTACGGCATACATCTGGGGTTGGATATCGACTGCGGCTGCTTCGGGCCTGAAGATCCGGAGCAGGCCTACAAGAGCCTCAGGGTTGCCTTGGTAAGGGATGCGGTGATGATGGCGGCGGTGTTGTTTGTTTACTGGCGTCGCGACCTGGTCCGATGGCGGACCGGTCGCCTGAAACAATAAATGGAAATCAAGGAGAAGAAGGATGCGGAAAAAAGGGATGGTTCATGGGCTGGTGGTGAGTTTGTTCCTGTTGGGCAGCACTGTTTCGGCCTTCGGTTTCGGCACCGATAAGTTCAAGGAAGAGGTGGTCAAGGAGCAGGAAGCTGTCAAGCTTGTCCGGGAAGTACAGCAAGGCGGGTATGGCATCGTAACCACCGAGGAGTTGAAGGCGAAGATCGACGCCAACACGGACATGCTGGTCATCGACACCATGTCCTTTGAAGATTCCTACAAGAAAATGCATATTCCCGGCGCCAAGCAGTTTCTTTTTCCCATCCCGGAGATGAAAGAATGGGACAGCAAGGAAACCGGCGGCAAAAGCGTGGAAGACTTTCAAAAACTGCTCGGTCCCGATAAGAACAAATTGATCGTCATCTATTGCGGTTTTGTTAAATGCACCCGTAGCCACAACGGCGCCCTTTGGGCAAAAAAACTCGGCTACACCAATGTGGCTCGCCATCCGGGCGGCATTTTTGCCTGGAAAGGCGCGGAGTACCCGGTCGATTCCGAAAAATGATCCTCATCGCTTGCCGCCGGGGAAGGGCTTGCTTTCCCCGGTGACAGTTTGTTCTCAAACCCTTCCCCGTTTTGTCTCCGCCCCCTCCTGTCCCCCGCTCTGCCTGCGCCTGCTTTTCCTACTGTCTTGTGCGAGCGTTGTGACCTGTCGAAAACGTTTTTCCATTCGGGCTGCAATGACGGGATCGGCCAATAGGTTCACACTCACCCTTCGCTGGTTCTGCCGCCTGCTGCAAGGGCGTCGGGATCTAGACCGTCAGGGCAAAGAACATCAGCAACGATCTGCACCACTGCTGAATGGGAATGCGGCAATGGTGCGTACGATGCAGCAGAATCTGCAGCAGGCCTGCACTGAGTGTGGCGCCTGTGTCAAGTCCTGCGCTTTTCTGGGGCAGTACGGCACGCCCAAGTCGATTGCATCCGGCTGGGATTTCAGCGATCCCGCCCACCGCACCCTTGCCTACGAATGCAGCCTCTGCGGCCTGTGTACAGCGGTTTGCCCGGAAAAGCTCGACCCGTGCCGGCTGTTTCTTGAGATCCGCCGTTGCCATGTTGCCGAGGGGTCCTTTGACGGCAGACCTTATCAACTGCTGACCGCTTATGAGCAGCGTGGGACCTCCCCCATCTTTTCGTGGCACGGTCTGCCGCAAGGGTGCAATACAGTGTTTTTCCCGGGTTGCGCGCTGCCCGGCACTCGGCCTGCGGTGACGATGAAGATGTATCAACAGCTCTGTCAGTCCATACCGGCGCTCGGTATTGTCCTGGACTGCTGTACCAAGCCGTCCCACGACTTAGGGCGGGAGGCACATTTTCATGCAGCTTTCGGCAATGTGGCCGGCTTTCTTTCCCGGCACGGCGTCCGCACCGTGGTGACTGCCTGTCCCAACTGCACTAAGATTTTTCGTCAATACGGAGACGGCCTTGCCGTGCAAACGGTCTACGATATCCTGCATGCAAGCGGAAAAGGGCGAGAAGGTTTATCCACGAGGGGGCTGGAGGTCAGCGTCCATGATCCCTGCCCCCTGCGTGACGACCATCAGGTCCAGGCCGCTGTCCGGGGGCTGTTATCGGATCTGGGGCATACCGTTGTCGAAATGCCCCATCATGGAAAACAGGCGATGTGCTGCGGCGAGGGCGGCGCGGTGTCCTTCGTCAACCAGCGTTTGAGCAAAGAATGGGCGAATCGTCGGGTACTGGAGGCGAAACTACGGCTACTCATCACCTATTGCAGCGGCTGCACAGCCACGCTGAATCGTGTGACCCCCACCGTTCACAACGTCGATCTCCTCTTCCGGGCGGATGAACCACTGCGCGGCAAAGAATTGGCGGCACGGCCGCCCTTCACCTATTGGAATCGCTTGCTGCTGAAGCATCGGCTGCAACGAAGGATGCGGTCAGCAATGGCATGATCTCATCCCAACTGCCAATAATGTTGAGGGAGTAGCATTCATCCCCCCGTGTACCCCATTGGGTTGCATCCACAAACCCGTCACCTCCGCCTTCTTGGGCTGACCACTTCGAAAACGATCCTGAAGGCCCGTGAGGCCTTGGTCTTTGAATCGCTTCCTCCAGCGGTAGACAGTAAGTGCAGTGGTCCCAAGCTGGCTTGCCACTTGCTCAACTGTCTTTCCAGAAGCCGTCAGCAGGATGATCTCCGCACGGAATACAAGGCTTTGCGCTGTTTTAGGTGAACGCAGCAGGGCTTCGAGGCTCCGCTGCTCGTCTTCAATAATTGTGTAGTTTTCATGTGTGCGTGGCATGACGCACTATAACACATAAGTTGATAAATATGCCCAATTAACCGCACGTTACACTAGCGAAACATCCTCATTCGCATTTGCATTGATGATGTCCTTTTTCTCTAGTGTGCTTCGCATTGCGACTCTCCGTTCTTTGTCATTCTGAACGCATATGAGGAATCTCGAGATTTCTCCCTATGGTCGAAATGACGGATCGTAAGTTTCATCTTGAATGCAAATTGGAATCCGAAGAAAGCAATCTGGAGCTGGAACCTCCGTCATCGGGGAAAGAACAAAGGAAAAGCATTTAAAATGCTATGCCAGCCTCTCAGAGGTTTGGCGAAGCGAAGCGGCTTCTCATTCGTCCACTTCATTATTTTTTTTTGAGTGAGATTCTTTCTTAACATTCGGTACACAAACAAAGAAAAATCAGATAATCTCTTGTGAGAGGCCTTCCTTCTCCAAACCCATTCAAAGACACGTACACCTCAACGCCACAGATTTGCGGGGGAGTCATTCATGGACCAGCAGAGACATCCTGATTCTTTGGAATTGGATGCCCTTAAAAAACGGGTTGCTCAATTGGAAGCTCGGGAATCACAATTGCGGAAGGGCTACGATCAGCTGAAGCAACTCTTTGACTGTGCGCCCCTCGGATACCAGTCTCTTGACGAAAACGGCAGGATTATCCTAGTCAATCAGACCTGGCAGGCGATCCTCGGCTATTCCAGGGATGAAGTTATCGGTAAGGAAATCATTGAGTTCCTGCACCCATCCTGGCACGAAAAATTCAGGGAGAATTTTCAGGTATTTAAGGAGAGGGGAGAGGTTAACGGCATCGAATTCGAAATGGTCAGAAAGGATGGCACTGCCCTTTTTGTCTCTTTTGACGGCAAGATCGGCAAGGATTCGGCGGGGCAATTTCAACAGACCCACTGTATTTTCAAGGACATTACCGAACGCCAACGGATAGCGGAGGCATTGCGGCAGAGTGAGGCTCAGCTGCGCGCTCTTACCGAATCGGCCAAGGACGCCATCATCATCATGGATCATGCCGGTTGTGTTTCTTATTGGAATCCCGCTGCGGAACAGATTTTTGGATATACGAAAGATGAGGCAATCGGAGCCAATTTGCATAGGCTCATAGCTCCCCAGAGATATGTTGCACGACATGAGGCGGCCTTTGCCAACTTTCAGGCAACAGGGCAGGGGGCGGCCATCAACGCAACCATTGAACTGGAAGCCTGTTATAAGGATGGCCATGAAATTTCCATTGAATTATCGCTTTCAGCCCTCCCCTTTCGAGACACCTGGCACACTCTAGGGATAATCCGCGACATTACCGCGCGCAAACAGGCCGACGAGGCGTTGCATCGCGAACAAATGCTGGTGGAAACGTTGTTGGGCAGCTTGCCGGGTATTTTTTACTTGTACACTTACCCTGAGCTGCGCCTTGTTCGTTGGAATACAAATCATGAAACTCTTTTAGGATTTGGCCCCGGTGAGATCAAGGATCGTCCAATTTTGGATTGGTTCCAGCCGCAGGTCAAAGCAGCCGTCGCCGATGCCGTAGCAGTGGTCATGGACCAAGGCCAAAGCGCCATCGAGGCACCTTTGTTGACCAAAGACGGACAGACTATCCCGTTTCTCTTAAATGGGACCAGAGTAGTATTTTTGGGGCAGGAATATCTCCTGGGGGTGGGGATCGACCTCAGTGAGCGTAAGCAGGTTGAAGAGGCCCTGCGGCAGAGCGAGGAAAAATATCGGCTGCTCTTTGACAGCGCCAAGGATGCGATTTTTATTTGCGATGTGCAAGGACGGATTCTGGAGGTCAATCCTCAGTCCTGCGAACGACTTGGTTATTCCCGTGCAGAACTGATGGCCATGACGGTCAATCAAGTGGACTCTCCTGAAGAAGCGCACCATGTGCCGGAACGAATCCAGCGGTTGATGGAGAAGGGTGCCCACACGTTTGAAACTGTGCATCAATGTAAGGATGGCTCACCCATCGCTACCGAGGTGAGCGTGCAACGGATCACCTGGGATGGGCAACCGGCGATGATGTCTATTTGCCGCGACATCACCGAGCGCAAGAAAATGGAGGAAGAGCTGCGCCTCACCCAGTTCGTTGTCGATAGTTCGGCCGATGAAGCGTATTGGATTACGGAAGATGCCCGGTTCTTGTATGTCAACGATCAGGCGTGCCATGCCTTGGGGTATACGCGGGAAGAGTTGCTCACAATGTCGCTCTTCGATATCGATCCATTTTTTACCGAAGAGCTGCTACGGGAGTCGCAACTCGTGCTGCAGCCAAGGAACAACAGGATTCTAGAGACCTACCACCGGACCAAGAGCGGGTCGCTCTACCCGGTGGAAGTGCGGGCTTCGCTGGTCGAGTTTGGTCAGCAAACGGTGAGCTGTGCCTTTGCCCGGGATATCACCGAACGGAAACGGACGGAAGAACGACTGCAGCAAAATCAATTGATCATCGAAAATAGCCCGGCTGTCCTGTTCCGCTGGCGGGCGACGGAACAGTGGCCGGTTGAACTTGTTTCGGAGAATGTGAAACAATTTGGCTATCAGCCCGAGGAATTGCTGAGCGGGTCGATTCTCTATGCTTCCCTCATCCACCCCGGCGATCTGGAGAGGGTGCGCCGTGAAGTGCAGGAATACTCTGCGAGCGGGGTCGACAATTTTCGCCAGGAATACCGCATCGTCACCAAGGATGGGCGAGTACGTTGGACGGAAGACCATACCTGTGTGGAACGGGACTGTAACGGCAACATCACCTATTTTCAGGGTGTTGTCGTTGATGTCACCGAACGCAAACGGGCCGAGTTCACATTGCTGGAATCGGAACGACGCTTTCGCGAGATGCTCTCCACTGTTAGGCAGGTCGCCCTCATGCTTGACGTGCACGGGAATGTCATGTTTTGCAACGATTTTGCGCTTGAATTGACCGGCTGGCACCGAATGGAGGTGCTCGGGCAGAATTGGTTCAAGTATTTTTTGCCCAAGGATATCTCTGAGCACGTCGGGGCGATCTTCACGACCGCTATCAGGCAGGGAACCATACCTGCTTACTTTGAAAATGAAATCGTCACCAGGCAGGGCGAGCGCCGGCTGATTGTCTGGTGCAATACGGTGCTGCGTGACGAACACGGCCAGATTATCGCCATTGCCAGCCTGGGTAATGATATTACCGAGCGCAAACAGATGGAAGAGGCACTGCGCGAAAGCGAGGTGCGGGCGCGGACCATCGCTGATTTTTGCCCCATTGGTCTCTTTATGGCCGATCCAACCGGACGAATTGTCTATGACAACGAAGCGGCCCGCCGGGTGCTCACTTGTGCGCCGAACCAGGCATTGGGCAACAATTGGGTCAAGGCCATTCACCCGGAAGATCAGGCGAGGGTGAACACTGGTTGGCGCCGGTTCGTATCGGGTGACCAGCAGGAGTATGATATGATGTTTCGGATCGTCTGCCCGAACCGGACGGAACGGTTGGTCCACGCGTGCGCGACGCGTGTTCAGGCCGATGACCGATTGCTGGGATTCGTCGGCATCCTCGAAGACATTGGCGAACGGAAACGGGCCGAGAAGGCGGAAGCGGCCAGCCGGGCGAAAAGCCAATTCCTCGCCCATATGAGTCATGAAATCCGCACGCCGATGAACGCGATTCTCGGCATGACGCATTTGGCCATGGAATCCCAGGAAGGGGAACAACGGCAGCGTTTCCTGCAGGTTATCAAACACTCGGCGGAAAGTCTGCTCGGCCTTCTCAACGATATTCTCGATTTTTCCAAGATTGAAGCCGGGCAGTTGCAGCTCGATGCCCGGCCGTTCAAGCTCTCCCGTCTTCTTGAAACCCTCGCGGCCACCGTGCGGTTACCGGCGAGTGAAAAGGGGCTCAAGCTTGAGGTGGCGATCCGGGAACTCCCGGCGGCCTTTGTCGGCGACGAGATGCGCATCAAGCAAATTTTGCTCAACCTGGTGGGTAATGCCATCAAGTTCACAGCGAGCGGCTCGGTCATCATCGGCGTCAAGCCAGCACAGGATCAGCCTCAGGATGGCACCGTCGCCCTGCATTTTAGCGTTGCCGATACCGGCATAGGCATTGCTCCGGATAAACTTGAGGAGATTTTCCGGAGTTTTGAACAGGTCGACAGCTCCTATGCCCGCCGATACGGAGGCTCCGGGCTGGGGCTGGCGATCAGCCGTCAACTGACCGCCTTGATGGGGGGGACACTGTGGGTTGAGAGTCAGGTCAACCTGGGGAGCACTTTTCATTGTATCCTCGAACTCCCGCTGTGGACCGAGGAACTGCCTGAGGAATTGCCTGTGCCGGATAGGCCGTCCGAGCAGTGCCTGCGGAATCTGCACATCCTGGTGGTGGATGACAACGAGGTAAACCGGGACGTCGCCCGCATGATGCTCGAGAAGGAGCATCGGGTCACCACTGCGGAAAATGGATTGGAAGCACTCCACCTGCTTTCCCGGGAAAGTTTCGATGTCGTTCTCATGGATGTGCAAATGCCGCTCATGGACGGCCTGACCACCACCACCATCATCAGGGCGCTTGAAGAGTGCAGGCCGGTGTCCCCGGACCTGCCGGCGGAACTGCTGATAGCGCTTCAGCGTAAACTGGCAAACGGCCATGTGCCGATTGTGGCCATGACTGCCCACGCCATGGTGGGCGACAAAGAGATGTGCCTCAAGGCCGGTATGGATAGCTATATCACCAAGCCCTTCCATCCTTCGCAACTGACCGAGCTGTTTGTCGCGATGGGGGAGAAAAATCCTGCACCGCAACCCGTTCCAGTGACGGTTGAAACAAGCCGATCCACGCAGGGAACCACCTGCCCGGAGGCGATAACCGCGTCGCAGGTGGCGGAATATCTGCGGTCGACCACCGGGTTAAAACCAGAACAAGTTGAGGGGCTGCTGCGTACGGCCCGGAAGAGCATCATCGTTTACCTGGCCGGGGCGAGGGAGGCTCTCCAGCGCCAGGATTACCCGGCCCTGGGAATCGCTGCGCATACTTTGAAAGGAGTTCTTCTCCAATGCGGCCTGGCCGAATTAGCAAACATTGCCCAGGAGATCCACTGCGCGGTCAGAACCAACAGCGATCTGCCGTTTGCTGAGCGCCTGGACACCTTGCATGCGCGGTTGGCGGGATTGATCGCCAATGACCACAACCACGTCGGCACCGCTCACTCCCCGCCCTGATCCGTGGCTCGTCCTGCCGTTTAATGGCCTAAATACTCCCGCCCCCAGTCGCACATCTGCTCCAGGATGGGGGAGATGCTTTTTCCTTTTTCAGTCAGCGAATATTCCACCTTGGGCGGCACCTGCGGGTAAACCTCGCGATGGACCAGGCCGTCGGCCTCCAGTTCTCGTAACTGCTGGGTCAGCATTTTGCGAGTGGTTTCGGCAAATTGCCGCTGCAGTTCGGAAAAGCGCATGGTCTCCCGAGCCAGATGCCAGAGGATCGAAGCCTTCCATTTACCACCGACCACCGCCAGGGTGACGTCGATACCGCAGGTGTATTCTTTTTCTCGATAGACCAGGCTGGCGGTGCTTGCCTGATCCAATTTGCTGTTTTTCTTGGGCGCGTTCATGGGTTTCCTAAAAGGTACTACGTTGGTTATTGGGTACTACGTTCCTGTAAAGTGCGTTATTGACGCCAGGAGTCCTATGGTTCATTATAGGCGCATTGACAGCGAAAGGGAAGTTGCATTGCATCATCACTCAACCTCAGGAGAACACGCATGAAAGTAGTCGCATTTAACGGCAGTCCCAATAAAAATGGCAATACCTGGCATGCCATCAAGATGGTGACCGATGAACTGGAAAAGGAAGGGATAGCCACCGAGATCATTCATGTCGGCAATAAGGCGGTCCGGGGCTGCCTGGCCTGCGGTCAGTGCGTCAAAAAGAAAAACGAGCAATGTATTCAAAGCGAGGATCCGGTCAACGAGTGGATTCAGCTCATGAAGGAGGCCGACGGCATCCTCATTGGTTCTCCGGTCCACTACTCGGCCATTGCCGGCACGATGAAATCGTTTCTTGACCGGGCCTTTTACGTGACCGGCGTCAATGGCTCAATGCTGCGGCACAAAGTGGGCGCGTCGGTGGTGGCGGTGCGGCGTTCCGGGGGTATACCGACCTTTAATCAACTCAATAATTTTCTTTGCTACTCGGAGATGCTGCTGCCATCGTCCAACTACTGGAACGTCATCCATGGAACCCGGCCGGGTGAGGCGACCCAGGATGAAGAGGGCAAACAGATCATGCGGACCTTGGGAAAAAACATGGCTTGGCTGATGAAACTGGTCGAAAATGGCAAGGGAACGATCGCACCGCCGGAAAGAGAGGGTAAGGTCTATATGAATTTCATCCGCTGAGAGGTTGCGGTTGGATGATGAGCTTGTGTTGATCCGTTCATCACGACAAAGGGAGAATAACTTGAAAGTATTCATTGTGTATTGGCATCCGGAACCCAAGAGTTTCAACCACGCGATGTTTTCCATGGCATGCAGGACGCTGACTGATGCCGGAGCAGAGGTGCAGACCTCGGACCTTCATGCCATGGCCTTTGATCCTGTCTCCAACCGCACCAATTTCCGGACCGTCAAGGATCCGGACTACCTCAAGTTGCAGCTCGAAGAGATCCACGCCACCGAGGTGCATGGTTTTTCCGATGTGCTTGAGGCCGAAATGTACAAAGTCGAATGGTGTGACCTGATGATCTGGCAATTTCCCTTGTGGTGGTTTGGCTTGCCGGCGGTGCTCAAAGGATGGGTGGACCGGGTTTTCGCCATGGGCCGCACCTACGGCGGCGGAAGGTTTTACGAGTCGGGGGTGTTTCAGGGTAAACGCGCCTTCCTGTCGTTGACCACCGGAGGTCCCGAGGAGGCCTATGTATCAGGAGGCTTCAACGGGGACATGCACGGGATTCTCAGGCCCATCCATCGAGGTATGCTCCAATTCGTCGGCTTTGACGTCTTGGCCCCGCAGATTGTTTATGGCCCGGCGCACATGCAGGATGAGCAAAGGAGACTGGAGCTGGAACGATTTGGGAAACGTCTGGCGCAGATTGCCGAGGAGTCGCCGATTGAGGTTGGCCGCTATTAGGGACTCTTATAAATATTTCACCGGGCGGCAATGGAGTGCAGGAATTTGCCGCCCGGTGAGTTCATCCAATATCTTTTTTCAGGAAAAGTATGGAACTCCTCGAAGCGATTAAAACTCGTAGAAGCATCCGCAAGTTTCAAGACCGGCCGGTTTCCGAAGAGCATATCATGGCCATTATTGAGGCAGCCATGCTGGCGCCTTCGGCGGGCAACCAGCAGCCCTGGCATTTTATCATCATCTCGGACCGGGCGAAACTCGACGCCATCCCCTCGTTTCACCCCTACAGCAAGATGGTGCTGCACGCGTCGGTGGCCATCCTGATCTGCGGCGACCCCACCGGAAAACCCTGGCCGGATTTTTGGGTGCAGGACTGCAGCGCCGCCACTCAAAACGCCCTCCTGGCTGCAAGGGATCTTGGCCTGGGAACAGTGTGGGCGGGTGTCTATCCGGCTGTGGATCGCATGGCCGGATTCCGCAACCTGCTGGCCATCCCCGACCACATTGTTCCGTTCGCCCTGATTCCGGTTGGCTGGCCGACGGGCGCGTTCCAATCGGTCGACCGGTTTAAACCGGAACTGATCCATCGGGACACCTGGTAGATTGCCAAGTCGGCCTTCGTATAGCCATATCCTCCACCTGGGGTGAGTCCTGGAAAAGGGCTCGCTCCATCCTTAGGCAAGAGCTTCGAGCATCGCTTGAAGGGCCGTTTGTGCCGCATGCCAGCGGCCTGCAGTGGTGTTCTGACCTGCCGAAGGCCTCCCCGTTACGGAACGCTGTAGTTGATACACTTGCTGGAGACACCAACGACCCAGCCGAGGGGTCTCCCGTATTCGTCAAATTTTTTTATACGTTCGTTCGAAATTATTGACGGGAGGTACGTGGTTTTGTAAAACCTTTTCTTGTTGAGGCAAGCCCCTGCTTCTCCATAAAAAACAGCGCACTGGTACGGCGTGCTGGCTGATGGTCTCAAGTGTGTTTTCAACCTGCCAAGGGGCATGAGAACTTCTATGCGACACAGACGACCTGGATATCATCACAATCAATCGCCGTACCACCTCACCTCCAGCCTTTCCTGCCTTCCCCCTTGACCTGTCTCGTATCCCCGACAATGCTTGTCCACGTAGTGCCTTTTTGTGTTTCCCCCATGGACCGATGTGCAGTGCCAATGCATTATTAAAGGGAGCAGTCCAATGAGTGTGCTCAAAGAAAGAAGACGGAACTGGTTGATATCCCATAAGGCGCAGCGCCAGCATCGTGTGCTTCGAACACGTCTCTTTCTCCTCCCACCTCTCCTCATCTGCCTCTTTCCCCCTCTTCTTTCCGCCGATTGTCAAGTCGAACTGGCAACCGGTGCCATTGTTACTTGCACAGGCGTTGATTTGGATGGCGTCGCCACGGGCGCCTTGAACGACACCGTGACGGTTGCTGCCGGCGCCATCGTCAGCAAGACTGATGAAAAAACGGTCGATACCACGGCCACGGCAGACGCTGTGACTATCAATGGAGGTAACGGGAACAACACGGTGACGAATGGCGGTGATGTTGAGGCCACAGCGACCGCAACCGCCAATCCCGCCAACAGCACGCTCTCCCAGGCCATGGCCAATGCGATTGCCCTCCAAACAGGGGATGGCCTGGACACATTTTTCAGCACTTCCGGAATCACGGCAACAGCCACCTCCCTTGCCCATTCATCCGATGTCTCCGTGACGCTGGCCGGTGCCGATTCCACCCAGGGGGCAACCTTGTCGGAGGCCACGGCCATCGGGATCTTAGCCGGTGGTGGCGCGGATACCCTGACTAATTTCGACCACATCACCACTTCAGCCACCGCAACGGCAAGCGCGCTCAACGTCGACCTCAGGATAATGGGATTATCGAGCAGTGACGCATCCACCACGGCTCACGCCAATGCCACCGGCATGGCGGGTGGCGAAGGGGCGGACACAATTACCAACCATCACCAGATCAATGCCACCGCTCTCGCCACCGTTGTCGCCAACGGCGTCACCGTCTCAGGCCTTCAGTTAGACTTCGCTTCTCCCACCGATGCCGGGATCAAGGCGATTGCCGAAGCCTACGGCATCACCGGTGATGGCGGAGACGACACATTAAACAATACCGGTGCTATCACCGCCAACAGTACTGCAACAGCCACCACTACCGGCATCGAGGTGCAGTTTGCTGGTTTGTCCGAAACAAGGACCGCGACCACCGCCCAGGCAACGGCAACAGGAATCGCCGGTCTCAGCGGATCGGATACCATCAGTAACTCCGGTGCGATCACCGCCGCCGCCATAGCAACTGCTTCAGCCACCGGCGTTTCCGTTTCGGCACTCCATGTCGCCCTCGGCACCCCCGAGAACGCCGGAGTCGAGGCGATTGCCCAAGCATACGGCCTTTCCGGAGGCACTGGCGATGATTCGCTCACCAATACAGGGAGTATCGCAACAACCGGAACGGCAACCGCCTCGGCCACCAATGTCGACGTGCAGGCGGTCAGCCTGTCCAGCACCATCGCTTCGACCCTGGCGGAATCGACGGCTATCGGGATCGACGGCGGCGAAGGGGCCGATTCGATCACCAATTTCAACGAAATTGAGGCAACCTCGACCGCCACCGCCAATGGCGTGGGGGTTTCCGCCACGATCTACGCTTTTGAAGTGGTCTCTGTGGACACCAAAACCAAGGCCACTGCCGAGAGCTACGGTCTCGCGGGTGGTGGCGGAAACGATACCATTGCCAACACCGGACCGATCACCGCCATCAGTACAGCAACAGCTTGGACTGATCAAGTCACCATGACCTACACCGGGTTTTCCGGCGGCAACACCTCCACCGAGGCCCAGGCCCAGGCCACAGGTCTCGATGGCCAGTCGGGAGCCGATACCCTCGTCAACGTTGGAACGGTGACCGTCGTCGCCAACTCGGACTCAGATTCCTTATTTGTCGATGTCAAGCGCAACGGTGTGCCCACGGCTCCGTTTGAGTGGATCGGTCTCGATCTGGGGAAGGCCGCAACCGCCGCCTCTTCGACGGCCATTGGTCTCGCGGGAGGAGAAGGAGCGGATGTTCTCTACAATCTGAATACTCTAGATGTCCGCGCCATTGCCGATGCGGAATCGATCAAAGTAGGCGTGGAAGTTTCCATTCCTTTTGAGGGCGAGGCCGCGATGAGCGCGGCGGCGGCTTTTGAACCAGCGGCGCTACCGGTGGCCGCATCGGGCTCCGCTGCCGTGGGATTGCTGGCCGCCACTAGCGAAGAGGGTGAAGACAGCGATCCGGTGGTCAACGCACCGACACACGCCGAATCAAGCGCAGTCGGGATAGGAGGCGGCAGCGACAACGATTTCCTCCTCAATCTTGGCTCGGCAACCGTTTATGCTCAGGCTGATGCCACCTCCGCCGATATCGGGTTGACTATTTCCCAGGAACGCTCGGAAATTTTAGACATCTTGGGAGAAATTGGTTTGGCCGAAACCTCGACCAGCGCCCTGGCCACCGCCTCTGGGATGGCTGGGGGAAATGGCGCTGACATCCTGTTCAACTACAGCGCTCTCGGCGCGGAAGCAGTGGCCAACGGCTACAGTACGACCGTGTCCATCCGTTATCAGGGCGATTTCAAGAGTGAAGGGAAAATGGAATTCGAGATTGGCACTGCCCTGGTCAAGAGCGGAACTTCCGCAACTGCCTTGGCTGTCGGCCTCGAAGGTGGTGAGGACGGGGATACGCTCACCAATGAAGGCACCATCACCGTGAAAGCCACACCCACTGCCGATGCCTCCAGTGGAAGTGCCGTCATAGTCCTGGCAAAAGACGGTCTGACCGGGGGGGCAACCTATGCTTATGCGGCCACGGAAGCAATGGCAACGGCAGCGGGCATGGATGGAGGGGCGGGCAACGATAGCCTCACTAACCTAAACGCATTGAATGTGACGTCCACGGCTACGGCCGAAAGCACAAGTGTCAGCGCGACGATCACCAGCTCGATCAAGGGTGGAATCTCCGGTGGTGCCGCATTGACCGACGGTTCCACCAAGGCCACGGCCTATGCCGCTGGCATTGAAGGCTTTCTGGGGGACGAGTCGTTAGATTCTGTAACAACACCTCTCACCAATCCGGATAACGACATCATCATCAGTTCGGGAACGATGGATATAGATGCCTGGGCGGCGGCTCAATCTGCTTCGGTTTCTGTTGATATCGTTGCGAGCTTGGGCCAGACAGGCCTGATGGGAGGCGTCAGCTACGCCGATGCGGAGACCACCGCGCAGGCGGACGCCGTCGGCTTGAACGGTGGCCGGGGCATTGATCACATCACCCATTCCGGGTCCATGGATGTGGATGCCACCGCCAAGGCCACCAGCACGACGGTGACCCTGACAGCCGTAGGAGTGCGAGGAACGGGTGCGGCCGTTGGTCTATCGATGACCGATGGCACCACCAAAGCGACAGCATCGGCCATCGGCATCGAAGGGGGAACGGGTGGGGACACGCTTGCCAACAGCGGTACACTCACTGTCGACGGACTCTCCGAGACAATTTCCGGTACTGTGGGCGTGACAATGGCCGCTGCCAACGAAGGTATGTCACTGGCAGGAGGCTTTGCCGACGCCACCACAACGGCGCGGACGACAGTCGTTGGCATCGATGGCGGAGACGGTGCTGATCAGGTCGCCAACACCGGGGCGGTAGGGCTTGCCTCCACCGCCACAAGCACAAGCGGTACCGTGACGGTAAGCGCTTCCGGAACCATGACCGGCGTGGCAGCGGGTGTTGCCCTGGCCGATGCCACCATGACCGCATTGTCCGACACGACTGCTCTCTCAGGTGGGGCTGGAGACGATCTGATCGAAAATTTTGGGACCATGACCGTATTCTCCACATCGGAGTTAACCGGCGCCAGCGTGACTGTCAATTTGGGGGCGGCCGATACCGGGCTGACAATCGGCTTGGCCGCCGCCGATAGTACCTCCACCGCCGGCGCGACCGCAGTGGGGATTGATGGAGGCACGGGCGACGATACAGTGCTCAATGCAGGTGACAGCAACTCAACAGCCACCTCGACCATCTCCAATGCCTCGGTTTCGGTGAATGCCGGCTTTGCTGTCACCGGTGTGGCTGCTGGTGCTGCAATGGCGGATGGTGAGTCGGTGGCCACCACCAGCGCCACCGGCCTGGCTGGAAATGCAGGAAGCGATACCCTGACCAACCAGGGAACCAACAGGGTCCAAGCCACCGCGACAGTCACTGCCGCCAGCGTGGGCGTCGATTTTCAAGGGACGACTGCCGGGGTCGCTGCCGGGGTGTCCCTCGTCGACGGAGAAAACCGGGCAACTTCGTTCGCAACAGGCTTGGACGGTGGCGCCGGCAACGACTGGCTCTATAACTCTAACCAAACCATCGTCAATGCCATCACCAACAGCACGCGCGGCAATGTGAGCGTGACCGGCACCTTTGCCCTGGAAGGGGTGGCCGCCTCGGGAACCTTTGCCGATGCCGCCAACACCGCCTCGGCGACCGCCATCGGTATCGACGGCGGCACGGAGAATGATACCCTGATCAATACCGCCATGTTGGAGACGAATGCCGCCACCAATGCAACCACCGCGAGTGTCTCGGTTGGCGTTACCGTTTCCGGCAGTTTTGTCAGCGCAGGGGCCTCTCTGGCCTCAGCCGAGACCACTGGGACGAGCGCAAGCACAGGCATGGCTGGCGGCGCGGGCAACGACCGGCTCGAAAACCGTCAGGGCGCTGAAATTTCGGGTGCCTCGACCATGAGGGCAGCGACGACGGCTGTTTCGGTTGCCATTGCCAATGCCGCCTTTTCCACGGCTGATGCCACCACCACCGCAAACGCCTTTTTCACCGGTCTTGCCGGCGGTGGAGGCAACGACTTCCTGATCAATTGGGGCGTTGTCGACGAGGGTACGGCCGACATCGAAGGCGACACGGCAATGGAACACATCAATGCCTTTGCCAATGGCAGGGGGCAAGCCACGGCCGTCAACCTGACCGGTTATGCGGCGGCCGATATCAGCGTCAATTCAATGGCGGCCGCAACAGGTTTGGACGGCGGTGACGGCGGCGATACGCTCATCAACGAAAATGAGATCACCCTGTCCAGCAAGGCAACGGCCAGGGGCAGCTCCGTCAGCTTCAATCTGGCTGGCGCGGTGGCCGCCAAGGGAACGACCACGGCCGAATCTTCCTCCACGGGCCTGAGCGGTGGCGCCGGTGACGATCATGTGGCCAATAGCGGCCTGATCGATTTGACTGCTGATGCAATAGCCGACATGACCGGTGTTGCCGTTACCCTGGGCGGCTATTCCAATGCGGACGGCAGCAGTCGTGCCACTGCCACTGTTACCGGCATGGATGGCGGGGCAGGAGGCGGCAGCCTCATCAACGAGGTTGACGGCACTATTGATGCCACTGCCTCCGCCAATGCGACCGCAGCTTCCGTTGCTATCACCCCCCTGGGTGCCACCAACGCCAAAGCGGGTTCGGCCGTCTCGGCAACTGCGATCGGCATGACTGCCGGTGGTCAGGTTGAGAACCTGCAAAATCTTGGTGCCATCGACTTGACGGCAAATGCCACGGGACACGCCAGCAGCTACAGCATCACGCTCTTTGGCGGTGGATATGCTGCGGCCGGTACAAAAGCCGAAGCCTCTGCCTTCGGCATGCAGAGCGGAGCAACGGCCGATGTTCTCGCCAACGCCGGCACGATCGACCTATGGGCTGAATCGACCCTGACGGCAACAAGCAAATCGTTCACCTTAGCCGGCTCCGGGTCGGCCGAGGCGGAGAGTGTGGCCTCGTCGATTGCTGCCGGCATCGACGCTGGCGGGGGTGCCAATACAGTCTTCAATCAATTCGGAGGCACCATTACCGCCAATGCCCTGGCCACCGCCACGGCCACCGGCAACACCGTGACTGTCGGCGTCACCGATGTGGATGCAAGTACGACAGCCTTCTCGGAGGCAGCGGGCATCCGGACGGGCGATGGCAGGGATGCCATTTATAACGATGGCACCCTAGAGGCGAAAGCGAAGGTTCATACCTTCACCGGTCAAAGTAACCTCAGCCTTGTCAGCATTGACACGCTGGATGCCACCCCGGGCGCCACGGTGAAAGGTATCGTCTCCGGAGGCGGCAACGATGTTATCCTCAATACCGGATCCATTTTGGCCGGTGGCATCGGCACCGACCCGATCGCCTATGTCGAGGTCCTCAGCGTTGGTTTCATGGAGTTGGTCAACCTGAGCAGCAGTCAATTCGATGCCAAGGTCCTCGCCGTCGGTATCGACGGCGGCAGGGGAGACGACATCGTCACCAACCTAGGCGCCATCACAGTGGGAAGCTCCAGCCCCATGGCCGATGGCATAGCGGGAGGTTTCACCTTCACCGCCGCCTCGCTTTTTGATATGTCGACAACCGTCGCTCGTTCCGAAACCACTTCGCGGGGCATTGACGGGGGGAACGGCACCGATATTCTCACCAACGCTGGTGCCGGTCACCTGACGGTCTTTGCCACGTCGGAGGCAAGCTCATCGAGCGGCTCAGTGGCACTGGTCGGCCTTTTCCAGACCGGCGCGGCCATAACCCAGACACAATCGACGGCCACCGGCATCGGTGGCGGCAGCGGGATGGATGTCATCAACAACTATGGTGCGATGGATGTGACGGCTGATACCTCGGCTGCGGCAACCTCCGATCTCTATGCCGAAGCCTCTTTTCTCGCAACGAATGCCACTGCTCATGCCAACGCCTTGAGTTACGGATTGGACGGCGGCGCGGGATGGAATTGGATCGCAAACGATGGGAACATCGCGGTCCATGCCCTTGCCGAGTCCACGGCTGCCGCCACGGCCGATACGGACGCGTTGGACAACGAGGCCGATGCGACGGCGACTCCCGTAGCATCGGCTATCGGTATTCGGGCGGGAGATGATGGCGGCCTCATTCTCAATGGTTCGGGTGGGACGGTTGAGATCCATTCGGCGGCGAAGGGGCCTGCGAACGCGACCGCCGACGAAGAGGCCGATGCCACTGCCGATTTATCAGCAACAGCCTGGGGCATTCATGCAGGGGCAGGAGAACATGTGATTCGGAACCTTGGGGAGATCACGGTCGAATCTGCCACCGGTGCCACAGACTCGACCCCGGA
Source organism: uncultured Desulfobulbus sp. (assembly GCF_963662935.2). Lineage (NCBI taxonomy): Bacteria > Pseudomonadati > Thermodesulfobacteriota > Desulfobulbia > Desulfobulbales > Desulfobulbaceae > Desulfobulbus > uncultured Desulfobulbus sp. The sequence goes on along the minus strand of NZ_CAXXTL010000003.1, from coordinate 378,382 downwards.
TGCCTATGCCTATGCCTCATCGGTGAGCGAAGCCAAGGCTTATGCGAGACGGAAAGGCACTGCTGGCGCGATGGGCATCGGGTTGGGCGACGGCAACAACGATGTCGAGAATGCCGGAACACTCAACGTGCAGGCCACCAACACGGCGTATGCCCTGGCAGGATGGCCGAGCGAACATCTGGATACGGCGTATGCCTATGCCGGCGCAGGTGGCTCCTCGCTTCTCGCCACAGCCACCGGTATTGGCGGCGGCAACGGCAACAATAGCATCGTCAACCAAGGAGAGATGGAGGTCGAATCGATACTGACCGTACGGGCAACATCGTATGCCGACACCTTCAGCGATCCAAACGCCGCCCGGGCCTATGCTGGAGGAACAGCCCTGGCGAAGGGTATCTCGACCGGCAACGGCGCAAATCGAATCGGCCTCTTCGGGGATCTCACCGTGAATGCCACCGCTACCGCCACCGCATATGGCAATGGAGAGGATTACGGCGAAGCGTACGTGGGCAGCGCCACCACGGCCGGGATCATTGCCGATGCCCGTGGCGTGGTCGTCGGCAACGGCAATAACACCATTGTCAACGCCGCGACATTGCAGGTCACGGCACACTCGACGGCATCGTCCTCCGGCATTACCGATGACGACGACGATGTCAGCGCAGCCGTTGCCAATGCGCAAGCAAAGGCGTATGGCATATTTACCGGCAACGGCAACAATGCCCTTACCAATTACGGAACAATCGATGTCACCGCCGAAGCACAGGCAACTGTGTATTCGACCACCTCAAACCAGCAAGCCTACTCGAGCGCGCAAGCCTTCGGCATCCAGACCGGCAGCGGCAACGACCTGGTGGCCAACTACGGCACAATCACCACCAGCCAGGTCGCGGCCGATACCACCTCCCTTGGCATTGCCATCGATACCGGTGCCGGCGACGACCTGGTCATGCTGGGGGCACACTCCAACTCCGTCGGCGACATTCTGCTGGGTACAGGTCATGACACCCTGATGTTCCTCGGTTCGGCGGCCATCAATGGAACCATTGATCCAGGAACCGGCAGCAACACCTTGGTGTTTGATGGAACTGGAATGTTGAGTTATGCCTTTTCCGGATTTGAAAACACCATCAAACAGGGTGACGGCACCTTCACCCTGGCCAGCCTGCCGACGATGCGGCGGCTCGACATTCTCCAGGGCACGTTGCATCTTGAGAGCAGCTATGTCATGGCCGGTGACAGCAGCTACCATACGGTGGTCAACCGCGATGGCAGCCACGGCCAGCTGTCGGTCGAGGGCACGGCCACTCTCGATGGGGGCTTGGCGGTGAGCAAGGGACCGGGACTTTTCTTCAATGGCATGACCTATGACATTTTGACCGCGGATACGGTCCATGGGCAATTTGCCTCGGTGGTGCTGCCCGCGCCTAAAAAACTGTTGAGCTTTGGGCTGCGGCAAAGCTCTGACCGCGTGCAGGTCGTCACACGGGCCAAAAGCTTCACCGCGGCGGCTACCGATCCGGTTGAGATGGCGGTGGCCGAGTACCTGGACCGGATTCAGTATACCGTATCCGGTGATTTGCTCAATATTTTGGCCCAAATCCAGGATCTCGAGGACTCGGAGTTCGGACAGGCCTTCCACAGTCTGAGTCCCTATTCGTATGATCAGTACACGACGGCAAGTTTTATCGGCGCACAACAGAATGTGCGATCGGTGCAACACCGCATGTCCTCTGTTCGCACGCACAACCTCGCAGCTGGTTCGACCAGAAAAACCGAACCAATCCTTCTGGCTTCTCTCGGACCGTATAATTTTCGTCAGCTGTTTGCCACGGGCGAAGAGTCCGAGTATCAGAATCTAAATAATTTGTGGGTGAGCGGTTTGGGGCTCTGGGGGGATCAGGACGAAAAGGCCGGATATCCAGGTTATGATTTCAATATCACCGCCGGTACGATTGGTTATGATCACACCTTCCCGTCACGTGTGACCCTCGGTGCAGCTGTGAGTAAAGGCAATATCGATGTCGATCTGGCCAACAACACCGGCGACGGCTCGATCGATACTTTCTCCGGCATGCTGTACGGCAGCTATTTTACCTCAGCTGCCTATGTTGAAGGCGCACTTTCTTACGGAGGAAATTCCTATGAGAGCCATCGCTTGCTGACTATTGGATCTATCCAGCGTACTGCGGCAAGCGAACATGATGGCGATGTTTATTCGGCCTATCTGGGCGGAGGATATTTCTTTCAATTTAGCAACTGGTCCGTCGGACCGACAGCCGCGCTGCGATATGTGTATCTCGACGAAGAGGGGTTTGCGGAGTCCGGTGCCGGGAGCGTGAATCTTACGGTTGATGGCCGTCAGACGCAGTCGCTGGTTTCGGAGGTAAGCCTGCGGGCTGCGGGAGCGGTCAAGACGTCCTGGGGTACGCTGATCCCGGAGGTGAGCGCGGGGATCAGCTATGATTTTGATATCGACGACCGGGTCATCACTGCTGCGTTCGAGGGTTCACCCGGCGCTTCGTTTTCAACCAATGGTCAGGATGCGGAACAACTCGGGGCGGTCTTTGGCTGCGGCTTGACCTTGATGGCGTCAAACGGAATTTCCACCTCGTTGGAATACAAGGGCGAGTACCGGGACACCTATCAGTCGCACGGAGTTATGGGGCTGTTGCGCGTATCTTTTTAAACGGTTGCGGGTAAAGGCCCATCCGCATCGCGATTACATCCAGCACAGAGCGGGTTAGTATGTCGGCTAACAGGCAGGCAAAGCACTTTTTTTTCAGATCCTATGAGAGCACTTCTTTCAACAGTCGAATATGGGCAGGACCAATGCCGCAGCACCCACCAATGATATGGGCCCCCATCTCGACCCACTGCATGGCTGCTCTTGCATAGGCTTCAGGTGAGATCACATTGGAGAATTGCCAGTTCGGCATGATAAATCTCCCGGAATGCGCATACACACCACGCTTGCCGTGCCAGCGGGCGCTAAGAATGGCAAAGGCTTCCGCTGCGTCCCTGGTTTCGGTATGCATGATAAGAGCAGCGTCGCCACCGAAAGGAGCCAAGGCCTTGATGCCCTCTGCCAGCGTATGTTCAAATTCCCACAGCATGAGTTCTCCGCTCGCCTTTCTCCTGCAACTGAATCCAAGCCACACTGGAAGGCCCGTTTTGACTGCGGCCTCAACAGCCAGCGATCCCTGGGTGATATCTTCGATCATTTCGATAATCAGCAGATCAGCCCCTGCTTCTGCAAGGATCAAGGCTTGTTGTTCATACCAGGAAAAAGCATCGGATAAGGGCGGGTAACATTTTCGAGGATCAGCACAGAAGGTGGTCGGCGCGATAGACCCGGCGATGGCGACCGGATTGTTTGCCACCTTTTCGCGTGCCTTCAGTGCCAGGGTAACCGAAGCCGCATTCAGGCGTTGAAACTCGGCCTCAAGCCCTGCCCGGATAAGCATGTGTTTGGCCAATGAAAAAGAATTGCTGGTGATGATATCCGCCCCGGCACGGATATAGTCTTCATGCACGGCTTGGACGATTTCCGGAGCAGTGAGAATTGCCTCTGCACTCCATGCCGCACTGTTCATCGGCACACCACGTTGCTCAAGTTCGGTCCCGGTGGCTCCATCGAGAAGAACTATCTGCTGGCGCGCGATTTTTTCATCGATGAAATTGAGGCTGATCAACGCGCTTCTCCTAGTATCATATCTTATTCCGAACGTAGGGCTTCCAAGGGGACGAGCAGTGCCGCCTGCCGCGCGGGCAGGATTGAGGCGAGGATGCCGATCACTAGGGCCAGCAGTTCGGCCAGAATGACAAAACTCCAAGGGGTATGCACCGGCAGGAGCGGCACAAAGGTATGGATGAGGGTGGCGCAGACAAAGCCCACGGTCAGCCCGGCTACGCCGCCCAAGGCTGCGAGCAAGGTGCCTTCAAGGAGAAAGAAAAGCAGAATCTGGGCGCGGGTGGCCCCCAGGGCCCGGAGCAGGCCAATCTCGCCGGTCCGCTCGCGCACCGCAATCGTCATCACCGTGAAAATGCCCACGCTGCCCACTAGCAGCGAAATTCCGCCCAAAGCCCCGACCGCCACGGTCAGCATGTCCAGCACTGAACCGAGCACATCGAGCATCTGCTGCTGGGTGGTGATGGTGAAATCCTCCTGGCCATGGCGCGAGAGCAGCGTTCGCTTGATCGCCGCCACCATTTCCCCGGAATCGGCCCCCTCACGATAGAGAATATCGATCTCCATCAGCCCGTCGCGGTTGAACAGGTCCAGAGCCCGCACCGCCGGGATATAGACGGTGTCGTCCATGTCAAAGCCAAGAATCTGCCCTTTGGATTCCATCACCCCAATCACCCTGGCCGGCTGGTTGCCGATCTGGACCCGCTCGCCAAGCGGATTGCGGCCGGGAAAGAGTTCCTGCCGCACCTTGTGGCCGAGGACCACAAAGGGCCGGGCGGTGCGGGGGTCGTCGGGCGGCAGGAAACGGCCGTTTTGCACCTGCATGCGGAAGGCCCGGTCCATCTCCGGGCCGACACCGTAGAGGGTGATCCGCCGAGTCCGGTTGCCGGCCTTGACCTCGACGTTGCCCTGGACCATGGGCACGGCGGCCTCGATCCCTGGCAAATGGCGCAGAGCTTCGGCATCGTCGAGCGTGAGCAGCCGCTCCGAGCCGATCACCCCCAGCGAGGTGCCCATGGTAGTGACTTTTCCCGGATTGATGGCGATCAGGTTGGTGCCGAACTGGGTGAACTCGGCCAGCACAAAGCGTTGCAATCCTTCGCCCATGGAAGTCAGCAGGATGACGGCAGCAATACCCACCGCGATGCCTAGGCCGGTGAGAAAGGAATGGAGCCGCTTGGCCCGGATAGAGGTGGTGATGAACTGAACCTGATCGAGGATGTCCATATCGTTTAGTGCCGGGCCAAGGCCTCGATTGGATCGAGCCGTGCCGCCCGGCGAGCTGGCAAAAGCGAAAAGACAAAGCCGGTAGTCAAGGCTGTGCCGAGGGCGGCGGCAATGGCCCAGGGCGGTGGGGTAGTCTGCAGGGTGGGGTAAAACTGGACCGTAATCCAGGAACCGGCAAAACCAAGTCCCAATCCGAGCAGGCCGCCGATGCTCGAGAGCAGCAGGGCCTCGGCGACCAGCAGGGCCATGATCTGTAACTGCCCCGCGCCCAAGGCTTTGCACAACCCAATCTCGGCGGTGCGCTGGGCCACGGCCATGAGCATGACGTTCATGATCAGGATGCCCGCCACCACCAGGCTGATGCCGGCGATCCCGGCCACGGTCAGGGTTAGCACCTTGAGGATCTTGTCAAAGGTGGCCAGGACCGAATCCTGGGTGATGACAGTCACATCCTCTTCGCCGTAATGGCGTTTGGCGATGGTGGTCTTGATATGGGTTTTCAGCCGGTCGATGGCCCCCAGATCTTTGGCCTCAAGCAGGATACGGAACAAGCCCTCGGTGTTGAGTAGCGCCTGGGCAAAGGCAACGGGTACAATCACCAGTTCCTCGGTGTCGAACCCCAGAGACCGGCCTTGGGAGCCGAGGATGCCGATCACCCGGCAGCGGAAACCGCCGAGGTTCACCAGCTCGCCCAGGGCATTCTGCTGGCCGAACAGCTCACGGTAGACCTTGGCTCCAATGACGCAGACCGGGCGGGCAATTTCCATATCTTCATCAGGCAGAAACGACCCCCGCTCCATTTTGAGATGATGCAATGGCAGTAGGGGTGCCGTGGACCCTAGCAGCGGCACCTGCCGTTCCTTGCCGCGCCAGGCGATGTTCATCTCGCCGATGTTGAGCGGGGCAAGCCTTCGGACCGTGTCGCCCCGTTCCAGGGCCTTGGCGTCGTTGAGCGTCAGGTCGCGGGGCGTCTCGCCGATGAGCGTTGCCGGGGTGTTGGAGGCGGTCTCGGCCCGGCCGGGAATGACGATCACCAGGTTGGTGCCGAGTGAGGAAAACTGATCGACGATATACAGCCGCGCCCCATTGCCGATGCCGGTGAGCAGCACTACCGCTGCCACGCCGATGCTCATGGCCAGCAGCATCAAGAGAGTACGGACCCTATTGCTGCCCAGGCTCATCAGGGCAAAGCCGATAATGTCAAAAAATCGCATGACTCAAGCCCTTTGGGTATCGCTGGCGATGCGGCCGTCCACCACCCGGATCCGACGCTGAGCCCGTTCGCCGATTTCCGGGTCATGGGTCACCACCACCAGGGTTAAGCCTTTGCGATTTAGGTCTTCCATCAGTTCGATGATCTCACCGCCGGAATGCCGGTCGAGGTTGCCAGTGGGTTCGTCGGCGAGCAGCACGGCAGGTTCATTGATCACTGCCCGGGCAATGGCCACCCGCTGGCGCTGGCCGCCGGAGAGTTCATCCGGTTTATGGTGTTGTCGAGTGCCAAGCCCGAAGGCCTCGATCAGACGGGTGCTCCGCTCGTTCCGTTCCCGGCGCGCAACCCCGGCCAGCAACAGGGGCAGCTCGATGTTCTGCTGGGCGGTGAGACGGGGGATGAGGTGGAAAAATTGGAAGATGAAGCCGATGGTGCGCGAGCGGGTAGCGGCTAGCTGGTTATCGTCGAGGCTGGTAACGTCCTTTCCTTCGAGGAAATAGCTGCCGCTGTCGGGGGTGTCGAGCAGGCCAAGGGTGTTGAGCAGGGTCGACTTGCCCGACCCCGATGGTCCCATGATCGACAGGTACTCGCCCGGTTCGATGGTCAGCGAGATCCGGTCCATGGCCCGCACCTCCTGGCCGCCGACAGTGAAAATACGGCTGACCTCGCGCAGTTCGATCATTTTTTCGCCGCTTTATCCGGGGATTGTTCCACCTGCACCAGCACGCCTGCGGCCAGGCCCTGGCGGTCGATGGAGGTGACCACGGTATCGCCCTTCTGCAATCCGGAACTGACCTCGGTGAATTTCCAATTGGTCAGCCCGGACTTGATCGGTCGGCGCTCCACCCGGTCGGCGCCCGCCGGAAGCAGATAAACCGATCCGTCGACCAGCACCGCTTCCGTGGGGACGCGGATAACCTCGGGCCGGGCATCGAGGATGATTTCAACATCAGCGCTGTAACCGGCGAGCAAGGTGCCGCTGGTCAACCCTTCAAGAAAATCGGCCTCGATTTCAACGGTGCGTGCCTGCTTGGCCACCTCCAGCACATAGGGCGAGATGCTCCGCACCCGTCCCTTGAAGCTCTGCTTGGGAAAGGCGTCGAGGGTAATTCGCACCGCCATCCCCGGTCGGATCTGGGCCGCATCGATCTCGTCAATGGGTGCGGCCACATACAGGGTTTCCATGTTGATTAGGTCGACGGCGGGCAGGGTGGCGATCCCCGGCGGCGAGGGGGTGATGTATTCGCCGACCTCGCCGTTGACCTCGGCAACGATGCCGTCAAAGGGCGCCAGCAGCGTGGTCCGCTCCAGGGTGGCGCTGGCTGCCTCAATCCTGGCCGCACTCACCGCCCGCCGGGCGGTGGCGGCCTCGCAGCCCGCCCGTTTTGCCCGGGCTGCAGCCTGGGCCTCGTCGTAGGTGGATTCCGAGGTGGAACGATTCCGGCGCAAATCGGACTGACGTCCGGCCTGTCGCTGGGCCAGATCGGCCATCAGGCAGGCCTCCCGGACAGCGGCCTCGGCGGCGATGGCCTCACTTTTCGCCAACTGCAGTTCTGCCTGCAGGTCCTTGTTCCACAGGGTCAGCAGCACCTGTCCGGCCTTGACCGTATCGGCTTTGCGGACATTGAGGGCGGCAATCTGGCCGCCGATGGCCGGGGTGAGATTGGCCCGGTGCCGGGCCTTGACAGTGCCGGCGCGGGTGTTGGCCACCGTGGCCTCCACCGCGCCGCTGTCCACCGTTTGCACGGTCACCTTGATCGGCATTTCCCTGGTCAGGTAGCGGTAGCCGGCAAAGAGGCCAAGGGCCACTACCGGAATGATGAGCAGATATTTTTTGTTCACGGGGTTTCCGGGTGCATTGAGAAGCGAAGCATGGGAGACGAAGCGGGTCGGCCGTTGCCGGTTCGGTCTGGAACGCGGCCGGAAACATGGTCCTTCAACTAACCGCAGGGTCGCTGCCTCCAATAAACAAACTGACTACTGTCTAAAAAGAATCCCGAGAAAAGACAAAGAAAATTTCTTGCCGTACCTCTTGATTTGAGTCGCCGCTGAAGTCGGGAGGGGGAAAAGAGAAGAGTCTGAAACGGTGGTGGCGCAAGGCTCGTTGGCTACCTTTTTACCTTGAATTCCGGTTCGTAGCCCACGGTGTACGAGTAGGTTGGATTATTCCTGAGGCCGAGAAAATGCGTATTGCCTTTATTAAGCGGACAAAGCGGCAGGGCGCACCGCTCAAAACCAAATTTTAGAAACAATGCGGGATTTCCCACCACAAAGATCGTGCTTTCCTTGATGACCTCTTGCCGCAAGGCGAAACGGAGTAATTCAGAGCAAATCCCCTGGTTTTGCATCTGCGGCTTCACGGCCAGCGGTGCCAGGTGCAGGCCGCACACCTTGGCGCCGTCATAAGCCTTTGAAAAAGCAATATAGGCAGTGACCGTATCGCGATGCAGGCAGACCCACTCATGCAGAACCCGCCCTTTTTGATGGAGTTTTTCAAAGAGTTGGACTTCATTCTGGTTGCGGGGAAAGGCCTGCAGCAGCAAAGCCGCAACCTTGGGGTAATGTTCCGGGGTGAGAGGACGTATTTTCATGTGTTCAATGTGTCGTCGATTATATTTGCTGGCGAGTGAGTTGATAAAATAAATGTTCTGGCCAATTGCTATTGAGCGCAATATTGGTATCCTTCTCTCAGAAGGCAAGGAAAGCGTCGCTTATATTTTGCTCCTTGCCATCAAAGGCAGGGGTATTTGAGATGGTGTTTGGGGCGCTTGCTCCCTAGCTTTGAGAAGATGAAGAAAAGAAATGCTATGCTGGCTGGGTTCCCTCTAAAAAAGAAGGGTCGGGCAAGAAGTGAAATTGGAGCCCGGATTCTGTCTTACCTCCAACCGGGCTCCTTGCTGTTGATCAGGGTGAAAGGATCTATATCGCATGAATATTTTAATTGCCGAGCCATCTAATATTTTTCAGCGAGCCCTTGAAAGAATCTTCAGGGTATACGCAACAAATGTCTTCATGGCAACATCTGGAACTGAAGCGATGGACATATACAATACAGTTCGAATTGATCTGATCTGTGTGTCGTTTTATCTTTCAGATATGGATGGTATCGAATTTGTTTCGGACGTCAGAAAGCTTAAGTTCGGCGAGACAATACCAATTTTGATGATCACATCAAAGAAAATTCAAGAGGCGACAGTAAAGAGCTTGAGCTCCGGAGCGACTGAGATCTTTCGTAAAAATGACCTTGGTGAAATTGAGAAATTCCTGAAAATATTTGCAGAACATGCACGGCAGCAGGCACAGGTCGAAGGAAACATATTACTGATTGACAAAGACCAGAAACAGGCATCCGACATTCGCGCCTTTTTCAAAGACACTCACCTTAAATTTATCCACTTCACAACCGCGGAAGAGGCAGCAGAAATTACCAGAGCCGCTGAATTCGATCTGGTTATTACAGATGTCGTCTTGGACGGATCGATGACCGGTTTTGCGCTTATCCGTGAGATTAGGGAAATCAACGAAACAATGTATCGCGTCCCTATACTCGCTATTTCTGCAATATCAAACGTCTCGCAAAAAATTGGACTTCTTCGAGCGGGCGCAAACGACTATATTCAAAAGCCAGTTCTTCTTGAAGAACTCAGCGTTCGGATGAAAAACCTGCTGCTCAACAAAAAACTGTTCGACACCGTTGAGCTTCAGAAAGGACTCCTCGAAAAAATGGCCTCCAGCGACCAGCTCACCGGACTCTACAACAGGCACTACCTTTCTGGTATTGTAGACAAAGCCATTCAGGAATCATATCGATACAAGTATCCTTTTTCAGTGTTTTTCGTTGACCTTGATCATTTTAAAAAGGTCAATGATACGTACGGACACCCGACAGGAGATGCTGTGTTGAAAGCTGTAGCAAAGCTTTTGCTGCAAACATTTCGAGGAAGCGATACTCCCATTCGTTTTGGAGGAGAAGAATTTATTATTCTTTTGCCGCATTGTGATGGAGAAAATGCAGTCATGAGGGCGCATACACTCCTCGCCCAGATCAGGGCACTCCGCCCGGCCTCCATTCCTATTTCGGCAAGCATTGGCGTCACGCAAACACCGCAAACAATTCAGGTTGGATCCGAAGAATTATTTGCCGCGGCAGACAGAGCTGTTTATACGGCAAAGTCAAACGGTCGTAATTGTGTTGTTTTTAATGAGGTGAACTTCCGGCCTTAGAGCTTGTCTGTCCCTGCCACTCACCTTTTTGAAGAGGTGAAATTGTAGCCCGGACGCAGAGCGACGGAATCCGGGGTGGGCTGCTCCTTAATTGCCCGGATTACGCTTTGGCTTCATTCGGGCTACTTGCTGGTTTTATCACGGCTATCTTCTCATGCCCGTTCCTCTTCAAATCCCCCTTGCAATCCCATGACAAATAACATTTAGTATCATTCGCATAAGGCTTTTCCCACGGCAAAACCAGCCTCTTGGAGGTCAGATGGACCGGCGGATTGTTCTAGCCTACGATGGATCGATCAATGCGGACTGGGTTGCCCGTTACGCCATCCAGATGGCGGCATCTATTCCTTGCCGGGAACTCCTCCTGATTCACATCCTCGATGGTTCCTTCACCCGTGAGCGGATCGAAGCGAAATTTGCCGCCATTGCCGCCGAATGCGAACAGCATGCCGTCACCTGCCAGAGCCTGATCCGCGACTTGAGCAGCGATGTTTTTTCCAGCCTGCTTAAGGCTATCCCCCCAGGTGAACAGTGCACCTGCCTCTGCGGCACGCGCATTGCCTCCAAGGGACGGGGCTTTCTCGCCGGCACCATTGCGGAACGGTTGCTCCGCTGCCAGCGGTTCAACGTCCTGGCCATCCGGGTAGTCAGCCCCGGACTGCTCGGCTGTCCCCGCACCTTGCTCTTTCCTTTGGCCGGTCATCCGCGCGGATTTCAAACAGCCATGCCCTTCCTGCAGATGCTGGCCGCCTCGGTTAAACGGCTCTATCTCCTGCGGGTGATGACGGTCAACCCCTTCCATTTCCGTTACATTTCCACCCTGGCCGCCAAAAAGAGGATTGCCGAAGGCCATGCGTATCTTAGCCGGATCGTGGCGGAGATCCGGCAGCAAACCGCCGGTGCCTCCTGGCATCTCGACCGCCAGGTGGTGCTCTCCGACGACTGGGCCAAGGAGATTCTCATCCAGGCGGGAAAGATCAATGCGGGTATGATCCTGCTCGGAGCTACGGAGCGCAACCTGCCCTCGCGCTACTTCTACGGCAATCGGATCGAGCAGATCCTCCGCACCACCCCCTGCGACGTCGGCATCTATCGCACAATATGAACCCGCGACCCGCCCATATCGGCCAAATTCCGCCGGACCAGGTTTACGGATCGCTGCATACCGGTCCCGAAGGGTTGACGCCGTCGGAGGTGACCGAGCGGCTCATCCACGTCGGCCCTAACCTATTTGAAGTTGTCGACCGCTGGAAGCTGCTCCGCACCCTGGGGCGCCAATTCACCAATTTTTTTGCCATTCTCCTCATCGTTTCGGCGCTCATCTGTTTTGTCGCCCACCGGATCAATCCCGAAGAAGGCATGGGGGTGCTCGGCTGGGCTTTGCTCGTGGTGGCGCTGCTCAACGCCCAGTTCAGCTTTATCCAGGAATACCGGGCGGAAAAGGCTATGGAGGCTTTGAAGAAATTTCTGCCCCACCTGGTTGAGGTCTGCCGAGGTGGCCGCATCAGCCGAATTCCGGCCGCAGAAATTGTCCCCGGTGACGTGGTGATCGTCTCCGAGGGCGACAAGATTGCCGCTGATCTGCGGATTGTCAGCTCGGATGGCTTGATGATCGATAATTCGCCGTTGACTGGTGAATCGGCGGCCATCCGGCTTACGGCCCAGATGCAGGAAAAGAGCCTGGAGGAGTGCGGAAACATCGGGTTTGCGGGCTGCACCGTGGTCAAAGGGACCGGCCGAGGGGTGGTCTTTGCCACTGGGCTGCGCACCCGTTTTGGCCGCATCGCCCAATTGTCCCAGACCATCCGCCGCACCGGTTCGCCGCTGGAGCGCGAGATTTCGCGGATGATCCGCATCCTCACCACCATCGCCTGTACCATGGGTTTTTCTTTCTTTTTGTATGGCGTGATGAGCGGCAAGCCGTTGTGGATGAATCTGGTGTTCATGATGGGCATCATCGTGGCTAATGTGCCGGAGGGACTGCTGCCCACTCTGACCCTGGCCCTGGTGATGGGCAGCCTGCGCATGGCCAATAAGAATGTGCTGGTCACCAGTCTCAACGCGGTGGAGGCTCTGGGTGCGGTGCATGTGATCTGTACCGATAAGACCGGCACCCTGACCCTGAACCAACTGACCATCACCCGGATGGTGGAACCGCGATCCGGGGCGGCGATGCACGCTGAGCGGGAACAGGAGTTAGCCACCCTGGCCCTGGCCGCCTCCGATGTCCGCCAGTCGGGGGAGCAGTTGCTCGGCGATCCTTTGGACGTGGCGGTGGCCAACAAATGGCTCAGCCTGGGGCTGGGGCAACTGGGGGTGGCGCAACAGCAGGTGGAGCGCTCTTTTGCCTTTGATGTCGAAAAACGGCGGTCAGGAGGGATTGTCAACATCGGAGAGCAGCGTTTTTTTGTGGTCAAGGGGGCCTTTGAAGCGATCCGGCCCATGGTGAGCGCGGCCGGTGCGGACGAAAACGACGGGAACGCTGTACCGCTTGCCGAACAGCTGACGGCCAGTGAAACCATCATGCAGCAGTTGGCGGCCCAGGGTCTGCGGGTGATTGCCATTGCCTATCGGCCGCTGTCCGATGCGGAAAAGGGCGAGACGATAACCGATGAGGCGGGTGCCGAGAGCCTGGAGCACGATCTCATTCTGGCCGGATTCCTCGGTATTGAAGATCCGGTTCGGCCCGAAGTGGCACCGGCGGTGGCCAAATGCCACGGCGCCGGGATCGAGGTGCTGATGATCACCGGCGATCATCCGGCCACGGCGTTGGCGGTGGCAGCCAAGGTCGGGATCGTGGCGTCCGGCTATACGACCCATCTCACCGGTAAAGCGCTCAAACAACTGACGGTGGAAGCTCTGGTCGAACAGCTGCAGCAAGGAGTGCGCGTCTTTGCCCGGACCACGCCGGAACAGAAGATGAAAATCGTCACCGCCCTGAAACACATGGATAAGGTGGTGGCTATGACCGGCGACGGGGTCAACGATGCCCCGGCCCTGCGGGCAGCGGACGTCGGCATCGCCATGGGCAAGATGGGCACCGATGTGGCCAGGGAGTCAGCTCAAATCATCCTGCTCGACGACAATTTTGCCTCCATCGTCGATGGCATCGAAGAGGGAAGGACCGTGTTCGAGAACATGAAGAAGTTCACCAGCTATGTTCTGGTGAGCAACGGCCCGGAGATCCTGCCTTACCTGTTGTACATCGTCCTGCCGGTGCCGCTGGCGCTGGGTATTATTCACATTCTTTCTATTGATCTGGGCACGGACCTTGTGCCCTCCATGGGGCTCGGCCAAGAACCCGCCGATCCTGAAGTGATGAACAAGCCGCCGCGCAATCCTGCCCAAGGATTGCTGGACCGGCAGTTGATGGTCCGGAGCTATCTTTTCCTCGGTCTGATCGAGGGAATCTGGTCGCTCTTGCTCTTTTTTTACGTGCTGCTCGATGGCGGCTGGCGCTACGGCATGCCGCTGGATGCCTCTTCGCCGCTCCATCAAGCGGCCACCGGCATTACCCTGTCGACCATTCTCCTGATGCAGATTGGCAACCTGGTGGGCCGCCGCTTTGAGTTCAGGTCCGGCCTAGACCTGGGCCTCTTCCGCAACCGGCTGATCTTTGCCGGCATCCTCATTCAGGTCGTCCTGTCCTGGGCCATTCTCTACTGGCCGCCGCTGGCACGGGCGCTGAACACTGGGCCGGTGGCGCCTGAGGTCTACGGCTTGGCTTGGCTGGGAATTGTGGTCATTTTCGCCATCGATTATCTCCGTAAAGTACTGCTGCATCGGCGGCAGGCAGGGTGGAATACAGCAGGGTAAACCGGTTGCATCGGGCAGTTGTCGTTATCACCCTTTTTTTCCTTCCGGTCGAACCCAGACGAGCAGCAGGAACGCGGCTGTCAGGGCGCAACCGCCGGAAAAGAAGAAAGCGGCCTGCGGTTGAAAGGCCTGGTAGAGCCAGCCGAAGAGGATCGATGCGGGGAGCAGCAGGGTGCCGGTGACCAAATGAAACCAGCCAAAAGCTGTGCCCTCTTGCCCGTCCGGGGCGAGGTCGGCGACCAGGGCTTTTTCCACGCCCTCGGTGGCAGCCATAAACAGACCGTAGCCGCCAAAGAGAAGAAACAGGAAGAGGCCATCGTGGCGCATCTGTCCCAGGGCCAGATAAAATAGGCCATAGGCCAGGTATCCGGCTCCAAGCAAGGGGACGCGGCCGAACCGGTCCGAGAGTGCCGACAACGGTGTGGAGCAGCACATGGCCACCAGCGAGACCGCTGCCCATAAAAGCGGTATCTGGGCCTGAGCCACTCCCAGTTCTTGAGCCCGCAGCAGCAGAAACATGTTGGAGGAGTTGCCCAGGGTGAAGAGCGCCACCACCATGAGGTAGCGTCTGAAGGCGGGTGGCATATCCCGGAGGCGCCAATCGAATTTCCGAACTGGTGGGCGGGTGACTGGCTCTGGTTCTTTGATCAATAGGGCAAGGGCCAGGCAGCAGAGCGCAGGCACTATGGACCACAGGAAAATTGCCTTCAGGCCCAGGCCCGCACTGAGCAGGAGAGCGGCGAGGATCGGGCCAACAACCGCGCCGGCATTGTCCATGGCACGGTGCAGGCCAAAGGCGAGACCGCGATTTTCCGGTCCAGCGCTGGCGGCCAGCAAGGCGTCGCGCGGCGAAGAGCGCAATCCTTTGCCTACCCGGTCGGCAAAACGGATCATCAGCAGGGCCGGCCAACTGGAGACCAGGGCGATCAACGGCCGTCCCAGGCCAGCCAGCCCATAGCCAAAGATGATCCAAGGTTTGGCACGCCGGGTGCGGTCGACGATTACGCCGGAGAAGAGCTTGAGCAGGCTGGCTGTCGCCTCGGCTATGCCTTCGATGAGGCCCATGGCCTTGGGGCCGGCCATCAGGACTGAAGAGAGATAGAGCGGGATCAGCGGGTAGAGCATTTCCGAGGCGGAATCATTGACCAGGCTGATTAAGCCGATCAACCAGACGGCGCGGGGCAAGCTGCGGAGGTTTCGCAGCATTCATCGTTCCCCGGTCATGCCGAATTCGATCGGTGTTTTAACAAAAAAAATGTTGATTTTCTCCTCCTTGAGTCGAGCGAAAAGCCGGTCGGCATCGGCCTCGCTCACCGCCATGGTCACCTCCAGAGGTTGATCGGCCAATTCAAAGAAGCCGATGGAGCGCAGCTTGCGGTCATGACCGAATCCTTCAGCCGCCGGAATCAGGGTGGCACCGCCGATACCGAGGTTTCTTGCCTCTTCCAGCAGCCATTTGGCCAGGGATCGTCCCTTGTGGTTGCGATCCTGCTGGGTGAAAAAGGTGAGTTGGTAACCGAGCATCGATGTTTCTCCGGATCAGAATCGTTTGATGAGGGCAACTGTGGCCAGGCCCAGCAGGGTCATGGCCAGGGAGCCGGCCACATGGACGGAAACCGCTGCCCCGGCCCAGAGCAGACGGCCCTGTTGCAGCAAGGTAGTCACTTCAGCGGAAAAGGTGGAGAAGGTGGTGAGGCCGCCGAGAAAACCGGTGATGATCAGCAATCGCCACTCCGGCGACAAGCTGGGCATGGTTGCAAAGACCGCCATGGCGATGCCGATCAGGTAGCCGCCGATTAGGTTGGCGGCCAGGGTGCCGAGCGGAATGGTGGGGAAGAGGGTATTGAGCGAGCGGCCAAGCAGCCAGCGCATGACCGCGCCGGCCGAAGCCCCGATACTGATCGCCAGGATGGAATGGAACATGGGTTTAATGCACTCCTTGGGCGAAGGGAGGGAGAAACACCGAGCGCATGACGCTCTTCATCGGCGGACCTGATCGAGGATTGATCCCTCCGGGCCGATCAGCTCCACTATCAGGGGCATGGTCCCGACCGCATGGGTGGAGCAGGCCAGGCAGGGATCAAAGGCGCGGATCACGGCCTCGATCCGGTTAAGCAAACCCTCGTGGAGGGTGGCGTTGTTAATGTAATGCTGTGCTGCCTGGAGGATACCCCGATTCATGGCCAGGTTGTTGTGGCCAGTGGCGATGATCAGATTGGCCCATTCGATCAGGCCATCGCTGTTGACCTTGTAATGATGGATCAGGGTGCCGCGCGGCGCCTCGGTCATGCCGATGCCTTCCAGATTGTTGACCCCGGCGACCGCCCGGACATTCTTGTCGAGAATGGTCGGCTCGGCCAGCAGCATCTCGATCATCTCCACTGCATACAACACCTCGATTAACCGGGCATAGTGGTACTGAAAGGAACTGAGTATCGGGCCTGATTCCAGGCTGCGAAACACGGACAGTTCCCGGTCGGCAAGGGGGGTGCCGCAGCGGGCAGCGAGATTGAGGCGGGCGAGCGGGCCGACCCGGTACATGCCGCCCGGATACCCCTGCGGTTTGTAATAGGGAAATTTGAGATAGGTCCAGGGTTCGACAGCCTCGCCGATATAGTCCGGGTAGTTCTGGGGATCGAGGCCCTCGGCAACGGGTGCACCTGCTCCGTCGATGATCCGCACCCGGCCGTCGTAATATTCGAGGTCGCCGTCGCGGCTGACTAGTCCCAGAAACAGGCTGGGGAAGCAGGCGAACACCCGGATGAATTCCTCGTATTGGTCCAGTGACTGCTTGAACCGTTCCAGATGTTTGCAGACAAGTGTCTTAATTTCGGGAAGTTCGCCGAGGATGGCCGTTCGTTCCTTATCGCCTAAGGGTGAATTGACGCCGCCGGGCACCACCCAGGCCGGGTGGATCCGCCTTCCGGCCAATCGTTCGATTACCTGCTGACCGAACTGGCGCAGCCTGATGCCGTCGCGGGCGAATTGGGGATCGGCCGTGGCAATGCCGAAAAAATTACGGGTTTCCGGCGGATGATCCATGCCCAAGAGCAAATCCGGGGCGGACAGGTAAAAAAAGCTGAGCGCATGCGATTGGATGAGCTGGCCGAGGTTAAGAATGCGGCGCAGTTGAGTGGCGGTTTTTGGGATAGTGACCGCCAGCAGCTGGTCGCAGGCCTTGGCCGAGGCCAGTTCGTGGCTGACCGGGCAGATGCCGCAGGTGCGGGCGGTCAGCGAGGGCATCTCGTAAAAGGGACGCCCAACGATGAATTGTTCAAAGCCTCGCACCTGGGTAACCTGAAAATGGGCGTCGTGGACCTGGCCGGAGGGGTTGAGAAACAGGCTGATTTTGGCATGGCCTTCAATGCGGGTAACCGGTTCGATGGTAATGCGGTGTTCCATGGCAGGCTCCTAGGCGCCGAACCGGGTGTCGAGCCGCAGCTCGGCAGTCTTCCCCGCAACCAGGGCACTGAGCGCGGCGAACAGGGTTTCGGCGGCGGGCGGGCATCCGGGAATAAACAGATCCACGGTGACGAAATGGTGCAACGGCAGGGCTTTGTCGTTGAGGATAGGCAGCTCTGTTGCGGGAATCTGCGCGCCCAATGGTTGTTGATCCACATAGACCGCTTGCAGGATCTTGTCAGCACCAAGGATATTGCGCATGGCCGGGATATTGCCGGTAACAGCGCAGTCGCCCAGAGCGATTAAGAGTGTGCTCCGTTGCCGTACAGTTTGCAGTTTGCGTTCATCCTCGGCCGAACTCACCGCCCCCTCAACGCAGGCGACATCGACGGCCTCGGGAAAATCTTTGACGTCAACCAGTGGGCTGTAGACAAATTCAACCGAGGCGGCCAGATCAAGCAGCCGTTCATCCATGTCGAGGATCGACATATGGCAGCCCGAACAGCCATCGAGCCAGAGGGTGGCAAGTCGCAGCTTTTTCATCGATGCTCCTGGGCGCGATTGGCCATGAGATAAGGGAGGAAAGGCCTTTTTTTCAGCATTTCTGCCACGGACTTGCCTTTTTCCGAGAGGGCGCCGGTCGGGCAGACGTGGACGCATTTGCCGCAGCCGGTGCAGGTTTCCGAGGTGCCCCATGGGGTGTCGAAATCAGCGACGATCAGGCTGCGGATGCCCCTATTCTTCACGTCCCAAGTGTGCGCACCTTCGATCTCGCTGCACACCCGGACGCAGCGGGTGCAGAGCACGCAGCGGTTATGGTCAAGGACAAAACGGCTGTGGGAGGCGTCGACGGACAGGGCAGGGTAAAGGTAGGGGAAATCGATATGATTGACGCCCAAATCGCGAGCCAGATCCTGCAGTTCGCAGTGGCCATTGGAGACACAGACCGCACAGACGTGGTTGCGCTCGGAAAAGAGCAGTTGGATGATGGAGCGGCGGTAGTGGAGGAGCCGCTCCGACTGGGTGGTCACTTCCATCCCTTCCTGAATCAAAGTGACGCAGGCGGGATGCAGTTTGGCGCTGCCTTTGATCTCGACCATGCAGAGACGGCATGAGCCGTGGCTGGAAAGCCCTTCCAGGTAACAGAGGGTGGGGATGGCAATATCGTTTTCGCACGCTACCTGGAGGACGGTTTCTGAGGCTAGGCCGCTGACTTGTTTGTTGTCAATGGTCAGGGTGAGGATTTGTATGGTCATTGGTCGACCTCCTGCGCGGATGCGGGGTCTACTATCCGGTCGAGATACTCTTGGCGAAAATATCTCAGCGTGCTCAGGACCGGGTTGGGGGCCGATTGACCGAGGCCGCAGAGACTGGTGTTTTTCACCAGATCGCAGAGCATCTCCAGTTGAGCGAGATCGGCCCCAGTGGCCCGTCGTTCCTGAAATTTGGTCAGCAGACTGTGGATCTGGGCAGTGCCCACCCTGCAGGGGATGCATTTGCCGCAGGACTCGTCCATGCTGAACTCCATAAAATATTTAACGATATCGACCATGCTTGAGGTCTCGTCAATAACGATCATTCCGCCCGAGCCCATGATCGATCCCAATTCGCTCAGGCTTTCATAGCTGACGGGGGTGTCCAGATGTTCGGCCGGGATGCAGCCGCCCGAAGGACCGCCGGTCTGAATGGCCTTGAAAGCGTGGCCGCCGGGAATGCCCCCGCCGATATCAAAGACGATTTCGCGCAGGCTCGTGCCCATGGGCACTTCGATCAGGCCTGCGTGTTTGATTTTTCCTGTGAGGGCAAAGACCTTGGTTCCTTTACTTTTTTCCGTACCCAGGCTGGCGAACCATTCGGGGCCGCGCTCGATGATCAGCGGCACATTGGCGTAGGTCTCGACATTGTTGATCAAGGTAGGGCAGCACCAGAGACCTTTTTCCGCAGGGTAGGGCGGCCGGGGCCGGGGAATGCCGCGGCGGCCCTCGATTGACTCGATCAGGGCGGTTTCCTCACCGCAGACAAAGGCGCCGGCGCCGAGCCGGATTTGGAGGCTGAGGTCAAAATTGGAGCCGCAGATGGCGTGTCCTAGGAGATTTTTTCGTTCCGCTTCACGGATGGCCAGCATAAGCCGTTTGACCGCCAGCGGATATTCGGCCCGCACATAAATGTACCCATTGCGGGCGCCGACCGCATAAGCAGCGATGATCATGCCCTCCAGCACAGCGTGGGGCGTGCTTTCAAGGACGGACCGGTCCATGAAGGCCCCGGGATCACCTTCGTCGGCATTGCAGACCAGATATTTTTTTTCGCCCGTCGCTTTTGCCACGGTGGACCATTTCAGACCGGTGGGGTATCCGGCCCCGCCTCTGCCGCGCAGGCCGCTCTCCTGGATGCGGCGAATGATATCGGCTGGTCGCATTGCGGTGATAGCCGTGACCAAGGCAGAGTAGCCGCCTGCAGCCAGATAGTCGTCGATACTTTCCGGATCGATTCGTCCGGACAGGGCGAGTACATTTTTGTGCTGTCGGGTGAAAAAAGGCAGGTCCGGCGGCAGGAGCAACCGTTGGAGCGGTTCTTTTTCCAGGGATTCGATAATCTCGCTGGCATCCTCAGGGCGCACGGTCTGGTAAGAGATATCCTTAGGCTGGATGAGGACGACCGGTCCCAGGGCGCAGAGGCCCATGCATCCGACCTTGCGCACCAAGACCCGTTCTTTCAGGCCCCGTTCGGCGATAACCCTTCGCAGGGCCGCGACGATTTCCTCATTGCGCGGGCAGCCCAGGCCGGCACAGACCAGGATGTGGTGGGCGAAACTATCGAGATAGAGCCGACGTTCATCCGCAAAACGATTCAGTTCTTCACGTTGCATCGCCCAGCCACTCCCTGATAATGGTGGTTGCTTCCTCGAAGCTTTTTTTGCCGGTGAGGGTCCCGTCCGGAAGGATGACCGGCGCCAAGGCGCAGGCCCCGACGCAGCGGACCTCGACCAGAGAGAGCCGGTTGTCCGGCGTGGTTTCTCCGGGCACCAATTGGTAATGGTCATGTATCCAGGTGAGAACCCGGTCGTTCCCTTTGACGTGGCAGGCTGTGCCGGTGCAGACAACCAGAGTATGGTCACCCTTAGGTTTCAGAGTGAAATGATTGTAAAAGGTGACAACTCCAAACACCTTACTTGGTGGTGTTTTAAGTTTGGACGAAATGTAGGCCAAGGTTGCGGAATCCAGATAACCGAAGGTCTCTTGAGCGGCATGCAGGGCCTCAATGAGGGCATCGGGACGATAATCATGGCGTTGCATGGCCAGATCGATAGTTCTCCGTCGCCTGTCATCTGGGGGGGTGAGATCGTTTGCGCAGGCAACCATGCGGCGTCTCCTCCGGGTAAAGGATGGGGTGCATCGGAAACACATTGAACACAATGCATATTTTCCTATTTCGCTGGGAGATGCAATCCTTCTTTTTGTCGGCTAGGCCACGATGGGTCAACTTTCTTCCATTTTGCACCAATATTGTCAAAATTGTCATTTCAATATTAAAATATATACAAAAATGAATTGTATTTTCGATCCCACGGAGATGGGTACGGATATTTTCACTTTAACATGAAGAAATTATGTATTTTTTTTATTTATAATAATTTGGCACTTTTTTTGTAAAGATACGACTAATTAATTCAGCATCCCTGAATCTTAGGTTATGCAAAGAACAATAACAGACAAAAAGGGGGGGACATGAAAGGACGTATCGGTTTGGGGGTGATCACCGGTTTGGGGCGGTTTAAGAGCCAGTCTGGTAGGGCAAGCGGTTATCTCAACAGGTCTATCGGTTTGTGCCGGTAAAAAGTTTCAATCAACAGGGCAGGGCGGGAACGCGAAACGGCTGCCGAGAAAGGAGTGATCTATGAAGTTTGTCAGTGCGATAATCAAACCCTTTAAGTTGAACGAGGTGCGGGAGAGTCTGACGGCGCTGGGCGTCAAGGGCGTAACCGTAACGGAAGTTAAAGGTTTCGGTCGGCAGAAAGGTCATACCGAAATGTACCGAGGTGCGGAGTATGTTATCGAATTCTTGCCGAAACTGAAGGTGGAGGTGGCCATCGATGACAGTCAGCTTGATCAAGTTATCGAAGGGATTAAAAAGGCAGCCTGCACCGATAAAATTGGTGACGGTAAAATCTTTGTTTTCGATCTCGAACATGTCATGCGCATCAGAACCGGCGAAACTGGCCCGGAAGCGCTTTAATTTATAGGAGCCCATCAATGAAAAAGTCGACTGTTCTTTTTTCCTCTCTGATGTTGGCGGCAATGGCCGCCATGGTTACCGGCACTGCCTTCGCCGAAGAAGCTGCTGCTGTGGTTGCGGCCGTTCCTGTTCCCAATAAGGGCGATACTGCTTGGATGATCGTGTCCACTCTGCTGGTTACCCTCATGACCATTCCTGGGTTGGCCTTGTTCTATGGCGGCTTGGTTCGCAGTAAAAACATGTTGTCCGTTTTAATGCAGGTTTTTACCGTTTTTTCTCTTTGTACAGTTTTGTGGGTTATTTACGGCTACAGTCTCGCCTTCACCGAGGGAAATGCCTTTTTTGGTAGTTTCGACAAAATTCTGCTGAAGGGAATCACGGTGGATTCAGTGGCTGCCACGTTCAGCAAGGGTGTTGTTATCCCTGAGTTGATCTACGTTTTTTTCCAGGCCACCTTTGCTGCTATTACCCCGGCCTTGATTTTAGGCGCCTTTGCCGAAAGAATGAAATTCTCTGCTGTGCTCGCCTTTATCGTCTTGTGGTTCACCTTTGCTTATCTGCCGATCGCGCACATGGTCTGGTATTGGGCCGGTCCTGACGCGTATACCGATGCTGCCGCTGGGCTCAAGGCAGGTGAAACCGCAGGTTTTCTCTTCCAGAAAGGGGCCATTGACTTTGCCGGTGGGACTGTTGTCCATATCAACGCCGCTATCGCAGGTCTGATCGGTGCTTTCATGGTGGGCAAGCGGGTTGGATACGGCAGGGAATCCATGGCTCCGCACAGTCTGACCATGACCATGATCGGTGCTTGCCTGCTCTGGGTTGGCTGGTTCGGTTTTAACGCTGGTTCCAACCTTGAAGCCACAGGTTTGGCTGCCCTGGCTTTTGGCAACACCATGACTGCCACCGCTGCCGCAGCACTGGCGTGGACCTTTACAGAGTGGATGATTAAAGGGAAGCCGTCTATGTTAGGCGGGGCATCAGGTGCGGTAGCTGGTCTGGTAGCGATCACCCCGGCTTGCGGGTGGGTTGGTATTGGGGGTGCGTTGATTATTGGTTTGCTCGCCGGCGTCATCTGTCTTTGGGGGGTTAATGGCCTTAAGCGCATGCTTGGTGCGGACGATGCCCTGGATGTCTTTGGGGTGCATGGTGTTGGCGGTATCCTGGGAGCAATATTGACCGGCATCTTGGCTGATCCGGCTCTCGGCGGAGTGGGTGTCTACGACTATGTGGCCAATAAGGTGGCCGATTATTCCATCGCTACTCAAGTGACCAGTCAGCTCTGGGCTATTGGCACAACCATCGTCTGGTCGGGCGTTGTTTCCATTGTGGCCTATAAATTGGTTGATTTGACCATCGGGCTACGAGTAACCGAAGAAGAAGAGCGGGAAGGCCTGGATACGGTCAGTCATGGCGAGTCTGCCTATCGTTACTAATGGATTTGTGATTTAAATCTGGTTAGAGGGAAAAACGGGCGCCCTGCAGGCGTCCGTTTTTTTTGTGCGGTGGCTGAGCGGATGAGGGGTGTTCGGTGGAATGAGCGCTGAACAAGTTTTGCAATAACCGGCCAATTGGTATATGGTTCTCGCGAAATTATTCTGGACGAAACGGTTTGTTGATTCCTCGAGTAACACTCTACCTGCAGGTGAACAATGATCAATAAAGTGATATTAATCGGTAATCTGGGGGCGGATCCGGAGATTCGCTACACCCAAGACGGTACGCCCGCTGCATCGTTCACGGTGGCAACCACGGAAAGGTGGAAGGGTAAGGATGGGCAGATGCAGGAACAGACTGAATGGCACAGGATCACTGCCTGGCGGCGTCTTGCTGAAATCTGCGGTGAGTATCTCTCAAAAGGCTCCAGGGTGTATATTGAGGGTAAGTTGCAGACCAGGAAGTGGAAGGATCAGAGTGGGAATGATCGTTATACAACCGAGATCGTTGCCCGTGAAATGAAAATGCTCTCTCCTCGGACCACCGCAGGCGGCGGCGGTGGCGGTGCCGAGTATGGTGTGGCTGCCGGCGGTTTCGGCGGCGATCCGTTTCCAGAGCCACCACCGATGGGGGATGATGTCCCGTTTTAATCAGAAGTATGTGGTAGAAGTACAAAGCCCGGCCGGATCGTTGATCTGTCCGGGCTTTTTATTTGGGCAACGCGAGTTCCCGATTGATTGGCCAGGGTGTTGTTCTTCGGTGATATTGGATTGTAAGCAGTTGAGCGACAGAGCTGGTTAGCTTTGAGGTGAGATGCGTGAAAGATCCAGAACATCTAGGTTGTAAAACCAAATCGAGAACGGGGCCTTCACGATAGGGTTTGGTTGTTCTCGAGGCTGGTGTATTATTCTCCCCGGTTAATGTTGGCCCATCATGTTTGCTTGGTTGTGCGAATTGGGCTGATGAACGTGGGGTGTTCGGAATGAGATAGGCCAGTTGCTTGGTGGGTTATTGGAAGAGCTGTGGTTTGTCGTTTGCCGGGAGCATGTGTGCGGTTGAAGGTTAGAGAGAACTGGAATCAAGGTGGGTTGAGTGACCAATATGCCAAGTTTGCACAAAGGCTTTTTGCCGGGCATGAAAAAGGTGATCCGGGAGCCGGTCTTTTTGAAAAACTATTTTTCTTGACAGAAGATACCTGTACCGGTAATGAATAGCCGTTCATTTTTTATTGTTTGCAGTAACCTGCTGTTCACAGAAGGTTTACGTTTATTCTTTTACGTCTATGGGAGAGGTCTGATTCATGGTAACGGAACTGGTGCTTTCAGCAATGGCCCTCATCGGAATTGCTATCGTTATCCCGCTGTTCATGCTGGCGACAACGGTCTTCGGTCCCCGTGCCGGCGGAAGGGCTAAAAATGATCCCTATGAGAGCGGCGTCAAGCGCACGATCGGGTTGGCCGAGCAAAAATTTAGCGTTAAATT
The DNA here is from genome assembly GCF_963662935.2 of uncultured Desulfobulbus sp. Taxonomy (NCBI): domain Bacteria; kingdom Pseudomonadati; phylum Thermodesulfobacteriota; class Desulfobulbia; order Desulfobulbales; family Desulfobulbaceae; genus Desulfobulbus; species uncultured Desulfobulbus sp. Next base: position 353,654 of record NZ_CAXXTL010000003.1, on the reverse strand, counting down.
TTATTTGCTCGCCATTTTGTTTCTGCTGTTTGATATCGAGGCGGTGTTCATGTACCCGTGGGCAGTAAGTGTACGCGAACTGGGTTGGTTCGGGTTCGCGGAAATGGTTGTCTTCATGCTACTGCTTTTGACTGGACTTATTTACATTCTTAAGAAAGGGGTGCTCAATTGGCGTTAGGATTAGAAGCAAGTTTGGGTGATACGGTACTGACCACCAAGCTCGATGCAGTCATCAATTGGGGGCGTGAGTACTCTCTGTGGCCGTTTGTCTATGGAACCGCCTGCTGTGCAATCGAATTCATGAGTGCAGCCGCAAGTCAGCACGATATTTCCCGTTGGGGTGCCGAGGTTGTGCGTTTTTCACCCCGGCAGGCTGACCTGTTGCTTGTCTGTGGCACTATCAGTTACAAGCAAGCTCCGGTTCTCAAGCAAATTTATGAACAAATGCCTGAACCCAAGTGGGTCGTGGCCATGGGTGCTTGTGCCAGTTCCGGTGGAATCTATGACAACTACTGCACTGTTCAGGGAATCGACACCATTATTCCGGTAGATGTCTATATCTCAGGGTGTCCTCCACGGCCGGAGGCGGTTTTGGATGCATTGATGAAGATTCAGGATCAGGTCAGGGGCGAAAGTGTGCTCAATGATCGCCACAAAGACTTTAAAGGGATTTTTGACTGATATGAATACGACGGCACTTGAATTAATCCAGGCCGCGTTTCCGGATGTCCCCTGCACCGCCTCTGTCGATGCAGTGGTGCTCACGGTGCAGCCTGCGCAACTCGAAACAACGCTTGCCCGCCTGAAAAATGATCCGAGCCTCAATTTCGGATTACTCCTTGATGTGACTGCGGTCGACTACCTCGATTACCCGATCCAGCAAGAGGCGCGTTTTTTTGTTGTGTACACCATTCGTAACTGGCAACAGAACTTGCTGGTTCAGGTGCGGACCCCTGTTGTTGATCCTGAAATTGGGATACCCTCTGCCACCCCACTGTGGGATTCAGCCAATTGGGGCGAGCGTGAAGCGTTCGACCAATACGGTATTCATTTCCAGGGACATCCTGATCTCCGCAGAATCCTCAATCACTGGCAGTTTCAGGGGCATCCCCTGAGAAAGGATTATCCCATTGAGCAGGGGCAAATTTGCTTTGAGACCGACAGTCTGGAAAAAGAAATTAAGAATCGGCTGCAGGTGAAAGGTATTGGTCAGACCCTCATGGAGGACATCAACACCGAGATTATGTATCTCAACCTGGGACCGTCGCATCCAGCTACCCACGGCGCCATCCGTATCCTCACAGCCCTTGACGGCGAGACTATCCTCGCTAATGTCAATGAGATCGGCTATCTCCATCGCGGCTTTGAGAAAACTGCAGAGAACAGGACGTATAACCAGGTCATTCCGCTCACCGACCGGCTCAATTATTGTTCCGCCCTCATGAATAACATTGCCTACGCTAAGGCGGTTGAATCTTGGCTCGGCATTGAAATCACCGAGCGGGCCAAATTTATGCGGGTCATCCTGTCCGAGTTCTTTCGCGTTCAAGATCATCTCGTTTGCATTGCCGCCAACCTGGTTGATATGGGTGGTTTGACCAACTACTGGTATTTGTATAACGAGAAAGAAGCTTCCTACGATTTCATCAGCCGTCTAACCGGTGCCCGCCTTACCAGTTCCTTCACACGAATCGGCGGTATGTACCGCGATTTTTACGAAGGCTGGGAAGGGGACATGGAAAATCACATCCGCGGCATAGAAAAAGGCGTCAGCGACTCTTTGAAATTGGTATTGAAGAATCGGATTGTTCACGACCGGACCCAGAATGTCTGCGTTATGCCGGCTGAACTTGCGCTTTCTTACGGGTATACCGGACCCTGTCTGCGGGCCAGCGGAGTGCCCTTTGATCTGCGCAAGGATAATCCATATTACAACTACGAAGCCTTTGACTTCACCATTCCGCTTGGATCAAAGGGCGATATCTATGACCGGATTATGATCCGCTATGAGGAGATTTTTCAGAGCATTAGTATCATCCGGCAAGCGATGAAGATGATCCCCAAGGGACCGGTCACCATCAGTAATAATAATGTAACCCTGCCACCAAAAGCTGAAGTTTATCAGAACATCGAAGGGCTGGCCAGCCACTTCAAGTTGATCTTTGAGGGTGTCAAGGCCCCGATCGGTGAATGGTACGACTCCTTTGAGGCGGCCAATGGTGAGTTGGGCTTTCATTTCATCTCCGATGGGTCAGGACGCCCCTATAAATGCAAAGTGCGGCCGCCATGTTTTTATATGATGAGTGGATTCCACGAAATGGTTGAAGGCGAGATGATTGCCGATGCCGTTATCAATCTCGGCAGCATCAATATTATTGGCGGAGAGTTGGACAGATGAGTGATCGATCACAGCTGATAGAGACGGGAAAACCGTTCACTTTTGATGCACAGCGGGATGCGGAATTTGAGCGCCTGGTTAAACGTTACCCCACCCGGGAATCCTTGATCTTGCCTGCACTTTGGCTCATTCAGGAGCAAGAAGGATGGATCAGCGCGGAAGCTATGGCGTATGCCGCCGATCGCATCGGGACGTACGCCAGCGCGGTGTATGAAGTAGCCACCTTCTACACCATGTACAATTTGCACCCCACAGGGAAATATCATATCTGTGTTTGCCGGACACTCTCCTGTTATCTGCTTGGAAAACAAGAGATTGTTGACTACATCCGACAAGAACTGGGAATTAAACCCGGAGAAGTCAGCGCGGATGGACAATATAGCCTGGAGGAGGTGGAATGCCTCGGACATTGCGGTACCGCTCCCGTGGTCCAGGTGAACGGAGAGTTCTACGAGAACATGAACGTTGATACACTCAAAGAACTCTTGGCCACGCTGAAATAAGGAGAGCGAACGCTATGCAAGTAAAAGTACTCAGTGCCAGGTTTGATATACCGGACGCCCACAAGATAGAAATTGCCAAGGAACATGGCGCTTATTCGACCCTGGAAAAGGTCTTCGCGATGCAACCCGAAGAGATTATTGAGCTTGTCAAGGCAAGCGGGTTGCGTGGTCGTGGCGGTGCCGGATTCCCTACCGGCCTTAAGTGGAGCTTTCTCCCGAAAAATATTGATAAGCCAGTTTATCTAGCCGTCAATTCAGACGAGTCAGAACCGGCTACCTTCAAGGATCGCTACATTCTTGTACGCGATCCTCATATGCTTATCGAAGGTATTATTATCTGCTGCTATGCGATTAAAAGCCATGCAGCCTATATTTACATTCGTGGTGAATATACTACCCAGGTCAAGGCATTGCAGATGGCCATTGATGAGGCCTATGCTGCCGGCTATCTCGGAGAGATCATAGCCGGGAAGGATTTCAAACTCGATGTGACCGTCCATAGAGGAGCTGGCGCCTATGTCTGTGGCGAGGAAACAGCCCTGCTTGAATCCATTGAAGGGAGAAAAGGACAACCTCGAAGCAAGCCACCGTTTCCTGCGGTTGAAGGTTTGTACGGGTGCCCGACCATCATCAACAACGTGCAGAGCATCGGTTCCTTACCTTTTATTCTTGCCAACGGCCCTGATGCCTACAAAGCCTTTGGCACTGAAAAGAGTCCTGGCACCCATTTGTTCGGGATATCGGGACTGGTAAAAAATCCTGGGATGTATGAGTTGCCCTTGGGATTGCCTATCCTTGAGGTTATCGAAAAGGTCGCCGGTGGTCTGCGTGATGGGCGCAGCCTGAAAGGCGTTATTCCCGGCGGCAGTTCGACGCCAGTCCTGACGCCTGAAGAAGCCCAAACGGTAACGCTTGATTATGAGTCCATGGCAGCTCACAAAACCATGTTTGGTTCTGGTGGTATTGTTGTTTTGGATGATACCGTAGATATCGTGAAGCTGGTAGAAAACCTGATTCACTTCTATCACCACGAATCTTGCGGACAGTGCACTCCGTGCCGGGAAGGACTTGGCTGGATGCTTAAAATTGTCAAAAAGATTATCCGAGGTGAGGGAACAACAGCCGATATCGATCTACTGACCGAATTGTGCGATAACATCGAAATGAAGACTGTATGCGTTCTTTCGGCAGCTTGTACCATGTCGACACGCAGTTACTTGAACAAATTCCGGCATGAATTCGAGGCGTATGTCACCAACGGCGCTTCGAATCAGGCCGCGATGTAACAGGGATAAGGGTTACCATGGCTGAAAAGGTAAAACTGTTTGTTAATGGTCAAGAAGTCGAAGTTGAATCAGGTAAGAATCTGATCGACGCTATTGGCGCTGTCGGCATTGAAATTCCTCATCTTTGCTATCATCCTGCATTGGGCGCAGACGGCAACTGCCGCATGTGCCTGGTTGGCATAGAAGATGGCAGACCTCCCCTCGTCCCCGCGTGTAAAACACGGGTGGCTGAAGGGATGAAGGTGCAGTTGGACACGGAAAAAATTACCAAAATCCAGCACGACGTCATGGAATTTGAGTTGATCAACCATCCGATTGACTGCCCCATTTGTGATCAGGCAGGTGAGTGTAAGCTGCAAGATTACTACATGAAGTACGATGGGCAAAAAAGCCGGATGACGGTCAAGCCGGTGCTGAAGGCGAAAAAATTAGATTTTGGTTGTGGGGTTGTGCACGACCAGGAGCGGTGCATTCTTTGTGCCCGCTGCGTTCGCTTCACCCGCCTCATCACGAAGACTGGAGAATTGGGCATCGTCAATCGCACCGACGCCGCTCGGGTCAACATTTTCCCTGGTCGGCCGCTGGCTAACCGCTACGCATTGAATGTTGTCGACCTTTGTCCGGTTGGCGCTATGACCAGCAGGGACTTCCGCTTCAAGCAACGTTCTTGGTTCCTTACCAAAAGCCCCAGCATCTGTCATGGATGCAGTAAGGGATGCAATATTTTTATCGATCACAATCGAGAAAAATATAAAGACGATATCATCTATCGATTCCGGCCTCGATTTAATGAAAAGGTGAACGGCTACTTCATGTGTGACGAAGGCCGGATGACCTATAAACTCGAAAATGACAATCGCCTCAATGTAGCGCAGGTGGCCGGCAGGGATTCAGGATACAATGAAGCAGTGGAAACGGTTCGTCGGGCTATGAGCCAGGCTCAAAAAACCGTAATGTTAGTCTCCCCCAATGCTTCTCTTGAACAATTGTTTACGGTGCAGCAGTTAGCCGTGGCCATGAATGCAACCCTCACAGGATACAGCGACGGCTATATCAAGAAAGACGAAGGCGATGATTTCCTCATCAAGGATGACAAATCCGCCAACCGTAAAGCCTTTGCCCTTCTGGGGATTGACAGTTCCAAGGCTGGTTTCGATGCTGCCATCAACGGCGCCGACCTCCTGATCAGTTTTCAAAACGATTTGAGCCGGTCGTTGAATGAAGGGGAAATGACCAAAGTATTGGAAACGGTCAAGCTGATTTCCATCAGCAGTTCTCTCGACGCTAATGCCTTGAAGGCAGCCGTGGCCCTGCCAATCGCCTCCTATAGTGAAGACACCGGAAGTATTCTCAATGAAGACAACATGCTTCAGCGGTACGAGAAAGCGGTAGTCAAAAACACTCCGGCCTTTGATCTGATTCATGTTGTTCATCTCTTGGGGGGCGATATAAAGAATTGTCATGAGGCCCGGACCGGATTGAGCACCACCATTGCTGCATTGAAGGATGTCGATTTGGAGCAGATCCCCGGCGAAGGATTAGCATTAACTGAAAACGAGGTCGCAAATGTCGCAGCTTGATATCCTATTACTTATTCTCAGAGTAGCATTTGCAGCGTTTGTACCGCTCTGCTTCATTGCCGTCTGTGTCTGGATTGAACGACGTGGGTGCGCATATATTCAAGATCGGTCGGGGCCTAACCGAGCCAATATTTTTGGATTTAGGGCAGGTGGTCTGGTTCAGAATCTCGCCGATGCGATTAAGCTCATCACGAAGGAAGATGTTATCCCCGGGCATATCAAACAAAAATTTTATTTTGTCCTTGCTCCGGTGATCGTATTTGTCATTGCTTTAGTTTCCTTTGCCGCTGTTCCTTTTGCAGATGCGCTCGTCATCAACGGCAAACAGTATCTCATGCAGGGCATCCCGACGGATCTGGGAATCCTGTGGTTTTTGGCTCTGGCAGGATTCGGCGTATACGGCATTATCCTTGCTGGCTGGTCCTCCCACAATAAATACGGGGTATTAGGTGGCTTACGAGCCGCAGCACAGGTCATCAGTTACGAGATCCCCATGGGGTTGGCAGTCATCAGCGCTTTGGTCGTCTACGGGACCGTCAACTTAACGGAAATCGCCCAATTCCAGGGGCAGCTGCTGTTCGGCTTCATCCCCATGTGGGGCGTGGTTGTGCAACCCTTGGGAGCGATCATCTTTATTATCGCCGCCTTTGCCGAAACCAACCGTACGCCATTTGATCTTGCCGAAGGTGAGAGCGAATTGGTTGCAGGCTTTCATGTTGAATACAGTTCCATGAAGTTCGGCATGTTTTTTATGGGGGAATATGTGGCCATGTTCACCTCCAGTGCCCTGATCGTTACCCTCTATTTCGGAGGGTTTCAGATCCCCTGGTTTGCTACCGAAACCCTGGTGAATTTTGCCCGCCCCGTGGCAGTGCTGCTCATGCTGCTCATGCCGGTGTTCGCTAAAGTGTTCACCGTGTGGATAACGAAGAACAACAAAAGCCATTATGAGCGGGTTGATGACCCCAGAGTCAAAGAGGCACAGGTTTATATCAAAGGTATATGGGGCCTGGTCGCCGCTTTGGAGATCGTTCTCTTTATCTATCTGATCACCGTTTCCGGTGGCGTCGCTGACCGGGTTTTGGTTACCATCTTACAGATTATTACCTTCCTGGTGAAGACGACCCTGATGTGTTTTGTCTATGTCTGGGTTCGTTGGACCTTGCCTAGATTTCGTTATGATCAGTTGCAAAAATTGGGATGGCAGATTCTGCTACCCTTATCGCTGCTGAACATTTTTGTCACGAGTGCAATCGTCGTCGCATTGGGTTAATAGGAGCTGGCATGAGTGGAAAAATTAGAATAATGGAGCGTAAGGGAAAAGATCTTTACGAACGTCTGTATCTTATTGAAGTCTTTAAGGGGATGGTAGTGACCTTCGGTCATTTCATTACCAATCTCCTTGATAACTCGAAACTGTATGTTCGACATTACCCCGAGCAACAGCCTGAAATTACAGCTCGTTGGCGAGGCCGCCATCGCTTGACCAAACACGAAGACGGGACCATGAAATGTGTGGCGTGCTTCATGTGCCAGACTAATTGCCCTGCCAAGTGTATCATTATTGAGGCAGGTGAGCGGATCGACGGTAGAACTGAAAAAATGCCGGTCAGATTTGATATTGACCTGCTTGAATGCATTTATTGCGGATACTGTGTCGAGGCCTGTCCCATGGATGCTATTCGCATGGATACAGGAATATTTTCAGTCACCGGTAACGAGCGCGCATCCTTTGTCATGGGACTCGATGGGCTGCTCGCCACACAAGGTGCATTTACCGAAGAAGAGTACAAAAAAGGGGGCGCTTGATATCATGTTTGCCGACGGGCTATTTTTAGGATTTGCCGTTCTGGCCGTGCTGGGTGCGGTCGGGCTGGTTCTGTTTCGACATCCGATGAACGGAGCGATGAGCTTTGTCGTGACGCTGATTTCTTTGGCTGGATTGTACGCGCTGCTCTCTGCCAAACTGATTTTCGCTCTGCAGTTGATTGTCTACGCAGGGGCGATCATGTCGCTTATCGTCTTTATCATCATGTTTTTAAACATCCAACCAGATGACTTGCCCAAGGAGGAAACCAAGCTGCTGTATATTCTTGGAGGAGGCATAGTTGTTCTCCCCATAGGTCTTTTCCTGGCTAAAATTGTAAAAAGTCTGCCAGATCGTTCGACCGAGATTATTGGCAACAATTTTGGTGGAGTCAAAGAGGTTGGATTGCTCCTTTTCAAAGATTGGCTGGTGCCATTTGAAATTGTCTCAATCTTGCTTTTGGTGTCTTTAGTTGGAGCAGTTATCCTCGCGGGCAAAAGGGGGACCATTAAATGATTCATAGCTATCTTTATCTCAGCATTATCCTTTTTTGTCTTGGAATTGTTGGTGTTATTTCGAGAAGGAATGTTTTTACGGTCTTTATGTCCATTGAATTGATGTTGAATGCTGCCAATCTCGTTTTTGTCGCATTCGCCAGAGTTCATGAAAGCATGGATGGGCATGTTCTTGCAATGATGGTTATGGCAGTCGCCGCGGCAGAAGCTGCTTTGGCACTGGCCGTCGTGATTTTACTGCACAAACATAAGGGCAAACTCGACACCAACGTGTTCAGTCTGCTGAAAGGGTGATTCCATGGAACAAAGTGTAAATTATTTGGGTCTAATTCCGCTTTTTCCATTGATGGGAGCGGTTTTTATCGGCCTCCTTCATGTTTTTACCTGCAAGAGGACCAAGCTTCCGGAGAAAATATACGGAATACTTGCATGCATTGGACCGGTTCTGTCTTTTGTCATGGCATTGAAGGTCTTTGTCGCCCTTAAAGCCTTGCCTGCAGATTCCCGATTTCTGAGCCATAAAGCCTTTACATGGTTTAGCGTCGGCGACCTCCATATAGATATGGGCTTCCTTGCCGATCCTCTTAGTTGTTTGATGTTGCTGTTTGTTACCTTCATTGGTTCGCTCATCCATATCTACTCAATTGGGTATATGGGCGGCGATAAGAACTACGGCAAGTTTTTTGCCTACATGAACCTCTTTCTCGGCAGCATGCTGGTGTTGGTCCTCGGTGACAGTCCAGTTGTTATGTTTGTCGGTTGGGAAGGTGTAGGGCTTTGTTCGTACTTGCTGATCAGTTTTTATAGCGAAGATACCAACAATGTACTGGCTGGAAATAAAGCTTTTATTGTCAATCGTATTGGTGATCTCGGCTTTGTTCTGGGCATGGCCTTCCTTTTTTGGGGAATTGGTGCCCAAGGCTTCGATTATCTTTCGCTTAAAGCAAATGTCCAACATCTTGAACCCGCCATCGCTTTGACGGTCTGTTTGCTCCTTTTTGTCGGCGCCACCGGTAAATCAGCGCAAATCCCACTCTATGTGTGGCTTCCTGATGCTATGGCTGGACCCACACCTGTTTCAGCTCTCATCCACGCCGCCACCATGGTCACCGCTGGTGTCTATATGGTGGCACGCTTCAGTTTTCTTTATGCGGGTGTTGAACTGGCGGGCAACATTGTCGCTTGGGTCGGTATCCTTACAGCTTTACTGGCTGCCATCTTTGGTATGTTTCAGGAAGACATCAAAAAAATTCTGGCCTACTCAACCGTCAGTCAGTTGGGCTACATGTTTGCCGGAGTTGGTGTGGCCGCCTATTCCGCCGGTATATTTCACGTCTTTACGCACGCTTTTTTTAAAGCCCTCCTCTTCCTAGGTGCTGGTTCAGTTATTTACGCTCTGCATCACCAGCAAAATATTTGGAAGATGGGCGGTTTGAAGTCTAAATTACCCAAGACCTATATCACCATGGTTATCGGTGCATTGGCCTTATCAGGATGTCCACCGTTTTCCGGTTTTTTCAGTAAAGACGAAATCCTCTACAGTGCATTGGCCAGCGGGCATTATGGTATCTGGGCTGTAGGCGTACTCGTTGCCGGCATGACGGCTTACTACACATTCAGAATGATTTTCGTCGTCTTTCATGGCACACCTCGTGATCAGCATGCCTTTGATCATGCCCATGAAGCACCATCAGTCATGACTGTTCCTTTGATCATTCTGGCGATTGGAGCCCTTTTAGCCGGTTTTCTCAATCTTCCCGCAATTTTTGGTGGCAACCAGATGGTCTCGCATTGGCTGGCCCCTAGCTTGACTGAACAACATCCTCATTCCAGTCTATTTGTCGAAATCATTGCTATTGGGGCCAGTGTGGTCGCCTTTGTCATTGGTATCAAGATTGCCTACGCAAAATTTGCTCAAGGTGCTGCTGAGCCATCCTTCAAAGGATTTGCAGATTTTGCGTATCATAAATTTTACGTTGACGAGTTGTACAACGCCATCATAGTTCAACCGTATAAAGCAATCGGTACCAGTATTTGGAAATTGATCGAACCGAATGTCACTGATGCTCCTGTTCAAGGGGTGTCAAGACTGTATATGCTTCTAGGAGCAGCCTTCAAAGTATTCCAGGTCGGCTACGTTCGAGTGTATGCCATATACATGGTTGTAGGGCTGAGTCTCATGAGCCTGATCCTCTCTCAATCGTTGAACTGATAAGGTGAAAGAATGTTCGAACATGTCCTTTCTGTCATAATTTTTTTACCCATGCTTGCAGGGTTGTTGCTGCTTGCCACCCCTGCGAGCAAGACAATTGCTCGCTTTACAGGGCTGGTTATTTCTTTGGCAACACTTGTCTTGAGCCTTGACTTGTATGCTGGATTTGCGGCGACTGGTCACTTGGAATTCGTTGAGAGCATCGCGTGGATACCGTCTTTGGGGGTTTCCTATTTCCTTGGAGTGGATGGTATCAGTCTTTTTATCCTGATGTCCAGTTCCGTACTTCTGCCGATGGTCTACTTCATCTTTGCGACCAAGGAAAAAGGCTACTATGCTAATCTCCTCATCGTCCAAGGAGCCATGGCCGGAGCTATTTGTGCTGCTGACATGATTTTGTTTTACATTTTCTGGGAAGTCATGCTGTTGCCGGTTTTTTTCATGCTTGGATTATATGGCGGGCCCAAGAAATTACCAGCCACTTTGAAAATTACTCTTTATACCATAGCCGGCTCCTTGCTCATGCTAGCCGCTATTGTCTATCTAGGGGTCAGTTACCATGCCCAGTTTAACGAGTGGAGCTTTGCAATCGACAAAATGGCGCAGCTGAACCTCTCAGGCAGGGTAGCCGCGATTGCTTTCTTTGGTTTCATGATTGCCTTTGCCATCAAAATCCCACTTTTTCCTTTTCATACCTGGTTGCCTGATGCCTACACCGAGGCGCCTACAGCTGCAACCTTTGTGCTTTCTGCTATCATGGCCAAGATCGGTGTGTATGGCGTTATCCGTTTTGTGGTCCCGGTCTTTGATCTTGAGTTTGCCCGTTTCGCCATCTTGTTGGCCTATTCCGGGGTGATCGGTATGATGTACTGTGGCTTTGCTGCGATCACGCAAAAGGATTTCAAACGCATGCTCGCCTTTTCTTCCGCCTCTCACATGGGGATCATTGCGCTGGGTGTTTTTTGTATGAACGTGCAGGCATTAACCGGTAGCATCTATCAAATCGTCGCCCATGCTACAAGTACAGGCGTTCTTTTTCTTTTTGCCGGCATCCTTGAAGAGCGCACGAACACTCGGACTATTGCGGACCTCGGCGGCATAGCCGCAAAAGCCCCTATTTTTGCGTTGTATTTTGCCATCGCCATGCTTGCTTCCGTCGGGCTTCCCGGGACAAGCGGATTTATCGGTGAATTTATGATTATTCTTGGAGCCGTTAAATTCAACACTGTGATTGGTGTGCTTGCCGGTACCACTTTGATTGTCGGCGTCTGTTATATGTTATGGATGTTTCAACGGGTTTTCTTTGAAAAACCGACTCACCGCTCCGAGAATTTTAAGGATTTGAGCCTTGTTGAAGGTTTGACCTTTTTGCCGGTGATCATCTTGATCATCCTGATGGGTGTTTATCCTCAGCCTTTTCTCAGCAAGATTACTCCATCGACTGCGTTACAGTTTACACAATCTCAACCAGTCGTCGCGCATGCAGCAGCAACTAACGCTCAGAATTTTGGGCTCACCATTGAACAGAAATAAGGCCGGATTTTAATCATGACGAACGATTTAATGTTATTAATGCCACTGATCATTGTTGGTGCCGGGGCGATTCTGTTGATGATTGCCTCTACCTATGACAAACTCAATCATGAAATAGCGGCCTACGGAAGCGCTGGCATTTTTGCACTGGCCTTCCTCGTTCAGTTAACCTCCTGTATTTCAGGAAACGCCGCCCTTTTCTCCGAAACGTTTAACGGCATTTTGGTTGTAAGTAATTTTTCCAAGGCTGCCGGACTGATTATTCTTGCCTGCGGATTTTTTACCTCAATGAGTTCGCAAACCTATTTCAAACAGAATTCCTTCTGTACTTCGGAATTTTATAGTCTGACTGTTTTTGCCGCATCCGGGATGCTGCTTCTGACCATGGCGCAAGAATTGATTTCTGTATTTATCGCTCTTGAAATCATGTCGCTGGCCATCTACATCCTCGTTGGGTATGACCGGAAAAACGTGATTAGCACCGAGGCTGTCTTGAAATATCTCCTTCTCGGAGCCTTCGCCGGTGCTTTTTTTACCATGGGAAGCGCTTTTGTTTATGGGGCTGTCGGCAGCACTAAATTTGTCAAAATAGGACAATTCCTTGCTGCACATGGTTTCCTCCACTCTTCGGCCATGGTTGGTGGCGCCTTTTTTATTTTGGTTGCCTTTCTGTTCAAAGCTGCCGCGTTCCCCTTTCATGCATGGGTGATTGATGTTTACGATGGCGCCTCAGTTCCGGTAACCGGTTATATGGCGACTGGGTTAAAAACTGCCATTTTCGCAGTGTTTGCCAATTTTCTTGTTCTCGACGACTCACTGCAGAAGGGGTGGGTCACGTATCTGTTTTACATATCGGTTTTCACCATGTTTGTTGGCAACCTCATTGCCATTGGCCAACAGTCGTTGAAACGGATGTTAGCTGCTTCTGGTATTGTCCATACCGGATATCTTCTCATTGCTCTAGTGGCCATCAGCAGTAGGGCCTTTACCGGCAGTGTCATAGCTTTTTATCTTGCCGCCTACGCAATCGGAACATTGGGTATCTTTTGTGCACTGTCCTATCTTGGCGGAACCGGTGAGTCGCGGAAAACTTTTGAAGATTTTAAAGGTCTTGCCCAAACCCGACCCTACTCTGCGGCAGCGATTTCTATCTTTTTATTGTCTATGGCTGGCATTCCTCCGACAGCTGGTTTTATGGGTAAATTTTACATTATTACCAGTGCAATTGATTCCGGTCAAATTACATTGGCTGTACTTGGAATAATCAGCAGTATTATTTCCATGTGGTATTATTTGCGCCTCATTATCAATATGTATTTTCACGAAGCTGAGGATCAGTTCAACGAACCAGTGGCTTCTCTAATGGCTCCGATCTGTACCTTTGTTCTTGTTATCTGTGTTTTTGCTATCAGTCTCTATCCTATAGTGATCTGAAAATAATCTTGTAACTTTTTTTGCCTATTCGGTCAGGTAAAAGGCTTAACCTACTCTTTAGAGGAGTTTTAATATGAAAGTTAAAGACATACTCAAGGTGAAAGGCAGTAAAGTTTATACAATTTCTGAGACCAGCACCCTTATGGCTGCGACCGCGAAATTTTTTAGCAATAAAATTGGTTCGCTTGTCGTTGTCGATGATAATGGGATCATTACCGGTATCGTTTCTCCCAATGATATCCTCAAAGCTATTCACGAAGGATGCACCGAAAATTGTGCCTTGCAAAAAGTTGGTGAAGTCATGAGCAGGAACATTATCTGTGCCTCTGAAGAAGATAGCATTGACTATATCCAGGCGGTTATGACCGAAAACAGGGTTCGGCATATACCCATAATGGATAAGAAAGAATTGAAGGGGCTTATTTCTATTGGAGACGTCGTCAGTGCGCAGATCACGATTCGAGAAGTTGAAAACCGTTACTTGATAGATTATATAGAAGGAAAATATCCGGCCTGAGGCCGACGAACGATCACCTTTTTTTAGCTCTTTATGAAGGAAGAAGATGCACTAGCACCTTCTTCCTTCTTTTATTTTTCTCTCTTCTCAAGCAGGACTACCAAATCGTACTGTTTCTAACCTTCATCTGCCTGAATAGCCCCTTCAATTCACACTGATGGATGCCTATGTTAAGGTCCTCTTGTAGGTGTATGAATGCAGCAAAAAACAGCAGAACTTCCTCAAAAGAGCAATCAATCCTCGTACTATAGTTCTCGTTCCAAAATCAGGGTAGTTATTATAACCCTCCTCACCCTCCTAGTCACGATTCTTGTTTATTTTACCTGTGATCAGGTTTCGTTGATGATGCATCGTCGGCAGCAACAACCCCTCACTGAAAACCTTGCGGTTGAGCTAAACACCTTCATCATTCAATTTTTTTCCGATGCTGTTCAAAAAATAGCTGCAAGTGAAGATGTTGCAGCGGTTTGTTCCGGTGCAACCCTTACCGATAATGCTTCTCTACTCCGTGTCCTCAACACGGCCCAATGTGCATTGAATGTGTCATTGGTGTATGTCATGAATCGTGAGGGAACTGTGGTCGGCAGTTCCAATGCTCCTGAAGAAATGAGCTTAACAGGTCACAATTATCGTTTTCGCCCCTACTTTGTTCATGCCATTTCCGGTATGCCCCACCTCTTTCCTGCAGTTGGTGTCACCACCAATAGAAAAGGCTTTTATTTTAGTGCCCCGGTTTATGGCATAGAAAAAGATAAACCCATTGGGGTGATGGTCATTAAAACCAAGAGTAATGCTCTTGATTTATTTTTGGCGTCCAGGCGGGGAAAAATAGATGCTTTTCTTCTTTCTCCTGACGGGGTTATTTTTGCTTCCACCCAAGACCAATGGAATTTCCGGACAGCATGGCCAATTCACCCGAACAGAGTTCAAGAAATCAAAACATCCAAGCAATTTGGTAACGACGAACTGTCGCCACTTCCTTTTTCCTTAGAGCATGCAATCGTTCATTATAACGGTCTTCGGGCTACCGTTGATTTTCATCCTCTCAATATCAATGGTTGGAACTTGGCCACCTTGGAGTCAGTTCCCTTTCCCTGGCTTGCTGTCATTTTGCTTTGGTGCGTTGTTTGGTCTTTGGGAGCGATGACTGCAGTTATCGCCCTGCATGCTCACAAAGAAGAGCAACTAGCCGGACAGGTATTGGCCGGCATGGAAGCGAGCCATCTCGCTCAGGCTGCACACCGGACATCAGTTTTAGAGTTAGAAACAATTTTCAGTACCAGTCTCGTGGGTATTATTTTGGTTCGAGAAGGGCGAATTGTGAACGCCAATAAACGCATGTGTGAAATGTTCGGCTATGCCCGAGAGGAAATGATCAATGGCGATGTTCGGCAATTCTTTTCTGGTCGCCGCGCTTTTCGACGATTTATCCGCAGGCATTTACATCTCTTGATTGATAGCAATATAGAACAAGTGGAATATGATCTCAAAAGGAAAGACGGTTCTTTTGTTGCCTGCACTCTCAGCGGCAAGGCCATTGATCAATCCAACCTTGCCCAGGGAACGGTGTGGGTCATTGAAGATATTTCGAGAAGAAAGGCCGCCGAGTACGAGCTCGAGCACGCCCGAGAGGCTGCAGAGGCGGCAAGTGTGGCCAAGGGAGAATTTCTTGCTAATATGAGTCATGAGATCCGTACTCCCATGAATGGTATTATCGGATTAACCAATATTCTCCTCCAACAAAACATGCCAGACTCGCAACACGAACATTTAGTTTTAATTCAGCGGTCCGCGATTAGGCTTATGACCATCATCAACGATATCCTAGATTTTTCTAAACTTGAGGCGGGGCGTTTTGAACTCGAGCACCAGCCTTTTTCTCTGCGTGACCTATTGCGCGAAGTTATCCAGCCAATGGAGCCTACCGCGCGAAAAAAGAACGTGCAGCTCACTTTAGAGGTAGACCCGGCTGTTCCGAATATTATTCAGGGTGATCAGACCAAGGTCATGCAGGTGTTAACCAATTTGATAGATAATAGTTTGAAATTTACTAAACTTGGGTTTGTGCGTGTTGAAGTCCTGCTGAATCAGCAAGATGCATCTTTTTCCGGCAACCTCTTGTTCAAGGTGGCCGATAGCGGTATTGGTATTGCTCCATCTTATTGCACCAAGGTTTTTGAATCATTCTCTCAGGCGGACTCCTCTCACAGCCGCAAATTTGGTGGCACTGGCCTTGGTCTTTCCATTTCTAAAGGTCTGGTTGAGTTGATGGGAGGAGAAATTTGGTTTCAGAGTGAACCCGAGAGAGAAACTTGTTTTTATTTTACCTTGCCATTGACAGCACCGGAGAAAAATGCGGCACAATCTACGGACAGGAGCACAACCTATCAATGGAACGACAGTGTCCCGGCACAAGGAAACGGCAAGCGAATATTGGTTGCCGAGGATGAGTATATTAATACAATCCTTATCAGTACCCTGCTCAAACAGGCCAACTACCGCGTCACTATGGTGCGAAACGGTCGTGAAGCGGTTGATGCTTGGCGAGGCGGTGTCTTTGACTGCATTCTCATGGATATTCAGATGCCGGAAATGGATGGCTATGAAGCAGTGGCCCGTATCCGGGAGGCGGAACCGGCCGATGAACACATTCCGATAATTGCCATGACCGCACATGCCATGGTTGGTGATCGACAAAAGTGTCTAGCCGCAGGCATGGATGACTATATCAGCAAGCCAATTGACGGCGTCATGGTGTTGCAACTGCTGCGGCAACACCTTGATGCTCCCAACGAGAGCCAATCTGTCATGACCCCATCGGCCCGGTTATGACCCGTCTGCTAGGCTTGCTCCTCTTGTGTTTGGTCGCAGGCGGGAGCAGTTATCTGCTGATCGTCCATCCCTCCCCTGCTGTTGAAATTACAGAGTATCTTCCGGTAGACACACTTGCATTGGCCGAATGGGAAAACTTTGCCCAATCATGGGAGGGGGGGCAGTACAGTGCAGTCGGTGAGAAATCGTACCGGTCGCATTTTTTTAAGGTTTTGGCCCAATTCGGTTTGCCGGAAGCCTTTATCGAGGAAACGAAGAAGACCTCTGCTTTTCTGGAGAATTTCACCCAGCAAGCTTCTTTTCAACGCCTCTTCGGCAAAAAAGTGGTGCTGGCCCTTCTACCCACCTCAGTAGATCCCTCAACCGTCTCTTCACTTTTGCTTAAAAACCTGGTGGTCATTCTTCAGTTCGAAAATGATATCGCCCCCCAGCAGGGGTTGCAGGAATTTTTGGGACCCGTCCAATCGCAAAAAGTCACCGTTTACCAAGGCGAATCCTTGGTGACCCTTGTTTTCAGAGAAGGATACACCCTGTCCTACTGGCTGCAACCGGGAGTGTTGATCTGTGCCCAGGATGCCGCTCTTGTGCAGCGGTGTATAGATCAGACCTTGCAACGGAAGGTGCGGGCGCATTCAGGGCTCCAGTTGAATGCAGCGTATCAGCGTCTGAAACAACAGAACAACACGAATGTATTTTTCTATACCGATTTGGCAAGACTGCAACACCAGTTGCCGATCCTAGGGGAAATTGACACCGGTAGTGGCGGGTGGCTCCCTCGGCATCTTGCCCTTTTTCATCATACCGAGGCGGGAGTTGTCCGGTTAGGACTCATTGCTCTGGTCGGCGAGGAGGCGATGGCTGCCTTTACTGCTCAGCACCAGTTGCCGGCGCCGGCAGATGAGTCGGCAACCCTGCAATTTTTCCCGGAAACTGAGTTTTCGCTCTGGACCAATTGGTTCAAGGCAAAGAAATTATGGGATTTCGGCCTGCAAAGCAGCGACCCCGATGTCAGTGCTTTGTTGACCTCGGTGGCGCAGCAACTTTCCGAAGCAACAGGTAGGCCCGGTGACACTTTTTTTAATGTATTTGGCAGTGGATTAGGGGTATTCATAAACGAACAGGTCGTCCCACACCAGGCGAATCGGTCCATGGGCTGCCTCGCCATTGAAGTACGGGATAGACCCGCAGTCCTCGCCATGATCAAACAGTTGGTTGCCAACCTGCAGGTGATTACTGTGAAGTCCGAGGAAACGGAAATATCCTCTGTGATGTTGGCTGAGGGGCTGCTGCAACCGGCCTATGCGCTGGTGGGCAACTATTTGCTCCTTGCCGACAGCGTGGAATTGATTGAGCAGGGGCGGCTGCAGATCAGACCGTATTTGGATGGTGGAAAGAAGGAGGAGCATCGGGTTGACGGGAGAGGCGACAATCTGTTTTTGTTTGTTCGGACCGGGGATATGGTCAAGCGATTGATGCCGTTTCTCACCTTATTGGCCAAGGAGAACGGTGAACGAACCCGGATATTGCCGCCTGAGAGCAGGCTGCTGGTCCGGGAGCTTGGCCTCCCTCTGCTTTCAAGCTTGCTCGACATTACGACCAGCCGTCTTCGGGGCTCCGCCGCCGGCGATACAATCCGCTTAGAAGTCGACTACTCCTTGCGCCAGGAATAAACCGCTCTTCCCATGGGGCAAGACCCTTCAACAACGAACATCCAGATTTCGGACAAAAGCCATTATGGAACAACTGGTAGCTGAGCTTAAGAAAATTCTTCCTTTTAAAGAGACGACCGTCTCTGGTGACATTGTATTGGTCGTCGCCAAAAAACCGCAGATGCTCCTCTACGCTGCAGTCGGAGATATTGAACGCGACGAGACCCGCAAGGAAGAGTGGTGGCATGTGACCCTGCACCTGCTCTCCATCCCGATGCAGAGTGTGACCTGGACCCTGCGCACATCTCAATTTACCGGCCAGGAGATCTTTACCATGGGCGGTGAAGGGCGTTTTATCAAGGCAGTGCGGTTTGATGACGTGCGGTCCGGGCCTTCGCCCAGCCCCGGAAAGGAGGACAAGGGAAGGGGAGGGGAGCGAAAGCCGGGCCTGCGTATTGTCAAATGATCCAGCAGAAGAGAGATCTGATTGTCGGCAATAGGCGGGGAGTTCATGGCCGGGTGGCCACCCGATTGGCGGAAATCGCCCTGGAATATGACGTAATTTTTCGAATTCAACGAGGAAAGAAGAGCGTCGAGTGTTCTTCCATCCTCGATGTGCTGGCGCTGGCTTTGGTGGAAGGGACAGCGATCAATCTGCAGGCAGAGGGCGCACGCGCCGAGGCGGCACTGGCAGTGGCCGCCCATCTTATAACCGCTCAGGACGATCCGTAATATGACGAGCACGGAAAAAGACGAGAAGAACGCATCCCTTTCCCGCACGCTGCAGGGCATCGGCGTTTCTCCCGGAATAGTGGCTGCCAGGGTTGTGGTGCTCAAACGCCAGACCATGAGGGCCGGCTGGTATCATCTGCCGGCTGAGCATATCGAAAAAGAGGTGGAGCGCTTTTCCGGGGCGATCAATGCCGCGGTTGAGGAGCTCGTCCAGGTACGGGAGAAACTCGCCGGCGATCTGGCCGACGCCCTGTCGATCATCGATTCTCATCTGTTGATGCTCAAGGATCGGATGATCCTTGAGCGCACCAAAGTGATTATCCGCCGCAACAATGTGAATGCCGAATGGGCTTTGGCTCAGGCCCTGAACGAGATCAAGGAACGTTTCGACCGGATCAACGACGTCTACCTCAAGGAGCGATACGCGGACATCAAGCATGTGGCGGATCGGGTCTTCGGGTTGCTCGCCGGCCGGGAACACGACCCGCTTATCGAGGGTGATGAGCCCGTCATTCTGGTGGCCAATGATTTTTCTCCCGAAGACACTCTCCGGATGCAGGCCGGCAATGTTCAGGGATTCCTTAGTGAAAAAGGCGGCACGACTTCCCATACCGCCATCGTCGCCCGGTCGCTCAGTCTCCCCGCAGTGGTCGGGATTGAACATGCAACCTCCATTTTTGCCACCGGCGACCTGATTGTTATTGATGGGGGTACGGGGCGAGTCATCCTCCATCCTGCGCCCGCCGAGATCCAACACGGCCAGGAGAATGACCGGCGCAACCGGGCCTTGGCCGGTGAGTTGGATCGCTATATCCATCTTGCCTCGGAGACCGTGGATGGCTATGCGGTCAGATTAAGCGCCAATATTGAGATGCGGGAGGAGCTGCCCGCTGTGCTTCGCTACGGCTCCGAGGGCATTGGCCTCTTCCGCAGCGAGTTCGATTATTTTCATGGCCGCCGGCCGCCGACCGAAGAACAGCTGCTTGCCACCTACCGCCAGTTACTGGAAACTATGGCGCCGCATCCGGTGACCGTCCGTACCCTCGATGTTGGCGGCGATAAATTTCTCAACCGATTTCCGGGCAACAAGGCGTGGCTTGACCGGGAACGGAACCCAGCTCTTGGGCTTCGTTCGATTCGTTTTTCGCTCTATGAACGAGACCTGTTCCGCATCCAGTTGCGGGCCTTGCTCAGGGCCTCGGTGTACGGCCGCTTGCGGATTCTGCTCCCCCTGATTTCCGCTCCAATCGAATTGCGCCAGGTCAGGACCATCCTCCAGGCATTGATGGCCGAATTGGAAAAAGAAGGGCAGCCCTTTGCCGCGGATGTCGAAGTCGGCATGATGGTCGAGGTGCCCAGCGCCGTGGTCATGGCTGATATCTTTGCCGCTGAAGTCGATTTCTTTGCCATCGGCACCAATGATCTGATCCAGTATTCGCTGGCCATTGATCGGGGCAACCAATATGTCGCCCATCTCTACGATCCCTTTCATCCAGCGGTGCTGCGGATGATCAAGCAGACAGTCGACGCCGGTCATGCCTGTAATATTCCGGTTTCGCTCTGTGGTGAGATGGCAGGTGACCCGCTGTGCGCCCCAGTGTTAATGGGCTTGGGGCTGGATGAGCTGTCGATGCGGCCAGCTGTCATTCCCCGGATCAAACGACTCCTCCGGCATGCCCGCAGCAACGAGTTACAACAGTTGAGCAAACAGATTCTGCAATGCCCAGACAGCGACCAGGTTCGCGAGTTTCTGGCAGCGGCGCTGCCCAATTTTTACCCCAAGGACTTTTATCAGTCGTGAACGAGCGTCAGATTATCGAGTACATTGCAGCACTTGCCGGTCCGGACGATGCACGCCTGCTCAAGGGGATCGGCGACGATTGTGCCGTGATTCAAAAAGACGGCAATCATGTCTGGCTCCTGACCATGGATACCCTGATCGAAGGCGTGCATTTTGATTGTGCCTTTCATCCGCCTGAGAAGCTCGGCCGTAAAGCGGTTTCGGTCAATGTCAGCGATATCGGGGCCATGGGTGGCAAGCCGATGTTTGTTCTGCTTTCGGTGGGGATGCCCAAGGGGTTTGATCCCTCCTGGTTTCATGACTTTGCGCGAGGATTGACCGATGCCTGCCGGGAATACGGCTGTCTGCTGATCGGCGGTGACACGGTTGCCAGTCCGCTGGGGCTCACTTTTACCCTGACCGTCATCGGCGAGACGGCGACCGGCCGGGTCGTCTATCGCAGCGGGGCTCGTCCCGGCGACACCATCTGGGTGAGCGGTTCCTTGGGCTTTGCCAACGCCGGTCTGGAGTTGTTGCGCCGGGGGATTGATCCCGGTAACGCCGCCTTTAAACTCTTTTATGAACAGCATCTCAATCCTCGGGCCAGGGTTGAACTCGGTAGCCGCCTGGGCGCCAGCGGCCTGGTTCAGGCGATGATGGACCTCTCCGATGGTCTGGCCACCGATCTGGCCCATCTCTGCAAACAATCCGGGGTAGGGGCGCACCTGTTAGCCCACGATTTACCTGGTGTCACCGCCCTGGTCGAAGCAGCGCGCTTGACCGGTGGCGATCCCGAACAATGGGCCATCGGCGGCGGTGAAGATTATGAGTTGTTGTTTACCGCCCGGCCGGAGGCGCATTCACGTCTGCTCGACCTTGGCCGTCAGTGCGGGTTGCCGCTCACGCCGGTTGGGACCGTGGTCGAGGGCGAGGGCGTCACCCTGATCCGGCAGCGGCCTGAGGGAGGGCGGGAAGAGATCGCCATCGCCTATCAGGGGTTTGATCATTTCCGCAACAGGGCAGGGGGGTAAGATGCCGGTCGGCGCCCTGTTCAAGCATTGGTCGCTGCGGCTGCTCGCCCCAGATCGGGTGTTGCAGCACACCTACGAGGCCTTTAAGCTCCTGCTTGGCTTTGACGCGAGAAGCCATGAACTGATGGCCGAATTCGAGGCCCTCTACCATGAAGGCAGACGGGAAGATCTGGCCCGAACCCGGATCCGGTACCGGCATTTTGCCGAGGCGGTGGCAGGCATGATTGCCGCCTTGGAGGCAATGCACCCCGGTCAGGCCGGTGCACTCCGCGACTATTTCAACAAATACGATTTTTACGTCCGCCTGCTGCTGGCCCCGCCCGAAGAGTTTCTTATCCCGCCTTATGCCCTCGCCCACGACAGCCTGGTCGAACCCTCACTTGTGGGCAATAAGAGCCATCACCTGTTGCTCCTTAAACACGCTGCTAAGGCACATATACCGGATGGATTTACCATCGCCGCTCCCACCTTCGGCCTGTTGGTGGCACATAACCGGTTGCGCCCGGCCCTTGACCTCCTTCTGTCCGGGATCGATCCGGATTCGGCCGCCAGCCTGGAAGAGGTCTCGCAGGCGTTGATGACTCTGGTGCGGCGGATGGAAATTCCTGACCAAGTGGGGCAGGCCGTGTTTGCCGAATATGATAGGCTGGCTGTCCTGTCGTCCGACAAGGCTCCGCGAGTGGCCGTCCGCTCCTCGGCTCTGCACGAGGATGGCGCCCACAGTTTTGCCGGTCAGTATCACTCTGTGCTCGGAGTAGACCGGGAAGGGCTACTGACAGCCTATCTTGAAGTGGTGGCCTCCAAGTACACGCCCCAGGCCCTCCTGTACCGGATTCACGCCGGAATTGGCGATGAGGAGGCGGCAATGGCGGTGCTGGTTCTGGTCATGATCGATGCTGTGGCCAGTGGTGTTGTTTACACCCGGGACCCGGCCGTCAGTGATAACGCGGCCCTGCTTGTGCATTCCATCCATGGTTTAGGCCTACCCTTGGTGGGTGGCGAGACGGTACCGGATATCTTTGTGTTTCCACCGGAGAGCGATGTGCCCGTCCAGGTGGTTGCTGGTTCGCAACAACGGCAATTGGTCCTGCGCGGGGGGCATACCATTGAGGAACCGCTCAATGGGAGGCAAAGGCAACAACTCTCGCTCAGCCGGGAGCAGGCCACGCACCTTGCCGCCGTCGCCCGAGAGGTCGAGGGGTTTTTCAAATTACCCCAGGATATCGAGTGGGCCCTGGATGCCGAGCACAACCTGTTTATCCTACAGTCGCGTCCGTTGCGGCTGGAAAGCGACCTGTTGCCTCAAGGGGAGGCGATTGCCCTTCCCGACGATCTCCTGCCGTTGCTCACCGGGGCCAGACGGGCCGCTGGCGGAGTTGCCCACGGGATAATTCATCATCTCGACAAGGGTGTGATGGCACCTCTTGCCGATGGGGCTGTCCTGGTCACCCGCCACATTGCCCCTTCTCTGGTTCGCTACATCGCCAAGCTGGGGGCAGTGATCTGTGAACAGGGATCGGTCACCGGCCATTTTGCCACGGTCTGCCGGGAATTCGGCGTGGTCTTGCTAGTGGAGGCCTCCGACGCACTCGCCCTGCTGCCTCAGGGCCTGGGGGTGACTGTGGATGGCTATGCGGGGAAGATCTACGCCGGCAAAGTCTCCAGCCTGCTGGTTCGCCAGCAGGAAAGGCGGAAGACCGATGATTCAGCCTATAGCCGCAAACTCCGGGCCTTGCTGGACCATATCACTCCGCTGCATCTTCTTGATCCTGGCGATCCCGGCTTTCGGCCCCAATCCTGCCGTTCATTGCACGACATCATCCGCTATGCCCACGAGAAGGCGGTACAGACTATGTTCGGTCTGGGGGATATTGCTGGAGGTGCCTCTTCCCGCTGCCGCAAATTGGCCACCACTCTGCCGCTCGACATCTACCTGCTCGATGTTGGCGGAGCTTTTACCGACGGCGGCCAGGGGGCAGTGGCACCGGAAACCCTCCGGTCTGCCCCCTTTCTCGCTCTCTGGCAGGGACTGAGTCACTCGGAGATCGACTGGCAAAGCCACCTCCATTTTGACTGGAAGGGGTTTGGCGATATGGCCCTGTCCGGTGGTATCGCCTCCGGCGGCTCCAAGGATTTCGCCTCCTATGCGGTGGTTGGCACCGACTATCTCAACCTCAACATGCGTTTTGGTTTTCATTTTACTCTGATCGATTGCCTGTGCGGTGGTGAGAGTCGAGCCAACTACTGCCAATTGCGCTTTGCCGGCGGTGGCGGCGATTACCAGGGCCGGTCGGTGCGGATTGACCTGCTGCAGCGGATTCTCTGCCGGTTGGGATTTGAGGTTAGTGTCCGAGGCGATCTGCTCGATGCCCGACTGATCGGCTACCCCGCCGAAGAACTCCGCACCCTGCTGGTCGAGGTTGGCCGCCTGCTCGGCATGACCAAATTGCTGGATATGGTGGTGCGCGAAGAGGAAATCGAACAGCGAGTCGAACAGTTTTTTCATGGGGCCGGTCGCTTCGACGGTCCCTCCACCTCTTGCCATGAAGAGCCATGTACCAACTGAACTGGATCACCGATCATTTGGCCACTGGCCACGCTCCCATGTCCTACGAGGATCTGGACTCCATTCGTGAACAGGGCATTCGCGCCATCGTCAATCTCTGCGGTGAATTCTGCGATCTCCATCAGGTCGAGGAGGGCAGCGGTTTTGAAGTGTATTACCTGCCGGTGGTCGATGAATGCGCTCCAGACCTGGGAGCTATGGAAAAGGCCTTGGACTGGATGGATGAGAGCATCTACCTCGACAAAAAAGTGCTGGTGCACTGCCGTCTTGGTCATGGCCGCACAGGCACCTTCATTGCTGCCTACCTGCTGCGTCGGGGCTTTGATTTCAAGCTGGCCGAAAAGACCATGAAGGGCAGGAATGCCAAGCCCGCTACCTATGAACAACGCAGTTTTTTGAAAAAGTACGGCAAGCAGGTGGGGGCGCTGCAAATCGCGCCTCCCAAGATCGACAACCGTCCGGCCCTGGATGTTTCACCCCTGCTTCAAGCGTATGAGCAACTGATCGCGCGTCTCGATGCGCAAATCGGCCTCACGGAACGGATGGAGTGCTGCGGTCGCGATCTGAACGAATGCTGCCGGCAACCGTTTGATCTCGTGTTGATTGAAAGCATGCATCTCAGTCAGGCGATCAACAGGAGCCTTAAGCAGGAGCAACGGCAGGCAGTGATCGAACGGGCGCTTAACCTGGCGCACCGCCTGCAGGAATTGCATCATCGGCAACCAGGTCTGGGCACCGCTGCAGTGGCTACAAGCTTTCCCGAAGAACCGCTCCAGTGTCCGCTCCTGGAAGAAGGCCAATGTTTGATCTTCGCCGAGCGGCCGCCGCGTTGCCGTTACTGGGGCGGACTCTCCAGTGAGGCTCAGACACAAGAAATCGACCAGGCTGTCGTCGATCTTTCCCGGCAAGCCTATCAAACCCTCACCGGTAGGATGGCACCGCCGGGCGATCTGCGGTTTTCCTCGGCCGACACCATCTCCGGCAAGTTCGTTCAGCTCTATTTTCAAGCTATGACCGTTGAAAACGGGTAGAGCAAGAGCATGAGCGAGATAATCCAACCCAAGATCCTGGTCGTTGACGATGAGCGCGACATGCTCAATTTTTTGGCCAAGATGCTGACCAAGAAAGGCGGCTACATCGTCGAGACCGCCGTTTCGGCCGAGGAGGCCCTGGCAAAGGTCCAAGCCGATCCGCCCGATGCTGTGCTCACCGACATCAAGATGCCGGGCATGGATGGGCTTGAATTTTTACAGCGGATGAGCATGGTTGATCCGGCCGTCACCACCATCCTCATGACCGGCTACGGCACCATCGAGATGGCGGTGCAGGCCCTTAAGGACGGGGCCTATGATTTCATTGAGAAGCCCTTTGACAACGAGCGGATTCTCCGCACTCTTGGCCGGGCAATTGAACGGACCCGGCTCTGGCGGGAGAATGTCCAACTCCAGCACAAGCTCTCTGTTCAGGATACCCTCTATGGTTTCATCGGCCGTTCGCGCCGGTTGGTGCAAACAATGGAACGGCTGCGCCGGATCGCCCAAAGCAATGTTACCGTGCTGATTCGCGGTGAATCGGGCACTGGCAAGGAACTGGCGGCTAAGGCCCTGCATGCCATGTCGCCCCGGGCCAGCCGGCCGATGATCACGGTCAACTGCCCGGCCCTGCCCGAGCATATCCTGGAAAGCGAGTTGTTCGGCTACCGCAAGGGGGCCTTCACCGGTGCCGACCGGGATAAGACCGGATTGTTTGTCGAAGCTGAAGGATCGACCATTCTTCTTGATGAGATTGCCGATATCCCGGTGAGCGTGCAGACCAAGTTGTTGCGGGTCTTGCAAGAAAAAGAAGTACAGCCTCTGGGGCAAAACAAGACCTTCAGTGTTGATGTGCGCGTGATCGCCTCCACCAATCAGGATCTGGAGGCCAAGATCCGACGGGGTGAATTCCGTGAGGATCTCTTCTACCGGCTCAATGTCATGTCCGTCACCATGCCGAATCTGGCGGCCATGGCTGGAGATATCCCCCTGTTGGCCCAACATTTCCTGGAACGTTACAGTCGGGAGCACGGTCGTGAGAATCTGGAATTTAGTGCCGAGGCCCTGCAAGCCCTGATGCAGCATCCATGGCAGGGCAATGTTCGTGAATTGCAGAATGCGGTCAATCGGGCGGTTCTTCTCTGCGAGCATGCGGTCATTGAGGCGGACGACCTCTGGGATGCCCCTGAAAATATGGAACCGCCGGATGATGAAGCGGTTTCGGCAGCAATCGATGCGGCGGCATTGAGTCAATTGCCCTACCGGGAGGCCAAAGAAAAACTGTTGCACCGGTTCAACGCTGCCTATCTCGCCCAAGCCCTGCAAGCGGCGGGCGGCAACGTCACCGTGGCAGCCCGCGCCTGCGATATGGAACGGCAGGCTTTTCAACGTCTGTTGCGGCGTTATAACATTGAATCGAGGAGTTTCCGCTGATGCAGCATCCACCGGCAGGCTACATCCTGGCCCGCAACAAGTTGTTTTGCAACTACTGTCCTGGATACTGCTGTTACCGGCTTCCCGGGGCCACGCTCTATCTCGACGCCGAAGACATCAATCGCCTAGCCCGTCATTTGAGCATCAGCGACGGTGAGGTGCGCCGCCGCTTCCTGGAAAACAAAAACACCTTTAAAACCAGGGAAGACGGCTCCTGCATCCTGTTGGCCAACGGCCGTATGTGCAAACGCTGCACCATCCATGAGGCCCGGCCCAGACAATGCCGTGACTTTCCCTATGAAAAGCCCTGCCCCTACCTGGAGAATCCCGGCCTGCTCGAGATCATCCAGTCCCGGGTGGAGCAGAGTCTCTTCGGCAAGAATAGCGACCTTTAGTTTCCGGATTATCTCCCCTTCAGAGCACCTTGACGCCCGCCCGGCGCAATCTTTTTGTTTCACCTGCAACATTTTTGTTGCACTTGGAGTGGACTTCGAGCAGCCACTCAGCGTTTCCTGCTGGTCGGTATCCCCCAATAGAGCCTGTTTTTAGGTGGATACCCCGTCTTTGTTCTGTGCTCATTTTCTGGCACTCGATATGCTATGGGCAAGCAAAGGACAATTGTGCAGTGAACGACATCTCTTCGGACGGGTTGATGATTAAGGGAACACTCAACAGTGCATGGCTTTGTTTGCTGCTGCTTCTTGGCATTCTGCTGCCCGGCGAGGCTCTTGCCCTCCAGGTGCACGGCGAGCCCGAGGGCTTGTATGTCCACCAGAT
Source organism: uncultured Desulfobulbus sp. (assembly GCF_963662935.2). Taxonomy (NCBI): domain Bacteria; kingdom Pseudomonadati; phylum Thermodesulfobacteriota; class Desulfobulbia; order Desulfobulbales; family Desulfobulbaceae; genus Desulfobulbus; species uncultured Desulfobulbus sp. Next base: position 326,037 of record NZ_CAXXTL010000003.1, on the reverse strand, counting down.
GGCGCATCTGTTTTATATTCTGGCGCTCGGCTATTTTTACTGGGATATCAGGCGCACCTCTTTTACCGGCCGCGGGTGGCGATTTCTCCAGATGTTCTGTGTTCTTATGGCATGCTGGAACACCCTTGCCTTTACCGGGCATCTCGCCGGGTTGTATTTGGATCCGCAGTCACTGGCCCAAACCGACTGTTATCTGCAAACCCAACTGCTCAGCCCCTTTACCCTTAACAAATACCTGTATTTCATCACTAAGCTGGATCATCTCATCTATGTGCCGGCCCTTTTCTGCCTGTTCCTCGGCCTGCGCTCCTTCTACCATTGCGCGGCAAAAACAACCCTTGGGGAAAGCAAATGAATGGCTTGCCCATGTTGCCGACCATTATCGTCGACATCATCGGCTCGGCCGCCAATATTCTTTTTTCCTTTCTTTCTCTTTGGTATGCCTTCCGCCTGACCCGGCTTAAGCCCGACAATTTTCTGTGGGGCTATCTTTTCTACGTCACCTTGGCCATTACCGCCTTTGCTATCTCCAGGGCTGTCGGCCATATTGCCAAGGAATTTCTCTCTATCGCCGGCAGGGCCGATCTCTGGCAGTTGCTGGCCCCGTATTCCGGCGGGTTTAATACCCTGTGTATGATTTCGGTGTCGGCGGTCATGATTTTTTATCATAAGGGCGTGCAGGCCTATGAGGCCATTGAGCAGGAAGCGGCAAAGCTGAAACAGTCAAAGGTTCGCTTGACCCAGGCCGCCAACGAACTCAAGGCGTTGAATCTTAGCCTCGAGGACAAGGTCGAGGAACGGACCGCAGAGCTGTCCAAGTCGGAAAAGAAATTCCGCCACCTGTTCACCGCTTCCAAGGATATGGTGTTTTTTTCGGACAGCAAGCACGCCATCCTCGATATGAACGCCTCCGGTTCAGAAATGCTCGGCTATTCGCGGCACGAAACCTCGCTGCTTGCCCTGCGGGATATTTTTCGTCACGAGGGCGAGGTGACGATGTACGCCAAGATGCTGGAACTTGATGGCTATATTCTTGATCTTGAGGCTGAGTTCAAAAAGAAGGATGGCTCAACCCTCTATGTGCTGATTTCAGCCACCGCTCTTTACGACGAGCAAGGGCATGTGGTTGGTTCCGAAGGCATAGCCAAGGATCTGACCCGGTTGAAAAGCATGATGGAGCAACTGATTTCCAGCGAAAAGATGGCCTCGGTCGGCCAGATGGCGGCGGGTATTGCCCATGAGATCAACACACCGCTCGGTATCATCCTCGGTTATTCCCAGTTGATGTTGGAAGATTTTAACAAGGATTCGGAAATCTATCAGAATCTTGAAGTGATTGAACGCCAGACTCAGGCCAGTCGTAAAATAGTTGCCGACCTGCTCAAATATTCCCGTCAGTCGGGCAGTGCCCGGGAATCGCTCGATCTCAACGAGATTTTTAATGATGCCGTCGCGGTTACCGAGCATAACCTCAATCTCAATCACATCAAGGTGGTACTCGAACTGGCACGGGATCTCCCGCCGATCATCGGCGATCCGGAAAAATTACGACAGGTGGTGGTCAATCTGATCAATAACGCCCATCACGCTATGGAAAAGAAGGGGGAGGGCGGGCAATTACTGCTCCGCACCCGCTGGGACATGGAATCAGCCAAGGTCATTGCCGAGGTGCAGGACAACGGCCATGGCATCCCCGAACATATTAATGCTCGGATTTTTGATCCCTTTTTTACCACCAAACCGGTGGGTAAGGGGACTGGCTTGGGCCTCTCGGTTTCCTACGGCATTATCCAGGAACACGGTGGAACCATCGCAATAGAAAGCCCCGTACCCGGTCCAGGAAACACCCGAATCCAGGGAACCCTGTTCCGGTTGGTGCTGCCGATGGCCATGGAACCGGCTGCTTTAAAGAAAGAATCGATTGTATCAATTGGTTGATGGAGGAAGAAATGGCTGAAATACTGACCCTAGACGATGTCCTTGACGCCACTGTGCTGGTCGGCAAGATTTTGAAGAAAAAAGGGCATGTTGTCCACACCTTCACCGAGGAAGATGAAGCCATTGCCTTTGCCCGCCAGCATCCCATTGATCTGGCAATCCTCGATATCAAGCTGAAAAAGATGAGCGGCATCGAGGTCCTGGCCATACTGAAGGAGGACAATCCGGCCCTGCGAGCCATCATGCTCACCGGCTATCCGACCGTGGAGACCGCGCGTGAGGCCATTAGCCTGGGGGCGGATGAGTACTGCGTCAAGCCGATCGACCGGATTGAACTGGAAGAAAAGGTGGAAAAGGTCCTGGCGGCTAAACCTCGAGCCTGATCGGATTTTTCTGGCAGGGCCATTATGGACACGCACATTGCAGAAGATGGGATGACAGAGAACGGCACCCAGTCCCGTGAACAGCAGTTTCTTGGGGTATTCCAGAAGATTACCCGGCTGACCTCCATGGTATTTGACCATCAGGAGGTGATGGACACCATTGTTCGCGGCCTGCCGGACTTGATGACCATCGATGCCTGCACCATCAGACTGCTCGACAGCTCCATCGGTTCCTTTGTGCTCGGCGCCGCCCACGGGGTGTCCCTGGAGTATCTCTCGCGTGAGGTGATCGACACCGAAGAGACCCTCTCCATGATCCGATCTGGCTATCCGGTGTACAACGCTCATGTCGACGAAGATCCCTTTCTGCCCCTTCGCGAGGCCGCCAGCCGCGAGGGCATCAAGAGCGTGCTCACCTTGCCGATCCTTTACCAGGCGGAATTGATCGGGTTAATGCGCCTCTTGACCCGGAGCGCCCGCAGCTTCTCGTCCGGAGAAATCTCTTTTGCCATGGCTTTGGCCGAGCAGGTGGGGATCGCCATTTCCCATGGTCGGATGTTTAAGGAGATGGAGGCCCAGTTAACCTTCCTTCGCGAAATCCAGTCCATCTCCACTCTAGTCAATTCGACCCTGGATCTGGATGGCATTCTTGCCTCCCTTGCTGAACGGGCGGCGGTGACCATGGGCGCCAAAGGGTGCACTCTGCGGTTGGTCGATCCCGAATCGGGCCACCTGGAACTAGCTGCTTCTTATGGTGTTTCCAGCCAATACCTGCAGCGTGGCGAGGTGGAAAACGAGCGCAATATAAAGTTGGTGCTGAGCGGGCAACCGGTGGCGATCTATGACGTCTGCCACGACCAGCGCATCGAATATCATCAGCAGATGGCGGTCGAGGGCATTGTCTCGTTGCTGGCCGTACCGGTGAAGGTCAACGGCGAGGTGATCGGTGTTATGCGCATCATCACCGATGCACCCCGGGTGTTCACCGACACCGAGGTTCGGTTTGCGGTCACCTTGGCCGAAGTCGGCGGCACCGCCATTCGCAATGCGCGTAATTACCAGCGAATTAATCTCCTGGTTGAGCAGGCCAGGGCGCACGAGAAATTCTTCGCTGACATCATAAATAGCCTGCAGCATCAGTTGCTGGTACTTGACCACGACCGCCGGGTGGTGCTCGCCAACCAGGTGTATCTCGATGCGGTGGGTAAAAAAGAGAGCGAGGTGTTGGGCACCCATTACGGCGACCTGTGCCGGGCCGCTGAGGGGGTCTGCCCGGTCGACCAGATCCTTCAGGGCGAAGAAATGCGGCCTTTTGTTCAGGAATTTCGATCCGATGATCAGTCGCACTGGCTCGAGCGCACCGCCTCGCCGATTCACGATGCCGGCGGCAGCGTCGAATACGTTATCGAGATCATCCGAGACATTACCAGCGAGCACCTGCTGGCTGAAGAGAAGAGCCAAAGCGGCAAGCTGCAGGCAATCATCGAGCTGGCCGGAACCGTGGCCCATGAGATCAACAGTCCCCTGTTCGCCGCTCTGGGGACAGCCCAACTGCTTCCCGAAGACAATCTGCAGCCCGAGTTGAGCGAAGAGTTAGCAGTGATTGTCCGTAACTTGAAACAGATCGGCGAGTTGACCCGGAAGATGGCTTCCATGACCGGGTTTACCAGCCGGGACTATGTAGGTGAGAGCAAAATATTGTCATTTACGCAAGACCAAGAGTGAGTGCCGTTGATCGGCGCAAAGGAGGTGCGGGGGCAACTTCATGGGGGAGGAGATTCTGCCGGCAGGCTGAGGGTGAGAGTGCCTTGGAGAGGCCGCCTAGGCCGGGGTGGAAGACAACTTACAGTGCCGCTCGGTGTCGGAAACGATGCCGGGTGGATCGAATTGAATACAATCAGAGGAGAATGAGCATGAAAAAGAGGACAGGGATCCGGCCATGGCTTTTTGCGGCAATGGTGATGCTTTTAGGAGTCAATGTAGCGGTTGGGGCAGAACCCGACACCCAGGCGGCGGGACAACCGGCGGCAATGGCCGCGCCGACGATCACTCTCGATAAAGCCGAGATCAATAACGGCGGCACCATCAAGGTCAGCGGTCAGGCACCAGCCGGTAAGCCGGTGTTTCTTGAAGTCTGGGCGGACGAGCACGATGTGCGCGCCAATCGTTTTGATAGTGAAGTCGATAAAGAGACCGGCAAGCGACCCTATATTTTTTACATAACCGACGAAATGCCGGCCTACTACAAGACCTTTGTGCCCAAAGAGTTGCAGCCGAAGATCGACGCCGCCAAGAAGGATGGCAAGAAGTGGAGCTACTCTGCCTTGCTCAAGGATTTGGGGGCCGATATTGCCTATTCCGTCCCGGCCAAGGTTAAACTTGAAAGTTACCAATCCACTCTGATGGCCAGCGTCATCGGCAGTCGAGGCGATCTGCTGCCGGCCATGGACGAGAAGGAAACCCGGAAACGATCCATGCAGCTGGTCAAGGCCCGTTTCCAGAGCATTGATAAGGTGGTGGCGGCCGTAGTTGATGTCAAACCCGACGGTTCCTATAGCGCCGATATCAAGATTCGTGATGGCCTGGCTCCCGGCAAGTACAAGATTGTTGCCGTGGTCGACAAGAAGGTGAAGAGTGAGGTCGCGACCTTTGAGAACAAGATTGCCTTTCCCCTCGTCTATTTGGAGAATGCCGGTACCAGCCTCAATATTTTTTATCCCTTTGTCCTCTCTCTGTTCGTTGCCATCTTCGGTGTGCTCATGGGTGCGGGCGGTGGCTTTATCATGAATCCGCTCCTCCTCGCCTTGTTTTCGTCCCTGCCGCATACCGTGGTAGCCGGTACCGTCACCCCGACAGTGCTCTTCTCTCAGGGCAGCGGTATTTTTAACTACTCGAAGATTAAATTTATCAGTTGGAAACTGGGTTGCGGCATTGGTTGTTCCATGCTGCTTGGGGCTTTTATCGGACCGAAACTGACCGAGATGATCACCTTGGATCAGTTCAAATTCGCCTTTGGCTGGATTCTGATCATTTTGGCCGCCTTGATGCTCTGGCAGACAATGCCTGGCTATCTGGCCAAGAACAAGAAAGAGCAGGCTATTCTCAAAGAATTCAAGAAGCGTGCTGAAGTATCTGCCAAGGGCAAAAACTAAGGATCATTCGAGGAGGAATCGATTATGAAAGTAGATTTTTGGGGACAGGAATTTGAGGTCAATATGGTGGTCGGTTGCATCGGCGGATTTATTATTGCCGTTGTGTCCTCGATGTTCGGCTTCGGCGGTGGGCCTTTCATGGTGCCGTTGATGAGTGTAGCCTTGCGTCTGCCCATGTACCTGGTTGTCGGTAGTTCACTTCTGGCTATCTTTTTTAGCACTACAGTCAGTTCTGTGCGCCATTATCAGTTCGGCAACTTCGACCTGTATTTCTTCCTGGCCATGTTCCCCGCCGCCATTCTTGGTGGCTACATTGCGCCGCAGATCGCCAAGCGGGTCAGCCCGCTGGTGGTCAAGCGGATCGCTTGCGTCGGCCTGGTCGTGCTTGCCCTGAACCTGCTGGGAGTGTATTGATACCCTGAGGTGAGGTCTCTTGACCATGTCATCGGTTAATTGACCCATTTTTACCGTATTTATCAGAAAGACAACGCCAGGACGGAAATTCCGTCCTGGCGTTGTTGTTGCCACATGGAAAAGGCTCCGCCAATAGGAGAATCCCTCCCCGTCGGTTCCTTATCTCACAGCCTGTCCTGAACTTTGCCTGCAATGATCCCTTCTGTTTTAATTCTCCGCCGTGCTATACTGCTGCAAATATCAACAACGGATGGCCTAACCATGAACGGCGGACGGACAACTCATGCTAATTAACTTCAGGTGCGCATGAATAAAAGCATTGTTTCTTTGTTTTTTTTGGTGGCGATCATTCTTTTAGGGGCTACTGGCTACCATTATATCGAACGCTTCCCAGTGATCGATGCTTTGTACATGGCGGTGATCACCATCTCCACCGTGGGCTTTGGTGAAATTTACCCGCTTTCCACGATGGGGCGATTGTTCACCATTGGACTCATCCTGGTGGGATTTGTGGTGCTTGGTTTTTTCGGCAGTTCTCTGGTCGAGTTGCTGATGGAGAGGGTGTGGAGTGGCAAATACAGGGGGAAGAAGATGAAGAAACAGATAAATCGATTGAAAAAGCACCACATTATCTGCGGCTTTGGCCGAGTCGGTAAGGTAGCGGTCCAGCATCTTTCCGAGGCCGGGGCCAGCTTTGTGGTCATCGATTCCTCTGCCGCCGCTTGCGAGCAGATGCGCGAATTGGGCTATTTCTGCATCGAGGGAGACGCTACCCGGGAGTCGATCCTCATGGATGCCCGCATCAAGGAGGCCAGCGGTTTACTGGCCCTGATGCCATCCGATCCGCACAACCTTTTCATCGCGTTGAACGCCAGAGAACTGAATCCGACGCTTTACATCATTGCCCGCTCCGAAGACAAACACACCGAAAAGAAGATTCTCAAGGCTGGCGCCGACGCTATTATTTGCCCCTTTGACTCTGCAGGCCGGCAGATAGCCGACAATCTTCTTGCCGCCACAGGAGGAAACGCAAAAATTTTCATGGAGGATCAGGTCAACCTACGGCCTGAATGGATCATCGTTCAAGAAGGTTCAGGGATGATCAATAAAACCATCGGCGAGATTGCCCGGTCGATGCGCCACGACATCATCGGCTTGCGTCGGTCCGGTGCTGACCGATTGCAGCCTCCGGATGAGACCGTTATTCTTCAGGGTGATCAACTGTTGATCATTTCGGAGCGGAATGATCTGACCGTAGCGGAAGAGGTGCAGGCTGTTCCCCAAAAAATTGTGATTATTGACGATAATCCAGTGATTGTCCGGCTCTATGCCCGCCTGTTTCAGAAGGCTGGGTTTCATCCGCTCACCGCTGATAGCGGTGATGGCGGCCTGGCTTTGATTTTGAAGGAAAAACCGGCCGCCGCTGTGGTGGATTTCATGTTGCCCGGATTGTCCGGGCTGGAGGTGTGCAGGCACGTTCGTCAGGCCGTTCCCCATGAATCGATGAAGCTTGTTGTCTTTACCGCAGACGATACGCCTCTTGTACGGGAACAGTGCCTGGCGGCAGGGGCGGACGAGGTGATTGTCAAGAGTTCCGAGGCGTCGCAAATCATCGGTGTTGTCAGTCGGCTTCTTCATCCTTGACTTTTTTTCCTGTAAGGAGAAATAACCAGGTTTTCTTAAGGGGCACGTCGGATTTGCAAACCAGATGAACAAGCATTTGATCGGCTTACAAAAAGCGAATTACTGCTTGCCATAATTTTTGGGGGATGCGATACTAAGCACAAATTTACTAAAAAATTACTTTTCCCTTGAGGGCCGGAGATGACGACTGCAGGGCCATCAGCATTTAATCCTGAAAAACGCCGGCATACCAGGGTGATATTTACCCGGAGCGTAAAGGTTTTCATTCAAGATAAACTGCAAGGCCAATTCCCGGCAAGAAACCTGAGCCTGGGCGGCCTCTTTATTGAGGGAGAGGTCAATCTATCTATTGGCGAGGATTGCCGTCTGGAATTGCATGAAACTGGACGCCGATCCAGCCTTATTCTGAATTTTTGCGGGACAGTTCTCAGAAGGGAAAAGGGTGGTATCGGAGTAAAGTTCACCAACATGGAAGAAGACAGCTTTATGTTTCTTCAGACCATGGTGCTGTACTCATCCGATGATCCCATAGGGGTAGCTGAAAATTTTCTTGAGGATTTTATCCAAAAGCCTGCGTCAACCTGTTAATTTCATATATAAAAGACAAAAAAGAAGTTCTTGCCCTAGTCATGTGGCATGAACTTCTTTTTCTTGTTAGAAAACCGGTTCCGAGATATCCCTCGCGTGAACCGGAGAGACGACTGCAGAGTGCATGAATCAAGCTGAAAAAGAACCAACATCGTTCCTCCGCATCGTTGGCGGTATAGGTGACCAAGCGCTCTACATCCTGACCGATCTCGGTCGAATGGGGACGTTTTTGTTTTTTGCCCTACTCGGCGTGTTTAAACGGCCCTTTCGTTTTAAAGAGTTGATCAAACAGCTGGAGTTCATCGGTGCGGGATCTATCACCGTTATATTTTTTACGGCCCTGTCCTCGGGCATGGTGCTTGGTCTGCAAGGGTACTATTCCCTCCATAAATTCGGTGCTGAGGGCATGCTGGGATCGGCGGTTTCCCTGACTCTGATCATGGAACTTGGTCCGGTGCTGACCGCGCTGATGGTAGCTGGCCGTGCTGGATCGGCAATGTGTGCCGAAATCGGCATAATGCGGATTTCTGAACAAGTCGATGCGCTGGAATGTATGGCGATCGATCCCTTCCGTTATCTCATCTCCCCCAAATTTCTGGCGGCCTTGATCTCGATCCCCCTGCTGACCGCTGTTTTTGATGTGGTGGGCATCATGGGCGGCTATCTAGCTGGAGTCAAGTTGATGGGGGTCAACGGGGGCTCTTTTTTTGCGGGTATGCAGCAGAGTGTCACCAACCACGATATCCGTTTAGGCGTGATCAAATCTATTGTTTTTGCCTTGCTTCTTGTTTGGATCTGCACGGGCCGCGGGTATTTTGTCCAGAAGATTCGTGGCGCAGGTTTTGGGGCTGAAAGCGTCAGTAAGGTGACGACCCAGGCAGTGGTCTTTTCATCAATTTCAGTCTTGATTTTTGATTACCTGCTGACTGCGGTGTTTTTATGAGTGCCGAGAACATTGTGGCCCCCGAGTTTGCCATCCGTTTTGTCGATGTCTGCAAATCCTTTGGTGAGCGGGCGAGGCGGCACCTCGTGCTTGATCGGGTTAGTTTTTCAGTGCCCATGGGAAAAACGACGGTCATCGCCGGCGGCAGCGGGCAGGGAAAAAGCGTTATCCTCAAGTTGATCCTTGGTTTGTTGCGGCCGGAGTCAGGACAGGTATTGGTCGGGGAAAAAAATGTATCCACAATGGGCTATAAGGCTCTGCAAGAATTGAGGATGCTGTTTGGTGTTCTTTTTCAGGGTTCTGCTCTGTTTGATTCATTGACCGTCTTCGAAAATATTGCGCTTCCCTTACAGGAACGGACAAAATTGACCGAGGGGGAGATTCGAAACCGGGTTGCGGCGACGCTGGAGCAACTTGAACTGACCGGGCATGAGGAAAAATTTCCGGCGCAGCTCAGCGGTGGTATGAAAAAAAGAGTCGGTCTGGCAAGGGCGCTGCAGTTGGAACCGAAGATTGTCTTGTTTGATGAACCTACGACCGGACTCGATCCGGTGATGACCAAGGAGATCTACGAGCTCTTTGCCCAGACACAGCAAAGACTCGGGTATACGGCGGTGATTGTCAGTCATGATATTCCGCAGATTTTTGCCCTAGCCGATCAAATTATTTTGTTGAATAAAGGCGAGTTAGATGTGTTCACCGAGGCGTCCCAGATCCCTTTTTCAACCAAGCTCAATATTCGCGAATTTGCCCGGCAGGTCATGGGACAGCACACCGTTTAAGGGACAAGGAGAATTACTATGGGAAATTCCCGGGTGGAAATATTTGTCGGTTTTTTTCTAATTGTCGGCTTTTTGGCACTTGGCTGGCTGGCGCTGCAACTCGGAGAGGTTCCATGGTTGACCGGCTCGAAAACCTACGTCATCAGGGCTGCGTTCAATAACATTTCCGGGGTCAAGTCCGGGGCTGATGTCCAGATAGCGGGGGTCACTGTGGGCAAGGTCCAGCAGCTTGAGTTGAGTAAGGAGAATCAAGCCATGGTTGGTATGCAGATCAATCGTGAGGTGGCCATTCCGGTTGATTCAATAGCCTCGGTTAAATCCCAGGGGATCATTGGCGATAAGTACATCCAGATCACCCTAGGGGGGGATGAATCTCTCTATAAACCTGGAGAAACCATCGTTGATACCGAATCAGCCGTTGACCTGGAATCGCTTATCTCCAAATTTGCCTTTGGTCAGGTTAATAAATAACGACGGTGGAATGTATGCGTTGGAAGAATTGTCTTCTTGGAACCGCTGGCCTGATTGTTGGCGTGGCGGTCACGGTTCTTTGCTGGACCTCCCGTGCCCGTGCGGTCGATTTCCTCAGTGACGAGAGCTATGAGAAGCCGACGGCCGACGTACAAGTCGCCGATCCCATCGAACCATTCAACCGGGCGATGTTCAAGGTGAACGACAAGGTGTACCTTTGGATGATTGAACCCGTTGCCACCGGCTACAGCAAGGTGCTGCCCGCAGACATTCGAGGATGTATCGGCAACTTTTTCTATAATCTTGGGGAACCGGTTCGATCCGTCAATTGCCTTCTACAGGGGAGAGTCCGCGATGCCGGCCGTACCCTTGGTCGTTTTTTCCTCAACAGTATCTGCGGGGTCTTCGGTTTGGCCGATCCTGCCGGGCACGAGTTCGATATTGCGCCAGTGTATGCCAGCTTCGGGGAAACCCTGTCGGTCTGGGGTTTGGGAGACGGTTTTTATCTGGTCGTTCCCCTCTTGGGGCCTTCGACTTTGCGGGATTTTTCCGGAACCGTGGTTGACGGAGCTGCCATGGCGACCTATTCTCCCTGGAACGATGACGGGCTGACCTCGGCTACCGTCCAGGGAGCCAAGACGGTGAACCACACCTCGTTGCATCTTGGTGAGTATGTGGAAATCAAGTCCATGAGTTTTGATTCCTATGTGGCCTTCCGAAACGGATACTATCAGATGCGCAGTAAGCAGTACGATCATTCCAATACCTCTCGATAACAAAGAACCGGCTCTCCGCTGGACGCATGGTGCAGTATGCAACGCAAGAATTTAATGCCTTCCCTTATCGTTTCCGCCCTAGCTACTTTGGTTGTAGTGTTGTGCACGCAGTCGGCGGTTCTCGCATCCCCCGACCCTACCGAGCAGTTACGTCCTTTTTTGAACAAAGTGACCGCGACCCTGGCAGACCCCGGACTCAAAGCCCTGCCCAAGCACGAACAGAGCCGCCGGGTTATCGCCGTGGTCCGCGAGCGGTTTGATTTCCGCGAGATGAGCAAGCGGGTGATCGGGCAACAGTGGCGGAGTCTCTCGGAAATGGAACAGGGAGAATTCGAATCCTTGTTTACCCAATTGCTGCAATATGCTTATGTCGGCAAGATCGACGAATATTCGGGGCAACAAGTGCAATTCACCCAGCAACGGATCAAGGGCGAACGAGCGGAAGTGCAGACTTTGCTGGTGGACAAGGACAAGTCCATTCCGGTTTTCTATATTATGCTGCTCCGAGGCGATCAGTGGATGGCTTATGATGTGGTCGTCGAAGGAGTGAGTCTTGTTCGTAATTATATGGAACAATTCAGTGAAATTTTACGGAAGGATGGGTATCCCGGTTTGGTGAAACAGATTGAGCAGAAAATTGCTGAATTGGAAAAAGGCATAAAAAAGACCTGAGTTGTTGCTTGCATTCTTGCTTCCTCATCCGGAGCACTCTTTTATCAAGGACCTTTTTTTGCGCCTGTTGCGTTGTTGGCATTCAGTTTGCGAGGATTGGTTCTCCCTAATTGCCCCTTGTTTTTCTTTTTACTTGGCGAAGATAGTTTTCTTTTGTATAATTTTCCGTTTTGCATGGAAGTGTAGGCTGGATTTTTAAGGTGCGTCCGTCATGCTGATTCGGTTCAATGAAGTCTCTGTTCTTGGCAATAGGTACGAGATTCGGGAGGTTGACGGGCTCAACACTTCACAGGATTTTGTGGTAAAAGGTCCTGTGGATGCGCGTTGCACGCTCAAACGAAAGGGCGACCACAAGGTGGAAGTGCAAGGCCATGTGCAGGCGACCTTGATTCTGACTTGTGATCGATGTCTTTCAGCGTATGACTGGGAGGTCGACACCGAATTGCAGATTCTGTTCGAGGTCGAATCCGGGGCTTCCTGGCATTTAAAAGATTTGGAGTACAATATACCTGATCTGGATACGGTCTCCCTCGAGGAGCCGCTCATTGATCTTGACGATGTTTTACGGCAGCAGTTATATTTAGCGCTTCCCATGAAAAACCTCTGCACAGAACACTGCAGAGGGATCTGTTCCCGGTGCGGAGCAAATCTAAATAATGCGGAATGCGGATGTGCCGACGAAAACAAGGAGTCGCCTTTCGCGGTCCTTGCCCAATTGAAAAAATAAGCAAAATCATCCGATGAGCGCTTGGTTTCACGAGTTGAGACCGGGTGATGATACGGATTAATGGAGGAGCACAATGGCTTTACCGAAACGTAGACATTCCTATTCACGGACAAGACTCCGTCGGGCACACGATTTTTTGACCAAGCCGAACGTTGGCCAGTGTCCTGAATGTGGCGAACCAAAAATGCCCCACCAGTTGTGCAGCGGCTGCGGGATGTATAAAGGCCGGAGTGTTATCCGTCTTGAGGAAGAACTGAACTAGGCACTGTTGTGAGGATAGCCCTTGACGCCATGGGTGGCGACGGGGGGTCAGAGATGGCGATCCGAGGCGCTCTTGCTGCGGTTCGAGACCGGAGCGATCTGCGTGTCATCTTAGTGGGCCCTCGTATTCTTTTAGAACAACAAATCGGTGACAATTCGTCTGGTTACGACGACGTGTTGGAGCGAATTAGCGTTCATCACGCCTCCGAAGTCATCACCATGGACGATTCGCCGGTTGAGGCCGTCCGTAAAAAGAAAGAAGCAACCATCATGGTTGGCTTCGATTTGGTGAAAAACGGTGAGGCAGATGCGGTGGTTTCAGCCGGCAACTCCGGCGCCACCATGGCTGCGGCGATCAGGAAACTCGGCAGGCTACCGGGTGTTTCCAGGCCGGGCCTCGCTAGTTTTTTTCCAACGGTGAAGAAGCCGGTGATGCTGATGGATATCGGGGCCAATGTCGATTGCCGGCCACAGCATCTTTACCAGTTTGCTGTCATGGCTTCTTCCTGTTCCCGGCTGCTGCTCAACTATGACCGTCCCCGTATCGGTTTGCTCAGTATTGGTGAAGAGACGGGTAAGGGGAACGCTCTAGTTAAGGAAACCTATGATCTTCTGAAGCAGAGTCCGCTCAATTTTATTGGTAATGTTGAAGGGCGTGATGTGTATAAGGGAGATGTTGACGTCATTGTCTGCGACGGCTTTGTCGGCAATATTTCCTTGAAAATAAGCGAAGGGCTGGCCGAAGCAGCCATGCAGATGCTTAAACGGGAGATCCTGAAAACCTGGCGCGCAAAACTCGGTTATCTCCTTATGCGCGACGCCATAGCCGGATTTAAAAAACAGGTGGATTATGCCGAATACGGCGGGGCTCCCTTGTTGGGTATCGACGGTACCGGTATCATCTGCCATGGCGCCTCTAACGCCGTTGCTATTCGTAATGCCATTGAAGTTGCAGCGAACATGGTGCGCAACCGGATCAATGAGGCAATAGTTCAGGCGCTTGGCGAAAACGCTGCCTGAAAACAGGTTTTTTCATGACAAAAGCTGTTATTCTCGGAACCGGATCCTGTCTTCCGGAGCGAACACTTACCAATGCCGATCTTGAGCAGATGGTCGAAACCTCTGACGAATGGATCACCTCAAGAACAGGAATCCGCAACAGGCGGATCGCCGGCAAGAATGAACAAAATTACCAATTAGCGACTAGGGCAGCTCGTCGAGCCCTTGCGGTCACAGGCGTTGATGCCGAAGAACTGGATCTGATCATTGTCGCCACTATTTCGTCCCACATGATCATGCCGTCCACGGCCTGTTTTGTGCAGGCCGAGCTAGGCGCGGTGAATGCCTTTGCCTATGATATCAATGCTGCTTGTGCTGGTTTTACCTACGGACTGGATCTAGCGAGTAACTATATCCAAAACCGCCCGGACATGAAAATTCTGCTGATCGGTGCGGAAACACTCTCTGCGCGAGTCAACTGGGAAGACCGGAACACCTGCGTGCTGTTTGGCGATGGTGCGGGCGCGGTAATTCTTACGGGATCAAATGACGGTAGAGGCGTCTTTGGCAGTAGCCTACACGCCGATGGTAAACTGTGGAATTTGCTGTGCATGGACAGTCCGGAAAGCCTAAATCCGGAATTGCGACGCGACGATTGGCAGGGGGCTCACATCCGGATGAATGGTGTTGATATCTTCAAACATGCTGTTCGGTTGATGGAAGACGCTGTTACCAGCCTGCTCAGGAAACATGACCTCACTATTAACGATATTGGCCTGATGATTCCTCATCAGGCCAATATTCGCATTCTCAAAAATCTGAAAGAAAGATTGGGATTGCCCGAGGATAAAATTTTTATCAATCTCAGCCAATATGGCAACACCTCTGCGGCCAGTATCCCTATAGCCTTGGACGAAGCGCATCGGCTGGGACGGTTGGTGCGGGGAGATATTGTGCTTTTATGTACCTTTGGTGGCGGCCTCACCTGGGGCTCTCTGCTTATGCGTTGGTAAGACACTAAGGAGTGTATTTGTGGATTATTTTTTCACTGAACAACAACAGATGATCATCGATACCGCCCGGGAAATCACCAATGAAAAGATTATTCCGGTACGGGCGGAACTTGATGAGAAAAACCAATTCCCTCGGGAAATCCTGCAGGACATTGCCAAGGCCGATCTTTTTAGTGTGTTTGTACCCGAAGAGTACGGTGGATTTGGCGGTGGTTGCTTCGAAGTTGTCTTGGCCTTGGAAGAATTGGCCCGGGGATGCGTCGGCGTGGCCACCAGTTTTGCCGCCAGCGCCTTGGGTATTTTCCCGGTAATGATAGCCGGCAGTGAGGCGCAGAAACAAAAATACCTACCCGATATCGCCAGTGGTGCGCGTTGGGCCGCTTTTGGTCTTACCGAGTCCAACGCGGGGAGCGATGCTTCGGGCATTCGGACCACCGCTGTCGAAGATGGGGAAGAGTGGGTGCTCAACGGCACCAAACAATGGATTACCAACGGCGGCGAATCTCAGATTTACACAATCATTGCTCTCACCGATCCCAACAAAGGCGCGCGTGGGGCATCCATTTTTGTAGTTGAGGAAGGCGATCCCGGTTTTACGTATGGTAAAAAAGAAGACAAAATGGGTATCCGTTCTTCTGCAACCCGGGAGCTGATTCTCAAGGATTGCCGAATACCCAAGGATCGGCTGGTAGGCAGAAAAGGAACAGGTTTTATCACCGTGATGAAAACCCTGGATATGTCGCGTCCAGGTATTGCCTCCCTCGGTATCGGTCTTGCCCAAGCTGCTTTGGACGAGGCAGTTGTTTACGCTAAACAGCGAGTCCAATTCGGCAAGCCAATTATTTCTTTCCAGGCCGTGCAGCATATTCTGGCCGATATGGCCATCCAACTTGAAGCCGGTCGAGCTTTGGTTTATGGCGCGGCAAAGCACATTGATGCGCATCCTAAAGACATGTCCAAGGTTTCGTCGATGTGTAAGGTTTTTGCTACCGATATGGCCATGAAGGTTACCACCGATGCAGTGCAGGTCCTTGGCGGTTACGGGTACATGAAAGAGTATCCTGTTGAGAAGATGATGCGTGATGCCAAGATTCTCCAGATCTACGAAGGTACCAACCAGATCCAACGCAATGTTATTGGCCAGGAACTGAACAAAGAATACTCCTGAGAGATTCACGGGTCATGAAGATTATTGTCTGCGTCAAACAGGTTCCGGACGCCAAAGATGTCCGGCTCGACCCCAAAACTAATACCTTGGCACGCGAAGGGGTGGATTCGATCATGAACCCTTATGATCGCCATGCCCTGGAAGAAGCGGTCGCCATCAAGGAAAAGCAGGGCGGCACGGTAACAGTGATTACCATGGGACCGCCGCAGGCCGAGGCGGTGCTCCGCGAGGCCATCGCCTGTGGAGCCGATGATGGAGTGCTGATTTCTGATCGAGCCTTTGCCGGGGCTGACACCTGGGCTACTGCTTATACACTGGCTAAGGCCGTGCAAACGCTTGACGGGGCCGACCTCATTCTCTGTGGCAAGCAGGCGATCGATGGTGATACTGCCCAGGTCGGACCAGGGTTAGCTTGCCGCTTACAGGTGCCGTACGCCACCTGCGTCCAGAAAACGCGCAATGTAACCGCTGGCACTATTGAGGTGGAGCGGATGATGGACGACGGTTTTGATGTTCTCCGCCTGCCTCTACCTGCCTTGATGACGGTGGTCAAAGATATCAACGAGCCCCGGGTCGCGTCGTTAAAAGGTAAGATGAAGGCAAAAAAAGCAGAAATTCGACAACTCTCCGCCGCTGCTATTGGTGCTGATCCGCAGTGCATCGGACTAGCCGGATCGCCGACGCAAGTCGTGCGCGTCTTTCCTCCAGAACCTCGGGGAAACCGCAAGATATTCTCGGGAAGCGTCGAGGAGCAGGTCGACCAACTGGTTGCCTGTCTCAAGGCGCATCTCTAGGCAAAGAAGAGCTTCACCTTTACAATCGAGTTTTTTTCTATGCTGATTATCGATAGTGAGAAATGTACGGCCTGCGGCATCTGCGAGACCAGTTGCGCTTTCGGGGCTATCAGCGTCGTGTCAGATTGTGCGGTGGTCACCGAATCCTGCACACTCTGCGGTGCTTGTGTTGACAATTGTCCGGTCGATGCCCTGCGTATTGAAATTGCGGAGAAACGTACACAGGTCGACATCATTGAGTATGTGGGGATTATGGTGTTCGCCGAGTATCGCCACGGTAAGGTCGCGCCAGTGAGTTATGAGTTATTGGGCATAGGCCGCAAACTCGCTGATAAGCGCGGGGTCAAACTCAGCGTGGTGCTGCCCGGTGGCACAGTGGCCGGTTATGCGGGCGACCTCATTGCTGCCGGAGCAGACACCGTTTTCCTCGCCGAACACCCGGTGTTGGAGCAGTTTCGCGAGGACGTGTATGCCAGGGTCTTGGAGCAGGTGATCCGGGAACAAAAACCCGAGGTGGTTCTTGCTGGGGCCACCGCCATCGGCCGGTCGGTCATTCCTTTTGTGGCCACCGCCATCGACGCTGGTTTGACCGCTGATTGCACTCACCTGGAAATCAGAGAAGAAGACGGCATGTTGCTACAGACGCGACCCGCCTTTGGAGGCAATATCATGGCGACCATCGAATGCCCACACACCCGGCCACAGATGGCCACCGTCCGGCCAAAGGTTATGGCACCAGCTGAACCCGATTTTTCCCGTAAAGGTGTAGTTATTTCGGTGGAGCTACCGCCAGGTCTGGTGCAGTCCAAGATTGAAGTACTTGAAACAGTGGTCAACACCGAAGATCAAGTCAATATTCAGGAAATGGAAACCCTGGTCGCTGGTGGCCGTGGCCTCGATTCACCCAAGGGATTTGCGTTGATCCGGGAACTGGCCTCTGAACTCGGAGGTGCGGTGGCCGCTTCGCGAGCCGCCGTCGATTCCGGTTGGATTCCTTATCCGCATCAGGTCGGCCAGACAGGCAAGACAGTCAGCCCCAAGCTCTACATAGCCTGCGGGATATCCGGCGCCGTGCAACATGCAGTGGGCATGCAGTCCGCTGAAATCGTGGTCGCCATTAATCGTGACAAGAGCGCGCCTATTTTTGATATCGCCACCTATGGCGTGGTTGGAGATCTGTATGAGGTTGTGCCTCAGTTGATTAAACGGCTTCAGGAGATCAAAAAATGATGCTGGAGAAGATGATTGCCGTAGTCACCGGCGGTAGCCGCGGCATCGGGCGGGCTATCTGTGTGAAATTGGCCTCTATGGGTGCCATCGTCGGTATTAATTATGTATCCAATCCGGCGGCAGCCGAAGAAACTTTGAAACAGATCGAGGCTCTGGGAGGTAAAGGGTTTACGGTCCGTTTTGATGTTGCCGATGGCGAAGCGGTCCAGGAAAATTTCAAAGAAATTATCGCTACTCATGGCCAAATTGACATTCTTATCAACAATGCTGGCATCACCCGCGATGGCTTGATGGCGCGCATGAAAGAGGATGACTGGGACAGCGTACTTGATACCAATCTGAAAGGTGCGTTTCTCTGCAGTAAGGCAGTGATGCGGACCATGATGAAAAAAAGGTGGGGTCGGATCATCAATGTATCGTCGGTGGTTGGTTTTGTCGGCAACAGTGGCCAGGTTAATTACGGTGCGGCCAAAGCTGGTTTGACCGGTTTGACCAAATCCATGGCGAGGGAGCTGGCTGGACGGAACATCACTGTCAACTGTGTTGCTCCCGGATATATCGTCACCGACATGACGGACGGCCTTACCGAAGATGTCCAGGAAGCACTCAAGGCCCAAATACCTCTGGGCACCTTGGGAACACCGGAAGATGTTGCCGCTTCAGTGGGTTTCTTGGCATCAACTGGCAGTAATTACGTTACTGGTCAGACCCTGCACGTCAATGGCGGGATGTATATGGGACATTGACAAGAGATACCCGAATGTCTACTCTTTCGGGCATTGTTTTATAACAGAACAATCACAAGACTATTTTGAGGAGAATAACAATGGCTGTTGAAGATAAAATGATTGATATCATCGTCGAACAACTGAGTGTCGACCGCGACAAAGTCGTCCCAGGCGCTTCCTTTGTCGACGATCTTGGTGCTGATTCATTGGACTTGGTCGAACTGATCATGGCTATGGAAGAGGAATTTGATGTCGAAATTCCTGACGAAGAGGCTGAGAAGATCGTAACGGTGCAAAACGCCATCGATTTTGTCTCGAAAATTCAGAACTGAGTCGAGGCTTGCAAGCGTGAAACGACGGGTCGTTGTAACTGGGATTGGCTTGGTCACGCCACTTGGTATTGGGACCGAGCAGACGTGGAATGCTCTGATCAACGGACAAAGCGGCATCGGACCGATCACCCGCTTTGATGCCTCTGATCAGGCTTCGCAGATTGCTGCTGAGGTAAAAGGTTTTAATCCTGAGGATTGGTTTGAAAAAAAGCAGGTGAAAAATCTGGATCCCTTTGTGCAATACGCTGTTGCAGCAGCAGACATTGCCTGGAAAAGCAGCGGCCTGTCGATTACCGATGACAATGTCAATCGGGTTGGGGTCATAACCGGCTGTGGTATGGGCGGTCTCCCCACCATTGAAGAGTATCATAGTGTTCTACTTAATAAGGGGCCGCGCAAAATAACGCCTTTTTTCATACCCAGGGTTATACCTAACATGCCCTCTGGCCATATTTCCATGCGAATAGGCTGCAAGGGCCCCAATCTTTCCCAGACTACGGCCTGTGCGGCCGGGACCCACGCGGTGGGCGAAGCTTTTCGTCATATCGTTTATGGCGATTGCGATGTGGCCATAACCGGCGGTACCGAATCGGTTATATGTCCGCTGGCTGTGGGTGGATTCAGTGCGATGAAAGCCCTCTCGACCCGAAATGACGATCCGACAGCTGCCTCCAGGCCCTTTGATCGCGATCGGGATGGGTTCGTTATCTCCGAAGGGTCCGGCATGTTGGTTCTTGAGGAACTGGAGTCAGCGAAACGTCGTGGAGCCACCATTTATGCTGAGATCATTGGTTACGGTCAGACCAGCGATGCCTACCATATAGCCGCTCCACCAGAAGATGGTGAAGGAGCTGCTCGCTGCATGGCCGCAGCCTTGCGGGATGCGGGACTTAATCCCGAAAATATCGATTATATCAACGCCCACGGCACCTCGACTCCGCTCAATGATAAATGCGAGACTCTGGCCATCAAAACTGTTTTTGGTGTACACGCCAACAAGTTGGCTGTCAGTTCCACCAAATCGATGACCGGTCACATGTTGGGCGCAGCTGGAGGGATTGAGGCAGCATTCACTGCCTTGAGCCTCTATCATGGCATCCTCCCGCCCACTGCCAATCTGCAGAACCCGGATCCTGATTGTGACTTGGATTATGTGCCCCTCACAGCCCGGGAGGTACGGATTGAAACAGCCATGTCGAACTCCTTTGGATTCGGTGGTACCAATGGGGTGGTTGTCTTCCGGCGGTTTAAATAATTTGAAAGTTATGGAGCAAACACTTGAATGTTGCATTGGGGTGTGACCATGGCGGATTTGCTCTTAAACGAGAGCTGGTCCAATTGCTTGAACAGTCCAACCATACGGTCATCGATCTGGGGAGTTATTCCGAGGAATCGGTCGATTATCCTGACATTGCCGACAAGGTCTGTGCGGCAATCAAGAATAGGTTCTGTACGCATGGTATTCTGATCTGTGGGACGGGTATCGGGATGTCGATAGCCGCCAACCGGCACCGGCACATTCGGGCAGCACTTTGCCATGAGGCCTTCTCCGCCAGAATGAGCCGAGAACACAATGACGCCAATGTTCTCTGTCTCGGTGCACGAGTAGTTGGGATTGCCATTGCTTTGGATATCGTCAAGATCTGGCTCGAAACCAAGTTTGCCGGCGGGCGTCATCTGCGAAGGATCAGCATGATGGGGTAGTCGGTTGACACCTGTTTCGAGTTTTTCAAACCGGTATGCTTTTGCACAAAGCTGCCGGTTTTTTTTTTGGAAATAATTTACTCTCTTTTTTCAAATTATGCAGGGTGTGTCATGAAATGTCCCTATTGCGGTCATTTGGATAGTCGGGTGATTGATTCGCGGATCAATAAAGACAAGACGATCACCCGACGTCGACGGGAGTGTGATTCCTGCCAACGCAGGTTCACCACCTATGAACGCATTGAGTTGACACTGCCGATGCTAATAAAAAAAGACGGCCGGCGAGAGCCTTGGGACCGAGGGAAAATCGTCGTTGGATTGGAAAAGGCCTGCGAAAAGCTGGCGGTCAGCATGACTGATATCGATCTTTTTGTCGATGCTATCGAGCAGAAATTACAGGACTATGGAGGCAAGGAAATTCCCACCAGTCAAATAGGTGAATGGGTGATGGAGGCATTGCCTGCGCTGGATGAGGTGGCCTATGTTCGATTTGCTTCGGTCTACCGACAGTTCAAGGATGTCAATGAGTTTATGGACGAACTGAAATTCTTCCTTGGAGAAAAAGGAAAACACTGACCACTCGGGCTACGCATGCAAAACGATCACATCTATTTTATGGAGTTAGCCTTGGTCGAGGCGAGAAAGGGTCTCGGGCGAACCTCGCCGAATCCGGCGGTGGGCGCTGTCATTGTCTATAATGGCAAGATCGTAGGCAGGGGATATCATAAAAAAGCCGGAACTCCCCATGCCGAGATTAATGCCATTTTCGACGCCGGTGAGCAGACGAACAACGCTACGCTCTATGTTACCCTGGAACCCTGTAATCATACGGGGAGAACACCTCCCTGTACCGAAGCCATTGTTCGTAGCGGAATTGCGCGAGTTGTCATCGGTATGTCCGACCCTAATCCGCAGGTGACCGGGGGGGGAGGGGACTTTTTGAGAGCAAGGGGGATTGAAGTATGCAGCGGGGTGCTAGAGCAGCAGTGCAGAGAGCTCAATTACCCCTTTATCAAGCACAGCGCCACGGGATTGCCATGGATCATTATGAAGGCGGGATTGAGTCTCGATGGCAAAATCACCTTTCATCCCCGGCAAGCAGGCGCACTGACGGGTCCTGAGTCGAAACGATATGTACATCAAATACGCAATCAGGTTGACGCGATTTTAATCGGTGTTGAAACGGCAATAATCGATAATCCCAATTTGACCACCCGGCTTGAAGACGCAGGGCAGACGCGTGATCCACTCCGCATCGTCCTTGATTCTTTTTTGCGTTTACCGGTGGACGCGCGCATGCTCACCCAAGATTCCGTCGCTGAAACATGGGTCATCTGCGGTGAAGGGGCCTCCATGGAAAAAGAAGCCCGATTGGTTGCAAGGGGAGCAAAGGTTTTTCGGCTCCCAGGCAGCGATGTCGGAAGGGTTGAATTGTCGGCCTTGCTCATTTTTCTAGGGGGGAAGAATGTTACCTCAGTGCTTGTAGAAGGAGGAGCACAAGTGCATGGAGCCTTTTATCGTCACAATCTTGTTGATGAATTAGTTCTGTTGTATGCACCGCTCATTATTGGTGATGACGGCACACCTCTGGTTCGCGGGTATGGTCTTGGTAGCCGGGAGGATGCGCCACTCTTGCACAACGTATCCCTGCAATTATTGGGGAAAGATCTGCTGTTTAAAGCCATTGTGCAACGATAAAAAAATTATTGCTGGCTAAGAGCCTTCATTTCCCCCCATTTCTCCTTCAAAGCCTCTATGTTAGCAAAGCGAAAACACATCTCTACGCTGTCGTCCTCAAAAAATGGGCTTGGCTTGATGGACGTCCCTTCTGGAACTTGCAATCCTTGAACAATTTGCTGAAAGGTTTTTTCCATAGCTGATTTTTCTGGCCAATACATTTCATACAGTGTTTGCAGAAGCCCTTGCAACCGTTGAGGAACATTTTTTACCACAAATGCTTGATCCGCAGGTAGCCATTCTCGGATAAGTACCTGAACAGGCGTGTTTTCCCTCAAGGATAATTCCGTGACCATTTCAACCAGTTTTTGTTGCTTTGATCCACCAAGTTGGTAGGTGCTAATAAGCCGGACCAAAACCCCTTGGTCTTCATGTGAGAGAAATTTAAACAGTTTCCCCGTTTTAAGTGACAGGATTCCCTGATGCAAGGCCGCGATGGCCAATGGGGAAAGTCGAAGAAGGTCGGTGAGTTCATCGAGTTTGTAGAGCTGAGGCTTGTGTCCCATCAAGGAGAGGAGGGAGAACGTCTCCTTGTCGGCGAGTTTTTGTCGCGCCTGTTGTAAAAGATACGCCTGTAGAATGGGGCTGGCCTGGGGAGCATCGAGCCCGTGGAGGATCTGCAGAGAATAGAGTTGGAGCGGGGGAGTGGAGCGGGGGAGAACTTGACAGGCGGCTTTCTCTATCCCCAGCGAAGTGATCGCAGAGAAAGATGAATAACCGGCAATGATCTGATATTGTTTCTCTGCTTGTTGCCAGACCAGCAAAGGGACTGTTTGACCAAATAGTTGTAATCTTTCAACAAGCAGAGAGTCAGGGCGTTCATGAAGCGACCGGATAAAATCGTCGGGATGATCAATGAACTGACAACTAATCGTTTTGAATGGGTAACTCGGCTGCATTGCAATATTTTTTTAAATGCAAATATAGATATGGAAAGTGGAAGAGTTAAATGTCAGCTATATGAACTTTTCATGCTGCTATGAAGCAGCCGCTATCGAGGATTAGGGAAAAACAAAAAAGGCGCCGCTTGCAGCAGGCGCCTTGGTCAAACTCGATACAAAATTAGTTTTAATCGGAATTAATGCGAGAGCGAAGTATTCCAGAGGGTTTGAAAGTAACGACCCGTCTGGCATCAAGTGTGAGTTCGCTCCCTGTCTGTGGGTTTCGACCTCGACGGGATTTTTTATCTTTGATATTGAACTTGCCAAATCCACTAAGAAGTAAGTCTTCGCCTATAATTAAGGAAGATTTGGACAATGAGAGAAAGGTTTCGACAGAATCCGTGGACTGCGATTTTGTCAGGTTGGGATGCGCCTTGTACACCTGCTGCACCAGATCAGCCTTTGTTAGAGTCATTTTTGTACCTCCAGGATAACTCGTGAAGAGAGGATCATTTTTTTAAATACTTGCTCTATAATAGGAAGTAATACAGCAGGTTGTCAACCTGGTTTATGAAAGAAAAGAAAAGGCCGAGATTCCCGCAAACTGTGCCACCCGTCCCAGTTCCTCCTCAATCCGTAAGAGCTGGTTGTATTTCGCTACTCTATCGCTTCGTGATGGAGCCCCAGTTTTTATTTGTCCTGTGTTTAGAGCGACAGCCAGATCCGCAATGGTTGCATCTTCGGTTTCACCTGATCGGTGCGAAATAACAGCGGTATATGCGGCCCGATGGGCCATGTCAACAGCATCGATGGTCTCGGTGACGGAGCCGATTTGGTTAAGTTTTATCAAAATGGAGTTGGCAATTTTCTGGGCTATGCCTTTCTTTAGAATACTGGTGTTGGTGACAAAAATATCGTCTCCAACCAGCTGGATCTTCTTTCCAAGGGCATTCGTCAGCTGCTTCCACCCTTCCCAGTCTGATTCATCCAAACCGTCTTCAATGGAAATCAGGGGATATTTATTCACCCAGTCCGTATAAAAGGCGATCATCTGCTCGGCTGTTTTATTCGGATTTGACTCTGCCCCCAGAACATAGGTTTTTTTATCTCCGGAATAAAATTCACTCGCAGCCGCATCAATACCGATAAAAATATCCTTGCCTGGAGAATATCCTGCGTGAACAATCCCTTCGAGAATTGATTCCATGGCTTCTTCGTTCGAGCGCAGGTTGGGGGCAAAGCCTCCCTCGTCACCTCCGGCGGTGAGCAGGCCTCTTTTCTTTAAGACAGTTTTCAGGGCATGGAAGGTTTCAGCTCCCATGCGCAGTGCTTCAGAAAAGGAGTGTGCTCCTGCAGGCAGGATCATGAATTCTTGGATGTCCACGTTGTTATCTGCATGTGCCCCTCCGTTGAGGATATTCATCATAGGCACAGGCAGCACCTTGGCATTGACACCGCCAAGATAATTGTAGAGCGGTAGGTCAAGTTCCATGGCCGTCGCTTTGGCAACTGCCATGGAAACACCAAGAATAGCATTCGCTCCAAGATTTTCTTTGTTGGCAGTCCCGTCGAGCGCAAGCATGGTACTGTCTATGACCACTTGCTGTGAGGATTCAAATCCAAGCAAGGCTGGGGTGATGCGTTCGTTGACATTCTCTACTGCTTGCAGTACACCCTTGCCGCCATACCGTTTGTTGTCCTTGGTGTCTCGCAACTCCAAGGCTTCCCTTGTTCCGGTGGAGGCCCCTGAGGGAACGGCGGCCCTTCCCATGGCACCGGTTTCAAGATGCACTTCGACTTCGACAGTTGGGTTTCCCCTGGAATCAAGAATTTCTCTAGCAAGTATGCCGGTGATCTCGCTCATACGGATAAAAGCTCCTAATGCGGTTGTTGAAATATTAGATTTTTCCAGCCATTTGAAAAATTGGCAGATACATAGCTACTACAAGTCCGCCAATCATGCCACCGAGAAAAACCATCATAAATGGTTCGATCATTGCCGTCAGATTTTCTACGGCCTGATCAACTTCTTCGTCATAAAAATCGGCAATTTTTTCGAGCATGGTATCGAGCGCGCCGACTGATTCTCCAACATTGATCATTTGAACAACCATGTTGGGGAAAACCCCCGATTCTTCCAATGGTTCAGCTATCGGTCGCCCCTCGGCAATGCTTTCCGACACTCTAAGAACGGCTCGTTCCACCACTTTATTGCCTGATGTTCTCGCAACAACTTGAAGCGCATCTAAAATGGGTACGCCGCTTTGCAACATTGTGCTGAGAGTCCGAGTGAATTTCGAAACAGCTACTTTTCTCGTCAATTGACCAATAACAGGGGCCTTGAGAACAAACGAATCGATTTTGAATCGACCTTTTTCCGTAGCGTAGATTTTTTTAACTCCATAAAATAAAAGTATAAAAACTATTATGATGTACAAAATATTGTGTTTGACGAAATCACTCATGTCTACAACAAGTTGGGTGATAGCCGGAAGGGCTGAGTTCAGGCTGGCAAACATTTCGACGAAAACGGGGATAACAAAAACCAGAATAACAACGAGGATCAGAATGGAGATGGCTAAACAGATAACCGGATAAGTCATGGCTCCCTTGATCTTTTTCTGCAAAGCCATAGCCTTCTCTTTGAAAGCGGCCAACCTTGAAAGAATAGTGTCGAGGATACCGCCCAGTTCACCCGCTTCAATCATGTTGGCATACAAATTATCAAAGACTTTTGGATGTTTCCTCATGGAATCAGCCAAGGTCGTGCCACTCTCAACATCGTTTTGAATGGCAGTGAGCACCGATTTGAAGGTTGGGTTGCTTTGCTGTTTACCTAAAATTTGCAGGCATTGAACGAGCGGTAAACCTGCATCGATCATGGTAGAGAGTTGTCGCGTGAAGATGACAATGTCTTTCCCGGTAACTGTCGGTTTAAAGAGCTTGATATTTTCAAAAATATCTTTTGGTTTTATTTTTATCGTCGGGTTGTCAATCCGCATACGCCTGAGTTGAGCACGTACTCCGGTTTCATCGACAGCTTCGATTTCGCCCTTGCGTTTTTCACCAAAACTATTTTTTCCCTTCCAAACATAGATCGGCATGAAGAGGTCTCCGGCAATTTCTTGAAATTTTGTAAAAAGTAGCAGCGATAAGGTGTTGACAGATACTTCTTTAGTTTTTATAAATAGCGCCTTTGAATATCGAGAATGGCGTTAGACACTTATTTTTTATTGTATGGAAGATTTTTTTCTGATTCAAGAAAAAGTTTATATTTTTTCAGGAGTTGGCAATATGCAAACAAGCAATGCGGCTAAATTCAACGATGGATCGTTTCTGCCGGTAGTTGAGCAGTGCGAAGGATGTGAGCGAATCGTTGAGGCGGAAGGTGGTAAATTCTGTGATACCTACATGAATCCAGGGGCAAAATGGCGGCTGGGCATATGTAATTTTGCAACTCATGCAAAACCGGAAGTCACAATTGTAAAAATTCGTGTCAACCCGCTGAAGGCTGCGAAGAGGGCATCTCGCCGTAAGTAGGCCCCGTTTTTTTAAAGAGAGAAAGAATGCTGTGCTCTTCGCATATATATTTTGTGTGAAGGCAGAATACGCAACTTCTTCACACCCCCTCTAGCTGCCCCCTATTTTTAACGCTCTCAAAATCCAGTTCCCTTCAGTCTAAAAGGTGAAGGGAATTGGATAGTTCCCCCCCATCTTTGCCCCACTGTACCCCCTGTATATATAAAATCCAGCATCATGCATGGTGGTCTGGGTTATGAAACATGGCGAAGCGCACCGAATAATGCTGTGCCAACTCGAACAATAGTGGCTCCTTCCTCAATAGCCACCGGATAATCACCGGACATGCCCATTGAAAGCTCAACATGCGAATTATCCGCGAAAAGATTGAGAGCGGCAAGTCGTTTGGCACAATCTTTCAATTCCCGGAAATAGGACCTGCTGCTCTCTGGATTGGAACAGAAGGGGGGCATTGTCATCAGTCCAAGAATGCGGAGATTGGTTTCCTGGGAAATCTGGTAAAGCAGTGCCTCCGCCTCTTCAGGGAGCACCCCTGATTTTTGTTTTTCTCTGCCAGTATTGATCTGGATGAGCACAGATAATTTTTTTTTGAGCATTTTTGCATGGCTGTCTAAAGCCTTCGCAACCTTCAATCGGTCCACCGTTTCGATTACGTCGAAAAGCTCCACTGCCTGTTTAACCTTATTACTTTGCAAATGGCCTATGAAATGCCAGCTGACGGTGGGGGGGAGGAGGGCGATTTTGCCTGCAGCCTCCTGGAGGTAATTTTCTCCGAAAAGCATTTGGCCATTTTCTATGGCTTGCCGCATAAGGTCGACGTTGATCATCTTGCTGACAGCCACCAGCTTGATGTCTTGTGGGTCTCTATCGACCCTTCTGGCCGCTTGTGCAATTGTCTCCAGGATTTGGGCAAGATTGTCATGAATCATGAGTCTTCTCCGAGAGGTTGAAAAGCCGAACGGCGTTGGCTGTGGTTGTTTGGGCGACCTCGTCAAGGGAGACCTGCTTTAGTTCCGCCACCTTCTGTGCCGTATACAGCATCAATTTTGGTTCGTTTCGTTTTCCCCGAAAGGGCACCGGAGCCAGATACGGTCCATCTGTTTCCAGCAGCAGGTGCCGGAGGTCGATGGTGCGAATAACCTCATGGAGAGTGTGGGCATTGGTAAAGGTGGCCACACCTGGGATCGAGATGTGGAAGCCCAGATCGATCATCTCTTCGGCCAGTTGCAGGTCGCCGGAGAAACAATGCATCACGCCCCCTTGAGGAAAAGGACCGACTGACCGGATCAAGCCGCAGACATCGTCATGGGCTTCGCGATCATGGATCACAACCGGCAAGTCAAGATCCTTGGCTAGGTGGAGCTGCTCGGAAAAAATTTTGAGTTGTACATCGCGCGGGGCATAATTTTTAACGTAATCAAGGCCAATTTCCCCGTATCCGACCACGGATCGATGAGATGCCAGGTCGGCAAGCATCTTCAGGGCGCCGGATGTGGCTTGATGCGCATCGTGGGGATGGAACCCGATGGTCGCAAAGATATTGGGGTAGCGATCAGACAGGGCCACCGCCTCTTTGGAACTTAGATAATCAATTCCAATGGTGACAATGCGCTTGATGCCGTGTTGAAGAGCCGATTGGATGACGTCTTCTAGGTCAGGCTGGTAGGCTCCCATGTCGAGATGGCAGTGGGTGTCGATGAGCTCAGCCTGATCAGATAGTTTGGGGAGCGGGAATGTTTGTTGTTGCATCGGGAGATGGTGTTAAAGGAATACTTGTTGCTGAATGGATCAAGAGTAGCTGGAAAAATTGAAATCGATTTGTTTTCATCCCGCAGGCTAGGACAATACATCTGTACCATAGTGAATGTTTATTGACATTAAAACCTTTATTTTTTACAACTGTTTGGCTCGGTTTTTTCTTTTCGCCCTTCCTCGCCGTCTTGCCCTCTAGATTGATGAGTCTCAGCCTGGTTTACAGAGCTTCTGGCCTGAAGGCGCCCAGAGTTCGAGCCGTTGCCTGGAAAAATTGGGTTATTGTATCGTTGTCGGAGTCGAAAAAACGTTGATGATTGGAAAGAGAAGAGCGTCTGCTTTCTTTCGCGGGGCCTTTTTCGGCTCCGAGGTCATACTGTTGCAGGATAAG
Organism: uncultured Desulfobulbus sp.; assembly: GCF_963662935.2. Lineage (NCBI taxonomy): Bacteria > Pseudomonadati > Thermodesulfobacteriota > Desulfobulbia > Desulfobulbales > Desulfobulbaceae > Desulfobulbus > uncultured Desulfobulbus sp. The sequence goes on along the minus strand of NZ_CAXXTL010000003.1, from coordinate 297,017 downwards.
TGCATGTTTATTACTAGAACCGGAGGATGAGTCAAATGAAAAAAAGTAATGAAATGAAGTGGTTTGTTTTCCTTGGTGTGGCGCTGCTCCTCATTTCCGCCGGCTGTGCTTCGAATAAGAGTATGGTGGGATCCGATGCTGCCGGCTTGCCGCAAATCAGCAATTTTGCTGATGATATCAAAGATATTACCCTGCCCACCGAGCTTGCTTGGGATCGGAAAAATTCGATGGTCATTAAGACCGAATCGTTTCGAGGCGGTATTTTTACTTATAAAGGAAGAGTGGAGGTTATGTCCTTGAAGGATTATATGGTCGCCTCCATGCAGGATAATAAATGGCGATTGGTGGGCGAGACCGCCTCAAAAGATATTATGCTTGCTTTTGTCAAACCTAACAAGACCTGCATGATGGTGATTTCCGAAGGTGTTCTTGGAAAAACCGAGCTCAAGTTGTATGTGGCCATCGACAAAACGGCCGGAGCCAACGCCAGCGCTTCCAGTAATTCTTTTTCCCAGTAAGTTTAATTTGCATGTCTGGTCTTCAAGGGAAAAGAGTTCTCCTCGGGGTTACCGGATCCATTGCCGCCTATAAGGCTGCGGAATGGGTCCGGTTGTTGGTCAAGGAGGAGGCGATGGTGACGGTTGTCATGACCGAGGCTGCCGAACGATTTATTGCGCCCCTGACTTTTTCTGCCCTTTCCGGGAATCCGGTCCATCGCGATATGTTTGACGAGACCCCTGACCGGGTCATGGCGCACATTAATCTGTCTCGGGAGGCTGACGTCATATTGGTTGCTCCTGCCACAGCGCAAACCATTGGCCGGCTCGCGCACGGCATGGCTGATAATCTGTTGGCAACGGTTGTTCTGGCTGCCCGAATTCCCGTGGTTGTCTGTCCCGCGATGAACTCGGCCATGCTGTCCCATCCTGCCACACTGGCGAATATCAGTCGCCTGGAACAATTCGGCTATCATCTGGTACAACCTGGTAGCGGTTCCCTTGCCTGTGGCGATACGGGAGACGGGCGTTTGGCCGATTGGGATGTCGCTCGGGAAGAACTGCTGGCCCTGTTTCAACCGGCGGATCTCAAAGGGCGAAAAATTCTGATCACCGCCGGTCCAACCAGGGAACCGCTGGATCCTGCTCGTTTTCTCAGTAATCGTTCGAGCGGCAAAATGGGCTTTGCCCTGGCGCGCGCGGCTCGGCGCAGAGGGGCGGAGGTTACACTGGTGACAGGTCCGGTTCACCTGCCCGACCCGCCTGGCATAGAAGTGGTTCGAGTGACTACCGCAGCAGAAATGGCAGCGGCTGTTTTTGAGCGGGCGAAGACAATGGAGGTTATTGTTAAATCAGCGGCAGTTGCCGATTTCAAGCCGTCCACCTATGCGTCACATAAAATTAAGAAGGCGCAGCAAGGGTTCCATCTGGATCTGGTCAAAAATACTGACATCTTGACTGAACTAGGAAAAAATCGTTTTCCGGGACAGGTTCTGGTTGGTTTTGCGGCTGAAAGTCGAGATCATGTTAGCGAGGGGCAACGAAAACTTCGGGAAAAAAATCTGGATCTGATAGTGGTCAACGATATCCTTGGCTCAAAAACAGGTTTTGATGTGGAAACCAATCAAGTAACGTTAATCGACCGGCAAGCAAGTGCTTCCTTGCCGTTGTTGTCCAAAGAAGCCACCGCCAACCGGATTTGGGATAAGGTCGTCCTGTTGCTCGAGAAGTCCGATAATGAAGTATAACCAAGGTCAGGCGATCAGGCAGTCATGCAAATAAGTCGATCAGAGCAGAAAAGACGCATCAAGGAGATTGAGAAACTCGTCTCTGAGTTGGTGGCTTTGCCACCACAGGTGCTCGGCCAGGCGCCGGTTCCAGAGGAACTCCGGGAGATGCTGCTTGAAACGGCCAAGCTGCAGGGCAGCGTTAAACAACGCCAAGTGAAATACCTCACCAAGCTGGTGCAGGAGCATCCTCTCGAAGATCTGTACGCATTGGTTGGCAGGCATCGCGGCAAAACTCTGTCGGCCCAAAAGCAGTTGCACACACTGGAATTCTATCGCGATGCTTTGGTCAATGAAGCTCTGGAAAAACAGCGAATTTGTCGTCAAAACAACGAGGAGTGGGGGGAAAGCTGGGCAAGCGATACCCTGATTGACCTCAAAAATCACTTGCCTGAGATAGATGAGCTCACCCTTTCCCGACTCTCCTATTTATTCTCCCGTACCCGAAATCCTCGATACAGTCGGGAAATTTTCCGCTACCTCCGTGCTGTGCAGGAATTGCAGCAACGAAGCAGTCGGCGCCCTGAAGAGGCATAATCCTGCATCAGGAATCGATCAGTGTTTTCTTCTTTCGTCATTAGGCTAACCGGGTAAGCATTTTTCCATGTTTCTGTGCCTCTTGTTTTTAAGAGGTTGAGACTGGTCAGTCAGTTCGCCCACCAATCCTGGAGTCCGATCATTCCGCCTGCCTTATTTTCCTGGCATAGGTGGCTGCCTCCATTCCGGCAACGCACCCCTCCCCAACGGCCTTGGCCATCTGGTAAGGAGGGCCAACAATGTCGCCCGCAGCATAAATGCCAGCAATGTTGGTTCCCTGTTGCCGGTTGGTGGCAATGTACTTGAACGATTCCGTGTCGAGTTGTACGCCGATCTGGGTTGCGAGCTCTAAAGCACCCTTGGAACCCAATTCGATGAAAATACCTTCTGTCTCAAGGGATTGGCCATTAGCCAGCAGTAACGAGGTAACCACCCGGTCACCGTTGATCTGTTTGATTGAACTGGCAACGTGTTCCACCTTGCTCGCCTCCAGTCGAGCAAACAATTCTTTCGAGACGTGGAGTTCTTCTGCAACGAGATAAACCTTGGAGGCATAATCAAGCAGAGTTAAAGCGCCGTCCACAGCAGCACTGCGGTCACCAGTGACGGTTACGACTGCACCCCGGTAAAAATTGGCGTCACAATCCACGCAATAGGAGACCCCCCGGCCGGAAAGCTCTTTCTCGCCGGGAACACTGAGTTTCTTTTTTGATACACCCATGCAGAAAATAAGGGAACGAGCGGTGATGGTCGTACCGCTTTCCAATTCGAGATGAAAAAGATTTTCTTCCTGGGAAATTTTAAGTACGTCTTCGGCCGAGGTCTCAGCCCCGAAATTTTTGGCCTGCTCCAGGCCGACGCGGAGGAGGTCGGCTCCCGTGGAAATACCGGCAACAAAGGCGTAATTTTCGATATGGGCATTATAAAGAGCAGAATTTTCTATACGTCCCAGCACCAAAACCCGGGTTTTTTTCCGGGAGGCATGAATGGCGGCCTGAATGCCGGCCGGACCGGCTCCTATGATGACGACATCGTACGGCTGTCCTGACATGTGCGGCTCCTTTTTGCGAGATAATTCGAGGAAGGGATTTCGCCACCGATGATGCCTTTCGATCGTTACGAATCCCTAGCGATTTGTACAGCATCTCCAGATCAAGGTCGACAGAATTATTGATTTCGTATATAATTTGGGGTTATTGTGATCGACTTCTCCAGTCGGTCCGACCCCTGCAACGAAGGCAGACCTAATGGGGTGCACCCTCTCTTTTGGCCCGCTTGCAGATCTTGCCGAAACCGGCAGATCATCGGTTGCAGAGCGGGTTATGTTTTGTGCACTTGTCTCGGCTGCGTTGAAATGGGTATAAAGACTCTTTCTCGTAGGTGTTGGGAACAACGCAAGATTAACTTCAACAAGAAGGAACGTCGTGGATTTATCTATCTTTGAAATTATGAAACATGCCGGGATGATGGGCAAGTTGATCATGTTCATTCTGCTCATCTTTTCGGTCATTTCATGGTCCATTGTCATTATGAAATTTCTTATGTTCAGGAAGGCACGGAACGCTTCCTTGGATTTTCTCGATGCTTTCTGGGACAGCAAAACCTTGAACGAGGCTCACGAAGCAGCACGGGAATTTCCACTCAGCCCCGAAGCCACGGTTTTTGTTACCGGATACAATGAGTTAAAAAAGATCAGCGCCGCACGGAGCACCGGACAAACCCCAGCCACCTTGGAGATGCAGTTGGCGACCATGGACAACCTCAAGCGGGCGGTTCGAAAAGCCCAGTTTCTGGAGTCTGATCGCTTGGCCAATTCGCTTGCTATCTTAGCTACCACCGGCAGCGCTACCCCGTTCATTGGTCTGTTTGGCACCGTTTGGGGCATTATGGCCTCTTTTCAGAGTATCGGCGAACGTGGGTCAGCCTCATTGGCGGTTGTTGCTCCAGGTATTTCTGAGGCGCTCGTGGCCACCGCCGCCGGTCTTGCCGTCGCTATTCCGGCTGTTATTTTCTATAACTATTTTGCTAATAAGGTCGCCGAATTCGATTCCAATGTGGAAAGTTTCAGCACGGATTTTATCAACCTGATTGAAAGAGACATTCTCACCAGGACGTGATTGTATGGGACCTTTAGGAAATAATAAGGGCAAGCGGGGATTGGTTGCCGATATCAACGTCACGCCGCTTGTTGATGTCATGCTTGTTTTATTGATCATATTTATGGTTACCGCCCCAATGATGACCCAGGGGCTTGAGGTTGAACTCCCGGAAGCGACCACCAAGGCACTTCGTCAGCAGGAGGAGCCGCTTGTGGTGACGATCAAAAAAGAAGGGGATGTCTATCTCAAAAAAGAAAAAGTCACCTCCCTTGCCTTGCAGCAGCAGTTGCGTGACATGCCGCCTGAGGTAAAAAAACAGGGGATATTTCTCCGTGCAGATAAAAATGTTCCCTACGGTGTGGTGACATTGGCCATGGCCGATATCCATGCTGCAGGGTTCGAAAAGCTGGGAATGATCACCGTGCCGGCTGAAAAAGTGAAGCAATAGGGACTGGTTGGACAGCTGTGCACTATACCGAATCAGAATTTTTTTTCCAACAGCAGGAGGCTGATCGACGATGGTGGCTGGCCTCGACGCTGGCTATTGGGGTGCATGTGGCTGTTGTTGTGATGGTCATGTTTATGCCTTCTCTTTTTGAGGTCAAACCCATCATCGAGGAAGTGGTCTCCGTGAGTCTCGTTGCCATGCCGGATTCCGGTGGTGCCGCGTCCCCCCCACCTGCGGCAGCCACTAAGGCCAGCCAACCCGTTGCCGAAAAAAAAGTGGAGCCTCCTCCGCCTCCCCCACCTCGATCTGAACCGGCAGCCCCGCCAGAACCGGTGGCGCCACCTGAACCCGTTTCTCTGCCATCGACGCCGAAGGAGAAAGTTGCGGTGCAACCTGAAACCGTCGCCCCTGAACCTGTTGAAACAAAAAACCCGATTTCCCTTGCTCCCGATAAACGAAAGATCAAGAAAGCCCAGGATACCCGGCTGGAAGAGGAGAAGGTGAAGGAGCGCGAGCAGGAACAGCGCAAACAGGAAGAGAAGGAACTGCAGAAAAAAATTGAGGAACGCAAGCGGGAAGCGGATCAACGGAAACAGGAAGAGAACGAGCTGCAGAAAAAGATCGAGGAGCGTAAGCGCGAAGCCGAACGTAAGGAAACGCAGCGGCGTGAAGATGAGCGGCAAAAGGTCATCGCCCAGGCTCGGGCTGAACAAGCCAAAGCTGAAAGTGAGGCGCGTGCGGCTGCAGCCGAAGCTCGCGACCTTGCCGCGCAAGCCAATGCCGCTGCCAACGCTGCCGCGGCAGTTCGTGCCGACGCCGCTCGAAAGTCGCAGGCCATGCAAAGTGCGGTCACGGGAGGCTCCGCCGGTAGGCAACATGCCCAATCGATTGTTGAGCAGACCTACTGGGGGGCTGTGGCGCAAAGGGTGAAGACCTTCTGGGTCTTGCCGGAAATGCGAAAGTGGGATGCGGGTCTGCTTGCTCAGGTCGTCATTACCATCAATAAAAACGGCGAGGTGACCAATATTCAGTTCGATCAACGCTCGAAAGATCCCCTCTTTGACCAGTTGGTGGAAAAAACCATAAAGAATGCGGCTCCGATGCCTCGTTTTCCGGCGCTGATGCAACAGGAAACGACTGAAGTCGGGTTTAAATTCAGACCCGGTGAGCTTGGCAATCTGTAAGAGATCGTGTATATACAAAAGGCTCATTATCTCTCTTCCTTCTAAACATCTTTTCACAAACGGTTATGATGCATAAACGACATGTTGCAACGGTCCTGGCTCTGGTCGCGTGTTTTTTTGTCTGCTCTTTGACAAAGGAGAGCATGGCGGAGCGTGCATACTTTGATATCACCGCCTCTGATGTGCGCAAAATTATGGTGGCGGTCCCTAATTTTTCTGGAGATGGCCAGGGGCCAACGGTCGCGCAGCTGCTCACCAAGGGATTTGCCCTGCATGGTTTTATCAGCGTCATTGATTCGAGCCGGTATGGCGGCGGCAAGGATGGCGATTGGAAGAGTCTCGGTGCCGATTACGTGGTCATGGGACAGGTGGGTGCTGATCCCGCCGGCATCGTGATTGAGGGACAAATTCTCGATGTTGCCAGTAATAAGCTCCTTGCCGGCAGGCGTTATAAAGGTGCCGCTGCCCAGCTCGAAGATATGACGCTGCGGCTTTGCGATGCCTTGATTGAGGATTTCACCGGAGAAATGGGTGTCGCTCGAACCCGCATGGCCTTTGTTTCCGACGCCACAGGTCGGAAAGAGGTGTATATCACCGATATCCTCGGTCGACACCCGCGTCAGGTAACCAGCCATCGGGCCCTGTGTGTGTCTCCTCGTTTTACCCCGGACGGCAATTTTCTGGCTTATTCCACTTACCACCGTGGCAACCAAGATCTCTACATTACCGATCTGCGGCAGAACGCCAGTACCAATGCTCTTTCCCGTCGCAAAGGGCTCAATCTGGCTCCCGCCTTTTCTCCTGATGGCCGCTCCATGGTGCTCACTTTGAGCAAGGGCGGCAATCCTGACCTGTACAGCATGGATCGGCAGGGGGAGAGTCTCCAGCAGTTGACCTCCGGCGCTGGAATCAACGTTTCGCCCTCCTTTTCTCCCGACGGCCAGTCGATCGCTTTTGTTTCCGATCGTAGTGGCAAACCTAATGTGTATGTCATGAGCGCGGCTGGCGGTCAGGCTAAACGGTTGACCTTCAAAAACTCGGAAAACAGTGAGCCGGCATGGTCGCCAAAAGGCGATGAGATCGCTTTTACCGGCCTGCAAGGTGGGGCGTATCAGCTTTTTATCATGGACCGTAACGGCGGCAATCCGCGCCAATTGAGTGCTGGGGGAGGGAATTATGAATCGCCCACCTGGTCGCCTGATGGCCGCTTGATAGCCGTTACCCGGAAAAGCGGCAGCCACTCTGAAATTTGTGTTGTCAGTAAAAACGGTAAAGATGTTCGGACCCTCTTTACCCTGAAAGGAAATCAATCCTATCCGCAATGGTCCGGCCGTTTGCCCTGATGGGATGCGACAAAGAAGGATATTCGCCCTCCGCGCTATCCTATGTAACGAGCCGAATATGTTGATGGCCTCTGAGAGAAAGGGAGTATGAGCATTATGAAAACCATTAAAAATATCGCACTGGCCGGTTGTTCGCTGCTGTTGTTGACTCAATGCGCCTCGCAGGATGAGGTGCAAAATTTGCAGTATCAACTTCGGGCGGTTAATCAGAAGCTTGAGGACGTCAAAAGCACCACCGTCAACCAGATGCAAAAAAAACAAGCCAGTTCTGTCAGCAAAATTGATCAGGTTGAGGATGAAACCCAGAGAATTAAATCGAGTATAGAGGAAAACGCCAGCCAAACCAGCCAGTTTCGTGACCATGTAAATCAAAACATATCCAAAGTGCAATCCTCGGTTGATACGATGAAGACCGATCATGATGCCAAGATTTCCGAGCTCAATCAGAAGGTTGCGGTTCTGGAGGAAAAATTGGCCTTGGTGAGCGAGAATTTTAGCAAGGCGCAGCAGGACCGGATCACCGATGCTGAAAAACGGGCACAGGCCGCCTCGCAAAAGGCTGAGGCAGCCAAACAAAAGGCTGCCCAGGCGAGTGCTGCCACAGTCACCCCGCCACCGGCTACCCCGACTGCACCTCCGGCCGCTGCGACAACAACTGCCGGCGTGGTTAAGGTGAACCCCGATACCAAAAAGACCAAGGTTGCCGCCGTAACACCAGTCGTTGCCGAGCCTACTCCGGCTAAAAAGACGGCTGAGCCAGCAAAAGAACCGGCCGCCGCTCAGCCTGCTACGACAGCCGCTTCAGGAAAAAGCGCCAGTGCCACTCCCGCCGCCACCGGAAAAAGCGCAAGCCCGGTCCCAGCTCCCGCCACCGAGAAAAGTGCGGCGCCTGCTGCTGCCCCGGCTGCCGCCGCTTCTTCCGACCCCTTTTCTCAAGGGATGAACCAGTACAAGGCAAAAAATTACAAAGAGGCCTATAAATCCTTTGAGCAGTCGCTTTCGGCCAATCCTAACGGATCTCAAGCTGCCAAGACGCTGTATTATATGGGTGAAACCTTGTATAGCCAGGGCGAATATGATCTCGCTATTCTCGATTACCAGAAAGTTATTTCTAACCACGGTAAAGACGCCCTCACCCCTGGTGCTCTCCTCAAGCAGGGCATGTCTTTTGAGAAGCTGACCGACCACGAGACCGCAAAAATTATCTATAAAAAATTGATCAGCGACCATGGCGGCAGCGCCGAAGCAGCACAGGCCAAGGAAAGATTGGGTAAACTGTAAGAGCGGCTGTTGACGGCGGGAGCAAAAAAACAGCGGCTTGATTTCCTGATCGTTGAACGGGGATTAGCGGACACTGTTGACTTGGCCCGACGGTTGCTAGGCGCGGGCAGTGTTCAGGTTGAGAACCGGGTCTGTGACAAAGCAGGGACGCTTGTTGATCCAACCTGTACAATAGCAGTCAAAACCACCAAGCGGTTTGTCAGTCGTGGCGGCGATAAACTTGAAGCCGGTCTGCTCGGCACAGCGGTGAACCCCCTCGGGTACACTTGTGCTGACATCGGTTGTTCAACCGGCGGTTTCACCGACTGCTTACTGCAGCATGGGGCGAAAAAGGTGTACTGCGTTGATGTCGGTTATGGCCTCCTTGACTGGAAACTGCGGCAAGATGGGCGGGTCGTTGTCCTTGAACGCACCAATGCCCGTCACCTCACCAGACAGCAGATGGCCGAACCCCTTGATTTGGCCGTGATCGACGCCTCGTTTATCTCGCTGGAACCGCTTCTTGCCCCCTTGCTCCCCTTTTTCCAGGACGCAATTCGAATTTTAGCTCTTGTCAAACCGCAGTTTCAATTGCCCCGTGAAATGGTGGGGCCTGGTGGGGTTGTTGCAGATGCAACCTTGCACCAGCAATCGCTGGCGATGGTCAGGCAGTTCGGGCAAAATTTGGGGCTGCATTGTGCGGGTGTTGTCGCCTCGCCCGTCAGAGGCGCAAAAGGGAACCAGGAATTTTTTATGTTATTGACCAATTCTTCCGAGGGGGAAGAATGAAGGATCGAATAATCTGGAACAAGGAGATCGTGATGTTGTTTCGACCACTGACTAAATGCATACCAATGAGTTTGCTGGCCTCTGCTTTTGCCCTGACCACCGCCTTTGCCGGCGAATATATGAGCGTCATCAAAGACGGAGTGAATTTGCGCTCCGGCCCCAATACCAACGCTGAAATCCTTTTTCAACTGCCGGTTGGCTACCCGCTGGAAGTGCTGAGTAAAGAAGGGCAGTGGCTGAAAGTGAGCGATTACGAGGGTGACAAAGGGTATATTCAGGAGTCGCTGGTTAATAAAACCCCCCATGTGATCGTCAAGGTGAAAGAATGCAAGGTCCGCAGTGGTCCCGGTGCCAACGAGAAGGTCGTGGGCAACGGTGTCAAGGATGTCATTTTCACCAAGAACGAGCAGAAGGGCGATTGGATAAAAGTAACCCATCCTGACCTCACCGGCTGGGTGCATAAAGACCTTGTCTGGCCCTGAGTATTCGTTTTCCCCGCTCCAGGGTTTCCCCGATTGACCGGGCAAAATCAACCGGCAGCCGCACCTCCTGTCCCGCCTTGTTCTGGAAGAGGAGGTGTTGTTGCCGGAATCCGAACAAGAAAAGATCACGTGTAATCTCAACATCCTTCCGGCAATACTCTGCGAGTTTTTTCATCTCCCCCTGCTTGAACCAGCGCAAGGCATCCAGGCCGTCCCCGTCTTTTTTCACCATCAGGGTTTTTTCTGCTAACCTGTCCAAGCTGAGCCGATATCCCAATTGGCCGGTGATTGCCTCAAGGATATCAAAAGATGGCAGCAGGCTGAGATCTTGCTTGGTGTAGGCCGAGAGCACCTTGTTGTCGAACCGTTTATTGTTGAACCCGACCACCAGATCCAGAGCAAACAGCCGTTTGATCAGTTCTTCAATGGTGTTCTCGGTGAAGGTGGTGAATTGTTGCCCCTCGCTCTCATAAAGCACGGCGACGCTGATCTGCATCAGGTTGGCTCGGTGCCAGCCGCCAACTTCCTGGGCCGATTTCTGTGTTTCCACGTCAAAGACGCCGAACTTTTTCGGAAGATCAAAGGCTTCCTTTAGGCTGACCGCAGGCGTTCTAAGCGGGACAGGCCGTTTGGTACCGGGTGGATTTTTTTCTAGTTGCTTGGCATAGAGTTGCTCCAGAATAAAGAGACAAGCGTGTTTGTCGAGGGGCCGGTTGCCGGAACCGCATTTGGGCGAATGGACACAGGAGGGGCAGCCGAGATCGCAGGGGCAATCGCTGACGATTTTCCGGGTCTGTTCAAGCAGGATGGCCATGGCGGCAAAGGCCTTGGAGGTCAACCCCATGCCGCCGGCGTATCCATCGTAGACAAAGACCGCCGGGCCAGCTACCTGATCATGCCAAGGGTGGGAAATGCCGCCGATATCGTTGCGGTCGCAGAGCACCAGCAGAGGCATCAGTCCGATCATCGCATGTTCCATGGCGTGGATGCCACCCATGAAATGTAATTGTGCCGCCTCGGTCTTTTTTTGCAGCCAATCCGGAATTTCGATCCAGAAGCCTTCGGTCTCAAAGATCTGCGGTGGCAGGTCGAGGAGGATCCGGTTGATGATTCGCATGCTGCCCTGCGCTATTTTTTGGTAACCGGTAATTCGTTCAGTGACCCGCAGTGCGCCGAAATGGACAAAAGTCGCACCGCACCGGATGCTGCGGCGGACCTCCAGAATCTCGGTGGTTTTCTCGGTCAAAACCCTGGTGAAATAGGAAGGCTTGACCGGTGAAACCAGAACCTCCCGGCCTTCCTGATCCAGGCTGTCGACATGGTAGGTGCAGGCTCTATGGAGATAGATGGCGCCGGGGTGGCACTCCCGCAGGGCACGGTAAGCGTCGATCTCGCCCAACACCTTTCGTTGTGGCAGCTCAAAAATTGCCATTGTGGTGCCGCCGCCGCGGAGATTGACATGGCGTTGCGGATAGGTCTGGGGCGAGAACCAGGTGGCACCATCCGCCGACTGCAGGAGTTGTCCGTCCTTGGTCAGGCGATCAACAAGTGTAGCCCTCTCCTTGCCCAGCAGCAGAGGATCGGTCAGGGTGAGCGGCAGTTCGGCAGCGGCACACACCATCTGGGGACCGGCGATGAAGGGATTGTCGGGGTTCATGGTCACCGGTTCTACTGGCCGGGTGAAGAATTCCTCAGGATTGCGCATGAAATACTGATCCAGGGCATCCTCATGGCCGATCAGCACCACCAGCGACTCCTGGTTTTTCCTGCCGACCCTACCAGCCCGTTGCCAGGTAGCCATCATCGATCCGGGGTAGCCGACCAGGATACAGATATCGAGGTTGCCGATATCAATCCCCAGTTCCAGGGCTGAGGTGGAGATCACGCCCAGCAGGTTGCCGTTGGCCAGGCGATCCTCAATGTCACGGCGCTCCTCCGGCAGAAAACCGGAGCGGTAGGAGGCGATCAGGCCTTTTTGTTCTTTGAGCCGCCCCTCGGTCCAGATGGTGATCAGTTCGGTCATTTTGCGCGACTGGCAGTAGACAATGGTGCGCAGGCCCCGGCTGATTGCGGCCTCCAGCAACTGGCTGGCGCTGGCGGCGGCGGAATCGAGGGGGTTGAGCAGGAGGATGTTGCGAGCGGCACTGCCCGCCCCGGATTGAGTCACCTCTGTCACCGGCGCGTCGACCAACAGCCGGGCATGTTCCCCGGGGTTACCGATGGTGGCTGAGGCCAGAATAAAGGTGGGGTCCGAGCCGTACAGGGCGCAGATGCGTTTGAGCCGCCGCATCACCCAGGCCACGTGCGAGCCAAAAACGCCCCGGTAGGTGTGGACCTCGTCGATGACCACATGCCGCAGGTTTGCCCAGAAGTGGCCCCAACGGTCATGGTAGGGCAGCATCGAGAGATGCAGCATGTCAGGGTTGGTGATCAGGATGGGCGGTAGAAAATCGCGGATTTTCTTGCGGCGGTATCCTGAGGTGTCGCCGTCATAGATGGCTGCGGGCTGCTGCTCGCAGCGGATCGCCTCCGGCAGCATTCGCCAGAGCCTGTCGACGGTTTTGAGTTGATCCTGGGCTAGAGCCTTCAGGGGAAAGAGATAGAGGGCCTTGGCGGAAGGGTCGCGGAGAAAGGTCTGTAAAACCGGCAGGGTGTAGATCAGGCTCTTGCCTGAGGCGGTGGGTGTGGCTACCACCGTATTCTTGCCGGCCAGGATATGGGCGATGGCCGCATGCTGGTGGGTGTAGAGGTTGTGCACCCCCATATCCCGGACCAGTTGTTGCAGTTCGATTGCCAGGTGATCGGGTGGAGTGGTGGTTGCCGCTGTGGCCGCAAGAATGCGGTGATCCACAACCTGCGGCCCGAATTTTTCCGAAGCTTTCAAGGCGAGGATATATTCCGCCACCGTGCCACGTTCCGGTCTCATCTCATGCGTCCGAGCATCGCTCACGTCATTGTTTAAAAAAATCTTGCCTATCCGCCGCTGAAAATGTATTGGACCGTGTTGGAGTTGTTTTTTCGGATTCGTCTCGCATGCCGCGCTTTTCTCTTTCCTGAAAAATCCACCTCTCCATGGGCAACGGCTTCACGGTTGTCACACGATTTTTGTTCATCGAAGCCGGTGGCAAGGGTTGGGCCCATACGGGACGACAAAGCCGGGCAGTGCTCGGCCAGTGAAAGAATGCACACTCAAAACCTGAGCAGGAACACCCCACAATGAAAACAATCGCCACCCTCGGGCCGGAACAATCCCAGTCATGGCAGGCTGCCGTCCAGTACGACAGTGAGGCGGAAATACGGCTGTATCCGCACGTTAAAGCCCTGCTCGATGCCTTTGCCGCGCGTGAAGTCGAGTATGCCGTCCTGCCGGTGTATAATACCCGTGAAGGTGAAAAGAAACAGTATTTCCGTTTTTTTGATCAGATCAAGGCCGGGTATTGGGTCGACAATGTTATTCTGCACTCCAATCTCTCCCTGGGTGTGTTCAACGAGGAGGATGCGGTCGAAAGCCTGCGCATGCTGGTGGGAAAGCGCGAGGTTTTCAACCAGTGCGAGGAGTTCATTGAAAACCGTCTGCCCGGTATCACCGAGATGAGCGTCCAGGATATCGACCAGGCCATCACCGAAATCCGGGACAGCGGGCAGAGCAAGGGCAGGGCGGTCATCGACAACGCGGAGACCCTGACTGCACATGGCTTGCGCATCATCGAGCGCGAGGTTGCCCCGCATAACCGCACCCGATACGCGGTTCTCGGGCACGCCCTGGCCCCGGTGACCGGATATGACGCCACCAGCCTGATCACCGAACCGCTGGATGACCGGGTGGGCATTCTGGTGGATATATTGAGCGAGTTTTCCCGGCGCGGCATCAATATCGTCGACATGCGTTCGGAAAACGACATCAAGACCCAAAAATTGCGTATTTATCTCGAAGCGGAAGGCCATATCCAATCCAACATCATGGCCAGCGCCCTTGCGCACATCGAGTCCCGAGTTATTCAGCAACAGGGCATGATCCGCGTCCTCGGTAGTTTTCCTCGGGTCGATATGCGGACCAAATATGTTAAATCATTTGGTTTCATCGGCACGGGCTCCATGAGCAAGTGGTTTGCCAAGCGGCTGGAGAGCGAGGGGTATGAGGTGCTGCAGACCGGCCGGACGACCACCTTGCGACCAGAGCAGATGATTGAACGAGTCGACGTGGTGGTGGTCTGCGTGCCGATCTCGGTCACTTCGGCCACGGTCCGCCAATATGGGCCGCTGATTAAGGCGGGTAAAGCCCTGATCCTCCTTGCCGGCGAATCAGAGGAGACCATCAAGAGTGCCCTGGAATCGACCAACGAGGAAGTCGAGGTCATGCTGGTCCATAACCTTTGGGGCCCCCAGGCGGCCACAATGAAGGATAAGAACGCCATTGTTGTCCGGACCTCACGCAGCGGTATGTTCTGCAGTGAGTTCGAGGCCTTTCTTTACAAGCATGGGGCCGATATCTTCCATGATTCTCCTTCCAAACACGACCTGCTGATGGGCATCGGTCAGAAGCTGCCCACGGTGATTTCGGTGGCCCTGGCCATGACGCTGGGTGAGAACGACATCACCAGTGAGGACATTGCCAGCCACTGTACCCTGACCTCGCTTTATCCCATCCTCGCCATGTCACGGGTGCATTCACAGAACCCCCGAACCTATGCGGAGATCATGTCTACCACGGGAGACAGCCGCAAGATTGTCGCCGATTTCGCCAAAAACCTGGACGAGGTGATCCGGATGGCGGAGACGGCCTCCATCCCCGGTCTCTGTTCCCTGATCGATGCAAACGCCGAGCACCTGACCGAGGCCTTCCTCCAGGCCCGGATGCAGCAGGCCAAGGCAGTCGACGATGTCCTGGGCCGGATGATTTGAAGACCGCCGGTTGACCGCGCTGGGGCCAATGGTTACTATGACCGCATGACGAACCAACGTAAAAGAAACCTGCTGCTGCTGGCCCTTTTTGCTTTGTGGTGCGCTGTCCTTTTGCTCCGGCCCGCTGTCCGTTCCGGCCCCGGTTGAGCCAGTCTGACCGCGCCGCCGGTCGGCGGTCCGCCTTGCCCACTGCCGCAGGCAGCGAGCCCAACCCCATCCTATTAAGGAGTCAGAAATCATCATGCTGTTAGCCGTCTTGAAATATATTGAAGAAAAGCATTACTGCCCCCATTGCAGCGGCGATCTTAAGCTGTGTCACGCGCCGCCGGTGCATGTTGGGGACGGTTTGGGTTGGGGCTCGGAATTTTTGTTTGTCTGTCTCAACGACGAATGTCCGCTTTTTACTAAAGGATGGGAGTATATCGAGAATCAGTACGGGCATGTCGGCTCCTATCGCTACATGGAGATTCCTGATTCCAAGGAAAGTTACAATATGATGGTTGTCGGTAAAGATGCCTTTACCGGCAGTCTCGTCGATGTTGAGGCCCTCAAGCGGCAGAGTGTGCGTTACCAGCGGTTACAAGAAGCGCTTGCCGCCTTGGAGCATTGTGTCGAACGACAGGAATTGGAACCGGTGCTCACCGTCTTGCTCGACGACTCGGCCTCGATCGATAGCCGGCAACGGGCGGTAAAGATGCTGGAACCATTGAATGACATTGCCTGTATCGAGCCCCTGCGTAATCATGTTTTTACAATCCCCCATCTGAAGGAAGAGGTAAGCCGGGCAATCGGCAAGGTGCTGGCCGGAAATTTCCTCAAGGAATGCCCCTACTGCTTTGAGTTGATCAAGGCGAGGGCAACGGTCTGCAAACACTGTCAGCGGGAGTTGGCTGTCTGACTTTCTGCTTGCGAAAAAGACGCCGTACGGGTATATAAGCCCACGATTGCGTGGTGGGCGTAGCTCAGCTGGTGGTAGCACCGGGTTGTGGCCTCGGAGGTCGTGGGTTCAAGTCCCATCGCTCACCCCATTAGATATTTAAGCAGTCTGAAAAAATACATGAACCCGCTTCCTCACCAGGAAAGCGGGTTTTTTGTTGTCCGTCGGCATCCTTGCCAATCAACCAGGGATCACCCTATTTTTTCAAATAATCCTTGCTGTTTATTCCTGGTACACTATAAAAAAACTGATTGCCAGTCAGTTCACAATCATTTGTATTATGGTTGTTTCTGGATCATGCCGTTCATTCAATTGCCAACCGGTAAAACAGGGAAGAATTCATGAGCTACAATGAGCAGGAAACCCGGTTTTTCCTCATCGATCCTGTCCTGCGAGATAAAGGCTACGACGATTACCAATGGCTACGACTGGAAACTCCTGCCCCGGTCGAACCAACCGGGCCCAAGGGCCGCCGCCGCAGGGGACCAGGACGGACGGATTACCTGTTGTGCGTACAGGCGGGGGATATGCCCAAGCCTCTCCCCGTCGGTGTGCTTGAAGCCAAGAAAGAGAGTCAAGATCCGCTCAAAGGCATGCAGCAGGCCAAAGGCTATGCCGATTGCCAGCGCTTTGATGTGAAGTATGTTTTTGCCACCAACGGCCACCGGTATGGTGAGTTCGATTTTTGCACCAATCTGCAGCAAGGCCCATTTCCTTTCGAAACCTTTCCTTCACATCCCGATTTAACCGCCCGTTATGTCAAAGATACCGGTATCGACCTGGCCCGGCCTGAGGCCAGTATCCTGTTCATGGCCGATAGCCCCGCCTGGTCGCTAAGCCGCTATTATCAGGATGCCGCCATCCGCGCCGCCTTTGAAAAAATCCTCACGAACCAGCAAGCCGGCGAACCTGCCCGTGTCCTACTGTCCCTGGCCACCGGCGCAGGCAAAACCATCATTGCCACCAACCTGCTGTGGCGCTTGAGCGAGGCCGGGCAGTTGCCCAAACCCGCCCTGTTTCTCTGTGACCGCGACGAACTGCGCGAACAGGCCTATACCAAACTCAAAGCCGCTTTTGGCGACAATGCCCGCATCGTCAAAACCGAGCAAGGACGCAACGCCGCCCGCAATGCCCGAATCCACATCGCCACCTATCAGACCTTGGGGCTGGATGATGATGACGATGAAGGCTTTGCCAGCTTCCTCAGCGAACACTACGGCCACGATGCCTTCAGCATTATCATTATTGATGAATGTCATCGTTCCGCCTGGGGCCGGTGGTCGGAAGTGCTCAAGCGCAACCCCAGCTCCATACACATTGGCCTCACCGCCACTCCCCGCCAGTTACATGAATCGAAGAAGGCCACGTCTGAAGACCAGGAGATCACCGCCAATAATCACCGCTATTTTGGCAAACCTGTTTATGAATACACCTTGATTCAGGCCCAGGAAGACGGCTATCTCGCGGCCGGCGAGATAGTCAAGCGCAAGGCCAGCATCGATAACCGGGTATTTACCAGGGAGGAGATTCTGGCCGCCAAACCCAAGAATATCCGAACCGGCAAGCTGCTCACCGAGGCCGACTTGACCAAAGCCACCTACACCGGTAAGGATTTCGACGACGAACTCTTTATCGAACTCCGCACCCCCGCCATGTGCCAGGACCTGTTCGCGCTACTCTGTCAAAATGGCGGGCCGGAACAAAAAGCGATTATCTTTTGCACCCGCGAAATTCACGCCGACCGGGTGGCGCAGCACATGAACAACCTCTATACCCGTTGGTGCAACGAGCATCATCAGATTCCCAAGGACCACTACGCCTTTAAATGCATGGGCGGCGCTCATAACGGTTCGGACATGATCGAACCCATGCGCGGCTCCGGTGAGCGCGCCTTTATCGCCTGCACCGTGGATTTATTGGAGGCCGGGGTGGACATTGAACGCCTCAATGCCGTGGTGTTTTTTCGTTACCTCCAATCGCCGATCAAGTTCTACCAGATGGTGGGGCGCGGCACCCGCATCCACGAAGAGACGGATAAATACAAATTCTGGCTCTACGATTACACCGATGTCACCGCGCTGTTCGGTACCGATTTCATCACCAAACCGCCGAGGCCCAATGGTGGAGGCGGCGAGGACCCTGATCCTCCACCGCTTCCGCCCGAGCCGCCTAGTGTGGCTGAGGTGGGCGGGTATTATGTGACCGTCACTCCCCAGGGCCGCTTCATTCTCTCCAGCCGTGACGGTCGCGACACGCCGATTCCGGTGGATGAATACCGCCGCGAAGTGATCGAGCGGGTGGTGCGTGAAGCCCACAATCTGGATGAGTTTCGGGCGCTTTGGATAGAGGCCCACAAGCGCCGGCAACTCATCAACCACCTGCTTGGGGATAATTTCAGCCCGGAAGTTATTCGTGAAATTGATCAGATGAATGATTTTGATCTCTATGATTTCTTCGGGCACCATGGTTATCGAGCCCGTGCCCTGAAACGGGCCGAACGTGGCGAGTTGTTTGTGGTCAACAACCGGGCCTGGTTTGAGGGGATGGCGGGCAAGGCCGCGATTGTTTTGCAAGGGTTGGGTCACCAGTTTGCCCAGGGCGGCACCGAGGCCTTGGAAACTCCGGCCCTGTGGGAGGTGCCGGAGATTAAGCAGGCGGGCGGGTTGCAAGCGCTCACCCTGGTGGGGCGGCCGGTGGATGTGGTCCATCAGGCCAAGGCAAGGCTCTTTGCCGCGTAGGAGCGGGCCATGCCCGCGATGGTTTGGTGGTGTTCGCGTTTTTCGCGCCCATGGGGCGCTCCTACAGGGTGCGGTGGTTGAGGGAGGGGTTGGGATGAAGGATGAGAAGGTGTTTGGGGTATGAGTATCGGCGCAAATTGGGAAAAAGCAAAACTAGGTGATATTTGCCACGTCGTAACCGGTAATACACCACCAAAATCACATCCAAAATATTATGGTGGCTCTATTCCTTGGATCAAGCCAGATAATTTAGACAAAGAGATGTATGTTCAAGAAAGTACAGAATATTTATCTGATGAAGGAGGCAGTCTTGCAAGACTTCTTCCTGCAGGATCAGTTCTTGTTTCTTGCATCGGGAATTTAGGAAAAATTGCTATAGCCGGAATAACTCTCGCAACCAACCAGCAAATAAATGCATTAATTCCATCGGATAAAATTGATTCAGAGTTTCTGTTTTTTGCCTGTTCAGCAATACGAAAGAAATTGTCACAAATTGCAGCCGTTACAATTGTACCGATAGTCAATAAAAGCGCTTTTTCAGAAATCGAAATACTTGTTCCGCCTATCGAAGAACAACGCCAAATAGCCGCCCGCCTGAAAGCCCAACTGGCCGAAGTGGAAAAGGCCCGCCAGGCGGCAGGGGCGCAATTATCTGCAACCGGCGAGCTTACCAATGCCATCATTAGTGACAGCCTAAAAAAAGGAAAAACGGTAAAATATTTACTTGGCGACGTTCTGCAGGAGGTCAAGCAGGGCATAGGCGATGGCTGGGCAGAGTTTCCGGTGTTGGGAGCTACCCGCAACGGCCTTGCTCCGGCCAAGGAACCGGTTGGCAAGCATCCGCACAAATACAAACCGGTTTTTTCCGGCACCGTCTTTTACAATCCCATGCGTATTCTCATCGGCTCCATCGCCTTTGTCGATATTGACGATGCGCCCGGCATCACCAGCCCTGATTATGTCGCCTTAACAGGGAGGGAAGGGATCGTCGATTCCAGGTGGTTCTATTATTGGCTGCGCTCTTCATTGGGCGAACAATGCATTCTGTCACTGGCACGGGGCGCGGTACGGGAACGGATGCTTTTTAATCGATTGGCAGAAGGGGAAATTGAGCTGCCCAGTTATCAATCGCAACAAAAGGCCTCCATAGCGCTGGCTGGTTTGAAAGCAATGCAGCGTGCAATCGAGAAACAATTGCACGAAATCAGCATCCTCCCCCAAAAAATCCTAGCCCAGGCATTCGATTGGCAAGAACGGTAGGAGCGGGCCATGCCCGCGAAAACAATGAGCCCAGACATTCCACATCGCGGGCATGGCCCGCTCCTACAACCTGAAACTGAAACACCGGGCAATCGGGCGTTGCGACGCGGCCGGGTGTCATTGCCCCATCAGGTGTATCTGGTGACATCGGCTACACTGCAACGGCAACGGTTTTTTGCTGATTTCCCGGCAGGTTGCGCCGCCGCCCGCTGCTTCGAAACCCCGGCCCTTCTCGGTAATGCCCGCATGCTGGCCTGGGTGTTGATGCCGGATCATGCCCATTGGCTGCTCCAACTCGGCGAAAAGGATACCCTCAGCGTGGTGGTGAACCGTCTCAAATCGGCCAGCGCCCGCCTGGCCAATCGAGCCCTGGACAGAAGCGGGGCATTGTGGGAACGGGCATTCCATGACCATGCCTTGCGCTCGGAAGAAGATATCCGGGGCGTTGCCCGGTATGTGGTCACTAATCCGTTGCGGGCAGGGTTGGTTGAGCGGGTAGGTGATTATCCGTTTTGGAATGCGGTTTGGGTTTGAATAATTTTGATACATTTTCGCGGGCATGGCCCGCTCCTACAACAAGAGAAATGATGAGGAAAAAGAATACCACCAAACAGGGCAAGGCCATCGGCTCCACCCAATCGCTTTCGGCCTTTGTCAAATCGATCTGCGACATCATGCGCCGCTCCAACTGCGCCAGCGCCCTGCAATATGTGCCGGAGCTGACCTGGATTCTGTTCCTGCGGATTCTCGATGATCAGGAGACCAGAGCGCGGGATGCGGCTGAGGCTGTGGGCGCGGATTTTACGGCCGCCTTGCAGCCGCCTTTTCGCTGGCAGGACTGGGCCGCCCCGTTTGCTGACAAACCGGATCACCCCACAACCGCCGAATGCAAACCTTTTGGCTGGAAACGGCAGGAACTGTTTGCAGCGGGCGATGGCAACTTATTCGATTTTATCAACAAAGAGCTGCTGCCCCATCTGCACGGCTTGGATATTGACAAGCGCACTGGCCTGCCCAACCCTTCCGCCAGTCGCAAGCAACGGATTGTCGGCCGCATCATGACCGCAGTGGAACGGGTACGGGTGGACAGCGAAACCAACCTGCGCGACATCCTCGACAAGGTGCACGAGATCAAAACCGAGCAGGTGGACGACACCCACTTTTTTACCCTGTCGCAGGTGTATGAAGATTTGCTGTTGAAAATGGGGGAAAAAAATTCCGATGGCGGCCAGTTCTTCACCCCGCGCGAGGTGATCCGGGCCATGGTCCATACGGTCCATCCCACCCTGGGCCAGACCATTTATGACCCCTGCTGCGGCACCGGCGGTTTTTTGGCCATTGCCTATGAGCATATCGCCCGCAACCTCGGCAACAGTGCCACCAGCACCGATATCGACACGCTCAAGCACGACACCTTTTTCGGCCGGGAGAAGGAAAACCTGGTGCTCCCCATTGCCCTGGCCAATCTGGTGTTGCACGGCATTGATCAACCCAATCTCTGGCACGGCAACACGCTCACCAAACGCGCCACCTACGGCGCGCTGTTTGAACAGGCTCCGAAAACCTTTGATGTGATTCTCACCAATCCGCCTTTTGGTGGCAAAGAGGGCAAAGACGCGCAAAAGAACTACGCCTTTGAGACCGGTTCCACCCAGGTGCTGTTTGTGCAGGATATTTTAAGCGAACTGGCCCCCAAAGGGACCTGCGCCATCGTCTTGGATGAGGGTTTGCTCTTCCGCACCAACGAGAGCGCCTTTGTTGAAACAAAACGCAAACTGGTGGACGAGTGTGCGGTGTGGGCGATTGTGAGTCTGCCGGGCGGAGTTTTTTCCACTGCCGGTGCCGGTGTTAAAACCAACCTGCTGTTTTTCACCAAAGGCAGGAAGACCGAAAAGATTTGGTACTACGATCTGTCCGCCGTGAAAGTCGGGAAAAAAACGCCGCTGACCTTGGCCCATTTTGGTTTTGATACCAATACAGCGGTGCTGACAGACAACCTCCTTCCGGCCAACCTTATCGCCGACTGGCTGGAGGATGCAGCCAATGCAGGGAAAGCTTTTCCCAGCTATGCACGGATGCTGCAGGCTCGAGGGACGCCCGAGGGCGAAAGCCGTTATTCCTGGACCATTGATTTTGCGGCGCGGCGCGCCAAGGCACGTGTGGAGATGCAACCGCTGCTGGAGGAATCAGCACAGCTCAGGGCGACGGTGGTCGATCTGAAAGAGCAGTTCAAGCGACTGAAAAAAGAAAAAGCTGGAGCCCAGAAACTCGAGGCGCTGGAAACAGCCATCAAAGACCAGGACAAGGCCGCACGGGATCTGGAGGCCAAAGCAGCTGGCATCGACGCCGCTGTATTCGACCTGAAAGCCGTCAATCCCAATGCGGTCGCCAAGGTGGACAGCCGCACGCCGCAGGAGATTATCGACACAATCCAAGCGCAGGGTGAAATTGTTGCGCAGGCGCTCGGAAAACTGAAAGCACTCTTGGCGGAAGCTGAGTGAGGTGCGTATGAACTTCGCTCCCATCTGTATCGAGTAGAGAGAAGAGAGGCGTGAATGAAGAAGAACAATTACCATCCGCCCTACACCATCACCCCGGCCATTGTCCATCTGGTGGCCCGGGTCAGCGAAGCGGTAGGGCGTTTGGTCGTGCTCACCGATCAGTCCAGGGCGCTGCGGCTGCGACGCATCAATCGCATTCGCACCATTCGGGGATCGCTGGCCATTGAAGGCAATACTCTGAGCGAGGCGCAGATCACCGCGATTGTCGAGGGTAAACGCGTCATTGCGCCACCCCGCGAGATTCAGGAGGTGCGGAACGCTCTTGTCGCGTATGATCGTTTTGCACAATGGAATCCGGAAGGAGCGGCGGATTTGCTGGAAGCACACCGCATCCTGATGGCCGGGCTCCTTGATGAGCCTGGGGCGTATCGGCGCGGCAGTGTCGGCGTGATGGCAGGCGGCGAGGTCATTCATCTCGCCCCCCCGGCGGATCGTGTTCTGGGGTTGATGACTGATCTTTTCCGTTGGCTGGCTGCCTCCGAAGAGCATCCCCTGATCACCAGTTCAGTGTTTCACTACGAGTTCGAGTTCATTCATCCTTTTGCCGACGGCAATGGCCGGATGGGTCGTCTCTGGCAGTCCTTGATTCTGACCCGTTGGAAGCCACTGTTTGCCGATATCCCGGTGGAAAGTCTGGTCCACGAACACCAGGCAGACTATTACCAGGCATTGCAAAAGAGCACGGATCAAACCGATTCAGCACCCTTTATCGAATTCATGCTCAGGATGATTCTTGATGCTGTCTCCACTGCCACCCCCCAAGTCGCCCTACAAGTCACCCCCCAAGTCAAGCGGTTGCTGCAGGTTCTCCAAGGCGAAATGACCCGCGAGGCATTGCAGAACGCGCTTGATTTGCAGGATCGCAAGTCATTCCGCGAGCGGTATCTCAAACCATCGCTGGCTGAAGAACTGATTGAAATGACTATCCAGGACAAACCCAACAGCCGTTTGCAGCACTATCGCCTAACCGATAAGGGGCAGCAGTGGCTGCACGATTGTGTCGGCGAGTAAGGAAGAATGACCACGTCTAATAAGAAAAAACCGACCTGGACCGACCTCAAACGTAACCTTGCCGATCTGGACCAACACGCATTGCTCGGATTGGTTCAAGACCTTTACGCTGCCAGCAAGGAGAATAAGGTTTTCCTTCATGCCCGTTTTGGGATGGGCGATGATGTTCTGGAACCGTACAAGGCTACCATCTCCCGCTGGGTCTGTCCCGATGTGATGCGCAACCAGGACTATTCAGTTTCCAAAGCCAAGAAGGCGATCTCTGATTATAAAAAAGCCGTCGGCCATTCCGAAGGGTTGGCCGAGCTGTCGGTGCTCTATTGCGAGTCCTGCAGGGATTTCCTCGGATTTTGCAGCGTAGATGACGAGGGTTTTTTCAATGCCCTGGTTCGGATGTTTGAGCAGGCCTTGAAATGCATTCGGCAGCTAGATGCGGGCCAGCAAGAACAATATCTTGAGCGCCTTGATAGTGTACATTATGAAGCCGACGATTGGGGATGGGGCGTCGGTGAGGACATGGATGACCTGATGGCCGAGTATGGATTTGGCAAGCAATGAGCAAAATAGAGAACCACCGGATGAGCTGCAGCAACTGCGGGAAGAGAACGCCCGTCTCAAGGCCCTGCTGAACAGTCATGGTATTGCCTGGGAGGTAGCTTTTGACAAAGAGCCGGATTCCCCCACCGCCGAATCCCCGCCAACCGCAAACCACCTCACCACCAGCGAAAAGATTGCGCTCTTTCGCCTTCTGTTCCGTGGTCGCACCGACGTCTATCCGATACGCTGGCAATCTGCCAAGGATTCGGCCGGTTATTCACCAACCTGCAGGAGCGAATGGAAGCCCGGCATCTGCCACAAACCGAAGGTCAAATGCGGTGACTGCTCGCAGCGTTTACTGTTGCCGGTGACTGATCAGGTACTCTTTGACCACCTGTCCGGAAAACATACCGTCGGGTTTTTTCCACTCCTTCAAGGATTACGGGTTTTTTTGTTGTCCGGTGAAGTCTGATGAAATACGTTGATAGCAAGGGGGAACTAGTGTCTCGTGCGGTTAGTCTCGTTGTTTAATGATTGTTTTGCTCTTTCCACTTTATCAAGGATACCATCGGCGCTTTTTGTCCACTTGAAAGGTTTTGCCGTCTTTGAATTATGAGGGCTTATGAAACGGTGGATTTCGTTTCTCAGTTCTTTGACACTGGTAAAAACTCCGCGATAAAGAGAACGACGTTCCAGCTGTCCAAACCAGCCTTCTACAGCATTAAGCCATGATGCGCTGGTTGGGGTAAAATGCATTTTGAAGCGGGGATTGGTCTTGAGCCACTTCTTCACTTCAACCGTTTTGTGTGTACTGCTGTTGTCCAGAATAACGTGGAGGTCAACATCTGACGGCATTGCTTTTTTTATTTGCCGAAGAAAATCGAGAAATTCTTTTGCCCTGTGCCGTGCTGTCGTCCTCCCAATAACCTTACAGGTTACAATGTCAAAGGCAGCGTAAAGGCTGGTGGTCCCGTTTCGCTTATAATCATGTGTCCGACGTTCAATTTGGCCTGGCCGCAACGGGAGCATCGGTTGGGTTCGATCTAATGCCTGAATTTGAGTTTTTTCGTCAACGGATAAAACAACCGCATTTTCAGGAGGATTCATGTACAGCCCAACGACATCTATAACCTTTTCAGCAAAGTGTGGATCATTACTGATTTTGAATGTCTTGAGCCGATGGGGTTTTAAGTCGGCAGCCTTCCATATTTCCCGCACTTGCCAGGTGGTGACATGAGCCGCTTTCGCCATGAGGCGGACACTCCAATGAGTCGCCTCTCGAGGAATGCATTCCACGGTCATTCTCAGCACTTCCATGACTTCTTCTTTGGGAAGCTTCTTGGGCTGACCACTTCGAAAACGATCCTGAAGGCCCGTGAGGCCTTGATCTTTGAATCGCTTCCTCCAGCGGTAGACAGTCAGTGCAGTGGTCCCGAGCTGGCTTGCCACTTGCTCAACTGTCTTTCCAGAAGCCGTCAGCAGGATGATCTCCGCACGGAATACAAGGCTTTGCGCTGTTTTAGGTGAACGCAGCAGGGCTTCGAGGCTCCGCTGCTCGTCTTCATTAATTGTATAGTTTTCATGTGTGCGTGGCATGACGCACTATAACACATAAATTGATAAATGTGCCCAATTAACCGCACGGGACACTAGGGGGCAATATTGGGGAGCAACTGCTAATCCCTGCTAAGGAGTTGCCCCCATGTCACCTACTGACGTAGCAATTAAAAAAACTAAAATCAGGGAATAAGGCTATTCGCTTGTTCGATGGCGGGGGCTTGTACCTTGAAGTTTTATCTGCTGGGGGCAAGTGGTGGCGGTTTAAGTACCGTTTTGGAGTAAAAGAAAAACGAGTTTCTCTTGGCGTCTACCCAGGTTTTTTTCTTTGAAGGATGTACGAGCGCGGCACTTTCCTGGCCGCCGTTGCCGATGATTGCGTTCCAATAGCGATCCGTTTGGGCGTGGTCAACGGTTGCGACCTGAAACGAGAACGCTTCGTCGTGCTTGAACGCAGGCCACCTTTAAGCCCAAGGCACGGAACGCCCATCACCGTAAACTCGACTGTCAACCCGTCCGCTTTGATCTGGTGGTTGTTTAGTGTAGAAAAAGGCACGAAGCCAGTCAACCAAGGTGGGCCTTTTCTGGGCGGATGGCACTATGAGCAGGTGAAGGCCTGGGAACAGGTCATGACTCGCTCTACTTTGCATGTTGGTAGAGGGAAAGGGTGAATTGGGCTCGTTCGCCCCTCAGCGATGATCGAGCAGCACCTCACGCACTTTTTTTCTGAGGCTGCGAGCTGAAAAGGGTTTTTCGAGAAAATGAATATCTGGGCTGAGGATGCCGTGCGGAGAAATGATGTCAGCCGTATAACCGGAAATGAAGAGGACCCTGATTCCAGGTCGGATCATCTCGATTCTCCTGGCTAATTCCTTCCCGTTCATTTCCGGCATAATGACGTCGGTAATGAGCAAGTCGATAACCTCCCGGTTCTCCTCAACCAGGGTGAGAGCTTTGGTGGGTGTTGGAGCAACCAGCACCTTGTAGCCCTGTTGTTCAAGGATGTAGATGCCGAGTTCGAGAATGGCGGTTTCATCTTCCACCAAGAGGATGGTTTCGGTTCCGATATCCTGTGTTTTTTCGCTGTTTTCCTGGAGGATTAAGTGAGATACCTGCGCTTGCGGCAGGTACAGGTTGATGGTCGTTCCTTGATTGGGTGCGCTGCTAACAGTGACAGCTCCCTCATTCTGCATGAGTATGCCGTAGACGGTCGCCAGTCCCAGGCCAGTTCCTTTTCCTTCTTCTTTGGTGGTGAAAAATGGTTCGAATATCCTGGACATGGTTACCTCGTCCATGCCGCAGCCGTCATCAGTGATGGTTATCAGAACATACCGACCAGGGGCAAGGTCAAGTCTTGGCCGGCCATTCTTCTCTTTGATAGCAACAGTGCTGGTTGTAATCACTAGGCGCCCGTTCCCGTTTATAGCATCCCGAGCATTCACTGCAAGGTTGGCCAGTATCTGCCCCAATTGGGTCGGATCGATCAGCACCTGGCCCGGGTTTGAACCAGGTTTCCAGACCAGTTCGATGTTTTCGCCGATCAACCGGTGCAGCATTTTCAAGGCGTTGGTGATAGTTTCGTTGAGATCGAGTAACCGGGGAGAGATGACCTGCTTGCGGGCAAAGGCCAGGAGTTGCCGGGTCAGATCCGCCGAATGGAGGGCGGCCTGGTGGACCTCACGTAACCGCTTATACAGGGGATGTTCTTCGTTCAGTTCATTCAAGGTCATTTCGACATAGCTGCCGATGATGGTCAGCATGTTGTTGAAATCATGGGCCACGCCACCGGCCAAACGACCCACGACTTCCATCTTCTGTGATTGAAGGAGTTGGGCCTCAAGTTTCTTCTGCTCATCCTCGGCCCGTTTTCGCTCAGTAATGTCACGGCTGACACCCCGGTAGCCGAGGAAAGTACCCTGCGGGTCAAAGATTGGGGTGGCGCTCGATTCCAACACCACCTCTCCACCGTCTTTTTTGACAAAGGTACGGCAGAGTTGACTATAGGGTTGTCGATTGGTGAGGATCGCTTGGAAATGGGCAACGCTTTCCGTGGATTCATCTTCTCTATCGAGAATGTCGAACCAGGATTTGCCGACAAATTCTTCGGGGGTGTAGCCCAGCATGTCTATGGACCGCCCGCTAGCGAATGAGTACCGATGATCCGGGCCTGTTTCCCAGATGAAATCGCTGATGCTTTCCACCAGATCGGTGTACCGTTTGGCGCTCTCGGCCCGCGCCTTTTCGATGGCCCGCCTTTTGGACTGATCGCGAAACACGAGGACAACACCGGTGATCAGTCCGGCTTCGCTGCGGATT
Source organism: uncultured Desulfobulbus sp. (assembly GCF_963662935.2). Taxonomy (NCBI): domain Bacteria; kingdom Pseudomonadati; phylum Thermodesulfobacteriota; class Desulfobulbia; order Desulfobulbales; family Desulfobulbaceae; genus Desulfobulbus; species uncultured Desulfobulbus sp. The sequence goes on along the minus strand of NZ_CAXXTL010000003.1, from coordinate 269,273 downwards.
GGTGCCGCACTGTCAGCTATGGGACGACAACTACCGTCCTGGGCGATGAGCAGTGTGTGGTTGCTCATACCGACGATTTCCCCATCGCGCAGAACTCGCTCAACCGGTAGTTCAACCGATGTACAGCTGTCTTCGTCAATAACCTGGTACACCATGGCCAAGGGGTTGCCCAAGGCCTCTGCCTCCCTCCAGCCGGTGAGAGATTCCGCAACCGGATTCATCCGGGTCACTAGCCCTCGAGTATCCGTGGCGATGACGCCCTCGCCGATGCTATAGAGGGTGGCACGATTTTCTCCGCGGGTCTGTCGGTGTTCGCGCTCTTCTTGGAGCAGGGCCTCGGACAAGGCTTTGCGTCGTGCGAGACTGGTAAACTGCACCAGGATGCCGGCAATAACGGTTGCCATGGTTACCAGCAGCAGAATCGCGCCTGCTCGGTATCGAGCTTCAGCAAGGATTTCATCGGAGTCCATCTTGGTGACGATGTACCAATGGGTTTCGGGGACGGCATTTGCGCTGGCCAGAACATCAACGCCGCGATAATCGACACCGCGAATCATTCCGGTGATACCGAGCACAGCCTGAACGGAGGGCGCGTTGTTTTGGGTTAAAGGCAGGCGAAAAGACAGGGCTGGAGATGGCTGATGACGGAGCTGGTTGAGAAAGAGTGCATGGTCGCCCTCTTTACGCACCAGCATCGACTCGGCGTTGCGGTGCACGATCGGCCAGGTTTGGATCATCGGATAGAGATCGCGTTCCGGATCAGCAACCAGAAGGAGCACTAAGGAGACCTGGTCACCGTTGAAGATTGGGGCCGCGACCTCAAGGTGGGATTGATTGCAGTTGCGGCAGTGAAAAAAATCGCCGAGAACAACCTGCTTCGAGGCGACAACCTGACTGACAAGATGCTGTTCTTCCGGCTCAAGTTCGGTGATCCTGGGCAGAAGCGACAACTGAATGCGCCCCGTGCTATCAGCCAGCATCATGTTGGCGTATCCCTCGTTTTCTTGGAAGAACTGCAGGCGTTGGCGCACCTCTTCCAGGAGAGCGGGACGAGGTGATTGCAGCCATTGTTGGGAGAGAACCCGGACCATTCCAGAGGAATGCATGCGGGCATCGGCCAGTCGCTCCTGACGCCAGGCGAGGATTTGATTGGTTTTCAGTTGGGCGATGGCATGCAAATTCTCGCCGTGTTCGCGCAGGATGGTCTGTTCCTGCTGTTTGTACAACCCATACCCACCTGCAGTGATTGCTGCGATCACCAGGCAGGCCAGGGCGAACAGAGCCCGTGCGGGCAGTCTCCCGTAATTCTGGTTGCCGCTAGTTGCTGGTGAAGGCGGTGAGGGGGGCATGTTGCTCTCGTGATGACTTCTGTGGAATTATTTTTGGACAACGGAGCCGAACTGCCACGAAACAATCCATGACAGCTCGGCAATGCCTAATGGTTCAGAGTAAGGCGAAAAGAGGGACAAGTTCAGACTCTGAATTTTTTCACCAGCAGTTCCAACTGCTCAGCCAGGTCGGAGAGATTTTGGGCACTGCTCTGCACCTGACCGGAGCCGTCTCCTACCTGTTTCGACTGGCGGCTAATCTCGGTGACGTCGCGGGTGATGTCGGTCACCACCAACGAACTCTGGGCCACGTTTTCGTTGACCTCGGCTATTCCCATGGAGGCTTGAGCTATATTGCCGGAGATCTCACTCGTGGCTGTCGACTGCTCTTCCACCGCCGTGGCAATAGCGTTGATGACGCTGTTGATTTCAATGATGACATCGGAAATCTTGGCGATATCCCCAATGGTGGCGCTGGTCGTCGACTGCATCTCACTGATCTGATTTTTGATGTCAACGGTAGCATCGGCGGTCTGGCGTGCCAGTTCCTTGATTTCGTTGGCGACCACCGCAAAGCCCTTGCCCGCTTCGCCGGCCCGTGCCGCCTCGATGGTGGCGTTGAGGGCCAGCAGGTTGGTCTGTTCGGAAATCTCGGTGATGGTTTCGGTCACCCTACCGATCTTCTTGGCCGACTCACCTAGGTCAGACATTTTTGCCGAGGTAGCCTGCGATTGTTTAACTGCTGACTCCGTGATGATCCGAGCTTTTTCAGCGCTCTCGGCAATTTCGTTGACCGTAGCGGTCATTTCCTCGGTGGAAGAGGCAATCATGTTGACGTTGCTGGTGGATTGCTCCATAGCAGCCGAAACCGACTGGAAGTTGGTGCTCATCTCCTCGGAGGCTGCTGCCACCGAACCGGACTTGTCGGCAGTATCCTTGGCAGCTGACGATAACTGTTTGGAGACGGCCGCCAGATCGGAAGATGACATGGACAGGCTGTTGATACCATGGACGATCTCCTTGATCATCGTGCCCAACTGGCCAACCATCAGGTTGAGGGATCGGGCCATGAGACCGATTTCGTCGCCTTGGTGGACATCGAGTTTGGTGGTGAAATCGCCGTTGGCCATGGTTTCGGCAAAGGCGGCGGTCAAGCGGACTGGTCCGGTTATAGCCCTGGTGAGGAAGGTGGCAAAGGCGAAGCCAAGAAGTAAGGCGGTCAGGGAGATGATCAGTGTGGTACGGATGGCGATTTGGCTTGAGGTCTTTAACGTCTCTCCCAACCCCACCTGATCTTTGACGTAGGTTTTGTGGATGTCGTTCACCAGTTGGGCCACTTCCCCGCCTATCTGAGTCAGTGTTCCGTTGTAAATGGTGTTGCGTCCGATGGTGGCCTTAGCCATCTGGTTGAAACTGTCGATATACAATTTGGCATCGGCAAGGACTTTCTGCGCCTTGGTTTTGCGTTCCGTATGGGATCCGCCCGCTAATTGGGCAAGGATCTCCTGCATCTGGCCGTTTTCAGCGACCACCAGCTCAGCGTCTTTTTCAGCAGCTGTAGCCAGGAATCTTTGCGCATAGAGGCGGGCCAGGAGCATGTGCTGGGTGGCCAGGGCTGCTTTTGCCGTGGCCTCGTTGTCCTGATCGTTTTTGGCCGAGGACATGATCTCGTTCATGCCGTTCTGCATACCTGGACCAAGGGATCTGAGAACATCGTTGATGATGCGATCGCTCTCCTTGATGTCAGCGATCAGTTTATCAAAAGCAGCTTGATAGGAATCGGCGCTCTGGTCAATCTTGGCGATTTTTGCAGCTCTTTCAGGGTTTTTAATGCGGCCCTTGGCCTCATCGAGCGTTCCCTGCATCTCGGACATGTGCTCCTTATATCCCTGTAGGTCCTTGTCGCTGTGATTGATCATGAAATCCTTCACTTTCATGCGAACTTGGAGCATTGATTCCTGGAGATTGGCCACCAGATTCGAGTTGTTGCCCCGGCGGTCATACTCGTTGATTCCTTTGGAGGCCGCATCAAGTCCGTTCCAGGAAAAAAAAGCCACGATCAACAACAATGCCAAGATGAATCCAAAACCACCGCCTATCTTCACCGATAATTTTAATTTGTTCATGAGGAGCATCCTTAGGAGCAATATTTTATCTGTTGTTATTGAATAGATTTTTTATATATCCTGGCAAATCGCCCATGTTGCTGTCGAGATAAAACACGAATCGTGGAGTGAGGAGAGGGTATTTGCTGTCGGATATCTGCTGTTCGTTTTTTATGATCAGAAGGATTCTGAAGCTTTCATATTCATCGCGCAGAGCCAATAGATCATTGATTTCCTCCTCATCCTGTGCAAAGAGGATGAGAATATCGTTGCTGCGTAGTTGCAGGCAGAGCGGTGATGTGAATTGGGATCCTGGTGGCAGGGTGATGAGTTTACCGTCTGGGTGTATCTTGCTTAAAAAGTGTTCGATCCAGCGAAAGGTTTCGGAATCCCTTGCCGCATAGAGGAAAAAATTTTTCATAGGCCCCTTTAAGTGTCGCAGTTAACATCTTCGACAAAAGTAACTCGCTTTTTTATAGAGCATAAAGCTTGCCAAGGGGACGGTTGGCGGAAAAAAATTTGTTTTATTGCAGCATTTTAAATAATTACGATGAATCGAGTTGTTTAACTGAACGCGATGACGATAAAATGATTGCTGAAAAAAAAGACAGTCTAATTCTGTGGACAGAGTTCAGTCTGATTTTCTAGACAATGGTACCTAATGGTGAAACCGAATTCGAGAAAAAGAGGGAGACGTAAAAGATGGGGATTGGGTGAGTTTTTTCGACGGTGCAGTCGATGGTCAGGCAAAATCTTGATTGGAGGCGCCGATGCCGTGGAGTTTGATCTGCTGGTACAGTCGAGCCCGGGAAAGATCAGAAAGACGACACATCTCTTTCATGTTGCCCTTGGCGTAAGCAAAAAGAAGCTGCAGGTATTCTTGTTCTTTTATGGCTTTGAATTCCTTCCAAGGCAGAGGGCTTGCCTCAGGCTCCAGGACGATAGGCGTCTGAGGGACAACCGGCTCGGATTTAATCCCCTCGAGAGTTTTGTACACCTTGATCGATTCGGGCAGGTGGTAGGGATAGAAGGTGGGGTGATGAATGGCGTTGGCAAAAACTTGTTCTAGGGTCTGCTGTAATTCGCGGATATTGCCTGGCCAGTTGTAGGAGAGCAGATAGTCAAAAAATTCGTCGGCAATACCTTTGGTGTCCGTTTTGGCCCGGTCGCATAGCCGGGTAAGAAAATAGCGCGTCAGAGGGCGGATGTCCTCTTTTCTCTCCCGCAGCGGCGGCAGGTGGAGGGAGAGGGCGCGAAGACGATAGAGGAGATCGGAGCGAAATAAGCCATGCGCCGCGTATTGATCGAGATCGCGGTTGGTGGCGGCAATCACCCTGAAATTACTGCATTCTTCCTGGGTGGCCCCGATCGGACGAAACCGATGTTCCTGCAGGACTCGAAGAAAGGTTTTTTGGATGCGTTCCGGCAATTCGCCGATCTCATCGAGAAACAGGGTGCCGCCATGCGCCATTTTAATCAGGCCGCCGGCTGCCCGGTCCGCCCCGGTGAAGGCCCCTTTAATATGGCCAAACAGGGTGCTTTCGATAAGGGTTTCGGGGAGTGAGGCGCAATCGACAACCACAAAAGCCTCCCCGGCCCGGAGTGAGTTGTCATGAATGGCGCGGGCAAAAACCTCCTTGCCGGTTCCGGTCTCCCCGGTGATCAGGACGCTGGCTTCGCTGACCGCTGCCTTGGCCAGTTGATCGAGGCAGTTGAGCATGCCGGGGCTTTTTCCGATAATAGAGTCCCTTTTCAAGGCAATCGGGACGATTCCGCTTTTCATTTTTTCTTCACGATATTGCAGGGCTCTGGTGAGCGGGAGCAATAAATCGCGCAGAACATGGGGTTTTTCCAGGTAGCTCCAGGCGCCGAATTGAATGGCTTTTTTCGCGCCGTCCGGATCACCGGATCCGGTCATAATGATGATTTCTGGGTTGGAGGTCACTTTGAAAAATTGGGGCAAGGCATCCAGGCCGTTACCGTCGGGTAGCTGCACATCAAGGAAAATGAGATCAAAGAAGCCGTTGCGAGCATGCTCCATGCCAATCTTCAGCATATCAGCGATCACGACGCGGTGTCCGGCGCGCTCGAGATGGCTAGTAAGCATCTCGGCCAGCATGGTATCATCATCGACTATTAGGATATTAGCCATCGTTCAGAACGTTTAATGGTGCTCACAACTAGTTGCAGGGGGCAACAGGTTTGAGAAGAAAGGTGCGGATACCCGCTTCATCCATGGTTCTGTTGAAACCTGTGCAGAGATGATTGGTAAATTCAGTGTGATCCGGAAATGTTTCCGGTTGAAGGCGTCGTCTGACATGACCGGCGTGGTCATTGCAATTGCCGTCAAGTCGATCCGTTGCCGATGTTCGGAAAAAAGGCTAACGCGTCGAGATATTCTATAAGTTGTATATCACAGTGTGCTCCTGCCATTCCAGCCCTTTGTACAATAATTCATGGTTTCATTTTGCATGTCCCGCAGTTTATGAGTTTTTCAACAGCTTGATAGCTGCTGACCTGGTCACTCGGCGAGATGATGACGACCGCTTCGATTTTGCCGAAGGGAATGACTAGTTGGTACGCCTGGCCCTGGAGGGGGAAGAGTTGCTACGGAGCGATCTGTACAGCCTGTATGTCGGTTGGTTACGGCCTGTGACGACCGCGGGGAAGCCAGGTACTGATGATCTGGAGCTACTAGCATTGAACGGGTTACAGTAACAGACAGCGGCGCAGCAGAACCTAGCGGAGTTTTTTGAATTCGATGAGGATTTGCTGGCAAGTACAGGCATCGACAGGCAACCAATGATTACAGCCTGAAGCGGCAGATGAGACCGTTTAGGATACATGGTTGGACCAGCTTCCCCAGCTTGAGATCAGAAAGTATCGGTAGTAGATGCTGTTGGGGCAGGCCAAAAAATCGCAGGCTTATTGCCATTGGAACAGCGACCGATTTTGAACGGATGAACCTGGGATTCACAAAGCTCAATGAGTGAATGACACTGGTTGCATGAGAAAGACATGATAGTGTAAGTACAGAATACGTATGCCATAGCCAACAAACGGATCGAAGAAATCTTACCGATCCTTTTCTCAAATTTTTGAGGAGTACCCATGTTACGAGATTTAGCGCTGGCCGCGAAGGCTGCCTGCAGCCGGGAAGATCAGGAAAGTTTGATCCCGATGGTGAAACAGTTACGCGATCTGGGTGAAACCGCCTTTAAGAAGGGGCTGCTTGCCCTGGAAGGTGAACTGATGCAGATCAAAGATCCGTTTCTCAAATTGGGCATCCAGCTGATCGTTGACAAGACCGAACCGGAAAACGTCCAGGATATTCTTGATTCGGACATTTACTATAATGAATCCAACGGTAGGGAGCTTTTGAAAAAAATCATTCTCCGTGAAGGATTGCTCCGCATCCAGGCCGGGGATAACGCCCGCAACATCCTCATCTGCACCAAGGTTTTTCTCGGTAAGGTTGATCCGAGCCTCTGGTGATTGCTCCTCTTTTATTGTCTACGGTTACTTTACCACCCAACTCACCCCAGGGAGGCGCGGCATGCACGACCAAAAGTTTGTGGACTTGTCTAGAGAAATGCAACTTGAAGAGGTAACGACTCGCTTTCAATACCGAAAAGAGGCAGGGTGGTTTACTCCGGAGGGGATCTTTGCCGGTAAGAACGAGATGGATGTGATCGGAGCCCTGATTGATCTGGAAGAAGCGGAGATCAACGCCATTGGCGACTGCATGGGCGGTTGCTGCATGGTGTCGCCCCAGCTGGGGGATTTTGTCAGGAAATTCGTGAAGAAATATTGAGAGGGTAAGGTGCTCAAAGAGCGCGACTGCTGCTTGAACATCGCGGCTCTCCAGCCTCTTTTTGGCCGGATTCCAGGAGGAATTTTTTTGTGACTTGTCCGCACTCGCCGTCCAGAGTTCTTTATTGGAAACGGAGGGGTTTTTCGCCGATCTCAGCCGGACCCTTTTTGGGGGCTGAAGTTGGCGCCAGGTGTATTTCTTCCGACTGCCGTTGAGGCTGTGAAGGCGATCTGTTTTCACGCGCGCCCTCGCTGAGCAGAGTCAGCATTTTGCTCAGCTTCTTTTCGCCACCGTATGAATCGACAACTGCTCATGCCGAATAACCCGCAATGAGCAAGCCCGTTCATTGGCCATTGAGAGCCTGTTCCCCGGATCTGAAAGAGTCAAAACGTATCGGTGATCACCACCTCGGCGAGTGGTAGTTTGCCGCCGCGCGGCCAGGGGGCAGCCGTGCTTTTCCCGATTGCAACAAACAGGGCAATGACATGATCGTCCGGCAAATTGATCAATCGGCCGACGGCATCAAAATCGAATCCGTCCATGGGGCAGGAATCGTAGCCCATGCTTTTGGCAGCGAGCATTAACGTCTGGGCCGCCATGCCGCAGGAACGCATCGCCTCATCACGCTGAACCTGCTCTTTTCCCCGGTAGTAGCTATCGATGGCCGGGACCACGAAATTGCGCACCGATTCAGGTGCATCTCCCCAGTAACGTTCTGGGTGTTTGGACCAGGCCTTGAGATCAGCACAGAGGACAATAAAGAGTGAGGCGTCGGTCACCTGGGCCTGATCCCAGGCGACTGCCCGAATCTGTTGCCGGATTTTGGGATCGAGGACTACCACGAATCTCCAGTTCTGGATGTTGAAGGCCGTGGGTGAAAGCATAGCCAGACAGAGCAATTGCTCGATCTCTGCCTCGGTCATCCGGTGATGGGGATCGTATTCTTTGACTGCCCGCCGCTGGGTAATGGCCTCAAAGGTTTCCATGTGCTCCTCCTTGATAAAGATAACAAGCCGCCCGCCGTGCCCCTGTGCCCTGGGGCCACTTCGCCAAAACGGCCGGAATGTACCAACGCCGATTTTCTTAAATGTAACTCTGATATTCCGGTTCAAACATCAAGCAACGGATGTGCTCTTCCAGATCATCCGGCCTGGGTTTGGCCGCTAATCCGTTGCGGTAGGCCACCTCGGCCACGGCCAGCGCCACGGCCAGCGAGACCTCGCGAATTCGCGGCAACGGGGGATAGACCCGACCGTATTGCAAATCCGCTTCCGATACCTCTCCGGCGACCACTCGGGCTGCCACCAGGAACATCTCATCCGTGACCCGGACGGCGCCACAGGCCATCACGGCCATGCCGACTCCGGGAAAGATATAGACATTGTTGCCCTGAGCCGGGAACAGTTTCCGGCCATGGGTAGTGACCGGGGCAAAGGGACTGCCGCTGGCAAAGATGGCCCGACCCTCAGTCCAGGTATAGGCCTCTTCGGCAGTGCACTCGGCCTTGGAGGTTGGGTTGGAGAGGGAAAAAACAATGGGCCGCTCATTGATCCGGGCCATCGCCTCGAGAATTGCGGGGGTGAACCGCTTGGGCTGACCGGAAACACCTATAATCGCCTGGGGCCGCAAGGTCTCAACTGCGTCGATGAAATCGGCGATGGGCGGATGATCGTGGGCATAGAGCAGCTTCTGCCCGGTAAGATCGGTCCGGCTCTTGACGATTAGCCCCTTGGAGTCGACGTACCAGCAGCAACGCCGGGCCTCTTCCGGGGTGAGCCCCTCCTCGACCAGGGCCGAGACCAGCAACTCGCCGGTGCCGAGTCCAGCCTCGCCAGCACCGAGGAAAAGAAAACGCTGGTCCTTGAGTAAACCACCGGTGATTCTCAAGGCCGAGAAGATCCCGGCCACAGTGACCGAGGCTGTTCCCTGGATGTCGTCGTTGAAGCAGCAGACCTGATCGCGGTACTGCTGGAGCAACCGGAAGGCGTTCCGGTTGGCAAAATCCTCGAACTGGATCAGGGCTCCGGGGAAAACTTGCTGGACCGCCAGGACGAACTCTTCAATCATCTCATCGTACAATTCGCCGCGAATGCGCGGATGTTGCAGGCCGGTATAGAGCGGATCATTCAGCAGCCGGGCATTATCCGTGCCCATGTCAAGGGTGATCGGTAGGCTGAGCGAGGGGTGGATGCCGGCGCAGACCGAGTACAGGGCCAGCTTGCCCACGGGGATGCCCATACCGTCGGCTCCGAGGTCGCCCAGGCCGAGGATGCGTTCACCGTCGGTCACCACAATGATGCGGATATCGTTGAACGGCCAGTTGCCAAGCAGCTCTGCCACCCGCCCCTTATCCTTGGCGGTAATGTAAATGCCGCGCGGCCGCCGGAAGATATGGCCGAACTGGAGACAGGCCTGGCCGACGGTGGGGGTGTAGACAATGGGCATCAACTCCTCGATATTGTCGAGCAGCACCCGATAAAACAAGGACTTGTTGCGGTCCTGAAGGGCAATCAGATAGACATAACGCTCGATATCGGTGGATTGCTTGCGCAGATTCTCCAGCACTCGTTGCACCTGTTCATCCATGGTCAGGACCCGGGGTGGCAGCAGGCCGGTCAGGCCCAGGGCCTCCCGTTCTTCCAGGGTGAAAGCCGAACCCTTGTTCAGGCTCGGGTCGCGGAGCAGGGCAATGCCGGTGGGCAGACCGGCAAGCCGGCTGCGGGCGCGTACCCGGGCGCTGGCATCGGTGGCCGCACTCTTTTTCAGCATGGACTGGAGATTTATATGACTCAAGAAACGGGACAGGGTTTCGCCATCAACCAGGTCTTTTTCAAACCGGATGAGCATCTCATCCTTTTCATGAATTATTTTATACATGCCATAACTACCCTTCGGTCCGTGGTCAGGAAGCCACGCCGCGCTTGCCGCCCTCGTCGCATCACAGCAGGAAGTGCTGAATGGTACGGAGGAGTGGAATTCTCATTGTTCAAGCATTACAAACCTCTGGCATGACTGTCAAGGTTCTCGGATTTTCTTGCCAGGCTCGATAAACGGTTGTGACAGAACGAAAGGGGGACCGCCGGGGTCCGTGGTCAAAAAAGCAGACCTTGCGGTGAGCAGCAGGAAGCGATTGTTCGTTCGGTGATAGTCTCTTGCCCGCTCAAGGTGCCGGTCAACAGGGGTGATTTGGGATCATGGGCTGCCCGGTTGGTGGTCACGGCCCGTTCGCTGACATTGGCGTAGCAGTAGAGGCAACCATGCGGGCAGGTATTATAGGCACCGATATCGATACTGGCGGCGCAGCCACAACCCGGCCGTTGCCCTTTGTCCTTTGCAATCCGGACCGGTTGTCCCAGCATTGCAGCCACCAGTTGATCGTCGATGCATCGGGCTGCCTCGATTGCGCACTGTTCCTGGAGGAAGGGGTCACAGCAGGCTTTGAGGCTGAGGGCGTATTGACCAGCGATGGCAGCCAGTTGCCGGACAAAATGTTTTTTTTCTCTTTCGTTCAGAGTCAGGAGATCAACACCCCGCAGGTTGCGCTTGCACTTCTCGTAGAGACTGAGAAAACTGATCGTGCATTGCCGGGTGAAAGGATGCAGCTGTTTGGCGAGATCGGCAAACTCGGCAAGCACTGCATCAGGCCCCTGGGTACGGGTGAACAGGATCGGGTCAAAACGCCACAGCACCCGTTCGGGTCCGATCCGCTCGGCCAGGCGGCGGAAAACAGCAAGTCGCCGGGATTTATCCGGAAGATACTTTTCCAGGTTCCGGTCGCAGGCGGTGAGGGTGAATTGGAACAAATAACGATGGCCGAGCCGGTCGATCTCATCAAGCCGGGGCAACAACGGCGCCGGATTTTTCGTCCAAAAAACAAGACAGTCCACGACCCCCGCATCAAGTGACACCCGGGAAACCTGAAGGGGATTAAAAGGATTGCGGACCAGCGCAAAACCCTCCCGCAGACGGTTGAGCAGCCAATCGCTGTAAAAAGCAGGAATGTCGGTCCGCCTGCTCACGCTGATAATCATCGAAAAATTCCTCCTGCAGACTGTTGCGTGGTCTCGCCTACTTACCGTGCTCCCCATCGCAATGCAAGCGCGCATTGTCGGTATGAGGTTTCAAGCATTCTGGGGCATCGGCGTAGATCTAAACGGGTCACTTCACCCCGCGATCCCGTTTGTTTGAGTTAAAATGACCCATGTTTGTGTTCGCATTCGGTCGTGCTTTGAGTATACTTCCCACAAACAAGAGCACATTGCGTCATGCCATCTGGCCGGGGTAGGGTCATTTGTACCCGTCATTTGACAAAGTGTCTTCCTTCAGCCGCCCAAAAAAACTCTCGGCATGAAAGATGCAAATTCCTGTTACAAGTAAGAACAAGTGGTGAGCCGCCCCAAAGCGCGGTCCCACAGCAGCACCCCCCCCGGAAACATTTCAGCGGTACAGGATTCATGGACATCACCAAATTCGCCATCCCCGAGATCATCTTCGGCCGGGGCAGCCTTAATCATGCCGGGCAATGCGCCCTCCGTCTCGGCGCCAAAAAAGTTTTTCTCGTGAGCGACCAAGGCATTGAGGAGGCTGGCTGGTTGCAGCGTCTCATGGACATCCTCGAAAAAGAGGGCATCAAATGGGTCTACTATCCCGGGGTCACCTCGAACCCCCGCGATTTTCAGGTTGAGCAGGGAGCGGAATTCTATCTCAAAAACGGCACCGATGTGATCATCGCCATCGGTGGCGGCAGTGCCATGGACACGGCCAAGGGCATCGCCATTATTGCCAGTAACGGCGGCCGAATACAGGATTACGAGGGGGCCAACCGGGTACAACGGCCGCTGCCGCCGATGATGTTGATCACCACGACCGCCGGCAGCGGGTCGGATATCAGCCAGTTCTGCATCATCACCGATATGAAGCGCGGGGTCAAAATGTCCATCATCACCCGGACGCTGGTGCCCAACATCTCCATTGTCGATCCCCTGATTCTGCGAACCAAGAGCGAATCCCTGATCATCCAGTCCGCCGTCGATGCCCTGGCTCACGCCATCGAGGCCTACATGTCGCGCATCGCCTCACCCTTTACCGAGATGCACTCGCTCAAGGCCATCGATTTGATCCTGGCCAACCTGCCTCGTGCTGTGGCCACCCGCTCTTTGGACTCACTTGAACAGCTCAGCATCGCTGCGGTCTCCGCCTCCATGGCCTTCAGCAATGCAGGGCTCGGGGCCGAACACGCCCTGGCCCACTCTCTGGGCGGCCATTTCGACATGCGCCACGGAGTAGTGCACCCGATACTCCTCACCAGCGTCATGCGGTTCAACCTCGGGATCAACCCGCAAAAAATGGCCGAGATCGGCCGGATCATCATCAAGCGCCAACTGGGTTCCGACCAGGAAACCGGACTGGCGGGCATTGAACATCTCGATCAATTTTTTGCCTCGTTTGATGTGGCCTTGCGCCTCAGTCAATTGATCCCGGAAAGCGAACGCCATCACCTCGAACCCCTTTGTAAAATGGCGGTCCATGACGCCTGCAATCTGACCAATCCCCGGCCGGCCACGTGGGAGGAGTTCTTGAAGATCTGCGAGGAGGTGTGGTGATGCCCCACATGACAACCCTGGAAGATCTGGTCGGCATCGAGCACTGCAAGCTCGGTTTCTACCAGGATCTGCAGCAGAAGGTCGAGCAGTTGAAGGGCTCCAACCTGGAGTTGGAAAAAAAACGCAAGGAGATTCAGGCACTGCTCGACGGCATCACCGACCTGATGGTGGTGCTCAACGAAGACCTCACCATACAACGTGTCAACCATGTGTTCATCGAGTGGTTTCCTGGGGTCGACCCGATCGGACAGCACTGTCATCAAATCTTCCGGGGCAAGGACAGCCGCTGCGATGATTGCCCGGCCCTGCGAGCTCTGGATCGCGACCAGATCGTCAAGGATCTTTGCATTTACAAGGTGGGCAACGATTTCAAACACTACGAGATCATTGCCTCACCCCTCAAGACCAGCCCCACCGGCGAGCGCCAGGTTTTACTTTTTAAGCGCGATGTTACCCTGGAGAAGGAGTTTCAGGCCCAGTTCTATCAGGCGGAGAAAATGGCCACGGTCGGCACCCTGGCTGCCGGCGTCGCCCATGAGATCAACAACCCCCTGACCGCCATCCTCGGGTTCGCGCAGGGTTTACAACGCCGGAACTCCAAGCTCCAGGGTGCAATCGACGACGAACTCTTCGCCGATTTTAAGGAATATACCGAGACCATCATCAAGGAATGCCTGCGCTGCCGCGATATTGTTCAGACCCTGTTGACCTTCAGCCGGCCGACCGTCGCCAGCATCGGGCATGTCGACCTCAACCAGTGCGTTACCGATACCCTGTTCATCCTCAAACACCACTTCAAAGAACATCACGACCTCACGCTCAAAACAGAACTTCAGGACCATCTCCCGGCCATCCTTGGCGACGAGTCGCAGCTCAAACAGGTAATTATTAATCTGCTGACCAATGCCATCGACGCTACCGAGTCTGGCGGCATCATCCTGATTAAGACCCAGATCGAGGCGGACAACGGCGTGACTCTGATCATCGATGATAATGGCTGCGGCATCCCGTTGGAGGTGCAGGATAAACTGTTTGAACCCTTCTTCACCACCAAGCCGGTCGGTAAGGGGATTGGCATCGGCCTTTCCACCTGTTACTCGATCGTGAACAATCACCGCGGAGAAATCAGCGTCACCAGCGCTGTCGGCAAGGGTTCGGCATTCCGGGTTTCGCTGCCGGGTATGGAGCACTGATGGACAAAGAAAAATATTCCATTCTGGTTATTGATGACGAGGAGTCAATCAGACGGCTCCTGCAAAAGGAACTCGCCAGCAGTAGTCGCGAGATCTTGACTGCTGGTGACGGCGCCGAGGCCATGGCAATGGTTCGCAGCCACTGGTTCGACGTCATCATCATGGATCTGTGGCTGCCCGATGTCTCCGACCTCGACTTGCTGATCCGAATCCGGGAATCGATTCCTCACATCGAAGTGATCATGATCACCGGCCACGGCGACGTCGACATCGCGGTGGAGGCCATGAAACTGGGCGCCTGCGAATTCATCCGCAAACCGTTCAACCTCGATCGGCTCGATCTGATCGTGGAAAAAGCGCACCAGCGGGTGCTGCTCTCCCGAGAAAATGCCATGCTTCGCCACAGCACCGGCCAGGCGCAGAGTCAGGTGCGGTTTATCGGCAACTCCCAGGCCATCCGCGACATCCAGTTTCTGATCGACAAGGTGGCCCCGGCCAGGATACCGGTGCTGATCACCGGCGAATCGGGCTCTGGCAAGGATGTAGTGGCTCGCCTGATCCACAATCGCTCGCCCCTGGCCGCCAATCCGATGATCATCAAAAACTGCGCCACCTTGCAGAAGGAGTTGGCCCGCAGCGAACTCTTCGGTCACATCAAGGGCTCGTACACCGGTGCCAATGAATCGCGGGAAGGACTGCTCTCTTTTGCCCACGACAGCACTCTCTTTCTCGATGAGATCGGCGAGCTGCCGCTTGAGGTGCAGGCTTCGCTCCTGAGGGTGCTGGAGACCGGCACCTACCGGCGGGTGGGAGAAAAGGAGGAACGCACTGTTAACATCCGCTTTCTCTTCGCCACCAACCGCCACTTGGCCGAGGAGGTGGAAAACGGGCGATTCAACGAGGCATTTTTTCACCGCATCAACGCCTTCAGCATCGAGATTCCTTCGCTCAAGCAGCGCAAGGAAGACCTGCCCCTGCTGGTGGATTATTTTTTGACCGCGTTGAGCCCGGACAACACCAGCTACCGGATCGTCGAACGGGCCATGGCCTGTATCCTCAACTACAACTGGCCCGGCAACATCAGGGAGCTGCGCAACGTCATCGAGCGCTCCATTATTCTGGCGGAAAACGGCATCATCACCGAGCGCTGCCTGCCCCGTGAACTGGTGGAATCCTCGGAGAGCGGCGGGGTCGCCTTGACCCTGGAGTCGATGGAAAAGCAGCACATCCTCAAGATGCTTGATTACCACGGCGGCAACCGCCAGAAAACAGCCGATATCCTCGGCATCAGCCGCAAGACCTTGTACCGGAAATTGACGCAATACGCGATTGATTGATTTCTGCAGATCTCTCTCGCTCTCGCCGTCGAGGTCGTGCTGGTTTCTTGAAGAAGAGATCAGGCTGACTTCTGCCGGTTCGTTGTTCAATCCGTTGTTTTTTCATCTCTAACAGATTACTATTCGGCTCACATTAAGGCAGGAGCGAAGCGTTCTTCTTCCGCCGATTCCCCCACGCCCCAAGGGTAAAAGGAGGTGTCCATGAACAGACGGCAATTCATCCGCGAGGTTTTTCTCTGGTCTGCAGGTACCACCCTGGCCATTCCCCGATTCACCATTTTACCTGAAGTCTTAGCTGCAGAAAAACCGCCTGCCTTGCTCAGTGTCGCCAAGGGTGGCGAGTATTCCCCCCTGGTTCAGCGGGTCCTCGCGCCTTTGGGCGGGATGGGACAGTTTGTCCGGCCGGGCGACCGGGTGGTGGTCAAACCGAATATCGGCTGGGACCGCAACCCGGAACAGGGGGCTAACACCCATCCCCTGGTGGTTGCGGCTGTGGTCGCCCAAGCCCTGGAAGCCGGTGCCAAAAAGGTACTGGTGTTCGACCGCACCTGCAACGAGCAGCGGCGCTGCTATGCCAACAGCGGTATCGAACAGGTGATCCTTGAGCTTAAGGATTCTCGCGCGGTGATCGAACATATTGACCAGCGCAAATTCGTGCCGATGCAGATCGCCAAGGGTAAGTCGCTCACCCAATGGGAAATCTACAAGGATGCCCTCGACTGCGACTGCTACATCAACCTGCCGGTGGCCAAACATCACGGCCTTTCCCGGCTGACTTTGGGCCTCAAAAACAGTATGGGCGTGATCGGCGGCAACCGGGGTTCTTTGCACCATGATCTCGGCCAGAGTCTGGCGGATTTGGCCACGGTTATCCGGCCTAAACTGACAATCATCGATGCCACCCGCATTCTCCTCAATAACGGCCCGCAAGGAGGCGACCTCAAGGATGTGCGCCGGCTCGATACCCTGATCGCCTCTGCCGACCCGGTGGCCGCCGATGCCTATGCCACCACCTTGTTTGATCTGGCACCCGATGCTATTGACTCTACCGTGGCAGCCTACAAGATGGGGCTCGGTGAGATGGCCCTGGATAGGATCAAGGTGCTGGAGGCCTGATGCGACGTTCCAGCCTTTTTTTGTCGCCGTCCGCCTGGAGAAAGATCAGCCAGAGCCTCTTTTTTCTCCTTTTCCTCGTCCTGTTTATCAAAACCGATTATGCCGGGGTCGATGAACTGAACTGGGCGGTCAACCTCCTGTTTCGCATCGATCCTTTCCTCGCTTTGGCCGCCATGCTGGCCGCCAAAACGGTGATTGCCCTTATGCTGCCGGCCCTAATCACTCTAGGGCTGACCTTGCTGTTCGGACGGTTCTTCTGCGGCTGGGTCTGCCCCATGGGCGCCCTGATCGATGCCAGCCGTCGCCTGTTTGGAAGGACCAATACTCTGATTCCAGAGCCGGGTCGGCGGCAGCTCAAATACTATCTGCTGTTCTTTCTCCTTGCCGCCGCCTGCTTCGGCCTACCTCTTGCCGGGTACCTCGACCCCTTCTCCCTGTTGGTGCGCGGCTTCAGCTTTGCTGTCCATCCGGGCTTTGATCATGCGGCCACCACCCTGTTCACCTGGACCTATCAACAGGCCCCCCCGTGGGTGAACGCCCTGACCGAGCCGGTCTACGCCCTGCTGAAACGTTTCGTGCTCCCTTTTAGCGACAAGGTATATGCGCTGTCTGTTTTCTCCCTGTTCCTGCTGCTGGCGGTGCTGGGCCTCAGTTGGGTGGAACGCCGGTTTTTCTGTCGCAAGGTCTGCCCGCTGGGGGCACTACTGGCTCTTGTTGCCCGTTTTTCCCTGGTGCGGCTCACCGGAGGCTCGGCCGAATGCGGCCAATGTCGGCAGTGCCGCTCCGTCTGTCCGATGGCGGCCATAGATGAGACCAGGGCCATCGCCACCGCGGAATGTACCCTCTGTCTCGATTGCCTGACTCACTGCCCTCGATCCCGCATCCATTTTGGTTTGCTCCCCAGTGGAAATGGCAGGCAAGCACCTGATCTATCGCGAAGGGCAATGATGGCCTCGCTGGCCGCCGGAGCCTTGGCGCCGCTTGTCTTGCCGACCCGGCCGCATGCCCGGCATGCCGACCCGATGCTTATCCGGCCGCCTGGCGCCCTGGCGGAAAAAGAATTTCTCGGCCTCTGCGTGCGCTGCGGTGAATGCATGAAGGTCTGCATTGGCAACGCCTTGCATGCCTCCTGGCTGGAAGCGGGCCTAGAAGGTGTCTTCACTCCACGGCTGATCGGCCGCATCGGCTACTGCGAATACAACTGCACCTTGTGTGGCCAGGTCTGCCCCACCGGTGCCATTTTAAAAATGAGCAAAACTGAAAAACAAGCGGTGGTTATCGGTCGCGCCCACTTCGACAAAAATCGCTGCCTGCCCTATGTCTCCGGCATTCCCTGCATCGTCTGCGAAGAGCATTGCCCAACGCCCGACAAGGCCATCAAATTCCGGGAGGTCGAGATCGAAAACAGCAAGGGGGAACGGGTCAAAGTGCGGCAACCGTACGTGATCGATCACCTCTGCATTGGCTGCGGCATCTGCGAGAACAAGTGCCCCATCAGCGGAGCGGCTGCAGTGCTGGTCACCTCAGCCGGTGAAAGTCGGCATGCGGGATTGCCTTCGCTGGACGGGTATTGATTTTCATTTAAATGGTATAAATGGCGTTGTTCCGCATAAGTTATCAAGATTTCCTTTCAACATTTCTCATTGCTTCAATCAGCAGCACTTTCCATCGCGCTTCATCCGATTGCCAATTGTGTCACAATGACCCATTGTAGATAATTGCCGGCCCAATTTGACTCAATAGGTCTGGAACCTGTTGTTTTCAGTCGATTTGGGGCAATTGACTGTCAAATCCTCAGTCATTCTTACCCGCCAACTCTATCGTGCGGGACATTTTGCGGAACTTCAAAACGTTCATTCGGTATAAATTGCTGGAATTATGTTACTTTGCAGATGGCACGATCATTGCTATAAATGGGTAGCGCATATTTGGATCCAAAGAGAGGCAGGAACTTTTGCAGGACAAAAAAGAACTCCCCCTAAAATTTAGATAAGGATGGTGTCATTATGGCAGTTCGTGAACAAGTCTACGGTTATTTCATTCCCAGCGTTACCCTCATCGGAATTGGTGCTTCCAAGCAGATCCCGGATAAAATCAAGGCCCTGGGCGGCTCCAAACCGCTGATCGTCACCGACAAGGGCATCACCGGCGCGGGCATCACCAAGCAGATCACCGATCTGCTTGACGCCGCCAAGATGAAATATGTGGTCTATGATGAAACAATCCCTAACCCCACCGACAAGAACGTCCACGCTGGCGTCGACGTTTACAAGAAAGAGAAATGCGACTCCCTCATCACCCTGGGCGGCGGTTCCTCCCACGACTGCGGTAAGGGCGTTGGTCTGGTGATTGCCAACGGCGGCAAGATCCACGACTATGAAGGCGTCGACAAATCCTCCAAGCCCATGCCGCCTTACTTGGCGGTCAACACCACTGCGGGTACCGCTTCCGAGATGACCCGTTTCTGCATCATCACCGACACCTCCCGGCACGTGAAGATGGCCATTGTTGACTGGCGCGTCACTCCGGGCATTGCCGTGGACGATCCGATCCTGATGATGGGCATGCCGCCGGCACTGACCGCCGCCACCGGTATGGACGCCCTCACCCACGCCGTTGAGGCCTACGTGTCGACCATCGCCAACCCGATGACCGACTCCGCCGCCGAGAAAGCCATTGAATTGATTGCCAAGTACCTGCGCCCGGCCGTGGCCAACGGCCAGGACATCGAGGCCCGCGAAGGCATGTGTTTTGCTCAGTACCTGGCCGGCATGGCCTTCAACAACGCCAGCCTCGGACATGTGCATGCCATGGCCCATCAGTTGGGCGGTTTCTATGACCTGCCGCACGGTGAGTGTAATGCCATCCTCTTGCCGCATGTCGAGAAGTTCAACCTGATCGCCAAGATGGACCGCTTTATCAAGATCGCCCAGTTGATGGGTGAGGTCACCACCGGCCTGGCCCCCCGCGATGCCGCTGAGCTGGCCCTGGTGGCAATCAAGAAGCTGTCCGCCGATATCGGTATCCCCGGTGGTTTGATCGAGTTGGGCAAGCGCTACGGCAAAGATGTCAAGGCATCCGACATCGACACCATGGTCGCCAACGCCCAGAAGGACGCCTGCGGTCTGACTAATCCGCGCTGTCCCAAGGATGTGGATGTCAAGGCGATCTATACTGCGGCGCTGTAAAAGCAGGTGGTTAGGCGTGTAGTCTGTAGGTTGATAGCTGGCTCCAGACTACACACCTACAGACTATCGACCTAAAAAATTTCCCGGTGCAGCCTGCCCCTGTTTTCCCTGACTTGGCCTGTGCGGGCTGCACCGGTTTTGCACACTCTTCACTGGAACCAGTTACGCTGTGGTTGGCGTTGCGGGACGCGAGGTTGCGTCCCGCATTTCACGTTCCCCCTGGAAAGGAGAGGCAGGGTCTTTTACTCCTTGTGACCCTGTCTCTCTAATCCAATTCCAACCAGAATCAACCAATTCGTACAAGTGTTGACAAGTGAAGTAAGCCGCACTAAATTGCAAGCAACATATTGAATCTTTGTTTTTTTACAACACACCCACTGTCTATCATTACGGGTACGGGTTCCCCCCCTTGAGCCCGGTTATTCTTTTTTTTGTAGAGGAGGTATTGTATGGCTGATACAATTTTTCGTGTGAACATGTCGGACCTGAGCACCAAGGTCGAAGCTGTACCCGAGGGATGGATGGGCCTGGGCGGGCGCGGTCTGACCTCAACCATTGTCGCCGCCGAAGTCAAACCCACCTGTCATCCGCTCGGAAAAAACAACAAACTGGTTTTTGCCCCAGGCTTGCTTTCCGGCACCCAGGCAGCCAACTCCGGCCGCCTCTCGGTCGGTGCCAAAAGCCCCCTGACCGGCACCATCAAAGAATCTAATTCCGGCGGCACTTCGGCGCAGATGCTAGCCAAATTGGGCGTTAAGGCCCTGGTCATCGAAGGCAAACCAGCTGACGACAGCAAGTGGTACAGCCTGCACGTCAATGCCGGCGGCGTTACCATCAAGGAAGAAACCGAGGTGGTTGGCCTGGGCAATTTTGCCGTGGTTCAAACCCTCAACAAACGGTTTGGCGACAAGGTCGGAGTCATCACCATCGGCCCGGCTGGCGAAATGAAAATGCTCGGGGCCAATATTTCGGTCAAGGACCCGGATAGCCACATGCGTTCCCACGGTCGCGGCGGCCTTGGCGCGGTCATGGGTTCTAAAAAAATCAAATTCATTGCCATCGAACCGACCGACCGCAAGGTCGAAATCGCCGACCCCGAGGCCTTCAAGGTTGCCAGCCGCACCTTTGCCAAGGCCTTGATTGACAATCCCATCAGCAAAGCCCTGGGCCAATACGGCACCAACGTCCTGGTCAATATCATCAACGAATCCGGTGGTCTGCCTTCCCGCAACTTTACCAGCGGTCAGTTTGCAGGCCATGAGGCCATTTCCGGCGAGACCATGCACGACACTATTGTCGCCCGTGGCGGCAAGCCGAAACACAACTGCCACCCCGGCTGCGTCATCAACTGCTCGCAGATCTATGCCGACGCCAAGGGCCAGTACAAAACTTCCGGTTTTGAGTACGAGACCATTTGGGCCCTGGGCGCCGACTGCTGCATCGACAATCTCGATTATGTGGCCGAAGCCGACAGCCTGATGGACGATATCGGCGTCGATTCGATCGAAATCCCGGTAGCCTTCGGCGTGGCCATGGAGGCCGGTGTACTTAAGTTTGGCGACGGCGCCGAGTTGTGCCGCATCCTTAAAGAAGACGTTGCCAAGGGTACTCCGCTGGGACGGATCATCGGCAACGGTGCCGGTTCGGTCGGCAAGGCTTTCGGCGTCACTCGGGTGCCGGTGGTCAAGAATCAGGCTATCCCGGCCTACGATCCCCGCGCTATCAAGGGTATCGGCATCACCTACGCCACCTCCACCCAGGGCGCCGACCACACCATGGGCTACACCATTGCCACCAACATCCTTGGAGTGGGCGGCAAGGTCGATCCGTTGAGCAAGGAAGGGCAGGTAGAGCTGTCGCGCAACCTGCAGATCGCCACCGCCGCCATCGATTCCACCGGCATGTGCCTGTTCGTGGCCTTTGCCGCCCTGGATGACCCTACCTGTCTGCCGGCCCTGATCGACCTGCTCAATGCCCGTTACGGCATCCATCTGGTGGCCAATGACGTCACCAACCTCGGCATGACCATTCTTAAAACCGAACGGGCCTTCAACCTGGCAGCCGGTTTCACCAACAAGGATGACCGGCTGCCCGAGTTTTTTTCCGAGGAAGCGATTGCACCCCATAATGTCGTTTGGGATATCACCGACGAGGCCATTGATTCGTTCTGGAATTTTTAACGGCTCTCACCAAGTAACAACCTTGTTCTGTCATTTCGAGCAGAGCGAGAAATCTCGTATTTCAAAGGACGAGATTTCTCGCTACCACTCGAAATGACAAGATAAAACGTTTCGCTCTTCTCCAGATAATCGGATCGAAACAGACATTCTTTTCATTTTTGCAAAAGGCTCGAGAGCATGAGCGTTTTCCCGCCTCAAGCCAACGCATTCAAAAAAACAAAAAACGTATGCAGCTGACGGTCAAACTGTTCGCCTACTTCCGGGATAACCGCTTCAAGCAGCAGCAGATGGACTTTCCCGAGGGAACCACGGTGGAAGCGATCATCCGCTCCCTCGGGGTGCCGCTCGATGAGGTCGGTGTGACCATGATCAACTCACGCCACTGCGAACTGCAGCAGGTTCCGGCTGAAAACGACCAATTGGCTATCTTTCCCAATATCGGCGGGGGTTGATTTTTCCGCCGATTTCTCTTCCACACTTTCCCCTCTCAGGCGGCACATTCCCTGCTCCAATTCACCGGTTCCGTGCTATAGTCGAGCGCATGGTCTCCCTATTTGTGTCGCCAATGACGCCCATCGCCGGTTGATTGTGGTTCCGGCAACCGTTTCCCTGCTCCGAAGGCGCAACGGAGCATTGCCCAGGCAAGGAAAACATGAACGATTTTTTCAAATTGATCAGTCCCTCCGATTTCGTCGCCCTCTTTACCGATTTTGCTCCGCTTGAATCCGAGATGGTCGCGGTCGGCACCGCCCGTGGCCGCATTCTGGCTGAGGAGTTGGTCAGCAGCGAGGCCCTGCCGCCTTTTTCCCGATCCACCATGGACGGCTATGCGGTCCGAGCCGCCGACACCTTTGGCTGCTCCGAGTCGGAAACCGCTCTGTTGACGGTGATTGGCGAGATTGCCATGGGTGCATCGGGCCAAGCCCTGAGCCTGCGGCCCGGGCAGGCAGCACGCATCTGGACCGGCGGTGAGCTGCCCCAGAAGGCGGACGCCGTGGTTATGGTCGAGTACACCCAACCCTTTGACGAAGAAACGGTGGCGATTTTCCGGCCAGTGGCCCCAGGGGAAAACGTTATCCGTAGCGGCGAGGATTACGCCCCCGGTACAGCGATCCTCGATCGGGGCAGCTGTTTACGCCCCCAGGACCTGGGGGTGCTCTCCGGCCTGGGCATCACTTCGGTTCCGGTGTATTGCCGGCCTCGGGTGGCGATACTTTCCACCGGCGACGAACTGGTGCCCGCTGACCAGACGCCGCCTCCGGGCAAGATCCGCGACATTAATTCCACTACCTTGGCTGCCCTGGTCGAAGAGACCGGCGGCATTGCTCTGGTGCATGGTATCTGCGGCGACGATTTTGACCGGATGCTCGCTGTCTGCACTGAGGCCCTCAATGATGCCGACGTGCTGCTGCTCTCCGGTGGCAGCTCAGTGGGCCAGCGTGATTTCACCCAGCGTGTTTTTGCTGCCATGCCGGGCAACCAGATGCTGGTCCATGGGGTTTCGGTCCGGCCGGGTAAACCCACCATCCTCGCCCGCCAAGGCAACAAAGCCCTGTTCGGCCTCCCCGGTCACGTTGCCTCGGCCCTGGTGGTCTTTCACTGTTTTGTCCGGCCGCTGTTGCGGCAGTATTCGGGCCTGGGGGCAACACTGGGACTCAGAACGGTCAAGGCAATCACCGCCCAGCAGATCCCCTCGGTCATCGGCCGGGAAGACTATGTCCGCGTCCGCCTGACCCCGCAGGACAACGGCGCCCCGCCCCTTGCCACCCCGGTCTACGGCAAATCCGGCCTACTCAACCCTTTGGTCCGGGCTGACGGCCTCCTGCCCATCGGTCGAGATGTCGAAGGGTTGGATAAAGGTGTCATGAGTCCCGTCCTGCTCTTTCCCTAAGAATTCTTTTTCTATCGGAAACCTGCCATGCAACGAAAAATCTATCTCCAGATGCATTCCCGGGAGGAGGCCCAGCAGCTGTTCTGGTCCCGTTTCGCCCCCCATTCAACCGGCGAGGAAACCATCGCCTCGCGCATGGCCCTTGGCCGGGTGACCGCTGGGCCGGTCAGCGCCCGTTTCTCCTCGCCCTCGTTTCATTCCGCCGCCATGGACGGCCTGGCGGTAAGGGCCGAAGATACGTTCGGGGCCACCGACGAGACGCCGGTGACCCTGCGGTTCGATTTCGGCGAGGCGGTGCTGATCAACACCGGCTACCCGCTGCCGCCGGAGAAGAACGCGGTGATCATGATCGAAAATGTCCTGCTCAGCGAGGACGGCAAGGAAGGACTGATCCGCGCGCCGGTCTACCCCTGGCAGCATGTCCGCAAGGTGGGCGAGGACATCGTGGCCACCGAACTGCTCTTTCCTACTGGTCACCAGCTCCGGCCGCCGGACATCGGTGCCCTGATCACCGGCGGCTGCGCCACGATCCGGGTGCGCAAACGGCCCAAGGTGGTGATCATCCCCACCGGCAGCGAACTGGTCACTCTGGAGGACTCTCCCGATGCCATCCCTCCGGGCAAAACCATTGAATCAAACGCCATAGTCCTTGCCGGTCTGGCCGCACAGGCCGGAGTCGAGGTCGAGATCACGCCGATCATCAGTGATGATTTCGACTCGATTAAAACCCATCTCGCCGCTGTTCTCGCCACCGAGGCTGATCTGGTGATCATCAATGCAGGTTCCTCGGCCGGCAGCGCCGATTACACGGTGCGGATCATTGAGCAATTGGGTGAGGTCTTGGTGCACGGGATCACCATCATGCCCGGCAAACCCACCATTTTGGGAGCGATTGCCGACAAGCCGGTTGTCGGCATTCCCGGCTATCCGGTCTCGGCCATCATTGCCATGGAACAGCTGGTGGTTCCCCTCCTGGCTCACATGCAGGGCGTTTATGTGGCGCCGCCGGTCGCCATCAAGGCGATTCTGGCCAAAGACCTGCCCTCGCGCTCGGGCATTGAAGAATTCCGGCGGATGATCGTTGGCCGTATCGGTGCCAATTTCGTGGCTGTGCCACTCAAGCAGGGCGCTGGCGCCATCACCACCCTGACTCGCGCCAACGGCATCCTCTGCATAGCCGCCGCCTCCGAGGGCGAAATGCACGGCCGCGAGGTGACAATCGAGCTGCTCGTCCCTCAGCCCCAGGTGGAGCGGACCCTGCTCTGCACCGGCAGTCACGACCTCTGCCTGGATGTGCTGGGCGATTATCTCCGCAAGCAGGATCCTGCCTATCCCCTGGCTTCGACCCATGTCGGTAGTCTGGGCGGCATCATGGCGCTCAAGCAGGGGATGTGCCATCTCGCCGGTTCGCACCTGCTCGACCCCAAGGATGGCTCGTACAACACCACCTATATCCGCAAACACCTGGCTGGACGCGATATCCGCATCGTTACCCTGGTCCACCGCGAGCAGGGTTTCATCGTCGCCAAGGGAAACCCGAAGAACATTACCGGTGTCCGCGACCTGTTCGGTGCCGGTATACGCTTCATTAACCGTCAGGCCGGTTCCGGTACCCGGGTGCTCCTCGACTACGAATTGAGCCGCCATGACCTTGATCCGGACGGAATCGACGGCTACCAGCAGGATGAATACACCCACATGGCAGTGGCGGTGGCGGTGCTCTCCGGCAAGGTGGACGTGGGGCTGGGGATCAAAAGCGCGGCTAGGGCACTGGGCCTTGATTTCGTGCCGCTGGTGGAAGAACGTTACGACCTGCTCATTCCCGGTGAGATGTTCGATACACCGATGATGCAGGCGGTGCTGGCGGTGATCGACACGCCGCTGTTTAAGCAGACAGTGGAAGGGATGGGCGGATATTCGACCCGGGAGACGGGGCATCTGGTTCCGCTGGACTGAAAAGAAAGTTTCGCCTGATTATCGCTCGTTTAACAGAAAATCGGTGTCCTTCAGGTCGATGTGCATCCAGTTGTTGTGCAGGGAGGAGGGGAGGCCGAGGAGGAGTTTGACGGTTTCGGCGGCCTGCAGGCTGGCAATGACCGCCACGGTGAAGGAAAGCACCGAGGGTGCCGAATTCTCAGTCATCCGCTGCGGATAGAGGCGCTCGATCAGATCAGTGCCGGGCAGCTGCACGCCCACTTGGCCGTACCAGCCGCTGACCGCACCGTGCACCAGGGGCATGGACCTGCCATTGCACAGGGCAGCCAGATCGCGCCGGGCCTGGAGGTTGTCGAGGCAGTCGACCGCCACATCGACCTGCAATGATTCTTCCTCGCAGGCAATTCTGAAATCCACAGGGAAAGCGGTGACCTTGCTGAAGGAATGGATGCTGGCTGCCCGGCTGGCCGCAACCTCCGCTTTGTTTTGTCCCAGGGTCGGCATAAGGGCGTTGAGCTGGCGGTTGCAGTTGCTCGGAGAAAAGACATCGGGGTCAAAGAGGTGCAACTGTCCCACCCCGATGCGCACCAGTTCCTCGATCACATAACCGCCCAGGCCGCCGCACCCGATCACCGCCACCCGCTTTTTATGGAGAAGGTGCTGTTGTTCGTCGGTCAAAGAACCTTGGTTACGGGCAAAACAGTCGGTGAAAGAGGGCATGGCGCGGCCTTAGGCATGAAGGAATGGTTGCATGAACGCAAGGTACCGGCGACTGTAGCGACTGTCAATTGCTTCCCAACCAATCGCTGCGTTCATGACTGGAAGAAGCCACCCGGGAAAGATTTTATAAAAATGATGGAACCATCTACACAATCAGGAAACGTCAGGCAACCGACCGATACCTCCCGGCAGCAAACCAGGCCTTCCGGCACCATGCGCTGGCTCGGTATTGCGGCGCGAACCGGCCATATCGGCGTGGCCGCGGTGCTCTTCGGCGGCGATCTCCTCCTGGTGCCTTTTGCCCGCCTGACCCTCTGGCACCACCTGACCATCCTCACCGGGTGCCTGCTCCTTATTCTGGAATGGCTGCACGATTCGCGCTGGCTGCACCGGGGCAAGGGGTTGCTTGCCCTCCTTCACCTCGGTCTATGTCTCCTTATTCACTTCACACCGGCCTTGACCGTGCCGCTGCTCTGGCTGATCCTGATCAGCGGTTGCATCGGCAGTCACATGCCGCGCCGCTTCCGCCACTGGTCGATCCTTCAGGGGTGGGAAACGAGGGAACCAAAGGAACACAGTCATTGAACGCCTCGCTCAACCCTTGATGCAGTCGGGTAACAGGCTTCCTGTGAATGTCAGAAATGGTAGGAATGAGTTGGTAATGGAAAAAGAGAACGGAAAACTCGCAAGAGTCTTGACGGAAAGCGACGAAAAAGGCCATCTTGTCGGGACGGCACCAGTTCCTCTTCCATCTCCACCGGGATCGTCCATGAAACGCTTGCTGACCACCAAAGAAGTCGCCGAACTCCTCAACATCCATGAAAAGATGGTGTACACCCTGGTTGCCGAAAAGGCTATGCCGGCCACGAAGATTGCCGGCAAATGGCTCTTTCCCCAATACCTGATCGAACAGTGGGTGGAAAACAATACCATCAATTTTCCCGAAAATATCCGCCCCCTGACCTCCAACCAGCGACTGGTCGTTCTTGCCGGCAGTAACGACATCCTCCTCGACAAGACCATCACCCTGTTCAACCGTTCGTTTTCCGGACACCTGGCGGTCTTCGGCAACCTCGGCAGCCTGGGCGGCGTCCAAGCACTGCGCAGCAACCTCTGCCATATCGCCGCCAGCCATCTCATCCAGGACGATGAAGCCGACTACAATTTTCAGTTTGCGGCCCAGGAGTTCGACAAGATGCCGGTGGTGGTTAATTTCTGCCGCCGCCTCCAGGGGCTGCTGGTCAAAAAGAACAATCCACGGGAAATCCTCTCGGTGGCCGATCTCGGCCAGCCGGGCCTGCGGCTGGTCAACCGGTCGCTGGGAACCGGCACCCGGCTGCTCCTGGATCGCGAACTGCACAAGGCTGGTATCCGGAGCGACAAGATTATCGGCTATGACTACGAGGTGCCGCGCCACATGGATGTCGGCCTGGAGATCCTGGCAGGACGGGCCGACGTCGGGCCGGGGATCGAAGCGGTAGCCGGGGCGCTGGATCTGGGTTTCCTGCCCCTGCGCTGGGAGCGGTTCGATCTGCTGGTGTCCAAGGAGGTCTTTTTCGAGCAGTCGATCCAGGCCTTTTTCGGCCTGTTGCAGTCGGACCCCTTCAAGGAGGCCGGGCGCTCGATCAAGGGATACGATTTAAGCCTGGCGGGCAAGATCGTCTTCCAGGAAAGTCAGACCATGTAAGGGGCAGGGGTGGATATCTGCCTGAAATCACTCAAGAGGAGTATGCGATGAAATTCGGAAAAATAGTATTCTGCGGTCTTATCTTGACCACTTTTGCTTGGACGGCTGCCCTGGCTGAACAAAAAGTGATCAAGATGTCGACGACCACTTCGACTCAGGAATCCGGTCTGTTGGATGTGCTGCTGCCGGCCCTGGAAAAAGACACCGGCATCACGGTCAAGGTGATTGCCAAGGGCACGGGCGCCGCCATCCGGGACGGCATCGACGGCAATGTTGATGTTATTTTTGTCCATGACCGGGCTCGGGAAGACGCCTTTGTGGCGGACGGTTTTGGCACCGAGCGTTACGCGGTAATGCACAACGATTTTATCCTTGTCGGGCCGGCCGGCGACAAGGCGAAAATCAAAGGCACGACCGAAGGCGCCGACGCCCTGAAGAAGATCGCGAGCGCCAAGACCACCTTTATTTCCCGGGGTGATGATTCCGGCACCCATGCCAAGGAGCAGGAGCTGTGGAAAGCATCAGGTTTGCCCCTGGAAACCGGGACCTCAACCGTGGAAAAGGACGGCAAGCAGGTCGAGATCAAGTCCGTCCACCCGGCAGCCAGCACCGACTGGTACCTTTCCGTTGGCCAGGGCATGGGGAAGACCCTGACCATCGCCGATGAAAAACAGGCCTACACCATCGCGGATCGCGGCACTTACATCAAATACAAATTCGGCCGGGAAGTGCCGGTGAATCTGGATATCCTCTGCGAGGGCGGCAACCAGCTGGCCAATCCGTACGGCATCATTCCGGTTAATCCTGCCAAGCATCCTCATGTGCAGGCTGCCCTGGCTGAGCAGATGGCCCAGTGGCTGGTATCCCCCAAGGGCCAGCAGGTCATCGCCGACTACAAACTGCACGGCAAGCAACTGTTCTTCCCCGACGCCAAATAAGGGCTGGATTAGCTTTCAGCCATCCGGGCGGGCGGAATTTGTGATTCCACCCGCTTTTTTTTACCACCTTTTCATCTGCTCAAACCCATGGCCTTTTTCCTTGAGAGCTTTCTTTCCGCCTGCCGTCTGGCCTGGTCACTCGATCCGGAGCTGCTGACTATTGTTCGCGTCTCGCTCTCGGTCAGTTGCCTGGCCACGGTGTTTGCGGCTCTGGTGGGCATTCCAGCCGGATTTGCCATCGCCCACGGCCGCCTGCCGGGCAAGCGGATCATCATCACCCTGCTCAACACCCTCCTGGCCCTGCCTACGGTGGTGATTGGCCTGTTCGTCTATGTCTTCATTTCCCGGCGCGGCATCTTCGGCCCCCTGGACCTGTTGTACACCCAGCAGGCGATGATCATCGGCCAGTTCATCCTCATTGTGCCGCTGATCGCCGCCCTGACCATCGCCGCCATCAGCCGGGTCGACGAGCGCTATCGCAAGACCGCCCGGACGCTGGGAGCCAATGGCTGGCAGACCGCCTTGGTGGTGCTGCGCGAAGGCCGGTTCGGCATAGCCGCCGCCGTCATTTCCGCCTTTGGCCGGGTGATTTCCGAGATCGGCATCTCGATGATGCTTGGCGGCAACATCAAAGGCTTTACCCGCACCATGACCACCGCCATGGCCCTGGAATACGACAAAGGCTCCTTCACCCTGGCCGTGGCCCTGGGACTGGTGCTCATGACCCTGAGCCTGGGGATGAATGTGCTCTTTAATCTTGTCCAGGGGAGGAGTAGCCGATGATGCTCTACTCCCTGACCCAGGTGACCCAGCAGTACAACGAGCGAGTGGTTCTGGATATTGACCATCTGGAGATCGAGAGCGGCCGCATCTATGCCCTGCTTGGGCCCAATGGCGCTGGCAAAACCACCCTGCTGAATATCCTCGGTTTTCTGGAAACGCCGACCACCGGCAGAATGGTCTTTCGCGGCCAAGCGGTGGCAGCCTCGCGGGCCGCAATGCTGCACCTGCGGCGGCAAGTCGTTGTGGTCGATCAGCACCCGATCATGTTTTCCACCACGGTCAGCAACAATATCGAATTTGGACTGAAAATCAGACGGATGGAGAAAGAAGCGCGACAGCGGGTGGTCGACGAGGTTCTGGAGATGGTCGGACTGCGGCCCTTCAAGTCTGCACGCGCCCATGAACTCTCCGGCGGTGAGACCCAACGGCTGGCCCTGGCCCGCGCCCTGGCGCTTGCACCCAGCGTTCTGCTCTGCGACGAACCCACCGCCAGCGTGGATGCAGAAAATCAGGCAGTTATCAGTGTGCTGCTCCAACAGATCAATGCGGCCCGGGGCACCACCATCATCTTCACCACCCATGACCGGCTGCAAGCCGCGGCCCTGGCCCAGGACACCCTGGTGCTGGAAAACGGTCGGCTGGCGGCCACGACCTACGAGAACAGTTATGCCTGCTCCCTGCTTTCAGGGGGAAACGGCTGCCTCCGCTGTTCTCTGCATGGCCGGGTGGCCATCCCTTTCGCCACGCCGCCGTCGGCTGACCAACTGAAAAGGAGCGGACGGGTCTACATCGATCCCGAAAAAATAACGCTCAGCCGAACTGACGATCTGCATGCAAATGAGGGTGTCATGGGGACAATTGTGCTCATTATGGCCGAAGGCGAGAAGATCAGGGCGGTAGTCAATATCGGCGTCCTGATGGTGGTGCTCATGGATCGCGCCAGCTACCAGCACCAACGCCCCGCCATTGGCGAAACAATGCACCTACGGTTCGCACCAGACGCCGTTACCCTGTTGGGCTAGTCATTCTGACTTCGGACAAAGAGACGGTAACAGAAATACTGAGCCTGGAGGGCTAGAAGGATGAGATCTCTCTCTGCGTTCGAGATGACAGCAGAGCATGACAGAGAGATGCAGCGTTCACAGATCGTTTATCTGCTATCATTTCGACCAGCGGGAGAAATCTCTGGTTTGCTGTCAGGGCGAAATGCATCGCCTGTAGAGGCAACCAGGCTTCCATGAAAGCCGGCTTTTTATCGGCAGAGAAACCTTGCCGAAGCCAGGATCTCTGGCGGGATACGGGCAAACACGAGGTCAGGAACGGCCTCCTCTTTTCGTGAAAAGGCGTGACAGAAGCGTCGCCATCACCAACCAGAGAGCAGACCAGAGGGAAACAACTATCATCCAACCAAGCAGCGAGGGGGGCGCCCAGCCGCCGGATTCAGCGTGATCAAACACCGGGATGCCCACAGCCTCGAGTGGCATGAGGGGGAGGTAAATTGAACCAGCCACGACCGGAGCCACTGCTTCAGATGAGAAAAGGCCTGTTGCAGCCGCCGCATGCAGGAGAACGAAGGCAGCAAGGATGAACCAGCGCATGAGTTGGTGTTGCCTCGCGAGTCTGGAGGGAAAGTGGGACGACTCAGCGCTGTCCGGTGAGAAAAGAACCTGAAATGCGGTTCCTTTCGCGATTACAGTGTGATCGAATGAAAAGGCCTTGCACAGGTAAGGCTCTCCTGGATGCAATCAGTCCGTTTCGGTCTGCGCCTTTGCCACCCGAGTTGCGCAGAACTCGCAGGGGACAAATCCGGCCTCCTGGGCTATTGCGATGCTCTTGAATTTCAAGCGGCATTCCGGACAATTGTACTGGGCACAATCTGGAAGATGATAGATGCCGGTGGTGCTGTTGGCGTGAATCAGGAGTGAAGGAGGACTTGGGTCCACCTCTTTCTTGAGGGCAGGTTTATGTAATATCCAGCGGTTGCTCACCCTTCGGGTCAGGTGAATAAGCCGTTGACAGGCAATTTTGAGAAAGCGGTCATAGAGTTTTAGAAAAACGGCTTGCAGACGTTCAGGAACAAGGGGGCGCTCCTGCTGCACTCGGAGGAAGAGGAATATCGCCAGGATAAAAAAAAGGATGTTGGGTAGCCACATGCCCAATATCAGGGGTAAAAAACCATCCTCGCTCATCACTCGGGTCGTGGTCAGAGTGATGTAATAGAACACGAAAAAAGCGAGCCCCAGCGGGATGCCCACAGCGCGTCTGCCAGGGCCAGCCTGCAGGCCCAGCGGCAGCCCAATGAGGCTGAGGAGAAAACAACCCACCGGCAGGATTAACCGGTGATGGTATTCGGAGAGGTAAATTTTTGCTTCTTTGGAGTCGGGTTTTTGCCGAGCGGCTGCCTGGAGGAGTTGGTCCTGGCTCATGGCGCCACGGGATTGACTGGTGACGTCCTCCTTGCCGATCTGAGTCGGTGGCCGGAGAGAGATTTGCAGTTGATAGCGCGCGAAGCGGATCACTTGGTTATCCGGACCCTCGTTGTTATGGAGCGTGCCGTCAGTGAGGATGATGGTCACCAACATCCGTTCCATCTCGGCCTCCATGTGGCCTGATTTGGCAACGGTGATCAGGGGCTGGGTGCGGCCGCCGCGCATGTCGGAGACATAGACCCCGTGCCATCCCTGCTGGTCGTCGATTGCATCGACATAGACGACAATGTCGCCCAGGGCCTCCGTGAATTCCTTGGCCTTCAGTCCCTTGTCGATTTTTTCCTTGGCCAGCTGAAACATCAATTGCTTGACCCCCAGGGCACCGGCGGGGATGAGCCGGATGGAAAAAAAGCCGGTCAGGAAGGCGATGGCGGCAGCAATGAGAAGCACCGGCGGCAGCATTTGTTTGAGACTGACGCCGCAGGCCTTGAGCGCCAAGATCTCCCGGTCGTTGGTCAGGCGGGTGAAGCCGACAATGACTCCGGCCATGCTGGCCATGGGAATAATGTAGAGCAGCATGTGGGGAAAGATATAGGAAAACAGGCGGATAAAGTCGCCGATCCCGATGCGCAGCGAGAGGACTATCTCTAGCAGGGGAATGAGACGGACTAGGAAAAAGACACAGTAGAGGATGAGAAAACTGGCGAAGAATGGGGCCAGGAGCTCGTTGGCAATGTAGCTGTAGAGCAAAAACGGCGGTCGTCGCCACCGGAAACGGGGAACACCTCTGTTCCCCGTCCCATTTCCCATCTTTTCCTGGGTTGAATTAGAGCGCATTGAGGACGGACTTGATATTGACATCGATCCAGTGCTGGTCCCACCACTCGATCGGGGTGACAAAAATGCCATGCACCAGCATGGAGAAGTGGAGGTGGTCGCCGCCAGCCATTCCTGTGGCACCGGAATGGCCGATTGGCTGATCCTTTTCCACCAAGGTACCTACGGTGGTGTCGATGCTGCTTAGATGGGAGTAGAGGCTGGCGATTCCCTGGCCATGGTCGATGATGACCGCGTTGCCGTAAATGCCTAAATAGGTGGCAAAGACCACCTTGCCTCGATTGGCAGCCCGGATTTCGGCCCGTTCCAAGGAGGCAATGTCAACCCCGAGGTGGGTTTGGGTGTCGATGGCCGTACCGTTGTACATGTAGGTGCGTTGATCAGCGTATCCGGCCCGGCCGGAACCAAACATACGCAGGAAGCGGTCGGCCCACAACTGCTGCGAATCGGTGGCGGAGCAGGCTTGGGCGATGGTCTGGGCATTGCTCTGCCGCACCTGGTTGTTGACATAGAGGTATTTTTCCACCAAAGTCCCCTTCATCTCCGGATAATGCTGTTCAAATTCCGGGATTTTCTGTTGGAGGAACAGCTCGCTGAGATTGATGCTGTCCCGTTTGGTAAGCTCTTTTTTGAAGGTGGTGATCAAGGGCAGGGAGGTCTCGTTTCCGGCCTCGTCATTGCCGATAACCCTCATCTTCTCCGGCTGCTTGGCGTCCCAGGGCAGTGCAAAATAACAAATATAAGCGTCTTTCTTGCCAAGGGGAAACCCTGGGAAAAAGGTAGTGTCAATCATCACCCCATGCTTTCCGGGTGGTTCCGAAATGGTGTAGAGAACTATACCGCTGCCGCCGGGATGGATGGCCCGCTGGGCATGGGCAATCGTTACTTTGGGCGGTTTGGTGTCCATGGTTACTGGAATCCGCTGCAGGGTTTCATTCCCCTTGAACAGGCCGTTCAGGGAAAAATCGCGAACTGAAATCAACAGTTCCGCCTGACCTTCCTTGATCCCGGCTTTCTGGGCATCGATCACCACCTTTTCACTGATCGACGCAGGACCGGCGGGCTTGAACCAGGCCTGGCGCGGGAAGGTCTTTTCCAGGAGCTGCTCTGTTTTCTCCCCCTGTTTCAGGGTGATGACGATAGAGCTGATGCCGCTTTTCTGGTCCGTGACCCGCAGGGGCAGTTCCACCTTGCCGCCCAGATATTTAATCTCCTTTTCCAGAACCAGGGTCGGCTTTTCGAACTCAAAGAGAAGAAAGGCGACCACGACAAGGGCCACGGCCGCCAATGAGGCCAGTGCCAGAAAAAAAGTCTTGAAGAAACCGCCTCTTCGCGAGGAACTGCGCAACCGGATATGTTTTGCCATGGGAAACTGTCGTGAAAATCGGGTTAGATGAAGTGCCGGGTTGTTTTATTCGTTCCAGATAACGTCATACCGTTTGAGGTGCATGTCGGGGACCGGAATGATGGTGAACCGTTTTTCCGTTTTTTGTTCCAGTTGCTCGATGGAGTAGGATTCTTCATTGAGCAGCATCTCTGCGATATGGGGATGCACCTTGATGGTGACATGTGAGCCGCCGATCTTGCGCGAATCCCGGCTGATTTTGCGGAAGATCTCGTGGCAGACGGTGCGGCGCGACTTGATGAACCCATCGCCGCCGCAGTACAAGCAGGGCTCGCACATGGTTTGGGTCAGGCTTTCCGAGAGCCGTTTGCGGGTCATCTGCACCAGACCAAACTCCGAGAGCTTGAGGATGTTGACCTTGCTCTTGTCGTTGCGCATCGCCTCTTGAAAGACGGTGTACAGCTCTTCCCGGTGCTGCTCACTCTCCATGTCGATGAAATCGATGATGATGATGCCGCCGAGATTGCGCAGACGAAGCTGGCGGGCGATCTCCCGAACCGCCTCCATATTGGTCTTGAAGATCGCTTCATTCAGATCGGTGGCACCAACGTAGCGGCCAGTGTTGACGTCGATGACGGTCAGGGCCTCGGTCGGCTCGATGATGATATAACCACCGGAGCGCAACCACACCTTTTTGTCCAGGGCGTTGTTGATGTCCGCTTCCACCCCGTACCGTTCAAACAGGGGGAGGTCGGAATCGTAATAGGTGATTTTGTCCTGCAATTGGGGGGCAAAGGTCTTGGCGTAGGAGAGCAACTGCTCGTAGACTTCGCGGTTGTCGATCACCAGTTCGTTGATGTCCTCGGTGAAGAAGTCGCGGACCGAGCGGAGGATGATGTCAAGATCTTTGTAAATCAGGCAGGGCGCTGGGGTTTTCTGTGATTTGGTCAGGATCTCGTCCCAGAGCTGCAGGAGGAACTCCATGTCCGCTTCCAGCTCCTCGTTGCCGATGTTTTCGGCCACGGTGCGCATGATAAAGCCTGTACCCGGCGGCCGCAGCACCTCGATTTTGTCACGCAATTGCTGGCGGATGGTTTCATCCTCGATTTTACGGGAGATGCCGATATGGTCGGTCAGCGGCATGAACACCAGGTTGCGGCAGGGCAGGGTGATGTTACAGGTCAG
This sequence comes from uncultured Desulfobulbus sp., assembly GCF_963662935.2. Lineage (NCBI taxonomy): Bacteria > Pseudomonadati > Thermodesulfobacteriota > Desulfobulbia > Desulfobulbales > Desulfobulbaceae > Desulfobulbus > uncultured Desulfobulbus sp. The sequence continues at coordinate 233,659 of NZ_CAXXTL010000003.1, read as the reverse complement.
ACGGGCGCCCTTGGAGCCGATCGGTTCCTTGGCGATCTGCACCAGGATCTCCTGGCCTTCGTGGAGAATCTCGTTGATGGCCGGGGTGGAGGGGAGGAGGGGCGACGGTATCGACCTGAGTTTGTGGCCCGGTGTAAGGCGCTGATAATTCTCTGAAAAAATGTAGAGAGCCTCGTCGACATAGAGGAAACCGGTTCGATCCAAGCCGATGTCGACAAAAGCGGCGTCAATGCCGGGCAAGACCCGGACCACCCGGCCCAGATAGATGTTGCCGATCAGCCCTTTCTCCGAGACGCGCTCCAAGTGGAATTCGCGCAGGTTGCCGTTCTCCACCAGGGCGATCCGGTTCTCGTAGAAGGTTGCATTGATGAGGATGTCTGTGTACATAGAAGTGCCTGGATAAATGCCGTCCGCTGCAACCGACGACCAAGGCGCACAGCGGTCCGGGCGCGTAAGTTTTTATGAAACAAGCATTTTACTATACTCTACTATCGGCAAACCGCTAGCGTAAATTGGCTGCAGTAAAGGCCGGCACCCCCGCGGTGTGCCCCGCCGCGTTCGGTAACAGATGTGATTTCTGTAATAATTCCTACCTATAATCGGGCGCTCCATCTGGTGCGGGCCGTAGAGTCAGTGTTGTCGCAGCGTCGGCTTTGCGACGAGCTGATTGTGGTCGATGATGGTTCTACCGATGCTACTCCGGATGTGGTCCAACGGCTGGCCGCCGGTTCCGTTGTCCCTATCCATCTGCTGCGCCAGGACAATCGGGGCGCGTCTGCGGCCCGTAACCTTGGCATCCGCAGGGCGCGGGGGGAGTTGCTCGCCTTTCTCGATTCCGACGACTGGTGGCTACCGAACAAACTGGTCCTGCAGGCGGCGGCCATGGCAGCCCAGCCGGAATTCCTGATTTCCCATACCCGTGAGCGCTGGTTTCGCCGGGGTCAGCGGGTCAATCAGAAAAAGAAGCACGATCCTCCCCATGGCGATATCTTTGCCGCCAGTTTGGGGATGTGCGTGGTCGGCATGTCCACGGTCATGGCCCGGCGGCAACTGTTTGACCGTTACGGACTTTTTGATGAAGCCTTACCATGCTGCGAGGATTACGATCTCTGGCTGCGGGTGGGGTGCCGGGAACCCTTTCTGCTTGTGCCCGAACCTTTGACCGGCAAGGACGGCGGCCGGCCTGACCAGCTTTCCGAGATCCACCGTGTGGGCATGGACACTTTTCGTATTCGTTCGCTGTGCCACCTGCTCGACGCGGGCGACTTGAACCGGGAGCAGCAGCGGGCCGCAACCGCCGAGCTAATACGTAAATGCATAATCTATGGTCAAGGTTGCTGTAAACACGGCCGCCCCGAGGAAGGGGCGCACTATCTGGACCTGATCACCCGCTATCAATCATAATGGGGAAATAACTCTTGAAACAGACCTCCTCCTACGGCGACCCCGCCCGTTTTGTCACCCATCTTCATGTGGCCAAAGACTGTCTTGATCTGCCCTACACCCAGGAGATCATGGCCCGTGCCAACCTTCCTGTGACCGTGATCGGCGAGCGGGGTGTCCCCGAGATTGACGGCGACTATCCCTATAATTTGAGCACCGGCAAACGCCACCTGCTCCTCTGCCGCAACCGGGGCGTCTTCTTCAAGCCCTGTCCCGGCACCCGCGAGTACCGCTGCTGCGACTACCAGGTGCTCAATATCGGCATGAACTGCCCCATGGACTGCGTTTATTGCATCCTCCAGGCCTATCTCAATAACCCTTGGCTCAGCTTTTTCGTCAATGTCGAGGATCTGTTTGGAGAACTCGACCTAGCCCTGGATGCCGAGCCCGAGCGGTTCTTCCGGATCGGCACCGGCGAGTTCACCGACAGCCTGGCCCTGGACACCCTCACCCATCTCAGCCCCCGGCTGGTTAACTTTATGGCCCAGCGCAGCAACGCGGTGCTGGAGTTGAAATCCAAGAGCGTCAATATTGCCAACCTCGAGGGCCTCGATCATCGCGGTCGAACCATTGTCGCTTGGTCCCTCAACAGCCCGCCGATCATGGCCAGGGAAGAAATCCGCACCGCCACCCTGGAGGAACGGTTGCAGGCGGCGGCACGATGCGCCGGGTGGGGCTACAAGCTCGCCTTTCATTTTGACCCGATTATCCTGCACCAAGGCTGGCAGGAAGGGTATCGGCAGACCATCGGCCGCCTGTTTGCAGAGATTCCGGCCGAGTCGATCGCCTGGATCAGCATGGGCGCCCTTCGCTATCTACCTTCGTTGAAAAAAATTGCCGTTGAGCGCTTTCCTGCCTCGCGCTTTTTCTATCAGGAATTCATCGACGGCCTCGACGGCAAGCGCCGCTATTTCCGACCCCAGCGGGTGGCCATGTACCGGTTTATTCATGATGAGCTGCGCAAACACGCCGATCCGCGGACCTGCATCTATTTCTGCATGGAAAACGATACCATATGGCAAGAGGTGTTCGGCTTTGTTCCGGAGGAGCGGGGTGGCTTGCCGGCGATGTTGGACCGGTCTCTTGGATGGCCGCGATGAAGGCTGCTCCTTGGTTTTTGGGGCGGCAGGGATTATTTTGCTGGCAGCACTTGTGGTATGGCCACAAGGAGTGATGAGGTGAACAATGATTGACCGGAAAGTTGCCGCGGCGTGCAGCATTTTTTAAGCGAAAACGGGGCGGAAAGCCAGGTGCGCCTTTTATCAGAGAGTGCCCGGACCGTGCAGGAGGCAGCAGATACCTGGTGATGAAAAATCCTGATCGAACAACCGTTTTCCGGCTGGAGCACCTGCCCAACATTGGCAAGGCCATGGCCGCTGATCTGCGCCTGCTCGGGATCGAGCTGCCGCAACAACTCATTGGCCGAGATCCGCTGGCCCTTTTTCATGCCCTGGAGGAGGTGACCGGGCAGCGTCAGGATCCTTGCGTTCTCGATACCTTCATGGCCGCGATCGATTTCATGGAGGGTGGGGAGGCACGTCCCTGGTGGTTGTTCACCGGGGAGCGCAAACGTCGCTACGACTCAGCCTTTTCCCGGCAGGACCCACTGTGAGAAACCAGTTAAAGAAAGACGAACAGAGGGTGCGGAAAGGAGCAGATCATGCCCTATGTCAACATTAAGATCACCAGGAAAGGGCGAGTGCCACGCAAAAGGCGGAGCTGATTAAAGGCGTGACCCGGTTGCTGCAGGATGTTCTTGGCAATAATCCAGCCACTACCGTGGAGGTGATCGATGAGGTCGAGACCGACAACTGGGGCATTGGTGGGGAGACGGTCACAGTCCGCAGAAAAAAGGGGCAATGAGTCTGTTGCCCAGTGGCTGGCCGCTTAAAGCAGGGACCCTCGAAACAGGTAGGCGCTCAGAGCCACGCCAAGGATGGCGACGATCAGATTGGCCCAGGAGCCGAGGTGGGTCAGGTAACTGACGGGGATTTCTTCGGGCCTGAGCGTTCGCAGAACCCTGCGATACTGCACCACCGCCGCTATTGAGGCAAACGCACCGAGGATGATAAACGAGAGACCGATCCAGAACGAGAGTCCCCGCTGCAGCGTTTCACTGTGTTGCGGCAACAGCATTTGGATAAACAGGCCGAACCGTTCGACCACAAAGCCAAAGGCCATAAGGGTCAGCGAAGTGCGGGTCCAGGCGAGTAAGGTCCGTTCCGCTGCGAAAAACACCCTGGGATCATTGAGTGCTGACATGGTGTCACCTCCTGTAAGGTTGTGATCGTCAGGTGCAAAATCAGCCTCGTTAAAAAAGAAGGCTGTCTTTAAAAATAGCATGGGAGAAGAGAGAGGGAAATCTCTATCTCCCTCTGGGTAACGATCTTGTAGACTGTGGCAGCCAACAAAGGCGAGATGGAGATCCCGACCTCTTTCCGTGGGTGGTTTGTCAAGGGAACAACATAACATTGAGGAGAGAATTATGGGGTTGCTGCCGATTATGGAAAAAGGAAAGCCGATTGCTTGCCATCTGGATTGGCCGCTGTTTTATATGAACGATTTTTCTCGTTTGGGACTGGTGGTCACCCGACTGGGAGAGGCCTTGTCTGTGCTGCAATCCCATGGGTATTCGGTCCATGAGGATGAGCGGGGCCCGCTGTTGGAAATCGACAACCGGGAACAATTACCGGCCGTTTTTAGCGTATTAGCAGCACATACGGTTGAATGCGAGATGTCTGATCTGGTCAGCTGCGTCTACCAGGGGTGATAGTCCCCGACAATCCGCCCGGCGGGCGGAAAAACGACTTTTTCTCGTGGGGTTGGTCAGGCGCTGGCGCCAGTTTTAATTGACCGCGCCCTCATTTTTCGTCACCTTTTATCGAAACAAGCCATGCATACACCAGCACGTAGCCCGAACAACTCCTCCGCGCCGCCACCCTGGGTGCCACTCGCTCATTCCTTCGCCTTTCTGTGCCGTTATCCCCGCTTGCTGGGATGGAGCCTTATCCTGGTCATCCTCACGGGGACGCTCACCTGGTTTGGCTATCTCCTCTCGGTTGACCTGATCAACCAGTTCACCGGTTCATTTTTTATCACGCCGCCTTCGGTTGAGCATTTCTGGCACTGGCCGCTCCTCTGGGGCTGGACAGCCTTGAAATGGATTTATCTGGTGCTCTCCCGGGTGGTTGCCTTTTATTTGGCCTTTGTCCTGGCCTACAGTCTGACCACGCCCGGCTATGTTTTTCTCAGCACCTGGGCCGGTAATCGTTACTGCGAACAGGCCGGGCAGGGAGAGGCAACTCTCACCCTGTCTGGGACGTTGGTTGATCTGAGGGAGGGAATCAAGATCGGCGCCATGGGACTGGTGGTCACCGTTGTGGCCCTGTTTGCCAACTTCATTCCGGTCATCGGACAGGCGGCGGTCTTTGTCCTCTATGCTTTTTATTCAGCCCTGATGTTTGTCGACTATCCTGCCTCCCGTTATCGTTGGACTCTGGGAGAGAAACTGCTCTGGCTACGGCAGCACCATCGTCAAGCCTTCCGGCTGGGGATCTTTCCGGCCATGATCAGCATGATCCCGCTGCTCAATGTTTTTTTGATGGCCCTGTTCTTCCCGCTTTTCACCATCCACACCACCCTTAATTTCCTCGTGATTGAAGGCAGGAAGGAGATTGTGTCCGCTTCTTGAAGATAGTCTCCCCGTCGGCGAACATGGTTCGTCGATTTGGCAGTCAATACTCTTGGTTCCGGCACCTTGCGGGAGGAGAAGGCGGCAGCCTGCAAAAAAATGAATTTTACGGCGTCCGTCGGCGAGGAAAGCAGGAGGTCGGAGATCCAACAGTCAGGCAGACGTTGGCTGAAGTCCAGAATCTGAATCAGGGGATGGGGTGCATCCTGACCTCATCCCTCAATTCGTCAAGATACCGCTCGCTGAAGTAGAGATCGCCGCGCAGTCGATCGTATTGCCGGTCCAGTTCGCGGAGGTCGCATCTGAGTTGGTGGCGGTAGTCGTCAGACAGATCCGTGCCGCGCAGCCTGAATTCCTGGCTGTCGATTTGATCCCCCAGGCGATCAAGTTCCCCTTTGATCCGGTAGACCTCGTAGGCGGCTCTGTTGCAGCGTTCGAAGAGGGCGTCGATGGCGGGCGAGCAGACGTGCTGGTACCGCTTGCCTCGTAAACCGCTCTCAAAAGCATTGTCAATCCGGCAGTAATCCTCCAGACCCCGGTCGTATCCGTCAAAATATTGCTGGTCGTTGATCTGGATACCGTATTCCGAGCAGGCGCGAACATGTTGGTCCTTCCGGCTAGCCGCTTCCCCTGCCTGACCGTCGGCCATGCCGATGCCGTACCAGTCGCCCCGCTGGCATTGCTCGCGGCTCAGGCTGGCGCATCCCGGCAGTAGTGCAACCATCAAGAAAACACCGACAATTTTCAAAGCAGGCGTCTCCTCTGGTTTGAGGCAGGGTCTTGGCGGCATGATGTGGCCACAGCGATAATCCCCCTTGTCAGGTTTTAGGCGGCTTTTTCCTGGCTAGCAGCGATTTGAATTTTCCCGGCGGATCGAGGGTGAATTCCATTGGCTCGCCGCTGATCGGGTGCGTGAAGGCAAGGAAATAGGACTGGAGGGCGAGGCGTTTAATGGGATCGGTTTTTGCCCCGTATTTCTTGTCGCCGGCTACTGGATGTCCTATGTCGGCGAGATGAACGCGAATTTGATTTTTGCGGCCGGTGATCAGGGTGATGTCAAGCAGGGCGTAGTCGTCATTGGACTGCACCACCTGATATCGGGTTTCGGCATATTTGCCCTCGCCATTGTCCGTTTTGACCGAATAGACCCGATGGATTTTTGATTCGCACAGGTAGCTGGTGATCGTACCGCTGTCTTTTTGCGGCCGGCCTTCGGTGATAGCCCAGTATCGTTTACGGGCATCCTGCCAGGACCCCTGAAGCGCATGTTTGGCGATTTCGTTCTTGGCAAATACCAGCAGGCCCGAGGTGCCCTGATCCAATCGGTGAATGATAAAAACCCGGGATTTGTCGTCAGATCGTTCGCGGAGGCAGGCGGTCAGTTGGTGGTAGGCGGTCTTCGTTTTTTCGGTTTCCGAGGCAATGGTCAGCAAACCCGGAGGTTTGTCAATGACCAGAATGTCGGCGTCTTCGTAGATGATATTCAGACCGGGACAGGGTGGATAGCCGGAACTGACCTCATTTGCCGAGGTGATGGTGAGCACATCTCCTGGAGCGAGGATCTGATCGAGCCGAGTTGCCGGCAGATCATTCACCATGACTGCCCGGTATTTGAGCAACTGCTTGCCCTTGGTGCGCGAATAGCCGCCCTGGAGGAGAGTGGCCAGCAGCGTGGACTCTTCCGTCACCTTGATTGTTTTCATACACATCCTCGCCGTAGCTGGTTGCAAGTGTCTGGAAGAGAACGTCGTTGCTCATTCTTCTCTTCCATCACATAACCCGAATCCACCGCTTTTGCCAGTGTTTACGGGAATCAGCCGTCGAGGACCGAGCGAACGCAGCGCGCAAGGTCGGACATGACCACCGGCTTATACAAAAACCCTTGGATGCCGATGGACTTCGAGTTGCGGCTGTCCAGTTGCTCGCTGAATCCGGTGCAGATGATGACCTTGATGTCGGGTCTGATTTTCCTGATTTCCCGATACAGCTGCAGACCGGTCATCTGCGGCATGGTCAGGTCGGCGATCAAAAGATCGATCCGGTCGGCCAGATTGCGGAAGGCTTCAAGGGCATCGTAGCTGCTGATGCGCACTGTTACCTTGTAACCGAGCCGTACCAGCATGCCGGTGGTAACGTCGGCAATCGATTTTTCATCGTCAACCAGGAGGATATGTTCCGTTCCCCGCGGCAGGGGATCTAGGTTGCCGTACTCGGTTGGCGTCTGGTCGGCGGCCAGTTCCACCACTGGAAAGTAGAGGGTGAAGAGGGTGCCCTTGCCGATCTCGCTTTGTACTCGGATCTCGCCGCCGTAGCCCCGCAAGATGCCGATAACCACTGCCAGCCCGAGCCCTGTCCCCTTGCCTCGTGGTTTAGTGGTGAAATAGGGGTCGAAAATTTTGGCGATGGTCGCCTGGTCCATGCCGTGGCCGCTGTCCTCAATGTGTAACTTTTGGTAGAGGCCAGGTGCTATGGAGAGGTCGTTGAATTCGCCAACTCCGAGAGTGACGGTCTCTAAGTGGAAACGCAAACAGCCGCCCTTGTCTTCCATGGCGTGAAAGGCGTTGGTCACCAGATTCATGATCACCTGGTGCAGTTGGGTGGAGTCGGCCATCACCCTGGGGCCACGGTCGGGCAGATTGCATTCGACCTCGATGGTGGCGGGCAGGGTGGGACGGATCAGCCCGACAACCTCTCGGACGATGTCAGCCAGCGAGACGGGTTTGATTTCCTGGTCAACCTGCCGGCTGAAGGTCAGAATCTGCTTGACCAGATCGCGGGCGCGCTTGGCGGCGTCGATGATGCCCCGGCAGTGCTCGCGCAGGGGCTCGTTGCCGGTGTTTTCAATGAGCATCAGTTCGGCCCGGCCCATGATTGGCGCCAGGATGTTGTTGAAATCGTGGGCAATACCGCCCGCCAAACTGCCGATGGCCTCGAGTTTCTGCGTCTGCTGCAGTTGTTTTTCAAAGGATTTGTTTTCGTTTCTTAGCCGCACCTGCTCCGTGATGTCGATCACGGTGACAAAGACCTTGCGCCAGGTTTGCTCAAAACCGGCAGCAATCACCGATCGCCGTTCAACTGTTAGGGCGGACCCGCTTAACGTCCTGTTCTCGAGAACAATTTCACTGCCGCCATCCTTAACGAGTCCCAACAGTTCGTTTTTGAAATGGAGATTCTGGTCGTCAGGCAGGACCAAGGTGAGCTGGCTCAAGGCGCCGGGATTTTCGGCCCCGTACATTTTGAGGGCGGCGCGGTTGGCGTCGATGATCCGTACCATGGCTGCGCAACGTGCCAGGCTTTCCGGGTTTTCGGCAAAGTAACGGTTGAGGTCAACAATGCCTTGGGTTTTCAATTGATCGAGGAAGGTTTTGACCGTACTCAGATCCTCTTCCATCAGGGGGACGGGCGAGTGCTCAAAGAGGAGGCGGTAGCGGGCCTCGGTTTCTTCGAGTGCTTTTGATGTATTGGAAATGATAGTTTTTTTCCGCTGGTTGAGAACGATCAGAGCCAGAAGCAGCAGAGCCACGGTCATCAGCCCGGCGGCCGTATAGATATCGGAAAAACTGATGTAAAAAAAGGAGGCGGTTTTGCCCAGGTCGGGGTTGAGGGCAGGTAACGCAACTGCAGCCGGTAGCCGCTGGCACAGTGCTGACCGCAGGTGAGAACCCCAGTGGCGTGGCGGCAAAAAAAGAAAAAATCGGTGGCGAAGAGTCTGAAGAAGGTGCATGAGTAGGGCGGTTGCGCCGTGGATCAAAGGTGGTACACGAAGAGATTTTTTGGCAACATGGTTTATTTTAGGTAGATTGATTCGGCGATGTCAAAGAGAAAACGATTTTTCGTTGTTAACACAAGGTGCGGGGGAGTCGATGCTTTTTGGAGTGTGTAACAGAAAGAGCGCATCCTACGGGGCGTTTTTAGTCAAGATAATCGACATCATTGGCGTAATCGATTGCCAGGATGGCCCGGACTATCACTGCATGAAAGAGCCCCGCAAGTACTGCAACCATTCGATGCCGGAGTAATGGCACATGGATGACTGCGATGATCTGCCGCTGGTTTCGCTCCACTTCGATCAAAAAAATCCGCCGAAGAGGTTACGGATGGCATCATCAATACCCCCAAAACTGCCTTTTCATTACGGCTGGCTGATTGTAGCCGCCGGCTCTTTAGGTATTTTCGCCTGCATCGGTCTGGCCCGTTTTGCCTTGGGTATGTTGCTGCCGGCCATGGGGCAGGACCTGCACCTCACCTACGCCCAGATGGGAACTATCTCCACAGCCAATTTTCTTGGCTATTTAGCGGGCATCCTTGCGACTTCGTCTCTGGTCCGGCTCTTTGGAGCTCGCGTACTGACCACCGCCGCCTTACTGCTCTCCGGTTTCTCCATGGTGGGGATCGGTTGTGCCGGTAATCTTTTGACCATTATCGGCCTCTATATTCTGACCGGGATCGGCAGCGCCATGGCAAACATCCCCATCATGGTCGTGCTTTCCTCCTGGTTTCCCAGCCGGCTGAGGGGCAAGGCCGCTGGTTTTGTGGTCAGCGGCAACGGGGCAGCCATCGTCTTTGCCGGCTTGGCCGTACCCTGGTTAAACGGTCTGACTCTGCATGGCTGGCGGCTCAGTTGGGTGGTGTTGGGGGCACTGGTCATTTTGATTGCTTGTGTCTGTCTACTTGTTCTGCGCAACCGCCCCCAGGACCTGGGGTTGCTGCCCGCCGGGCAGGAAGATCGCATATTCACCGGACAACCGCATCAACTGGCACCCGAGCGTTCCGTTCCTCTGCGTCTCATCCTTCATTGCGGCGCTATCTACTTTATCTTTGGATTCACTTTTGTCGCCTATGCCACTTTCATTGTGACCACTATGGTCCGGCAATACGGTTTCAGTCAGCAGGTTGCCGGTTCCTTCTGGTCCTGGGTTGGCTTTTTTAGCCTCTTTTCCGGCCCCTTGTTCGGTATGCTGGCCGATAGAATCAGCCGCCGTTTCAGCTTGATGGTGGTCTTCAGCGTCCAGACCCTGGCCTATCTGCTGGCTGGCCTCCAACTCTCTGAGCCTTTTCTCTATCTGTCCATCGGCTGCTTCGGCATCGTGGCTTGGTCCATACCTTCGATCATGGCTACCCTTGCCGCCGATTATGCCGGCCCGGACAAGGCCTTTGCCCTGTTCAGCGCTCTCACCTTCATATTCGCCACCGGGCAGGTAGCCGGGCCTTTCCTTGCTGGTCTGATCGCCGAACAGACCGGTGCTTTCTCTGCTAGTTATCTGCTGGCTGCTTGCTTGACGGCCGGAGCTGTACTGTTGGCAATGCTGCTGCCCAATCCGGTTGTCTCGCGTCGAGGTTGAGCCCTTTCTGGCAAGGTTTCCGCGGAAACCTGGAAAGAGAGTGGCGCCAGTGAATGTACTTGCCCCAAAGGAAGGGCACCAATTTCTAATACTGAGAGGCAATTATTAGGATTGTCACAGATAACCTCAGTATAATATTGACAATAATCGACAGGTTCGATAGCGTGATCCGAGCCGGTTTTGAGGGAAAGATTTGTCTCACTCTGAGAGGAGCACCATGGCATTATTCACATATGAGGCAAAGGATCTGTTTCAATGGCTTGTCGACAGTGCGGACATAGTGGTGGTCGACGTCAGAAACGCCAAAGATTTCGGCCGGTTTCACGTTGAAAGCCCCCGGCCGTTTACCCTGGTCAACATCTCCTACTACGATTTTATGGAGAACGAGGAGGAGTCGGTGGCGCGCGTGCCGAAAGGCAGCAGGGTCCGCATCGTCTGCGCCAAGGAAGGATCGGCTCGCTATGTGGCCGAGATATTTGAAAGACACGGTTATGATGTCGGGTATCTCGTCGGCGGCATCAAAACCTGGGGCAACCTGTTGGTTCCCCAATTGGTGGCCAAAGGCAACGATTACGAGCTGTTTCAGTTTATCCGGCCGGGTAAGGCCTCGTGCAGCTACGGCCTGATCAGCGGCAAGGAGATGATGCTCTTTGATCCTTCCCGCAATCTCGAATTTTACTTCGGATTTGCGGCGGAGAAGGGCTGCATCATCACCAAGACCTTTGAGACCCATCTTCAGGCCGACTACATCGCCGGCAGCCGGGACATCGCCAAGCGCGCCGGAGCAGTTTTTTATGCCAACGACGGCGATTTCAAGACCTCCAAAAATCCCTACACCCCATTGCTGGATGGCGAGATTCACAGTTTCAGTCTCGGCGGCCCCAAGGTCCGGGTGCTTTTCACCCCTGGCCACACCCCGGGTTCCACCTCCTATATTATCGATGAGCATTTTATTGTCTCCGGCGACATGATTTTCATCAACTCGGTGGGACGGCCCGATCTGGGGGGCAAAGCCGAGGAATGGGCCGGGATGCTGTTTGATTCCATTCAGATGGTCAAGCAGCTTGATCATGGGCTCCTGGTTTTACCCGGTCATTACATCGACTGGGAGGAGGCCAACAGTGAGCTGATATTTGCCCGCATCCTCGGTGAAGTTCTGGAACGGAACAAGAATATCTACGATATTGATGACCTGGCCGCCTTTGTTGAGTTCATAAAGGAAAATATGCGACCGCAGCCCGAGGAATATGCTGTTATCCGTTTGGTCAATGCCAACCTTCGCGAGGAGGAAATGGAGCGCCAGGAAGAACTGGATCTTGGCAAGAACGAATGCGCTGCCTCGGCTTACGCCAAAGCGCAGGAGGCTCGGGGCGCTTGAGTGTCCCTGCATGGTCCACCATGATTTTGAGGTTGTCGGCCGGCGTTATAAGCGTGGCCGATCTTTTTTGTTCCCCTTTTTATAGGAGGCTTATGAATCCTACACGTGTCTTTTCTCCCCTGTGGAAAGGTCTGCTTGTATTCTCGATGTTGACATTTGCCGGCGATTTGTCCGCTCAATCCGCGACCGGTGTTGCCCTACCCTCGACCCCAAAGTCGGAAAACCTGATGGCGCAAGCCAAGCCGAAAATCCAGCAGGAGCTGCAGGCCAAAGGTTTTGCCGTTGGTCAGCCGATTTTTGTCCGTATTTTTAAGATTCCGGGCACCCTTGAGCTGTGGATGAACAAAGGAAGGGGCTTCGAGCTGTTCAAGTCCTACCGAGTCTGCAACTACTCCGGCTTTCCCGGACCCAAGGTCAACGAGGGCGATTGGCAAGCTCCGGAAGGTTTCTACTCTGTTTCCGCCGAACAGATGAACCCCAAATCTTCCTACCATCTGGCTTTTGACATTGGGTATCCCAACGAACTCGATGTGGCCAAAAACCGCACCGGTGGGCTGATCATGGTGCATGGTGATTGCCAATCCGTTGGCTGTTTCGCCATGACCAACGGCCGCATCGAAGAGATCTACCTGCTGGCGCATGAGGCCTTGAAACAGGGACAGGAGCGTTTTGCCGTTCACGTCTTTCCTTTTGCGCTGACCCCGTTGAATATGAAAAAATACGCTGTCTCACCCTGGATTAAATTTTGGCAGAGTCTGGAGCCGGGCTATGCTGCCTTCGAGCAATCCAAGCAGGTACCCGAAGTAGCGGTGCAAAACGGCGAATACGTAGTCACATCGCGTGCCCCGAGACTGGCGATGAAGCACTCATTTGAGCAGGGCCGTTAAGCATGGATGCCTCCGAACAACGCCGGTCGCAACGGATTTGTTTCACCAGCAAGGCGATTCTCCGTTACGGGCACGACTTGTCCTTGGAGGCGAAAGTCGATACCCGTAACATCAGCCTCCATGGAATTTTTCTGGAGACTGACACCCGCATTGCACTCAACACCTCCTGCGACATCGAAATCCATCTGAGTGGTGCAACCAGTCTCATGGATTTCCATGCCCAGGGCGTGATTCAACGCCACGACCCCGCTGGCATGGCTGTAACCTTTACCCATCTCGACCCGGACAGTTATCTCCATATTCTCAATCTGGTCAAGCTCCACGAAGCAGGCAAGTAAGGACACGGTTTATCCTGTCCCTGCTTGCCTGCAGGTGCTTCGTCTTGAGAGTGAGAGTCTCCGACTTCATTTTCTGGTTTTGTTGTGCTCGTGGCCGCCGCCAGAGCACCTCGGCGTCCCCCATCAGGTAAATCCATGTCCAGTTCGATGACCGTTGAAATACTTGCCGTTGGCAACGAACTTCTCCGAGGTGAAATCCAGGATACCAACACCCACTGGATCTGCCGATTGATCAACAGCCGTGGCGGACGGGTGGCGCGGGCAACCCTGCTGCCGGACATCGAAGAGGAGATCGCCGAGGCTGTCCGTTCAGCGATAGCACGGGGCGTGGAAATGGTGTTTGTCTCCGGCGGCCTTGGGCCGACCGACGATGATCTGACCCTGGCCGCAGTGGCCAAGGGTGCGGGGGTGGAGCTTGCCTTGAATGGAACCGCACGGCAGATGGTCAGGGAACGGTATGACGATTTTCATGCCCGCGGCATACTGACCGAGGGTGGGCTCAATCCATTCCGGGAGAAGATGGCCTGGTTGCCGGTGGGCGCACAACCCCTTCACAATCCGGTGGGCACCGCTCCCGGCGTTCTGCTGTCTGTCGGCAAAACGACCCTCATCTGTCTGCCCGGGGTGCCACTTGAGTTGGAGGGCATCATCAGTCGCTCCCTTGCCGATTGTCTCAACCAGACCTTTGGCGTGGGTGGCTCGTTTGCCCGGACTCTCACCGTGCGCTGCAACGACGAATCGATCATGGTCCCCGCGCTCAGCCAGGTGGTTGCCCTTTATCCGCAGGTGTATATCAAGTCGCTGGCACGGGTTTTGGGAGAAATTCCCGAGTTGGATGTTCTTTTTACCAGCACCGGCAGCGAGGGTGCGGAACGGAAAACCTTGGTCGATAGCGCCTTTGAACAATTGCAGCAGGGTTTGGCAACCCTTGGCATTGCTCACTGGGAAAAGGATCGGGTCTGAGCGGCGCAAAGTCGCATCGATCTTCGAGGTTATCCCGGTCAAAGCTCTTCGGATTCCATCTGATGGCGTAAAAAACTGCGAGCAGCCAACGGCAGCAGCAGGGCAAAGGCGCAGGCGAGTGCAAGGAAAGCGGTCTGCAATCCCCGCGTGTCGCTCACCCAGCCAACCAGGGGACCACTGACCACATATCCCAGCCGGAAAAGCAGATTGTGCAGGCTCAGGATGCTTGCCCGCATGGACCGGGTCGAATGCTGCTGCAGAAAACTGCGCAGAATAGGTCCCTGGAGGCCGCGCATCGCGGTCAGTAGGAAGTAGAACAGAAAACTGCCCACCATTGAAGTCAGTCCCAAACCAGCATATCCCGCGACAATCAATACCAAAAAGAGCAGGCACATTCGCCGCAAGCCAAGAACAGCCAGAACCTTGTGGCTGTGGTAGGCGCAGAGGGCGACCATCAGATTGGCCCCGGCCCAGACCGGCCCGAACCAGGCGACCGGTACCCCGCACTGTTGCATGAACGGCTGCACCAGCCAGACCGGATAAAAGGACGCTAGTCCCAACAACATGCCCAAAAGCATGGTGGCGCGGAGCAGTTTTTTTTCCACCAGCCCGTAGCGGCTGATGCGCAGCGCCTCGCTCAGATGGGAGGTGATCTTCGGCCCTTTTTCCGCCTTGGGCTCATGGAGCGACAGGGACACCGCCAGGGCAATCCCCCAGACACCGATCTGCACCATAAAAGGAAGCAAGGGCGCGGTCACGTACATCAATCCAGCGCAGAGAGCACCACAAGCCTCGCCGATCTGGGCCCAACCGGCCATCCGTCCATCACAGCGGGTGTAGAGTTCGGTCCGTCCACCAGCCCGCAGGGTTTCGTAGAGCAGGGCATTGTCCGAGCCGCTGATAAAGGCGTAGCAGACGCCGAGCAGCAGTTCTGCCCCGATCACATGCCAAAAGGTATGGGCAAAGAGATAGGCCGTCCAGCCGCCGATGCCAAACAGGCAGGCAATGACCAGGGCGAGTCGATAGCCAAGCTGGTCGCTGACATAGCCGGAAGGATATTCCATCAGCAGGTTGGCAGCGGAAAAAAAGACGTTGACCAGAAGGATTTCTGAGAGCGACAGGCCGATCTGGTCCTTCCAGAACACAGTGATAATCGCCATGGGGAAGAGCATCATCTTCAAGGCGGCAAAGATATTGAGTTTGAGGATGTTGCTGGTCATGGGCAGGAAGGAATGGAGAGCGGCGCGGATACGAGAGGGCTGCCGGCTCATTGGTTAGTGGTACTCAGTCATGTCCGATTCAGTCTTTTGTACGAGGCAACGCACGGCATCTTTTACTTTTTGCAGTGGAAAAGATCGGTGAAATCTTCCCGCCACTCAGCATTCCGAATCGTCCCGAAAGAGAGGAATCGGATAGCACCCCCAAGCACAGGATATATTCCCATAAAAAAGCCGGGTCCATAGACCCGGCTTTTTTCATATCGACGATAGTGAGAGACAATCAGAGCTTGCTGAGGATATTCTGGGTGTCGGCAATCTCCTCGGCAGTGACACTCTGGCGGACCCGTTCCATCCGTTTCATGGTTTCGGCGAAGCGGATACCCTCAGCGGCGCTGATCCATTCCAACTGCAGCCGTTCCGGACGGAGGCCGATCTTCTCCATCTTCTTGTGGATGCGGGCTACGCGCTTCTCGGTCCAGTGGTTGGCGTCGATATAGTGGCAGTCGCCAATATGACAGCCGCTGACCAGAACAACCGGCGCACCCTGGCGGAAACCCTCCCAGATGAATTTCTCATCCACCCGTCCCGAACACATCACCCGGATCAGATGGACGTTGGCCGGGTACTGTAAGCGCGACACACCAGCGTAGTCGGCCCCGGCATAGGAGCACCAGTTGCAGGCAAAGGCGAGAATTTTCGCTTCTGGGGCGGTGTCGAGCATGCTGTCCACCTGGCCCATGATCTGGGCGTCGGTGAAGTGGTTCATGGTGATGGCATCGAACCGGCACTCGGCCGAGCAGGTGCCGCACCCTGCACAGGCCGCTGAATTGACCACCGCCGGTTTTTTGTTTTTCACATCCACGGTGATGGCGCCATACGGGCAGACCTCGGCGCACTTGCCGCAGGATTTGCACTTCTCGGCGATGATCACCGAGGTGATCGGCTCGGTGGTGATCTCACCCTTGTGCATTACCCGGATCGCCCGCATGGCCGCGGCCGAGGCCTGGGTGACGCTGTCCTTGATGTCCTTGGGCCCTTCGGCGCAACCTGCAAAGAAGATGCCGCGGGTGGCGGCGTCGACCGGCTGCAGTTTGGGATGAGCTTCCAGGTAGAAACCATCCGAGGTCAACTGCAAGCCCATGATCTCCTGCAGCCGCTGGGTCGAGGGCGCGGGTTTGATGCCCTGGGCCAGGACCAGCATGTCGAGGTCGTGGTACTCGAGCTTGCCGGTGGCCGCGTTCTCCACTGCCACCCGCAGGCTTTTTTGATCCGTCTCCTCCACTGAGCCGGGCAAGCCGCGGATGTACTGGGCGCCCATGCGGCGGCTGCGGGTATAGAGGTCCTCGAACCCTTTGCCAAAGGCGCGGATGTCGATGTAGAACACCTTGACCTCGACGTCGGGATAATGCTCCTTGATGATAAAGGTCGATTTGATGGTGTTCATGCAGCAGACATTGGAGCAGTAGCGGGCGCCTTTTTTCGCCGACCGCGAGCCCACGCACTGAATAAAGCCAACTGATTTCGGGTGCTCCCGATCCGAAGGCCGCACCAGCGAACCCTTAGTCGGACCGCTGGCGTTGACCATCCGTTCGAACTCCAAACTGGTCATCACGTTGTCGAACCGGGTGTAGCCGTACTCGTCCATCTCAGTCGGGTCGTAGGGCGTCAGCCCGGTGGCCACGATGATGGTGCCCACCTCCTCGATGATCTCCTCGTCCGACATGTGGAAATTGATGCACCCCTTGCTGCAGACTTCGACGCACTTCGAGCACACCGCTGGGTTGTGGCCCAGGCACTCCTTAGCATTAATCAGATAAGAAGAGGGTACCGCCTGGGGGAAGGGCGAGTAAATTGCCTTGCGCGAGCCCAGCCCCATGTTGAATTCATCGGGCCGCACCACTGGGCAGACCTTGGAGCATTCGCCGCAGGCGGTGCAACTAGTCTCATCGACATAGCGGGCCTTCTTTAATATTTTAACTTTAAAATTACCGACATACCCTTTTACATCGACAACTTCGCTCAACGTCAACAGCTTTATCCGTGGATGTCGACCGACATCCGTCATCTTAGGACCTAAGATTCAAATAGAGCAGTCCATGGTGGGGAAGGTTTTGTCGATCTGGGCCATGACCCCGCCCACCGAAGGACTTTTCTCCACCAGAGTGACGTCGTAGCCGCTGTCGGCCAGATCAAGCGCCGCCTGGATGCCGGCAATGCCGCCGCCGATGACCAGCGTTTTGGGGGTCAGGGGTAGGGTTTCTTCGGTCAGTGGCTGCAGGTGGCGCACCCGGGAAATCGACATGTTGACCAGAGTTTCCGCCTTGAGAGTGGCGCCGGCGCGGTCGTTCATGTGCACCCAGCTGCACTGCTCGCGCAGGTTGGCCATGTCGAGCATGTAGGGGTTGAGCCCTGCCGAGTCGATCATCTTCTTGAAGGTTGCCTCGTGCAGGCGCGGCGAGCAGGAGGCAATGACCACCCTGTCCAGGCCATTGTCGATAATATCTTGCTTGATCTGCTGCTGTCCAGGCTCGGAGCAGGCGTAGACGATGTCCTTGGAGATGACGACGCCGTCTTCGTTCTCCACGGTCTGGGCGACGCGGTGGCAGTCCACGGACTGGGCGATATTGAGGCCGCAGTGGCAGACGTAGACACCGATGCGGGGATCCTGGGTTGGTTTTGACATAATGGTTCTCCAATAACTCGCTGGTTAGCTTGTTAGTTGTTTAGTCTGTAGCTTTTTAGCTTTGTAGTCTGTAGCTCTTGAGTCTGGAGCGTTTTGCCTAACAGACTCAACCGCTCCAGGCGCTCAGCCTCATCTCATTCCCAGCGGATGGTCTGGGCGATAACGCTGGTCAGGTCCATGGTTTCAATACTGAGTTGTTCGCGGCGGAAGGGGTCTTCCATGGCGCATTTGAGGTGGATCTGGCATTTGGGGCAGGCGGTGACCAGGAGGTCGCTGCCGGTGGCGTGCGCCTGCTCGAGCCGCCTGACCTGCATGGCCTTGCTGTAGGAATCGCAGCCGGTCCAGGCGCAGTTGCCACAGCAGATAGCAGCCCCGCCCGATTCCTTCATTTCCACGAATTGGAGCGGTTTGAGCCGTTTGAGCAGTTTGCGCGGCAGGTCGGTCCGGTTCTCCAGACGGCCAAGGCGGCAGGAATCCTGGAAGGTGATCGAACGTTCCAGCGGTTTGAAGCCGACTGCACCCTTGTCGATCTGTTCTTCTAGAAAATCGTAGAGATGCACCACCTTGAAACGAGGCTCCAACCCCTGTTCGGCATAGGTGGTGTGGAGAGTCATGTAACATTCCGGGCAGGTGGTGATCACGGTTTCGATGCCGAGTTCGTGCAGCCGGTCCACATTGAGCCGGGCAAGCCGGGTGAAATTTTCCTTATCGCCGGACCATAAGAGGTCGTGACCGCAGCAACGCTCATCTGCCTGCAACCGGGGGGCAACATCAAAGAAGTTCAACAGCCGCAGACTGTCGATCAGGATCTTATTGGTCTGCACATCGCTGTGCTTGCCGAAGAAGATGTCATAATAGGGCGCACAGCCTCCGAAAAAGAGGGTGGTGCTCTCCGGATCGATACGGATTTCCTCGGGCAGGCCGGCCCAGCGTTGGGGGGTGATCGCCTTTGACGTCATCGAGCGCATCAACGAATGGAAGAAGCCGCCATGCACCTCCTGGCCGGGGAGTTCGGTCTGGCGGTAGAGGTGACGAAGATCCTTGATGAAAGCCGGAAAATTGACCGCCGAGGGGCAACGGTCGTAGCAGAGGCCACAGGTCAGGCAGGACCAGGCATTTTCCTGAACACCGGGAGCGTGGATGCCGCCGGTGATCACCGCCGAGGCAATGGCCCGGGGAGAGAAGGGTTTGCCGATCAAGGCCAGGGGGCAGGCAGAGGAACACTTGCCGCAATCCTGGCAGGCGTGGATGTCGTAGGTCTCGACCAACTGTTTGAGTTCCTGTTTACGCGCGATCGGATCCGGCACCGGGACCACGGGAGCTGCCTGAATACCGGCTGGCCCGAGGGTGCGGATATCAGCACTGAAGTCTTCGAGAAAAGTGAGCATCTCCTCCGATTGCTCCGGAAGAAAAGCGGCAAAGCGCAGCCGTTCGCTCCCTAATCCCATGATGTCGAGGATCTGCTGCACATCCTGGGTGTTGCGCTGGGAGGTGGCCGTGCCGCTGCCGTAGCGGCAGGTTCCCGGCTCGCAGCCGATCAGGGCGACGCCGTCGGCTCCCTTGGCAAAGGCCTTGAGCAGCATGGCCCGGTCGATGCGGCCGGCGCAGGGCGTCCGCACCATGCGGATCTCATTGGGAATGGGACGCCGCTGGTCCTGCAGGGTCAGGAAGGCGGCATGCGCCCCCCAATTGCAGAGAAAAAGGAGGATATTCACTTTGGTGTCGGTGGTTGGCTTATTCATGGACGCTGTCCCTGGAGAGAAGTTCCTCGAGGGCTTGCTCGAGATAGGCGCGGTTGCGGTAGGGGCTGTCGGCAGCGCCGGTCGGGCAGACCGAGAGGCAGTTGCCGCAGCCTTTGCAGAGGGCCTCGTCGACAAAGGCGTGCCAGCCCCCCACATCGTTAGGCTGCAGGGTGACCGCATGGTAGAGGCAGACATTGGCGCATCGGCCGCAGCCCCGGCAGAGTTTCCCGTCGATGGCCGCAGTAAATCCTTTGGACTGGCGCGGCCCGCGCGGCATGGCAGCAGCCACCATCATCGCCGCCGCCGTCCCTTTTTTGAGTTTGGAGACGTTAATATCCGGCGGTTCGGCCAGGTACAGACCAGGGACCGAGGTGGCGCAGGGGTAGGCGAAAGGGATGCCGTTGACGCCGCGTTCCTGGATCACGGCCTCGACGGTGGCGCTCGGCAAACCTTCCTGATGGGTGTAGGCGATGCGCCGCCGCGCCTTTTCACCGAGGATGACCGTACCGGCCCGGAGAATCTGGCTATGGTCCTCGGATTCGACCAGGATCTGAAAGTCGCCGATGGTGCCTTTGATCCCCTTGACGTGCCAGTTGGGGAAATTGTGGATATTGGCGTGGTCGACCAGGTCGCTGAGCGGCTGTTCGGTGGTGCCGAAGCGGAAGACCTCGTGATCGGAATCGGCAAGGGTCAGGGCGCTGGTGATGGTTGCCGGCGAATTGCCGATAACGGCGGCGGCAAAGTTGTAGTTGCGGTCCACGGCCAGCAGCGGTTTGAGGTGCCGAGTCCGCTGGATCGAGCGTTGCAACAGTCCCTGGAACCGTTCCAGGGCGAGTTCCGGGTTGGATTCGACCAGCCGCAGGATTTCGCCGCGCAGATTGCAGGTTTCGACCATGGACCGGCTGATACCCGTGCCCAGAAAAAGGTTGCTCTTCAGCCGGCTGCGCTGGTCGGTACAAGCACTGCAAACGAAGTTGAGCGGGCAGCAAACGCAGGAAGCGAGCACGAGGCGGGTGATGCCCTTTTCCCGGACCGCCCGGATTATGGCGGAAGTCCCTTCTTTGACGCAGGCCGAGGTTAGCATTTCGGTGTGGATGATGGCCGGATCCGTAGCGGGCAACTGGGCCAGATACTCGTCCATGCCGTCCAGCCAGCCGAGGGAGTCGTTGCAGCGGCAGGCAAAGACGCCGATGCGGATTTCCGGGGAGAGGCCGGCATCGGGTACGGAGACGGAGAGGCCGTGGCCTTTGGTTTTTTTGGAGGCCCCGCCCAGGAGCAGCATAGCCCGGGCAGCGGCGTCAAAGCCGCGGATAATCATGTCGTTGACGTCGGACCGGGCCGCCTTGGGCCCATAGGCGCGGATGATGTCGTCGCCCTTGATGTTGGGGGCGATAGCTGGATCGGCGACAATCACCGCGCCACATTGCTCAACGATCTCTTCCTTTTCCTGAAAGTGGTCGATGGCCTTGAGTGCGCCGCAAGCGGCCACGCACTGCAGGCATTCGGAGCAAACACCGCACTGCAGGCAACGGCTGGCCTCGGCGGCCATCTGCAGGGCATTAAATCCCAGGGCCACCTCGGAGAAATTGCTCTTGCGCTCGGCAGCCTGCCGCTCGGGCATCGATGTGCGCTGCTGTTGGGGCAGGTCTTCGGGGATGCAGCGGAAATCCTTGGATTCCGGCCGGGAAACAGGTCGTTCTTCTTGGATGCCGGTGAGATCGAAGTGGATCGTCCTCGCTGCTTTGCGGCCCGAGGCCATGGCCTTGACCACCGAGGAAGGGCCGGAGACGGTGTCGCCGGCGGCATAAACGTGCGGATGGGAGGTGTGCAGCTCCTGATCGGTCTCGATGAAGCCGCGCTCATTGACCGCAATCCGGCCACCGAACGTTTGCGCATTGAAGCCGCCTATCTGGCCGATGGCGACAAAGGCGCGGTCAAAGGCAAGGCTGAAAGGTTGCTGGCCTTCGGCAAAAACCGGCCAGACAATGCCGCGGGCATCGGGTGGGCCGGGGACGGTGCGCATGCACTCGATGTGGCTGAACCGGTTGTTTTCTCCCCGGAAGGCAACGACTTGAGTGGCATCAACAATAGTAATGCCTTCTTCGATTGCCTCGCGCACCTCGTCCGGGTCGGCCGGAATATGCTCGGCACCAAACCAGGAGATGATGCTCACGGTGGCGCCCATGCGGGCCAGGGTGCGGGCGAGATCAAAGGCGGAATTGCCGTCGCCGATTACCGCCACCCGTTCGGGCAGGCTGGTCAGATTGTCCCACTGCCGGCGGGCAAGGAAAGCAAGGCAACCCTCGACACCTTCCAGATCCTCACCGGCCACTCCCATCCTGCGGTCGTGCCAGGTGCCGGTGGAGAGGACCAACCCGTCATATTCCGTGGTCAGACGGTCGAAATCGCCCGCCAGATCAATGGCATGGCTGGTGACAAAGGTAACGCCCATCCGCTCGATCAGGGTAATCTCCCGATCCAGGATGGAGCGCGGCAGCCGGTGAGCACCGATGCCGTAGCGGAGCAGACCACCGATTTCTTTTTCTTTTTCAAAGACGGTGACTCCGTAGCCTTTGCGGGCCAGATCGGCGGCAGTGGCGATACCGGCCGGACCGGAACCGATCACCGCGATTTTTTCCGGCCGGGTCGGTTCTATTTGCGCAGCCGGTCCTTGAATGGTCGCGTCCTGCTGGGCTGTTTCGGCGCCCTCAAAGTCAGCAAGGAACCGTTTGATCGCGCGAATGGAGACGGGGTCGTCAACCCCGCCCCGCCTGCAGGCATCCTCGCAAGGGTGGGTGCAGATGCGGCCGCAGATACCGGGCAGGACGTTGTCCCGGCGGATCAAGGCCAGAGCCTCGTCATATTTGCCTTGAGCAGCCAAGGCAATATAACCCTGGGCATTAACGCCCAGCGGGCAATTCTCCTGGCAGAGCGGCTGTTTGCGCTTGTCGATGTAGGGGCGGCCGGGCAAACTGGTGCGAGCAGAGTAACGCAAGGCTTTGCCGTTTTCCGGATGCTCCACCGGACAGGCGGCGACGCATTTGCCGCAGAGCGCGCAGCGGTCAGGATCTATAAAGGTCTGCTCTTGATCGATGCGGACGCTGAATCCTTGGGGGGTGTGCTTGATCGAGGTGATCCGCGCCGGCAGCAGGGTGCGGATCGAGCTGTTGCGCATGATCCGGATCAATCCGGGCCGGTGGGCATAATTGAAGCTCAACCCCGAGGGAAACCGGTATTCCTCGGCCGCCAGTTTGCGGTCAAGATCGGGATCGGCGTCAATCAGAGTGACCGGGATGCCCAGTTCGCCCAGCTTGTTGGTGGCGGCGATGCCTTCCGGCGTGGCACCGGCGACAATCACCCGATAGAGGCGTTCTTTTTGTCGTTTCATTGCGCCAAGGCTCCTGTCTGGCCGGCGGCCCGTTTTATCCGGCCCTTGAGGGTGGAAAGACCGTAGTCGAATCCCTTGGTGTAGGCTTCGATGTTCCGTTCCACCGTTCCCTTGGGCACCGATTCGGCGATGGTCGCCTTGGCCGCCTCGCTGGAAACTGCCTCGGTGATCGCGGTGCAGAAACCGATCATGATAATGTTGGCCATCATTTTGTTGCCCAGATTCTCGGCCATCCGAGTTGCGGGGATGGCGAAGTGGTCGCAGGGAACCTGTTCCGGATGCACCAGATCCTGGTCGACCAGAAGAACCGAGTCTTTGACCAGGGTTGGGGCAAATTTATCGTACCCGGCTTGGGACATTGCCAGCAGGATCTGCGGGGTGTTGACGTAGGGATAGTGAATCGGCCGGTCCGAGATGATCACCTGGGCGTTGCAGGCACCGCCGCGCGACTCCGGGCCGTAGGCCTGCACCAGGGTGCTTTCTTTTTTATCGCCGAGCGAGGCCGACATGCCAAGGATGCGTCCGGCCAGGATGATGCCCTGGCCGCCGAAGCCGGTGACAATGATCTCGGTCTGGTTGGTGTGTGCGTGTGTACTCATGGGTGTGGTCGTTACCGAAGCAGGGGGGATGGATGAAAATCAGTCGTCACTGCAGGGACGGTGCATCTCGGTGTAGCGGTCATCGCAGGTGGAACGATCGATATCGATGAACTTGCCGATGATCACGCCTTTTTCAAAATCAATGTCCGCCCGGGCCGGATCAGCGCCGTTCTTGATAATGGTCCGGTCCTGGTAGAGCTTGAGGGTGTCGAGCGGTTTTTCCTTGTTGCGGCGGCCATAGTTGATCGGGCAGGGCGACAACACCTCGATGAACGAAAAACCTTTGCGGACAATGGCCTCATTGATGGCGGTGGTCAGGTCCCTGGTCTGGAGGATGGTCCAGCGGGCCACATATGAGGCTCCGGCGGCATAGGCGAGCAGCGGCAGGTTGAAAGGGGCGTCCGGGTTACCCAGCGGCGTGGTGGTTGATTTTGCCATGTTGGGGGTGGTGGCCGCACATTGCCCGCCGGTCATGCCGTAGGTCAGGTTGTTAACGCAGATCACGGTCAGATCCATGTTGCGGCGGGCTGCATGGATAAAATGGTTGCCGCCAATGGCAAAGAGGTCGCCGTCGCCCGAAAACACAATCACCTTCAACTCCGGATTGGCCATCTTAATGCCGCTGGCAAAGGGGATGGCCCGGCCGTGGGTGGTATGAAAGGAATCGAGCTTGATATAGCCGGCGCCGCGTGCCGAGCAGCCGATGCCCGAGACCATGGTGAATTTGTTATAGGGAATCTCGGTAGCCTTGATGGCGCTGAGGCAGGAGGAGAAGACCGTACCGATGCCGCAGCCCGGACACCAGATGTGGGGAATGCGTTCGGTGCGGATCAGGTCATCGAGTGGATGTTCCGGCTGTTTAGCCAGTTTTTTCGGATTGGTGGTCATAATCTTAAAACTCCTCCTGGATGCGGGCAATCACCTTGTCCGGGTGGATGATCTTGCCGCCGGCACTGCCCACAAGATAGGCTGGGGCTTTGCCGCCGGTGCAACGCTCGACCTCGTAATGGACCTGACCGAGGTTGATCTCGACGGTGATGAAGCCTTTGACGCGGGTGGCGATCTCGCGGATCATCGCCTCCGGAAAGGGCCAAACCGTCACTAGCCGCAAGAGTCCGGCCTTGTAGCCCAGGGCTCTGGCATGATCAACGGCGGCAAGGCCGGTGCGAACCGAAATGCCGTAGCTGACGATCACGATTTCGGCATCCTCCATGCGGTAGCTTTCGGTCTCGATGATGTCGTCGAGGTTGTTGCGGATCTTACCTTTGATCCGGGTCATCATCTGCTCCTGGGCCTCGACGGTCATGGCCGGGTAGCCGCGCTCATCGTGGGTCAGGCCGGTGACATGGATATTGTAGCCGTCACCTATGGCCGGCATGGGAGCCACCCCGTTGGGGCCGGGTTCGTAGAGCTTAAAACGGTCCTTGCGGCCGGTGGGTTTGGGCCGGTCGATCAAGTGGATGGTGCTTGCTTCGGGGATGGTCACCTTTTCGCTCATGTGGCCAACGATCTCATCGGACATGATCAGGACCGGGACCCGGTATTTCTCGCTGAGGTTGAAGGCGCGGATGGTCTGGTAAAAGCAATCCTGCGGCGAGGAGGGGGCCAGGGCGATCAATTCGTAATCGCCGTGCGAGCCCCAGCGGGCCTGCATCATGTCGCCTTGGCCGGTCTGGGTGGGCAGGCCGGTGGAGGGACCGGTCCGCTGGACATTGACAATCACGCAGGGGGTCTCGGTGCAGACGGCAAGGCCCAGGTTTTCCATCATCAGGCTGAATCCGGGGCCGGAAGTGGCGGTCATGGACTTGACGCCGGTCCAGGCGGCGCCGAGGATCGAGGCAATGGCTGCGATCTCGTCTTCCATCTGGATAAAGGTGCCGCCGATGTCGGGCAGCCTCTCGGCCATGTGCTCGGCCACCTCGGTGGCCGGGGTGATCGGATAGGCGCCGAAAAAACGGCAGCCTGCCGCAATCGCTCCCTCAGCGCAGGCCACATCGCCGGTGATATAGTGTTCGCCAGTGAGAACAGCTGGTTTCATAACAGGGGTCTTGCCTCGTTGGGGGATTATTTAGGAACGGCCGCAGAATCCATTTCCACCGAATAGATGGCGAATTCGGGACAGATGATCTCGCAGTAGTGGCAGTTGACGCACTCGTCGGGTTTGGTCACCACGGGGGGATGGTAGCCCTTGCGGTTGTACGTGTCGGAAAACTGGAGGATGTCTTTGGGGCAGAACTCGATGCAGTAGCCGCAGCCTTTGCACCGATCGTCGATGATCGTGACCAGGCCTCTGGTGACCTGTATTTCCTGCGCGTCAAGCGGGACTCGCCAAAATGCCATATTGCCTGCCTGTGATGGGATAAAGGTTGCCGTCGTGCAAACAGGGGAAAGAGAACAGCTGTTTGCACTGAAAAAGCAAAGGCCAGAACTGACCCCTGCCTTGCAAAAATTTGAATAAACTGGAAAAACAGACAGGTGTCAAGGGGCATCCAGGTTTTTGCTAGAAAAAATAAAGACACCGCCACTGTTTTTGTGACGGTGTCTTCAATTTTGTTGTTTGTTGTCTCTTTTGTTGCGGCAAGCTGGTGGCGGGCGGTGATGTGGGAAGCGTTCAGGTGGCTTTCTGTCGTTAGGAGCGGTGGGGCGATGGGTTCTCAAAAATGGGTGTTGGGTTGATCAGAGGCATGGGGTGACCAACCCCCTCACTCTTTTTCTCCACTCTCAAAGCCGGGCAGTTCCAGCGGACTGAGCACCTTTTTTTTGGGCGTGCCGCTGATATCGGTGATCCGGCGAACGGTGCGGTTGGAGATGCGCTTGCCCTTGGCGCTGGCCCCTTTGATAAGAAAATCGTCCAGATCGATTTCCACGGCATTATGCTTGGCCCTGGCTGAGGGTGCCAGGCTGGCCCGGACCCGCAATCCCTCTTTGCCGAGCAGAAGGAGGAGAATGGTGGAACGCTTGTCCGCGTCAAACAGCCGGTATTCCCGGTTGAGGATGAATTTCGGGGTGGCGAAGCGTTTGACATAGGCCAAGTTCTCCGGACCGTGACGGTAGATCAGGTTGAAGACCAGATCGTTTTTTACCACGCCCATCCAGTGGAGGTCCGGGCCGATAAAGAGTTTGTCCGGCACAGGGATCACCTTGTAGAGGCCGTCTTTAAAAATCAGCAGCAACCGGTCGTACTCGGAGCAGCAGAGTTCATGCTCGCCGCCTGCCTCCTCGGCCTTGATCTTGTGACCAATGAAGCCGGTCTCCCGGTGGTAGCCGACCGTGAGGTTGGAGAGGGCCGCGGCCCGCGCATCGATCTCGTCAAAGGCTTTGAGTTCGCTCCGCCGGGGAAACATCGGCCCGTATTTGGCCAAGAGATCCTCGATGTAGCCAATGGTGAAGCCGACCATGTCGGTCAGGTGCTGCTTGATCTGGGCAATGGCCTTTTCGATCTCCCGCAGTTCCTTTTCCTGGCGGTTGATGTCGTAGCGGGAGATGCGGCGAATCTTGATTTCCAGTAGCCGTTCCACATCCTCGGTGGTGATCTTGCGCTGCAGTTCTTCGGCATAGGGGATCAGCGACTGGCGGATGGTGCTGACCACCGCCTTGTAGTTGATCTTTTCCTCGATCTCCTTGTAGAGCCGATCCTCGATGAAGATCTGCTCCAGTTTGCGGGCATGCCATTTTTCCTCCAGCCGCCCCAGTTCAATGGTCAGCTCCGCTTGCAGATTGTGGAGCAGCCGGTCGGTGTTGCGCTTGAGGATCACCTCCACCTCCAACTGGCGGGGCATATTCTCCTCGATGGTCACCAGGCTGGGGGAAACGCTCAGCTCACAGTCGGTGAAGGCGTAGAGGGCGTCGATGGTCTCCTCGGCCAGGACACCGCGCGCTAGCTTGATTTCGACCTCGACCTTCTCGGCGGTATAGTCGTTTATCGAGGCGATTTTGAGTTTACCCGCCTTGGCCGCCTTTTCAATCGACTCGATCAGGGACTGGGTGGTGATGTTGTAGGGCAGTTCGGTGACGACAATAGTCTTGGCATCCGGCTGTTCCAGCTTCACCCGGCAGAGGAGGCGGCCGTTGCCGTGGTTGTAATCTGCGACATCAATGATCCCGCCCCGGAGAAAGTCGGGATAGAGAATAAATTCCTTGCCGCGCAGATAGTCGATCTGGGCCTGGAGCAGTTCGCCAAAATTGTGCGACATGATCTTGGTGGCCATGCCGACCGCAATACCTTCGGCGCCGAGCAGCAGCAAGAGTGGGATCTTGGCCGGCAGCCGTACCGGTTCCTGCATGCGGCCGTCGTAGGAATCGATGAACTCGGTCAGGTCTTTGTTGAACAGGGTCTCGAGCGCCAGCGGCGACAGGCGGCATTCAATGTACCGGGGAGCCGAGGCCTGATCGCCGGTGAAGATGTTGCCGAAGTTACCCTGGCGATCGACCAGGTACCCTTTGTTGGCCAGATTGACCAGGGCATCAAAAATCGACTGGTCGCCGTGCGGGTGCAGCTTCATGGTCTCACCGACCACATTGGCCACCTTGTGGAAGCGGCCGTCATCCATGTTGTGCAAGGTCTGCAAGAGCCGCCGCTGCACCGGCTTGAGGCCGTCGTCGACGTCGGGGATGGCCCGCTCGCGGATGACGTAGGAGGTGTAATCGAGGAAATTGGTGTCGAACAGCTGGTGCAGTTTGCCGCGTTGCGGCTCGGTGGTCTCGCTCATACCGGCCTCACGATCAAATGGTCCATGATGTACTGCTTGCGTTCCGGCGTATTCTTGCCCATGTAGAACCGCAGGACCCGGCTGACCTCACTGAGACTGTCGATCCGCACCTGTTTGATCCGCATGTCCGAGCCGATGAACTGCTTGAACTCGGGCGGCGAGATCTCGCCCAATCCCTTGAAGCGGGTGGTCTCAATGGAGCGGTCGGCCTTGCTCTTGGCCTTGAGGGCAATAATCGCCTCGGCCATATCCTGGTCGGAATAGCAGTAAAAGGTTTTTTCTTTATTGCGGACCCTGAAGATCGGCGTTTCCAAAATATAGACACGCTCATGCTTGACCAGCAGCTCGAAGTAGTGGAGGAAAAAGGTGAGCATGAGATTGCGGATATGGAGGCCGTCGACGTCGGCGTCGGTGGCAAGGATGACCTTGTCGAAACGGAGATCGTTAATCGATTCCTCGATATTGAGGGCCTGCATCAGCGAGTACATCTCCTCGTTTTTGTAGAGTACGTCGAGCCGCTGGCCAAGTACGTTCAACGGCTTGCCCTTGAGCGAGAAGACCGCCTGGGTCATGGGGTCGCGGGCCGTGACGATGGAGCCGGCGGCGGACTGGCCCTCGGTAATGAAGAGCATGTTCTCGCGGCCCGGCTTGGAAGGGTTGCCGCGGGCAGGGTGATATTTGCAGTCCTTGAGCTGGGGGATTTTGAAGGCGATTTTTTTGGCCTTGGCCTTGGCATCGCGGCGGACCGACTGCAACTCGCGTCGCACCCGTTCGTTGCGCTGCACCTTGTCGACTAAAACTTCGGCGGTCTCCGGATATTTATAGAGATGGGTCGCCACCGCATCCTTGACGGTGTTAACGATGCCGGTGCGGATGTCCGTATTGCCGAGCTTGTTTTTGGTCTGCGATTCAAACACCGGATCTTGGACCTTGACCGCCAGGATGCCGACGATACCGTCGCGGACGTCGAGGCCATTGAATTTCTTGCCGGTGAACTCGTTGACCCCCTTGAGAATGCCCTCGCGGAAAGCCGAAAGATGGGTGCCACCCTCGCTGGTATAGGTGCCGTTGACAAAGGAGAAATAGGATTCGCCGTAGTCGTCGGTGTGGGTGAAGGCGAATTCCAGGGCCTTGTCGGCAAAATGGATCGGCGGGAAGATCCGCTCGCTGCTGACCTCGCGATCCAACAGATCCAGGAGGCCGTTTTTGGAAAAAAAGAGGGCGCCGTCGAGATAGAGACTCAAGCCCGCATTGAGGTAGGCATAGCGCCAGAGCCGCTGTTCCACATATTGCGGGTCGTACTGGTAGGCCGGGAAAAGTTCGGGGTCCGGGAGAAACTCCACCAGGGTGCCGTTTTTTTCCTTGGCTTCGCCTTCCTCCTCGTGCTGAAGAATGCCTTGGGCAAAGGTGGCTGTCTTGAAGTGGCCGTCGCGGAAGGCGGTCACCACGAACCGGGTGGAGAGGGCATTGACTGCCTTGGTGCCGACGCCGTTGAGCCCTACGGAAAATTGGAAGACTTCGGTATTGTATTTGGCGCCGGTGTTGATCACCGAGACGCATTCCACCACCTTGCCGAGCGGAATGCCGCGGCCGTAATCGCGCACCCGGCAGCAGCCGTCTTCGGCTACGGCGATGTCGATCCGCTTGCCGCAGCCCATGATAAATTCATCAACCGCGTTATCCAGGATCTCTTTGAGCAGGATATAGATGCCGTCATCGGGATGCGAGCCGTCGCCGAGGCGGCCAATGTACATTCCCGGCCGTTTGCGGATATGCTCCAGCGAACTCAGCGTTTTGATCTTGGATTCGTCGTATTGGTGTTCAGCCATGCGTATCGAGGGAAGTAGATGGTTAGACTGGAGCCAAAAAAAGAGGAAACAATCAGGGCAGCGGGCGGGTTGATCACTCCTCATTGCTCTTAAAAAGGTAACTTTTTCAAGAAAGCAGCAGCGGCAAACGTGCAGCGGGCGCACTGTACTTATCTCGCCTCTGCAAGTCAAAGAAAAGCGTGCATCCGCTCTATTGCGTTTTACTCCATCATGTGGACGCGCTCGCAGTCTGGGCAGATCCAGGTGGGGCCGTTGCTCATGCCCCACTTGTTTTCCTCGAAACAGCTGGGGCAGATCTGGAAGCCGCAGCCGCAGTTCCAACAGAAGGGCTTTTCTTCTTTGCAGCAGTGGCAGCGGAATGCCTTTTTTCCCCGGCGGCCGCGCACCGGTTTTTTTTGCAGTTGATCCATCAGTCCATGTTCTCCTTGGGCGGTCGCAGTTCCTGGTTCAGCCAGTCGAGATAACTCTCGCCCCCGGCAACCACCGGCGAAGCCAGGATTTCCGGCACCTGGTAGGGGTGAAGGGCTCGAAGAGCCCGGCAGAGGTCGGGGAAGAGATCGCGGCGCGATTTGATGGTGCAGACCATCTCTTCGCTCTGTTCAATCGCCCCCTGCCAGCGGTACCAGGAGGTGCAGGGGCTG
Source organism: uncultured Desulfobulbus sp. (assembly GCF_963662935.2). NCBI lineage: Bacteria > Pseudomonadati > Thermodesulfobacteriota > Desulfobulbia > Desulfobulbales > Desulfobulbaceae > Desulfobulbus > uncultured Desulfobulbus sp. The sequence continues at coordinate 202,806 of NZ_CAXXTL010000003.1, read as the reverse complement.
ATCTGGACGCAGGCTGCAAGGCGTTGCTCCAGAAGCTGCGCGGCCAGTTGCTCCGCGCTCGTTTTATCGGCCAGGGTGGTGATCACCTGGATAAAAGGTGTCATAATGTTCTCCATCAAAAAAACAGTGACAAGCACCCGCGCTCCAGCTCGGGCTGGAATATTTTTGTAAAGTGGAATATCTTACCAGCGCTTTTGAAAAATTCAAACCACAGCTTTCTCTCTTTATCCTTCAAACAGGTGCTCTTATGCTCTTTGCCGTGGATGTCGGAAATTCCCATACCGTGAGCGGTATTTTCAAAAAAGGCCAACTGGTGGGCAACTGGCGGCTGCAGTCGCGCCAGGATCGCACCGCCGATGAGCTGGCCATCCGCTACCACGCCCTGTTTCAGATGGCCGGTATCAATCCGGACCAGATCACCGGGTTCATCATTGCCTCGGTGGTGCCGACCCTGGAATCCAGCTGGCTCCATTTTGCCCGCAGCTACCTGACCAAGTTGCGGCAGCCGCCTCTAGCCGTCACCAACACCATCAAGCTGGGAATGAAAGTGGCCACCGAGAACCCGGCCGAGGTAGGGGCCGACCGGATCGTCAACGCTGTGGCGGCCTGGGAGCGGTTCCATACGCCGTTGATCGTTATCGATTTCGGCACAGCCATCACCTTTGACTGCGTCAACGGGGAACCTGCCTATGTCGGCGGCACCATCCATCCAGGCATTGGCATCTCCCTCGACGCCCTGGCCACCCGGACCGCCAAGCTGCCCCGGCTCGACATCGATGTGACCCCCGATCATCCCATCGGCACCACCACGGTCAAGGCCATCCATTCCGGTGCCTTGTACGGCTTCGGCGGCCTGGTCGACCGGATGGTGGAGGTGCTGAGCAAACAACTGACCCCGGATCGGGAACGGGCTCAGACCATTGCCACCGGCGGCATGGCGGAATTGATCAAACCCTATACCAAGAGCATCGACGAGATCGATCCGCAACTGACCCTCAATGGCCTGGAGCTTATCTATCGGCTCAACTGTAAAGGCAAAGATGAGTGACCGGCCGATCCTGCCGCCCCGGCTGAAACGAGGAGACACCATCGGCCTGTTCTGCCCGGCCGGACCGGTCCGCGATGTCCAGCGGCTGCAGGCCGGGATCAAGCTGATCGAGGATGTGGGTTTTGCGGTCAAGGTACGGGGACCGGTCGAACAGGGGGAAGGCTATTTGTCCGACAGCGACGAGCGGCGGGCTGAGCACCTGCACGCCCTCTGGAGTGATGAGGAGGTCAAGGCCATTCTGGCAATCCGGGGCGGCTATGGCTGCCTGCGGATGGTCGAGCAGTTGGATTGGGAACTATTTCGGCGGCAGCCGAAGTTCCTGGTCGGCTTCAGCGATGTGACCGTGCTCTTGAATGGCTTGGTGGATCGTTCCGGACTGGTTGCGCTCCACGGACCCATGGTTTCGACCCTGGCGCGCAGCGGCGAGCAAGGGGTGGCCTCGCTCTTTTCCCTGCTGACCGGCGAGTTCAAGGAGCGGATCAAACCCAAGGGAGTGGAGATTCTGCGTGGCGGCACCGGCCGGGGACGGCTCGTCGGCGGCAACCTGACCACCTTGGTGCATCTGCTCGCCACCCCCTGGGAGCTTGCTTGGGATGATTGCATTCTGGTGTTGGAAGATACCGGCGAGCCTCTGTACCGGATCGACCGGATGCTGACTCAGTTGGCCCTGGGCGGACGCTTGCAGCGGCTGGCCGGCCTGGTGCTCGGCGATTTTGATACCGGCACCGACGAACTGGCAAATCTGCGGCTGCAGGAGGAGGTCTGGTCGCGGGTGCTGGAACTGGCAGCCCCCGGATATCCGATCTGGGCCCGGTTTCCTTTGGGCCACCGGGAGCGCAATCTGACTCTGCCCATCGGCATGGAAGCGGTGATTGACTCCAGCGCCGGCACGCTCCAACTCCACCCCGAATCTGTGACCTTGGCTTGAGGTTATGCTGAAGCGTTTCCTGCTCACTTGGCTGTTCCTTTGCATCCTGCCGCTGGCTGTCCTGCTCAGCGGCCTGCCGCTGTTCCTGCTTCGTTCCGAACTCGATGAATCGACCCTGCTTGTGGCCACCTGCCTGTGGGGATCGCTGGGCCTCCTGGCGCTGATTCCCTTGACCAATGGGGCGCTGCGAAGGGTCTGGCTGTTTCGGGGAAGCGGCGATCCGGTCTCGCTCGATCAGATGCGGCAAAGCCTGCTCACCGTGAACAGTATGGATTGCCCGGTCACGGCGATCGCCAAACGCAAAAAGATCGTCCTCACCTGGCGGTATCGAGAAACCCGTTGGTGCGAGCTGTTCAGCCACTTGGGAATCAACCGGCTGTATGAATTGCATTGCCGCTTCGACGCCGACACCCGGACCGTGTACCTGATGGACCGGCAGCGGACCGCCGATTTCCTCATCTGCCCGGACCGGGTCAAGACCGGCCGGCTGCGTATCCCCTTGCCCCTGCTGCGACTCCGCGCCAAACGGCTTGCCGCCATCGAGCAGTATGCGCTCCTGACCGAGGACGAGTACAACTTCCATCCCCGCGAGATCAAATCGCCCGTTCTGGGCACCATCCTGGCCAGCGGCTGGCATGTCCGCCTCAGCCTGTTCTGATGGAACCTGACCGGGAAAATGTTACCGGCAGGATGGATCACGCTGGATGGAGAGTGCGGGGAAATGTGGACGGGGCAAAAGGTATCATGAAATTGAACGGATGGGGCACAATGACCGGCGGGCTATGGTGGGTTGGCGCACTCTAATCTTGATGAACTCGTAAAAAAGGAAAACACTCGGTTGTGTCATTTCGAGCGTAGCGAGAAATCTCTATAATTATTATGAGATTTCTCCTCGCTGTGCTCGTCGAAATGACAGGAGTCGACTTTTTACGAAACCATCAATCTTGGACCGGCTGCAATAAAAAACCGCCGTCAGCGCAAGGCTGAAGGCGGTCGGGGTCCCCAGAAAATCTTTGGAAAAATTCAGATGCTGATCTTCGCGCCCAACTTGTCGACAAATTTGGCCAACCATGCGGGATGGGCCGGCCAGGCAGGCGCGGTCACCAGGTTGCCCTCGACATGGGCCGCGTCCATGGCCACGTCCACGTACTGGCCGCCAGCCAGGCGAATCTCCGGCGAGCAGGCCGGGTAGGCCGAACATTCCCGCCCCTTGAGCACCCCTGCTGCGCTCAGTAACTGGGCACCGTGGCAGATGGCGGCAATCGGTTTGTTGGCCGCGGCAAATTCCTTGACGATAGCCAGCACTTTTTCATTCAGGCGCAGGTATTCCGGGGCGCGGCCGCCGGGTATCACCAGGCCGATGTAGGCGTCCGTCTTGACTGCGGCGAAGTCGGCATTGAGGGTGAAGTTGTGACCCCGCTTCTCGCTGTAGGTTTGATCGCCCTCGAAATCGTGGATCGAGGTGCGGACAAATTCGCCAGCCTTCTTGTCCGGGCACACCGCATCCACCTGATAGCCAAGCATGGTCAGGGCCTGGAACGGCACCATCACCTCGTAATCCTCGACATAATCACCAACCAGCATCAAAATCTTCTTTACTGTCATCGTATGCCTCCTATCTATGGCTTGTTGTTGCATGGGTTGTGCATTCCGGCATTGAGATCGACCGCATCACATGAAGCGCGCCGGCCGCACGGTTGCCGGAAATTTTAACCACCCGTGCGGAGAAGGCAAGCCCTGTGCCCGGGAAAAGACCGGCCGCTTCTGGTCTCGCTTGCAGGTAAGTTCGGTTTTGATGAAGAACAAAGAGAAATTTGAAAATGGGGGGCTGTCTCCGATTTTATGGCTGTTGGGTCTCGCTCTTGGTAGTGAATACATCGCTGTAAAACGACTTTGTGCTCGCCGATTAACAAGGGGGCCGCAATCAGAGTCAGTTGGTTAGCTACAAGGGGTGGAACGTCTTTTCTTGTCCAAAGAAAAGATTAAACCGTAAATAGAACCGTCCCCTTTTTCCTTGATTTAGGGTTGCACTTTATCAATTCTTGTTGATGTTTATTTTTTTGTTCTACTGGAAATTGATAATAATAGGAATGAATTGCCAATTACTAAAATTACAGGACCTATAAATTGTAACGGTAAAAAGACGTAATTTCGCCAAAAAAGCCATCTTGACCCGTTAGTTCTGTCGGCGTTGAAAGATTTAACTTTGTCGTCAATTATCTTCCTTAATTCTATATTCAATTTTCTGTAATGGTCTTTAAAGAGTTTTACCATTTCTTCTTGGGAAATTTCCCCATCAATATATTTTTTTGCTATTATTTTTGAGTATGAATTCACATTGGGGTCAGGTAGCAATTCTTCAATTATTTCAAGTTTTTTATTCTCGACCAATAATAATGCGTATTTTTCTGAATATTGGCGATACAAAATAGCTTGCTGTTCCAATTCACTCAGTTTTAACCTTTGGTGCATCAAATTGTCTGTGAAATCATCTATTTTGTAATTAGCAATTTGTGAAAAAATTGTTGATAAAGATATGATTATTAATGAAAAAATCTGTATTTGGATCGAATATTTTTCTTCAATTAACCTCATTGAAACTCTCTAACTCTAGATTGAATTTTCAAGTCCTAACAGTGTTGTTAGGCCAATTTTTCGGGCGAATAACAGGCTGGGATGTGGTGTTGACGATACAAGGAAGCGTGATGCCTGGTCAATACAAGAGTCGCCCGTCTTTTCATTCTTTCAAGCTGTTATAGGTTTTTTTTGTGGTGGCGCGATAGGTTGAACAGGTGAAATAGGTCCTGCGTTCTTGTCTTCAAGTTGTATTATGGCAAAGTTAAAAGACAAACTGCGGTCACGAAGAAGCGGGTGGTCGTGATATCCGTGGGTGTTTGGAATTTCTGGCGGAGGAAGGCAAGGTGCCAGCCAACCCTCATCGCTCCTTCAGTCGCTCGCTATCAAGGATAAAGATCGTCTTGCCCTCCACCCGGATCAACCCCTCCTCGGTCATCTTGCTGAAAATGCGCGACAGGGTTTCTGAGCTCGTACCCAGCAGGCTGGCCAACTGGCCCTTGGGAATGTCGAGCACTACCTTGTCCTGGCGTTGTTGCTCCTCCATCAGGTAGTGGAGGTAGGAGGCGAGCCGTCCGGGGACTTCCTTGAGGGTGAGGTTTTCAATTTGGGTGGCGAAGCGGCGCAACCGCATGGCCAGCACGGCCAACATGTTGAGGGCCAGCGAGGGGTTGGCGGTGATCAGGCCCACGAATTCAGTGCGGGGGAAAAAAAGGACTTCAGACTCAGCCAGGGTTTCGGCGTTGGCCGGAAAGGGACTGCCGTGAAAGACCGGAACCTCGCCGAAGGGTTCTCCCGGCCCGAAGATGTGGAGGATCTGTTCCTTGCCGTCAAAGGACATCTTGAAGATCTTCACCTTGCCGCTCGCCACCATGTAAAAACCGATGCCCGGATCGCCTTCGAAAAAAATCGCCTCGCCTTTGGTGTAGCGTTTACTGACGCATATTTGAGCGATTTCCTGAAGTTGTTCTGCCGGAAGTCCGCTGAATAGGAGGCTGTGTGCCAGCAGTTCGTCTTTTTTTTGCATATTGATGAATAAAAGTTGAGTTTTTGATCTAAGTCAAAGAAAGTCGACAAAAAGGAAGTAGAGTGCAGGCATACTACTGAGGAACACTGTCGATCGCGACAAAAAAACAGAGAAGGAGACATGCCATGTTTTGTAACCAGTGTGAACAGACGGCCAAAGGAATCGGATGCAACATCGCTGGAGTGTGCGGCAAGAATGAGGAGGTCGCCGATCTCCAGGATCTGCTGATCCACGCCCTGCAGGGTCTTTCCCTCTTTGCCCAGGAGGGACGGAAGCTGGGTATTGTTGATGAGGCCGTTGATCTATTCACCTATGAGGCCATCTTTTCCACCCTGACCAATGTCGATTTCGATCCGGAGCGCTTTGTGGTTCTGATCAAGCGGACGGTCGAGTTGCGTGAGTCAATGAAGGCCATGGTTGCAGCCGCTGGCGGCAAGACCAATTTCACCGAGGCTCCGGCCACTCTGATTCCGGTTGGATCCGTGGCTGAGCTGGCCGCCCAGGGCAAGGCCCTCAATCTGATCGAAAATCTCGATAGCGATGTCAATATCCGCTCCCTCAAGCAGACCCTGCTGTACGGCCTCAAGGGCATTGCCGCCTATGCCGATCATGCCGCCATCCTTGGCCAGAAGGACCCGGCCATAGCCGCCTTCTGCTATGAGGCTTTGGCTGTGATGCTGGTTCCGGGACTAACCGTGGAGCAATGCGTACCCGTGGCCATGAAGGCCGGCCAGGTCAATCTGCGCGCCATGGAACTGCTCGATGCGGCCAACACCAGTACCTACGGCCATCCGGTGCCGACCTCCGTGCCGCTGGGGCATCGCAAGAACAAATGTGTGTTGATTACCGGCCATGACCTCCATGACCTGGAGCTGCTGCTCAAGCAGACCGAGGGCAAGGGGATCGACATTTATACCCACGGCGAGATGCTGCCCTGTCACGGGTATCCGGAGCTGAAAAAATACCCGCATTTCTATGGGCATTTCGGTACCGCCTGGCAGAATCAGCACAAGGAATTCCCTAATTTTCCGGGACCGATCCTTTTTACCACCAACTGCATCCAGAAGCCGCGGGACGAATATCAAGACCGGATCTTCACCAATGGTCTGGTCGGCTGGCCCGGCGTCAAACATATTGCCGACAAGGACTATTCGGCGGTAGTCGCCATGGCATTGGCCATGCCCGGCTTCACCGACGAGGTCGACAATGGTTCGGTGCTGGTCGGCTTTGCCCGCAACGCCGTGCTTGGCGTGGCCGATAAGGTGATCGAGGCAGTCAAATCCAAGGCGATTCGCCACTTTTTCCTGGTGGGCGGTTGTGACGGCGCCAAACCCGGCCGCGACTACTTCACCAAATTTGTTGAGCAGGTGCCCAATGACTGCATGGTGCTGACCCTGGCCTGCGGCAAGTTCCGTTTCTTTGACAAGAATCTGGGCGACATCGGCGGCATTCCGCGTCTGCTCGATGTCGGTCAGTGCAACGATGCCTACTCGGCCATCCAGATCGCTGTCGCTCTGTCCAAGGCCTTTGACTGCGGCGTCAACGACCTGCCGCTGTCCATGATCCTCTCCTGGTACGAGCAGAAAGCGGTGGCTATTCTCCTGACCCTGTTGTCCTTGGGAATCAAGGACATCCGCCTCGGGCCGTCGCTTCCGGCCTTTATTACTCCGGCGGTGCTTGAATTCCTGGTCAACACCTTCGACATCAAGCCGGTGGCTGAGACCCCCGAGGAAGATCTCAAAGCCATCCTCGGCTAACCCTTTTCTTTCTCTTGACCCCCAGCATCTCGGCCGGATCGACCGGTCCGGCCGAGGTGTGCCCGGAGTCGAACCATGAACGACAACCACAAGACCTATCTCGTGCTGCCCCATTACGATGCTGGCCTGCTCAGTCCCGATGAACTGGAGCAGTTGGCCGGGCTGGCGAGGAAATATGACATCCCGAAAACAAAGATCACCGGTGCACAACGTGTTGCCTTTCTCGGCATGGGCCCCGAGGCTCTGGAAGCCTTGAAGGCTGAGCTGCAGATTCCGGAAACGCCGCCCCATGCCCGCAGCCGGGTGCATTATGTCCAGGCCTGCCCAGGCAGCACCTGGTGCCGGTATGGGCACCAGGATGCCCTGGCGTTGGGCGAGCGAATCAAGGCCATCGAATTGGACGGCCCCTTGCCCGCCAAGGTCAAGGTGGGCATTTCCGGCTGCCGGTTTTGCTGCTGCGAATCCTGGATGCGCGATGTCGGCCTTGCCGGCGAAAGCAAGGGCTGGCGCTTTTCCTTTGGCGGCAATGCGGCCGGGCGGCCGCGCATCGGCGATCTGGTGGCCGAGGGATTGAGCGACGACGAAGCCGTGACCCTGGTGACCAAAACGTTGAACTATTACCTCCACACAGCCAGGTTCAAGTCACGGTCGGCTCGGTTTATGGAGCGTTTCGGCATTGAAGCCCTGAAAGATGCGGTCCTCGGTTGACTGGCGCCACAACACTTACCTAAAGAAACTATTATGAAAGTACTCCGAAAGATTATCAAGATAGATGAGGAACTCTGCAACGGCTGCGGCCAGTGTGTTCCGGACTGCGCCGAAGGTTCCCTGCAGATCATCGACGGCAAGGCCCGTCTGGTGGCCGATAAACTCTGTGACGGGCTCGGGGCCTGCCTCGGTTCCTGTCCAACCGGAGCGCTGCAGGTTATCGAGCGTGAAGCCGACGAATTCGATGAGGAGGCAGTGGAGCATTTTCTTGCCAGCCAGAAAAAAGAGCAGCCGAAGACACCGGTGCAACCCTCCGGCGGCTGCCCTTCGGCCCGGCTGCAAACCCTGCAACCGATGACCCCTTGTCAGATGGCCAATGTGCCTGGTCTCCAGACCGGTTCGGCCCTGGCGCACTGGCCGGTGCAGATCCGGCTCATTCCACCGACCGCGCCCTTTTTGGAAAACTGCGACCTGCTGGTGGCGGCCGACTGCACCGCTGTCGCCTATGCTGGCCTGCAAAAGGATTTTCTCGCCGGCCGGGTGGTGATGATGGGCTGTCCCAAGTTTGACGATCAGCAACTCTATATCGACCGGTTCACCGAAATCTTCCGCACCCGTACTTTGAAGTCGCTGACCATCCTGATCATGGAGGTGCCCTGTTGCCATTCCATGCTGCAGATTCTCAAAAAAGCCGTGGACGCAGCTAAGCCAGCATTCCCCATTCGCCATGTGGTGATTTCCACCCGGGGCGAAATCAAGGAAGAGACCGCCTGGTAAGACAGGCCTGATTCAAATATTTTCCCCCTCGTCCCGGACCGCCGAACTCCTTGCAGCGTCTCCGGGGCGAGTTTTTTTGTTCTTTCCTGCCTCACGGTTTTGTCCGCCTGCGATTCGATCCTTGCCCTCCTTGCTGCCGTGAGCTACGCTTTGCAGTATACATGCCCCTTGATCCTCCTGAGGGCTGCACCTCCTCCTCTCCCTGGAATTCCAGTATGAAAACCAATCTGACCCTGATCGGCATGCCGGGTGCGGGTAAAAGCACCATCGGCATCATTCTCGCCAAAAATTTGTCACTGGGCTTCATCGACACCGATGTCCTCATCCAGATCAACCGGCAGAAATCACTGCAGCAGATCCTGGACGAATCCGATCATCTGCACCTGCGGGCCATAGAGGAAGAAGAAATTCTCAAGCTCAACGTCAGCCGCCATGTCATTGCCACTGGCGGCAGTGCCGCCTACAGCGACAAGGCCATGCTCCACCTGCAGCGAATATCCACCATCATATTTTTAGAGGTCTCGTTTGGTGAGATTGAGCGCCGCATCCGCAACTTTGCAACTCGCGGCATTGCCAAGGCCAAGAATCAAACTTTTCGCGAACTCTTCGACGAACGGCAGGCCCTGTACAATCGATATGCGGAGTTGACCGTCCACTGCGACGGTTTGGACCAGGATGCGATCGCGCTCCACATTGCCCAATCGGTTTCGCATAGTTTGCACAGCTAAAGAGAAAGTTCTTTGATAACGGGCATTTTTTTCTAGGTATATTTACCTATCCTTTGACTTCCCTTTGAAATCTTCTACAATTCTTACAAGGAAGGATTGGGATAGACGATTGGTCGTGCCGCCAGGGGAATGGTGGCCGACCGGTCCATGGGTAGAAGGCTTCGGTGCTGCAGGAACCAAAGAAATTGTGATTATCTGGAGGGGTCTCTATGAAATTTTCATCAATTCGTTTCAAACTTATCGTCGGTGGTATTCTCATCGTCCTTATCCCCCTGGCGGTGAGCGGCTATGTGGCTAAAAACAATTCCGCCACGGCCGTCACTAAATACAGTAAAGCCAATGCGCAGTCGATTGCCGAGGGACTGGCCCTGCAGGTTGCCGCCACCCTGGATGGGGAAATTAAATTTGCTGCTGCCTTTGCCGGCCGGACCCAGGTGAAGATCGCCGCTGAAGCCGTCCAGTCCAAGGGGATTGAAGGCGCTGCCGAGGCCGTTGAAGTCATCCGCAAGGATCTGCGCAAACGTTTCGAGCAGCTTAAAACGAGCTACAACGCCATTGTCCTGACAGACGCCAACGGCAAAGTCTATGCCTCCGAAGCCGTCTCGGAAGAGGAGCTGAAAGCGCTGGACATCGCCGGGCACCCCCTGTTTCAGGAAGTCAAAAATTCCAAAAAGACGATGAGCGGCGAGATGGTTCGCTCTAAAGCAACCAATGAGCCGGTTCTTCTCCTTTGCGGGCCGATTTTAGGAGATAATGGCGCTTTTCTGGGTGTTTTTGGCGCGCTCCTCAAAGGTTCGGTTCTTGCTGATCTGGTCACCGCCAAGAAAATCGGGGAGACCGGATACTGTTTCATGGCCAACAAGGAGGGTATCATCAATGCCCATCCCGACGCCAAAAATGTCCTCCAGCTCGATCTTAAGACCCTGAAAGGGATGGAAGAAATTACCAAGGAGATGATGGCCGGCAAGGTCGGCGCAGAATCCTATGTTTATAAAGAAATCGACAAGGTTGCCGGCTATGCGCCGGTCAAGATTAAGGGCTGGAGTGTCGCCGCCACACAAAATGCCAGTGAATTTCTCGCCAGCGTTATTTCCTTACGAAACACCATTGCCTTGATCACCGCCGTCTCCATTGCCCTGGCCGCAATCATTATCTTTTTTGCCGCTAATTCCATTGTCGGGCCGATCAACAAGGCGGTCGCCGGTCTCAAAGATATCGCCCAGGGCGAGGGTGACCTCACCTTACGGTTAGCCGTTGCTTCCAAAGATGAAGTGGGCGACCTGGCCATGTGGTTCAATACCTTCATTGAAAAATTACAAAAAATGATCGGCAGGATCAGTGACAACACCAAGGAGGTCAATCTGTCGATCAAGGAACTGTCCAATATCGCCGCCGCTCTGTCAAAAAATGCCGAGGAAACCTCCGGCCGGGCCAATAACGTGGCCACCGCCGCTGAGGAGATGAGTGCCAACCTTAATGGTGTGGCCGCCGCCATGGAGCAGTCCACCACCAATACCACGATGGTTGCCAGCGCCGCTGAAGAGATGACGGCAACCATCAGCCAGATTGCCCAGAACGCGGAACAGGCCCATTCGATCTCGGAAAAGGCGGTAACCCAAGCTTTGAGCACTTCGGAAAAAATGGCTGAATTGGGTCAGGCTGCCCAGGCTATCAGCAAGGTCACCGAGGCGATTACGGAAATATCCGAGCAGACCAATTTGCTGGCCCTCAATGCCACCATCGAGGCGGCTCGGGCTGGTGAGGCGGGTAAAGGCTTTGCCGTCGTTGCCAACGAGATCAAGGAACTGGCCAAACAGACAGCCGCTGCGACCATGAACATCAAAAATCAGATTGCCGGCGTGCAGGGGACCACCAAATCGACGGTGGATGAGATTAACCAGATTTCCAAAATCATCAACAGCGTCAACGAGATCGTGGGTACCATTTCCAATGCCGTGTCCGAGCAATCGACCGCCACCGAGGAGATCGCCAATAACATCGCCCAGGCCTCGCAGGGTTTGGGAGAGGTCAATGAAAATGTCAGTCAGAGTTCGGCGGTTGCTGGAACCATTACCCAAGACATCGCTGGAGTGAACACTGCCTCCAACGAGATTTCCAAGAGCAGCCAGCAGGTTACCTCAAGTGCCGGTCGTCTGCAGGATCTGGCCAATGAGCTTCAGGGTATTGTCAACACCTTTAAAATATGAACCAGCAGAAAGGCGGGTGAAAATAAGAACAATGATGTTTTTTCCGGCCCCCACACGTAGGGTCTTTCATGTGCCCTTGATCCGTCCTGTTCCATTGCTGGCGAAGCGGTGGAGTCTTGGAAGACCGTAAGAGGGAGTATATCTTGGCACCATCCAAATCGTCTCAGGAACTTGTGCTCAATACGCTGCTGTTCGCCGAGGAAACCCGACCCAGCAGCCGTTTGAGCGCAACCCTGACTGAATTGATCGATGTCATGGACATCGCCATGTGGGAGTTGGATTGCGAGTACCGGGTGATCGGGTTCAATCGCAAGGCCAAGGAGATCTACGGCGAATCAGCCCTCGGAAAGTTTTGCTATCAGGCTGCGGCCGGCATCGATGGGATCTGTGAAGATTGTCCGGCCCAGCAGGTCTTTGCGGGTCAGCCAAACGGCCGTTCGGAACGCAGTCGCAGACGCGTTGATGGAGAGATCATCTACATCGACCACATCGCTACCCCCGTCAAGGACGCAAACGGCGACATTACCGGGGTGTTGGTGTTGATCATCGATATCACCCGTCATAAACTCCAGGAGCAGGAGCTGATCTTCCACCGCAACGATTTTGAGCGGAAGGTGATCGAGCGGACCCGGGAGTTGGAGGAAAGCCAGGAGCGGTACCGGCAGCTCTATGAGGAGTCGAAGAAAAGCGAGGCCTTGTACCTCAGCCTGCTCAATGCCGCCGCCGATGCCATTGCCATCACCTCCTTTGATGGACTTGTCCGATATGTGAATCCCAGCTTCACCCGGCTTTTCGGCTGGCCGCTCGAAGAGCTGGCGGAACGGCTGTTGCCGTTTAGCATGGGGTTTGAATCCGATCCAAATTCCCGGGAATTTGGACTGCTCATGGTGGAAGGGCAGCCGATCTTGCATCTGCTTACCAAACGCCCAACCCGTGAGGGGGCGCTCCTTGACGTTTCCCTCAGCGTCGCTCGTTATGAGGATCACCTGGGCAAGCCGGCGGGAGTCATCTTCAGTTACCGCGATTTGACCGAGTCCAAGGCCCTGGAGTTGCAGCTCTATCGCGCGCAGAAATTCGAAGCTCTGGGGACGATGGCCGGCGGCATCGCCCACGATTTCAACAACCTCCTCATGGGCATTCAAGGCAGTGCCTCGTTGATGCTCATGGACCTGCAGAAAGGAGGCCCTGCGTTCAACCCGGAGAAGTTGAACAACATCGAAAAATATGTCAAGCAGGGCGGAGATTTAACCCGGCAACTCCTAACCCTGGCTAAGGGCAACCGCAGCGAGGTCAAGGCGGTCGATCTCAACGTGTTGCTGACCCGTTGCGCTGCCCTCTTCGGTCAGAGCAGGAGAGATATTGTCATTGAGAACCGGCTCCAGAAAGCGATCTGGCCAGTTGAGGTGGATGCCGGTCAGATTGAACAGGTTTTGCTCAATCTCTTTGTCAACGCCGCTCATGCCATGCCCGGAGGAGGGGAACTCCTGCTGTGCACGGAGAATGTCCTTCTCGACCGGCAAGTCACCGCCTTGCACAAGCGTTCAGCCGGCCGCTACGTCAAAATGACGGTCACAGACAATGGTTGCGGCATCGACCCGCACATTCTCGAGCAAATTTTCGACCCCTTTTTCACCACCAAGGGGCAGGATCAGGGAACTGGCCTGGGGTTGGCCACTGCCTACAGCATCATCAACAATCATGGCGGGATCATCCAAGCCGGCAATGCTCCGGAGGGCGGGGCACGGTTCACCTTGTTGTTGCCCATCTTTGAAGGGCGGGTAGGCCGGGAGAGGGGAGTGGTAGAGGAGTTCCTCCAGGGAACAGAAACGATTTTGCTTGTTGATGACGATGCAATGATCCTGCATCTCACCCGGGAGATGCTCCAGCGTCTGGGCTATACCATTCTCAGTGCTCCTTCCGGCGAGGAGGCTTTGCATCTCTATGGGGAACATCAAGGTGGGATTGACCTGGTGATTCTCGATATGATTATGCCGAGGATGGGGGGCGCCGAGCTCTTGCGGCGACTGACGGCAATCGATGGCAGCCTCAAGGTGCTTTTGTGCTCCGGTTATAATTTTTCAGATGACGCGGTTGAGGGGCTCGATCAGGTCCGCCGCGATTTTATCCAGAAGCCTTTCACGCTTCAGCTTCTTTCAACGAAAATTCGTCAACTGCTGGACGCCTAGTTCGACCGATTCGGGGAAGTATAAAAATACTTTTCCTCCATTCTCCCTGTGCTCCGCTCCACAATAAAAAAGGAGGCCTTCTTGGTCAAGAAGGCCTCCTTTTCTGTTTCTACAGGGGGGGGATCGATTGCCGGTCAAGGCCGGTCAGACTTTGAAACGATTGACCATGGCATTGAGTTCACTGGCCAATCGGGAGAGGTCAGTCGCACTTTGGTCCACCTGGGTGCTGTTCTGGGACATCTGGCCGGCGGCATCTTTAACCTCGCTGATTTCCTGGGCTATCTGGGAAGAAACCACAGAACCTTGGGAGACATTCTGATTGACCTCATTGATGCCCATCGAGGCCTGGCTGATATTGCTGGCTATCTCTCTGGTGGCTTCCGACTGTTCTTCCACTGCTCCGGCAATGGCGACGACGATCTGATTGACTTCGTTCACCACCTTGGTGATGGCGGTAATTTCATCCACCGTCCCCTTGGTCGAATGCTGGATGCCTTCCACTCGTTGTTTGATCTCATTGGTCGCTGATGCTGTCTGCCGTGCCAGTTCCTTGATTTCATTGGCAACCACGGCAAAGCCCTTGCCCGCCTCGCCGGCCCGGGCCGCTTCGATGGTGGCGTTGAGGGCCAGCAGATTCACCTGCTCAGAGATATCTGTAATGGTCTCAATAACCTTACCGATATCCTTGGCCGATTCGCCCAATTCACTGATCTGTATTGAGGCCTTTTCCGTCTGAGCAACGGCCCCAGAGGTAATCTTACTCGCTTTGTCCGCATTGTCAGCAATCTGGGTAATGGTGGAAGTCATTTCTTCGACCGCTGCGGCCACCATGCTGACATTACCGGAGGCCTCGCCCATGGCGGAGGCCATGGCGCTCATGTTGCCGCTCATTTCATCGCCGGCGGCGGCAACGGTGTTGGCCTTGTTGGATGTTTGATCAGCCCCGGAAGACATCTGTTTGGCAATGTCCAGCAACTGCCGGGAGGAGGTGCGGAGAAGCCCGGCATTTTGGGAGACATCCCGGATCACCACCTGAATTTTTTCGATGAAGACATTGAACCATTTGGCGAGTTCGCCCATCTCATCGTGCGATCTGACATCCAGCCGGTGGGTCAGGTCCCCTTCACCTTCTGCAATATCCTTGAGGCCGGCTACGACCTGATGCAGCGGTTTAGTGATGGCATTGACCAGGAAATAGGAGAGAGCAAGGAAGGCGGCTATGCCGATGGCCACGACGATGGCAATGGTCATAACTGCCGATCTGGTCTGGTTGATGATAATAGCATTGGTCAGGCTGACCGTGGTTTCCACCGGTTCAATAGCCTTTTTGCCGGCGTTATCGAGTTGTTTGGTGGCTTCTCGTTCCTTGAGTCCGAGTGCCTGAGACTGCTCGACCAGCTTGAGGAAGGACTGGGCTGCTCCCTTGATTTCCTTGGTATGGTCGATAGTCTTTGCTTTCTGGAGTGATATGGCGGTTTCCTGCAGGGCTGGGACGCTACTGTTGACAATGTTGTCGGTGATGGTCTTGAAGGTGGCAATTAGGGCTGTGTCACCGGAGAGCAGAAACTGGAATTGCACACTCTGGAGTTGGAGAAATCCTATTTTACAGTCGCGGGTGATATTGAGCATCTCGTTTTCCGTAGCGCTGAGCTCGGCACCCTCCATTTGCAGCTCTGCCTGCCGGCTTTCCAAGTCCGCCTGAATGATCGCTAGAATCTCCAGGGCGCGGTGGAGAGGCTGCATCATGTCCTTCTTCAGTTGTTCCTGTTGTCCGTGAGTTTTGACGACCTCGGCAAACATCTGTTGATATTGACTGACCAGCCCCTTGGCGGATGTGAGCTGTTTGGCGATTTCCTGGTCGCTGCTCTTCAGAGCGACCGCATCAAGGGCTTTGTTGGTGTCAAGGACCAGCTGCTCAAACTGCCCTTTGACCTCCCTGGAAAAGAACTGAAGATAGGTTTTCTCGGCGACCCGAGCGTCTTGAAGGTTGCTGATGAGCCGATTGAAGTCGGATTTGGTGGTATTGGCCTCACTGATATTCCCGTAATAATGAATTCCGGTCGCTACCAGGGCGAGGATGATGACGATCGTAAAGAGAACCAGTCCATAGAGTCTGGTTTTTATACTTGGAGCAAGGAGTGAAAAGGCCATGGTATATCCTGTCCGAATCTGAGGCTGAGTGAAACCCATGGAATCGCTACCCTATGGGTTTACAGGAAAAAAAAGACCGTTTTTACCAGCGCGGCAAACAAGAGACAACAAAGACCCGGTGTCGACCGGACGGCCTGACACCGGGGCTCAACGCATCTTTTGTTGCGTTATTTGACTTCCAGCTTGGCCATGGCGGCCGGATCGCCGTTGTAAATGCCGCAGCCAATAACGACATCGACGTTATCGGGCATGGTACATTTCTTGACGTAGGAAACTTTGCGAACGATGTCTTTGGTACCGGGAACCGGCCAGTAGTATTCAACCCATCCTTGTCCAGTCTCGTTGGCAACATTGTTCATGGCAACAAAGAATCGTTTGCCTTTCTCGTCTTTCAGGCCGATCAGCTCATTCCCTTCCATTTTGAACTTGATCGGATGCACGAGCATTTTGGTTTCTTTCAAGCTATGGATCCAGATATAGGTTCCCTCAAACAGGAAAGGGCTCCCTTTTCCCTTGAACTTGGGAAAGGCTGCCGGACCTTCTTTTTTCAGGAGAGTACAGGCTTCGTCGACCTTGGCGACAATGGTTTCTGGAGCAGTGGGGGTTTCTTTGGCGGTTGTTTTTACATAAGCTTCTGATTCAGCAGCTAGTTGTTCGGGTGATGTTTCGGCAAAACCGGGGGCAGCGAGCAGAGCCAAAATAAATGTACAGACCAGGGTATTGACAATTTTTTTCACAACAACCTCCTTGAAAGATGGACAGGAAGGGGCTTTCCCGTGACTCCACAGGAGAAAAAGCGGTAGCCGTCTTTTTTCTCCCCTTGTCTTCTGCCCGACCCTCGCCAAACAGACGGAAAAGCGTGTTAGAACCACTCTAAAATTTATATCAAAGCGAAGTGCTTAGAGTCAAGGCGACCAGGCATTTTTTGTAACAAATTGAAAAATAATATAATTTTAGAAATATGCGTCCTGGTTGCGGTATTCTTTTGATGTTGCTAGGGGCGGGTTTGAATCGTGCTCAGGGCCAATAAACGAACGGATCTTCACCTCCCAAGAAAATGCGGCTGCCCCCCCGACCGCCACCGGATGAAAAGGGGGGAAATGGGCAGTATTCGTTGACTATCCGAGGACTATTTGTCATAACAACGCAATTATTTTTTAGGCAGAGGTCTTTTTCAATACTAGTGGAGGAGCGAATGAACAAGGGAATGTGTACGCTGCGGATGGTGCGTTCCGCGTGCCTGTGTGTTTTGAGTCTGATGCTGATGACATCCTTTGCCCAGGCAGCCGCGATCAAGGTCGGCGCCATTCTGGCCGAGACCGGTCCGGCGGCCTTTCTCGGCGGCCCAGAGGTTCGGTCCCTCAACATGCTGGTCGATGAAATCAACGCCAAGGGCGGCATAAATGGCAAGACCATCGAGTTGATCGTCAAGGATTCCGGCGGCAGCCCGGAGAAAGCGGTATCCTTTGCCAAGCAACTGATCGAGGAGGATAAGGTCTTTGCCATCATCGGGCCGTCCACCAGCGGTGAGAGCCTCAATATCAAGAAAATTGCCGAGGACGGTAAGACCATTCTGATCTCCTGCTCCGCCGCCGAGGCGATCGTCACTCCGGCGACCCCGTATGTGTTCAAGACCGCACCGAGTGACAGTTATGCGGCTCAGCAGATTTTTATGACCATGCAGAAGAAGGGCATCAAGAAAATTGCGGTGCTGGCGGGTAATGATGGTTTCGGTAAAGCCGGCAAGGAGCAGCTGGCCAAGAATGCCCCCAATTACGGGATCACTATCGTGGCCGAAGAGGTCTATGACAAGAGCGCCACCGATCTTTCAGCTATTGTCGCCAAGTTGAAGGCCAATACGGAGATCGAGGCGGTGGTCAACTGGTCGATTGTTCCGGCCCAATCCATCTTGGCTAAGAACATCCGCCAGGCAGGGTGGGATGTGCCGATCTACCAGAGCCACGGTTTTGCCAATATTAAATACGCCGAGGCTGCCGGTGCTGCCGCCGAGGGCATTATTTTTCCGGCCAGCCGTCTGCTGGTGGCCGATGCCTTGCCCGCCGGGCCGCAGAAGGATTTTTTGCTGAAGTACCAAAAATCCTATGAATCCAAGTTTAACGAGAAGGTTTCGACTTTCGGCGGTCACACCTACGACGCCATGACCATCCTGGCCAAGGCCATCGCGGTAGGCGGAGAGGATCGGGAAAAGGTACGCACTGCCATTGAGAATACCACGGGATTGATCGGCACGGCCGGCACCTTCAACTTCTCGGCCACCGATCATGGTGGTTTGGGTTTGGATGCCTTTGCCATGCTTACCGTCAAGAACGGGCAGTTTGTCCTGCTGGATAAATAATCGCCATAGTTGTCCGCTCGCCGCTCGTCGCTAGCGGCCTCAGTTCTGAGGGATGGATTCGGTCAAGTCGGGTCCATCCCTTTTTATTTTCAGGA
Source organism: uncultured Desulfobulbus sp. (assembly GCF_963662935.2). NCBI lineage: Bacteria > Pseudomonadati > Thermodesulfobacteriota > Desulfobulbia > Desulfobulbales > Desulfobulbaceae > Desulfobulbus > uncultured Desulfobulbus sp. Next base: position 184,264 of record NZ_CAXXTL010000003.1, on the reverse strand, counting down.
TCTAGACCCGGTTCGTTTTCCGGCAAAAAAGAACGCCCGGTGGCTCTTGCCGTTGGGCCGGGTTCATGGTATAGCTCCCGCAAATTCGCAATAACCGCTTTCGTATTTAACCCGCAAAGCGCCCCCCCCCCCCATCCGAACAATACGTTGAGTAAGGAGAACGTTGAGCCATGGAACGAACATTTGCCATCATTAAACCCAATGCCTTCATCGCCGGTAATGCCGGGAAAATTATCACCCGTATCTCTGCTGAAGGGTTCAAGATCGTCGGCATGAAAAAACTCTATCTCAGCAAACGGGAAGCTGAAGGGTTCTATTATGTCCATAAGGAACGCCCTTTTTTTGGTGAGTTGACCGATTTTATGTCCAGCGGCCCCTGCATTGTCATGGTCCTCGAAGCTGACGGGGCGATTAAAAAATGGCGAGATCTGATGGGCGCCACCAATCCGGCCAACGCCGCTGAAGGGACTCTTCGCCGCGAGTTCGGCGATTCCCTGGAGGCTAACGCCACCCACGGTTCCGATGCCCCGGAAACCGCTGCCTTTGAGATGGGTTACTTTTTCTCCGGTCTCGAACTGCTGGTCTGATCGTTTCAGCCTGCGCGTTTACTTTCGTTGTTATAAAAAAGGCGATCCCTAGGGATCGCTTTTTTTGTTCCACTTCCTGAATGCATGGGGATGTTGTTTGCCTACCCAACCTCCTCAGCGGTCAAGTTGGCTGTTTTCCTCCCTCTGAGCCATTGCTGTACCTTCTCCATATACAAATAAAACACCGGTGTGACGTATAGGGTCAGCGTCTGGGAAAAGAGCAGGCCGCCGACTACCGTTAAACCCAACGGTTGCCGTGATTCCGCGCCGGCTCCAAGACCGAGGGCAATCGGAATGCCGGCCATCAGGGCGGCCATGGTGGTCATCATGATCGGCCGGAAACGAATGACGCAGGCCTCGTGGATTGCGTCATGGGCAGTCTTGCCCTCAGCCTGGGCGGCGATAGCAAAGTCGATCATCATAATGCCATTTTTCTTCACCAGACCAATCAGCATGATAATACCGACAAAGGCGTAGATCGACAGTTCGACCTTGAACAGCATCAGGGTGATCAGGGCGCCGAAACCGGCAAAGGGCAGGGCGGTGAGGATGGTCAGCGGATGGATAAAACTTTCGTAGAGAATGCCGAGCACAATATAAATAACGATGATCGCTAACCCCAGGAGCCAGCCCATGCTCGCCTGCGAGGCCTGAAACTGCTGGGCGTTGCCCTGAAAGGAGGCGGTGACACCGGAGGTCAGGAGAGTGTCAGCCCGTTGTTGCAGGTCGGTCAGGACCTGACCGAGGGCAAAACCGGGTTTGATATTGAAGGAGAGGGTGACCGAAGGCAATTGGCCCGAATGGTTGATGGAGAGCGGGCCGAGACCTTCGCGTAAGGTTGCCACGGTAGACAGGGGCACCAACCGCCCCTGGTCGGATCGGACATGAAGCAGGTCCAGGGCCGAGGCATCGTTCTGGAAGCGTTTTTGGAATTCGACAATGACGCTGTATTGGTCGTTGGCACCGAAAATGGTGGAAACGTCGCGGTCGCCATAGGCACTGTACAAGGTGTTTTCGATGCGTTCCGGCGAGACACCGAGCAACAACGCCCGATTGCGATCGATTGCCACATTGAGTTCCGGATTGTCCATCTGCAAATCGCTGGAGACATCGACCAGGGCGGGCAGGTCGAGCATCACCCGCTCGAGTTGGCGCGACACTGCATAGAGTTGATCGGTGTCGATACCCTGCAGGGTGAACTGGTAGAGACTGCGGGACCGGCGGCCGCCGATGGTGATCGGCAGCGGGTTAACCAGCATGGCGCGGATGCCCGGGATCTTGTTGAGTTTGGGGCGCAGTTCTTGGATAACCTCATCGGCGCTCAGGTCGCGCTCCGCTCGGGGTTTGAGAATCAACATCATGAACCCTGTGGTGTTGGCGCTGATCATGAACCGGTCGATATTCGGATTCTGCTGGGCTATGCGACCGAGTTGCATCAGGTGCTCCACCAGGTTGGACCAGGAAATGCCCTGGTCGGTCTGGGTGGAAACCATAATAAAGCCACGGTCTTCCGAGGGAATAAAACCCTTGGGGACAGCAACGAAGAGGTAGCCGGTAGCTGCAAGAATGACCAGGGAGACCAGCATGGTTATCCGTTTATAGCGGAGCACGGCAAGCAGGCTGCGATCGTACAGATGCACCACCCACTGGTAGCCGGCCTCGGTCAGTTGGTACAATCGGCCATGCTCAAGGTGCCCTCCCTCGCGGAGAAATCGGCTGCAGAGCATGGGCACCAGGGTCAGGCTGACAACGCCGCTGACCAGGACCGCTACACCGATAGTCACCGAAAATTCGCGAAACAACCGCCCCATCAGCCCGCCGAGGAAGAGCAGCGGAATAAAAATTGCCACCAGGGACAAGGTCATGGAGATGATGGTGAAGCCCACCTCGCGGGCCCCGTCAATGGCGGCTCGCATCCGGTCCTTGCCCATTTCCAGATGCCGGACGATATTTTCAAGGACAACGATCGAATCATCGACCACAAAGCCCACCGCCAGGGTCAGGGCCATGAGTGACATGTTGTTGAGGCTATAGCCCAGCAGATACATGACGGCAAAGGTGCCGATCACTGACATTGGCAGCGACAGGCTGGGAATGACCGTGGCGCTGAGGTTGCGGATGAAGAGAAAAATCACGAGCACCACCAGGGCCAGGGTCAGCAGCAGGGTGAACTGAATGTCCTCAACCGATTCCTTGATGGCCTTGCTGCCGTCGCGCAGCAGGTTCAGATGGATTGAGGCAGGTAGCCCCTCTGCTAGCTTGGGCAGAAGATTCTTGACTGCATCGGCTACCTCAATGGTGTTCATGCCGGGCTGCTTTTCGATGGCGAGAAAGATGGATTGGGCCTTGGTCGTGGGAGTGAAGAACCAGGCGCCCGATTGGTCATTCTCGACGCTGTCGATCACCGAGGCGACTTCTGTCAGCCGAATAGGCCGGTTGTTGCGTACCGCCACGATAATGTTTTTGTACTGTTCCGCCACCTTGAGTTCGCCGTTGGCCTGTAAAGTCAGGTTACGGTAGGGACCGATCAACTGGCCCATCGGCAGGGTGGTATTCTGGGTGCTGATCGCCTTGGAGACCTCGTCGGCATCAAGGTCGAAACCCTTGAGCGCCCGCGGGTCGAGTTGGACGCGGACCGCATATTTTTGGGTGCCACGGAGGGTGACCTGGGCAACGCCGTTGATCATCGACAACCGTTGGCTCATGGTCTGGCCGTACTGATCAAGCAAGGAGAGCGGCAGGGTCGGACTGCTGAGCGAGACGAACAGGATCGGGTCGACAGCGGGATTGGTTTTGCGGAACGAAGGCGGCGAAGGCATGGAATCGGGCAGGTTACGGGCCGCCAGCGAAATTGCTGTTTGTACGTCCTGGGCCGCAGCGTCGATATTGCGCTCCAGGGAAAATTGGAGGGTGATTTGAGTGCCGCCGGTGGTGCTCACCGAACTCATCGAATCAATTCCCGGGATGGTGGCGAACTGTTTTTCCAGGACCGTGGCCACGGTTGAAGCCACGGTATCCGGGCTGGCGCCGGGCAGGTTGGCATTGACCAGGATGGTCGGGTAATCGACGTTGGGCAGGTCGCTGATTGCCAGTTGCCGGTAGGCGATCAGGCCGAACAGCAGAATGCTGACCATCACCAGCACGGTCATGACCGGCCGACGGATAAAGAGATCGGAGGCGCCGGTCATTGTTTTCCTCGCTCCCCGTTGGCACCGGGTTCAGCCTCTTTGTCCCTGCCTTCGGTTTTGCCCTGCGCTGGCTGCCGCTCGGCTATTTTGACGCCCTCAGCCAATTGCAGCTGGCCGTCGGTCACCACGCGCTCTCCTTCCTTCAGCCCTTCCTCAATCAGGGTTTCGCCCTTGAAGAGCATACCGGGGGTCACCGGCCGGTAGGCAACAGTCTGATCTTCCTTGACGACATAAATATAGGCGCCGGTCTGTCCCGCCAGGATCGCTTGGGAGGGCACGACAATGCAGCCGATTCTGTCGGTCAGGTGAAGGCGGATATCAACCAATTGTCCGGGCCAGAGGCGCTTTTGGCTGTCGGAAAAACTGGCCTTGAGCCGGATTACACCGGTGGTCGGGTCCACGGTGTTGTCGATGAAAGCAAGTTTGCCGATGAGCGGCTCCGTGTCGGAAAGGGTGTTGTTTGCCGTTACTTGCAAGGCGCCTGCGGCCATGTAGCGGAAAATATCCTGGAGGTGCTGGCCGGGGACGGTGAAGGCGGCCAGGACCGGTTGGGTCTGGTTGAGGGTGACCATGGGGCCGTCGGCATTGGCCTTGATTAGGTTGCCCTGGTCGCTTTGGATCTCCCCGGTGCGGCCGGCGAACGGCGCCCGGATCGAACAGTATTCCAATTCCAACCGGGCATTGTCAACCGCCGCCTGATCGGATTTTACCGTGGCCGAAAAGGTCACAACTCTGGTGGCTGCCTGATCAGACTGTTCCACTGAGACATAGCCTTTTTGCGCGGCAAGGGCATAGCGGTCCGCCTCGCGACGGGCATTCTCCAGTTCGGCCTTGTCTTTAGCAAGACCGGCTTCGGCCTTGGCCAGGTTGGCGGCAAAAGGACGGGGGTCGATGGTGAACAGCAGTTCGCCGGCCTTGACCTCGTCGCCTTCCATGAAGTGCACAGTCTTAAGGAGACCGGTTACCTGGGACCGGATCTCCACAGTAGCCGAGGCCTCGACATGGCCGGTGGCATTGATCTCAACCGGCAGATTTTTTTTGGTAGCGCTAGCCACGCTTACCGCGACAGCGGGTTTCTTTTTAGGATCGCCTTTTCCCTCTCCTGCTTTGTCGGGTGAACAACCCGCGGAACTCAGGAAAAGAAAGAAGCAAACCAGCAGTCCCAAAGCCTGGGAGGGAAAAAAACGAGAAAAAAGCCGGGAACAGGGCCAGGGGGATGCATGCAACGAGGAGATCATGGAACATTCCTTGCCGGGGTTCTATATTCCGGGCTGTTGGTGCCGGGCATGGCGGCTGGGGTAAGGGGCTGGTTCTGCCAGCCACCACCTAGCGCCTTGTACAGGGCGATCATATTGAGGGCCAGGCGTTGATCGCTTTGTGCGAGTTTATCCTGGGATTGATAGAGGGCATTTTCGCTTTGCAGGATATTGAGAAAGGTAGTGATTCCGGCCTTGTACTGGCCCCGGGCAATGACCACAGCCCGCTCACTAGCACGCACGGCCTCTCCAAGCATTTTTTGGGTTGCCCGTTCCCGGTCAAGGGAAACGAGTCCGTTTTCCGCTTCGGCCAGGGCGGAAAGGACCGTTTTTTCATAGGTCACCTGGGCGCGCTCGCGACGAGCCTCGCTGATTTCGAGAGTGGCCCTGGCCGTGCCGCCATCGAACAACGGCCACCGGACCGCTGGGCCAACTGACCAGAAGCGGCTGCCCTTGGTGATGAGCGTGTCAAGGGAGAGGCTCTGTGCGCCGATCAGGGCGGAAAGGGAAAAGCGGGGAAATAACTCGGCCGTAGCAACGCCCACAGTGGCAGTGGCAGCGGCCAACTGGCGCTCGGCGCTGCGGATGTCGGGCCGCTGCCGGAGGAGTTCCGAGGGCAGGACGGCCGGGAGTTGCGGTGGGACCGGCGGGGTTGGCGTTGGCGTTATCAGTTCCGCTTTCAAGGTGTGCGGTTGCTGGCCAAGGAGAAGGGCCAACTGATGCATCGCCTGGATGGCGCTGCTGTCGAGAGCCGGGATCTGAGCGGTTGTCTGGGCCAACAGGGTTTCGGCCTGGGCAACTTCCAGTTCGCCACCTAGCCCAATCTGGAATTTATTTCGGACCAGCTCCACGGTCTGTTCCTGGGTCCGGCTGTTTTCTCGAGCAATGGCCAACCGATGCTGGCTGGCTCGCAGTTCCAGGTAACTCCGTGCAACTTCGGCGGCAAGCGAGACAAAAACATCTCGCTTGTCTTCCACCGTGGCCGCGAGGTAGGCCTCGGCCGCCTCAACCTGCCGCCGGTTACCGCCAAAGACATCGATCTCCCAGCCGGCGTCAAAATTCGCCTGGAACAGATCCTGGGTTTGGCCACCGGAACTCACATGTTCGCTGCGGCGACTGTTGATGGCGCTGGCGCCGATATCAAGGGAGGGGAGCCCCCCCGCAACCGCAATGCCCCGTTGGGCCCTGGCTTCGCGGATGCGGGTCTCGGCTATCTTGATATCGGGGTTGGCGGTCACGGCTCTGGTGATCAGCGAATCCAAAACCGGGTCTTTGAACTGGGCCCACCATCGGTGGAGAGCCGTCTCGTTCTCTTCCCTGACTTGTTGGGAAGCTTCACTCCACCGGGCAGGCATCTCGGGTTTGGGTTCCTGGTAATCAGGACCGACCGGAGAACAGGCGGTAAGGAGCGTCAGTCCCCATGCCAGCACCATGAATGCCGGGCGGCATCTGTTATTCATAGCGGCTTTCATTGGACGTTCCCCGAATGGCAGGTGAAGGAGGAAGAAGGAGGAGGGCAGGACACGGCTTGGAGTTTGTCATGTGAAGAGAAAAATTCTTAGTGCTGTTGCAATATCTGGCCGCATAAGCCGCAACAATATAAAAAAGGCGATGGTTTCACAACAGAATCCTTGATGATGCTGCCAAGAACGACCGAAGCGTAACCGGTTTCCCCAATCCTTTGTCTCGGGAAAGATGGCAGGGCGTTTCGCTGAAATCGGCAAGGCTGGTTGAGGTCAATCTTTTGAATTTACATCGATAAAGACGGAATGGCAGTCTCCTTGAGAGGCTGTTGGAAAAATGTCAGGAAACTGTTTTTTTAATGTCATAATCGCGTGAGGAAGGTAAAGTCGTACGGCTTGTGACGTACCGCTTTGTGTTGTCTACCGGCAGTCGTCCCCAATCTTTGGCTGGGGAGGGTGCTTATCGATTTTGCTGCTGTCACGCTGCCGGGTCGCTTTCATTGCTTTGAATTCTGAGAGGAGAAAGAACGATTATGAGCCTTGGTTTTCTCGCTAAATTACTCCCTCCGCCGGAGAATAAATTCTATAAACATTTTGAGGATGGTGCTGAGGTTTGCGAATTGTCGTCCCAGCTGTTTTATCAGATCGTCCATTCGGATCTGAGGCAGCGGGAAGAGTATCTCATCCATGCCAAGACCTATAAACGGCGGGCAGTCGAAGCCCTGGAGGGCAGTCTGGCCCTGCTCAACGCCTCCTTCATCACCCCAATTGACCGGGAGGATATCCAGTTGATCTCCTCTAACCTCTACAAAAGCACCAAGGTCATTCTCAAAGCCTGCGTCAACCTGCGCATTTACAAGATCGATTCCTACAACGATATCGTCAAAAAGCAGGCGGAGATTCTGATCAAATCGGCGGAGGAGCTGCGGACGATCATCTCCATGCTGAAAAACAATGCCCCGCTCAAAGACATTACCGCCTGCAATTACCGGATCAAAGACATCGAGAATCGCGGCGACGAGATTCTGTTCACCGCCACGGAAGAGATCTTTTCCGGCAAATACGATGCCCTCTATGTGCTCAAGCTGCGCGATATCTACAAGGGCATCGAAAATGGCTTGGACATCTGTTCAGTCATTTCCGATCTGATTGTCAATATCGCCCTCAAGCACAGTTGATCTGCGGCAATCGTTTTGTCAATAGCGGGGGATACGCCCTGCCCATGATTGCGACCCGGAAAAAAGGAAGAGAATAAATGGTCCTGACCCTGCTTATTTTAGTTGTCGTCACCGCGATAATTTTTGAATACATCAACGGGTTTCACGATTCCGCCAACGCCATCGCCACCGTCGTTTCGACCAAGGTGCTGACCGCCCGCGCGGCCATCCTTTACGCCGGGGTGCTCAATATTGGCGGAGCCTTCATGGGGACCCATGTGGCCAGTACCATCGGCAAGGGCATTGTCGCCACCGACAGCGTCACCCAAGGGGTTATTCTCTGCGCCCTGCTTTCCGCCATTATCTGGAATCTGATCACCTGGTACTACGGCATTCCTTCCAGTTCCTCCCATGCGCTGATTGGCGGCTTACTGGGAGCGGCCATATCCAAAGCCGGGTATCACGTGGTGCAGTTTGAAGGGGTGACGAAAAAGGTATTGATCCCCATGATCACCTCACCACTGATCGGTTTCGTCATCGGGTTTCTCTGCATGGTGACGATTTTATGGGTGTGTGCTAAGGCGAACCCAAACACCGTCAATAAATATTTCAAGAAAATGCAGTTGGTCTCTGCCGGAGTTATGGCGCTGAGCCACGGCAGCAACGACGCCCAGAAGACTATGGGCATCATTACCCTGGCCCTCGTCAGTTATCACACCCTGCCCACCTTTGAGGTGCCTTACTGGGTTATTCTCGGCTGCGCCCTGACCATGGGCATGGGCACCATGGCCGGCGGCTGGCGGATCATCCGCACCATGGGCAGCAAGATGATCAAGCTCAAACCGGTGCATGGCTTTGCCGCTGAAACCTCTGCCGCCGCCGTTATTCTCACCGCCTCCCACTTCGGCATTCCGGTCAGCACTACCCACATTATCTCCACCTCGATCATGGGTGTGGGCAGCACCAGGGGCATTCATGCCCTTAAGTGGGGAATAGTCGGGAATATCGTCATGGCCTGGGTCCTGACCATTCCTGTCTGCATGGTGATCGCCGCCGTTCTCTACCAAATCCTGCCGGTCTGAGTGATTGGTGCAGCGTATCGTGGTGTTCTGGAAGAAAATTGAAGGAACCTGATAAGGCAAACGTATCTCTATCGGTTTTCACCACATTTCCGACTTGTCCCGCAGCTGTTCGTGAATTTCGGCGAAACGATCCTTTACCCTTCTGAAACTCTCCACCAGCATCGGCTCAAAGTGTTTACCGTTCTCGGCTATGATCACCTCCTCGCTATGTTCTGCCGGCATGGGGTCTTTGTATGGCCGGCGTGAGCGCAAGACGTTGTAGGTGTCGGCCAGCGCCATAATCCTTCCCGACAAGGGGATTTCCTCTCCTCGCAATCCCTGCGGATACCCGCTCCCGTCCCATCGCTCGTGGTGGTTTGCAGCCATTTCATGGGCTAAGAGCAGATAAGGCGATCCTGTTTCTTCATAGAGATCTTGTAGAATCTTGCCGCCGGCTGCGGCATGCTCCCGGACAAGTTGCATTTCTTTCACGCTCAACCGGCCGCGTTTGTTTAAGAGGCTGTCGGGAACATTCATAATGCCGATGTCATGGAGCACACTGGCATTGGCAATATCTTCCACTCTCTGTTTATTCAGGCCCAGTTGCGGTTGGTAGTGTTGCAGATCGTCCGCCAGATGAAAACAGTAGCGTTTCACCCGTTGCACATGTGCACTCTCCTCTCCGGCACGAACTGCGGCCAGCTCAGCCAAGGCTCCCACCAGTTTGTAGTGATCCTCAAGACGGAGGAGTCGGTCGGCACTCTGAAGGCGCAAGTTCAGTTCCTCGCGCAGAACGGGCTTGCCAACAAAATCGTCGGCCCCGGCGGCCAGGGCTCGCAACAGACACTCCTTGTCGTCGAGAATAGTCAAGACCATCAGGTAGGTATAGCGTTTTTCCTGGGCACGGACGGCTTTCACTACCTCGACGCCATCCATGTCGGGCATAGCCAGGTCGGTGATCACCATCCTGACGTCGGGTTGTGCCTCCCAGATAGCCAACCCTTGCCTGCCGTTCGCCGCAGAATACACTTGGTATCCCTGTGATTCTAGCTGATTGTGAAGAAGGTGGCGTTGAGTAGCCTCATCTTCAATGATGAGGATGGAAGGTTTGCAAGACACTGCATCGGACATGGGTTGCTCCTCATTACTGGGGATTGGGCTAAGGGGTGTAAAGTGGGTGGGAGAGGGAATCTGTTCGATCAACTTGCCTGAATTGTAGACAAGCTCTGGAGAGGGAGTCAATAGAAAATTCGCTGCTCTAGGCAAAGTGAGGAGGGAGTGAAGCCGGAGCAGATGTGCTCAATCGCCATGGCAATGCTCGATGGTTTGATACTAGAGAAGGCCCCCTGAGCACCCGGCGGACTATTCCGCTATAATGGGGGTATCAGCAACCCTTAGCAAGGAGGCCTTCTCATGCGATTGTACACCAAGCAACACAAGCATTACTGTGGAATCGACCTGCACACCAACAAAATGTACCTGTGCATCCTCAGCCAGGAAGGGGACATCCTGCTCCATCGCAACATCAAGACCGAGCCGGAAACCTTCCTCAAAACCATCGCCCCCTATCGGGATGATCTGGTGGTGTGCGCCGAGTGCATGTTCTCCTGGTACTGGCTGGCCGATCTCTGCGCCACGGAAAACATCCCCTTTATCCTCGGTCATGCGCTCTACATGCGAGCCATCCACGGCGGCAAAAGCAAGAACGACAAGATTGACTCCCAGAAGATCGCTGCCTTGCTCAGGGGCGGCCTCATTCCCATGGCCTACGTGTATCCCCAGCGGATGCGTGCCACTCGGGACCTGATGCGCCGGCGCAACCATCTCATGCGCAAGCGGGCCGAGCTCTTTGCCCACACCCAGAATACCGCCAGCCAGTACAACCTGCAGGTGCCTCTGGGCCGGATCGCCAAACCGCAAAACCGGGAAGGCTTGCTGGATCGGTTCGACGATCCCTCGGTGTGCATGTCCATGGCCGCCAATCTCGACATGATCGACGCCTATGACCGGGTGTTGGCCGTCCTCGAACAGGACATCATTGCCCACGCAAAGGAGCATGACCCGACTGCTTATGCCCTCTTGAAGAGCATCCCCGGCGTGGGCCGGATCAATGCCCTCAATCTGCTCTATGAGATCGAGGACATCAGCCGCTTTCCCAGGGTTCAGGATTTCGCCTCCTATTGCCGCCTGGTCACCTGCTCCAAGGAATCCAACGGCAAGAAATACGGCAGTGGCGGCAAGAAGATCGGCAACGCCCATCTCCGCTGGGCCTTTTCCTTGGCTGCGCAACTGTTCCTCAAAAGCAACGAACCGGGCCGGCAATTCCACGACAAGCTGGTGCGGAAACACGGCAAAGGCAAGGCGCTTTCCATCCTGGCGCACAAGCTCGGCCGAGCGGTCTATTTCATGCTGAAAAACCGGCAGGGGTTCAACATGCATACGTTCCTGGCCGTCTAATCGAGGGGACGGGCGAGCCCGACACCTAACTGGAGCTTTTTTCGAGCATATCCGCATGGCCCTCCGGAGCATATCCTCCGTCTGCCGTCAGCATTATGGGCCATGGTCTGCCGGTTGCACCGCAGCCAGAAGGCTTGATTGGCCGTCCGTCCCGCTCGTTGAACATCTGCTTGTTGATGTGGTTCTGCCCCTCACCCGAGCCCGGCTCTAACTCTGGCATGCCGCCGCATGACCAAGCCGTTTTGAATGGGACGGCACGAGGGTACGCGATTGTTTCTAGGACGCGACAACAAAATCCTTGCCGCAATCACCCGGCCTTCGTTCCCGGCGAGCCCGCGAATGGAACCCGGTCTCCGACGAGCAAGAGAGTGGCCCATTCTCGACCGGGTTCCATTCGCTCGTTGCTCTTGCCAGCATCGTCTTAACTGGCAAAGTGGTTGATCCTCGATAAGTGTTTGGCGCAGAGTCACTCTGTCGTCGAATATGAAACCCAAGTCAGGGCGCGCTTCATCGGGCAATTGGTCGGATTGTACCGACCACAGAGTGATAAGTTCATCGCTCCCGGATACCTTTATCCGTTGACAACCGGGGGCCTTCTAAGTGTTAATGGGATGTCTCCATTTAGGGCAACACCCTTTTCATCGGCCGGTTTGCTCCTCTTCGATGAGCTAAACTTTAAATCTAGGGCGTCATCTCGATAGGATTGGAAAAAGTCTCCGAGGGCATCTGCTCAAACGGTTTTTCACAGAATTCTATTCTGATCGTGTACTTCCCCGGAGGCAAATGTGTCGGCAGCGAGGTGGTCAGCAATCGAGCGTTTTTGCGCTCGCCGATCCGGATACAGTCGGTTTCACCCTTGCTGTCTATGCGGATGCCTGAGACCGGGGTTTGCAGATTGTCGACTCGAAACACCTGTGCCAACGGGTGGACACCAAAATCATAGCTGCTGAGGCTGGAAAAGGCTAACCGCACCCGATCGTTTGGTTTGTAACGGTCGAAGTCGGTAGCGAGGTAGAGGTGGCGGTTGAAATCCGGCTCCTTGGCTCGTGTTCCCGAGGTGGCCGCTTCCCAGAAACGCGGCTTGCCGGCGTCCAAATGCACGATCTTGCCGCCGTAATGGCCGATGCCGCAACAGTTTTTTGCCCGGATCGTCTTCCAGAGTTGTTTCCCGCTCACCCCTTGCAACCAGAAATCCAGGGCTAAGCCGTCTTGATGTGTACTGGTTTGAGCCGCATTGTTGCCTTGCTCTCGGATTTGATTGTTGTATTCCGGGCTGCGGTAAGCAGATTCGATGTTGATTGTCTTGCCAGGTGCCAGGCGGTCGGCAAAATAACTGAGCATGAACAACAGCCGGGGGGAAATATGCTCACCTTTCTCCTCAGCGGGGAAATCGAACACCCAGTCCACCTTGTTGAACGCCTCTTCGTTGAATGATCTATCCGGATTAAGCAGAGTAACCTTGGCGTCACGATTGTTGCGCAGGTTTTTAAGATGCATCGTGCCGCTGCCCATGAGAAAAAAACGGCTTGGCGGTTGTTCGGCAGCACCCGTTTGAAAGGACGAAGTGAGCGACAGGACAACAGAGAAAAAGGAGAGGCTGAGAAATCGAATATAGGATGGCATTGTGTCAATTGGTTGGTGTTGCACCGCTGCCGGTCAGTTGGCAGGGCGGTGTTGATTATTCCGGCAGGTTTTCCACCAGAATGCCTTTGTTTTGGATAGTCTTGACCAGATCGTCGCGGGTGTGCTGCTTGCTTTTGATCTGCAATTGCAGCCAGGAACGCCACTCCTCTCGTGCGTCCGCTTTTGGCGAACCTGGTTCCAGGGGCGGACTGCTCTCCAACTGAATCCTGACCTGCTGGATTTCATGGGTTAACCGATCGTACTGCTCCTGAAAAAAAGCGAGATCCCGGATAGCTTCATAGCCGATGGTGATGGCGGTAGGAAGAGCCGTTGGTTTGGGTGCATTGTCCATGGTTGTCGTTTCGCTATGGTTTGTTGTCCGTAGGACGTTCATCCTGTGCAGAGGAAATGATGGAATGCATACACTTGGCAAACTGTAGGATATGGAAAGAAAAAACGCAACCAAGGATAGAGCTTTCGGGTTAAGCGGGAAGCAGATTGTTCCTCTTTGCCACCGTTTTACTCAACCCGGCGGCAGATGCCTTCGACCTCCTGCCATTTCTGCAGTAACCGTTGTTCTGAGACCGGTTGAGCCGTACCCAGCTCCGGGGCAAAGATCGAAACCCGGAATTCCTCTAGCAGTTCAAGGTATTCTTGCTGGCAGATCAGGCAGGGCTGGGTGGGGGTGTTGAAATGGGTCATCTGCTGCAAGCGGGCCACCGAGGTGCGCAGGCGTTCCGCCTTTTTTTCATCCTTGAGCGGCGAGTGTTCGGCCCGTTCGATCCGCAGGGCAAGCGCCTGGAGAAAGCGGGGTTTGTGCCCCAGTTGCCCGGCATGCAGAGAATGGAGAAAGTTCTCCGGCAGGATTTGCTCAAGGGCCTTGAGATATTCGCGGTGACGCGATTCCTGGTAATTTTTATTCGCCTTTGCCCGGGCGGCCCATTCCGTTATCTTGTTTTTCACCATCCTTCGTTGCCGCAAGGTTTCGATGATTTTCTCGAGTAGCGATGTGGCGGTGCGCAGCACACCCTGTTCTCCTGCCCGGATGGCCGTTTCCCGGAATTGGGCCAGGGAAGGGAGTGCGCCCTCGGTGGTGGCAAAAACTTCGTCCAGGAGAAAGGCTTGGAGGCTGGCTCGCAATTCGGCGGCCGATGCCTTGGCCCCCAGGATGAGCCAGGAGGCGGAGTGGCTGGTGAGCGAGGCCTTGCACAGTTTGCGGATGGCGGTCATCTCCTTGGCAAAGTGCTGACCGTAGAGAAAATGGAGGCCGAGCCTGTTCTGTCGCCGGCTCTGGGCTTCGTCGTCAATGTAGTGCAACTGTAGAGTGTTCTGCGGTTCATCGACTTTGAAGGCCGGAAAAAACAGCCCGATCACTCGGCCGCTGGGATCGGTCAAAGGCAGTCTCTTTTCAATGGCGTCCAAGTCGTCGGCGGTGATTTCCCGAATCGGCGGCAGGGCCATTGGGCCCCCCATAACCTTCCGGCTGCCGACGGTTTGTTCGTATTCGAGGAGTTCGGTAAAGGAGCGGCTGGCGGCAAGGGCTGCTCCCTGTTCGCCCACCAGGAGAAAACGCATCCGCAGGTGGGGCGGGAGGGTGTCAACTTGCCAGTCGCCGCGCTGCACCGTTACCTGGTAGACGCGGAGGATGGCGCGTTCCAGTTCCTGATAGAGGGAGCCCTTGGAGAGGACGAGGCTGTCCATAATACGGTCGACTGCATCGGGCAAGGGGACCATCCGGCGGCGCAAGGGCTTGGGTAGCCGTTTGCAGAGCAGAAGCAGTTTGTCCGGCAGCAGGCCGGGAACCAACCATTCAAAGGTTTGCGGATTGAGATAGGCAAGCAGATTGCGGGGAATGCGGACAGTGACCCCATCGGCCTCGTCGCCGGGAGCAAAGAGGTAGGTGAGTTCCAGCTCGAACTCACCCGCGCGGAGGGTAGCGGGAAAACGGTACAGCTCCTCGGCATCTGGAACGGCGAGGCAGATATCCTCCTCGGTCATGCGAAGAAAGGTGTCATTTTTCTTGCGCCGCAGCTGCCGGTTGAGGGTGAAGCGATCATAAACCTGGCCCAGACGGGCGTCGTAAAATTTGTAGAGCACCTCCTCGTCGACCACGATATTGCGGCGGCGGAAGCGTTCCTCCATCTCCTGAAATCTTGCCACCAGGGCGGTGTTGTATTCAAGGAAAGGATACTGGCCGCCCAGTTGGTTTTCGATTAGGGCCGAGCGGATAAAAATATCGCGGGCCTCTGCCAGGGTTTTTTCGTTAATCCGCCCGTATTCGACCTTGCGGCCGGCGACGATGGTCAGGCCAAAGAGGCTGACCCGCTCCAGGGCCAGAACCTTGCCGCTCTTCTTTTCCCAGTGTGGGCCGGACCAGGAACGCTTGCAGAGATCACCGCCCAACCGTTCCAGCCAGTCAACCTCGATGGTGGCGACAGTGCGGGCGAACATCTGGGTGGTCTCGACAAATTCGGCGGCCACCGCCCACTGTGGTCCCTTGTTGTAGAGACCGGAGCCGGGAAAGAGGACCACCTCTTTGTTGCCGGCGGAAAGGTAGGTGTTTTTTTCTTTTTTCAGGCAGATGTTGCGCAAAAAACCGCTGGTCAGGGCTATGTGGATGGCCTCAAAGCCGGCGGGCGCATCCCCTCCGCCAGTGCCCTTGTGCTCCCGAAGCAGGCGGCTGATCTGCTCGTGCACATCCATCCATTCACGCATCCGCTGCCAGGAGAGAAAATGGGCCTTGCAGAAGCGGGAAAGTCGCGATTTTGACGGAGCCTCCTCGCCGGGAACAAAAAAAGCATTCCAGATGTTGAGCAGGGTCAGAAAATCTGATTTTTTGTCGACAAACTGGCGGTGAACCTCGTCGGCCTTGTATTCTTTATCCGGCGGCCGCACTCGCGGATCCTGGATGGAAAGGGCGGCGGCGAGGATGGTGATCTCGCGGCTCGAACCCAGCGCCATGCTTTCGATGATGATGCGGGAAATGCGCGGATCAAGCGGCAACCGGGCCATCAAGCGGCCGTTGGCGGTGAGGTGGTGGTCGCCGACAATGGCCCCCAGTTCCTTGAGGATGCGGTAGCCTTCGCGGATGGCGGTGGACGGCGGGGCATCGATGAAGGGGAACCGGGCAGGATCGCCCAGTTTGAGGTTGATCATCTGCAAGATGACCTCGGCCAGGTTAGAACGCTGGATTTCCGGCAGGGTAAAGGCTTCGCGGGAGAGAAAATCCTCCTCGCTGTACAGGCGGATGCAGGTGCCGGGTCCGGTCCGGCCGCAACGGCCCCGGCGCTGCTCACAAGAGGCTTGGGAAATGCGGCTCACTTTGAGACTGGTGGTGCCGGTGCGCGGGTTGTACCGGGCAATCCGGGCCAGTCCGGTATCGACCACAAAACGGATGCCAGGCACGGTGAGCGAGGTTTCGGCGACATTGGTGGCCACAATGATCTTGCGGCGGTGCGAGGGCCGGAAGATTTTGCGTTGATCGGCGGCCGGCAGACGGCCGAAGAGCGGCAGCAAGAGGTGGCTGTCGGCGAAACGCTGTAACCCGTCCAGGGTGTCGCTGATGTCGCGCTCGCTTGGCATGAACACGAGGATGTCGCCGCCCTGGGGGAGGGTGGCCAGGTCCTCGATGGCGGCAATGGCCTGGTCAACATAGGAAATCTCGGCTTCATCCTCATCAACCGCCTCACGGTACAAGGTGGTGATCGGGTAGGTGCGGCCGGAAACCGAAATCACCGGGGCACCGTCGAAATGGGTGCTGAATTTCTCGGCGTCGATGGTGGCGGAGGAGATAATCAGATTGAGATCCGGCCGGGCAGGCAGCAGATTCTTCAGGTAGCCAAGCAAGAAGTCGATATTGAGGCTGCGTTCGTGGGCCTCGTCGACAATGAGGGTGTCGTAGTGTCTCAGTTGCTGGTCCTGACGGGTCTCAGCCAAGAGGACGCCGTCGGTCATGAACTTGATCAGGGTATCCTTGGAGGTCTGGTCGTGGAAGCGGATTTTGTAGCCGACCTTTTCTGGAGCCTTCAGTTCCTCGGCCACCCGGTCGGCCACCGAGAGAGCGGCGATCCGCCGCGGCTGAGTACAGCCGATCATGCCCGCAGTTCCCCGTCCCGCCTCAAGGCACATCTTCGGCAGTTGGGTGGTCTTGCCGCTGCCGGTGTCACCAACGATGATCAAGACCTGGTGCTCGCGGATGGCGGTGACGATGGATTCCCGCCGTTCACTGACCGGTAGTTCGGGTGGATAAGAAAGATGCATGAAATTATGGAATTTTTCTTGAGGATGGCGGTCCGTTCGGGGTACAATCAAAACACTTGTCGCTTGTTCAGGCCTCTATACCTGAATTTTTAGGCCATCACATCTGAAATATCATCGCACAGCGAGGGCAGAATGAAAGCTATCAGAAAGGCCGTCATCCCGGTGGCGGGACTGGGGACGCGATTTTTACCGGCAACCAAGGCGATTCCCAAGGAAATGCTCACCATTGTCGATCGCCCCACCATCCAATATATCGTGGAAGAGGCGGTGGCCTCCGGCATCGAGGAGATCATCCTGATTACCAGCGCCGGCAAATCGGCCATCGAGAATCACTTTGATTACGACTTCCAACTGGATACCGTGCTGCGCGACCGGAACAAGATCCAGATGCGGGAGGAACTCAACAATATCTCCAATCTTATCGATATCATTTCGGTCCGCCAGAAGGAGCCGTTGGGGTTGGGGCATGCCATCTGGATGGCGCGGAATGTGGTCGGCGACGAACCGTTTATGGTTTTGCTCGGCGATGACCTGGTGATGAGCAAGGTGCCCTGCTGCAAGCAGATGATTCAACTCTATGAAGAGGTGGGCGAATCGATTGTTGCCATCCAGCATGTGCCCATGGACCAGACCCATCAGTATGGTATTGTTGAGGGAACACCGACCGATCATGAGCGCACCTATAAGGTTGATCGCATGGTGGAAAAACCGGCGCCCGGCACCTGTAATTCCGACATGGCGATCATCGGCCGCTATCTGCTGATGCCTGATATTTTCGAGTATCTGGAGAAAACCACTCCTGGCCACGGCGGCGAGATCCAGTTGACCGACGCCTTGCTCGCCCTGTCCAACAACCGGGGCATGTATGCCTATGAGTTCAACGGCAAGCGGTACGATGCCGGCGATAAGCTCGGCTATCTGAAGGCGATTGTTGATTTTGCCATGAGCCA
Source organism: uncultured Desulfobulbus sp. (assembly GCF_963662935.2). Lineage (NCBI taxonomy): Bacteria > Pseudomonadati > Thermodesulfobacteriota > Desulfobulbia > Desulfobulbales > Desulfobulbaceae > Desulfobulbus > uncultured Desulfobulbus sp. The sequence continues at coordinate 166,262 of NZ_CAXXTL010000003.1, read as the reverse complement.
CAACGCACTGGGTAAACCTTTCCGCGAGTATTTACGTAAAGTTTGCGCCGAAATGGGTCAATAGTACGTCTTTTTAATCTGGAGCGCAGGTGGATGTTTTGTACGAAGTTGCCGTTGACGCGCCACTTGCCGCCACCTTGACCTATAGCCAACCCGCCGGGAGACTTGAAGAAATTCCGGCGGGTTGTTGCGTTCGTGTGCCCCTGGGGAACCGCCGGGCCATTGGGTATATCCTGGGACCGGCCCCACCACAGGCTGAAGGTGCGCCGTCTTTTGTCATTAAGCCTATCGCCGAGGTGCTCACTGAGGCGCCGTTTTTCCCGGAAAGTCTCATCCCCTTTTATCGCTGGATCGGCCGCTACTACCACCACCCTCTCGGCGAGGTGTTGCGCACAGCCCTGCCCTTGGCGCCCACTTCAAGGAGCAGTCGTCAGGTCAAGGCCAAGATGCGGGAAACGTTGGCTCCTGGCGTATGCTTGCAGCCCCTGGTCTGGGCGAAAGGCCAGAGGGATGTACCCGCGATCCTGGCCAGTGTTCAGGAAAAAAATAATGGTTCCCTGAAGAAATCCGAACTCAAGGCGTTGACGCTTTTTCTTGAGCTTTTTCATCAGGGCAATGGCCAGCCGGTGCCGCGAACCCTGCTCAGCCAGCGCTATCCCGGCGCGGGACCCCGATTGAACCGTTTGCTCGAGTTGGGGATTCTCGCCACGGCCAATGAACGGGTCTACCGGGATCCTTTCGGTGAGCCACCGGCCTTCCATCCCGTTCCTGAGCAACTCACCACCGAGCAGCATCAGGTGCTGGCCACCCTGATTCCGGCAATTTCAACCGCAAACTTTGCCCCCTTTCTCCTCTTCGGGGTGACCGGTTGCGGCAAGACCGAGGTCTATCTCCAGGCTGTGCAACATGCCATCAATGCCGGCAAAACCGCCTTGGTGCTGGTGCCGGAAATCGCCCTGGCCTCCCAGTTGGAGGCCCATTTTTATTCCCGATTTGGGTCGCAGTTAGCGGTCCTGCACAGCGGCCTGAGTGATGGCGAACGGTTCGACCAGTGGCAGACCGTTCTTTCTTCCACCGCCAAGGTGGTGCTGGGGGCGCGGTCGGCGGTCTTTGCACCGCTGGAGCATCTTGGCATCGTCATTGTCGACGAGGAACACGAACCAGCCTACAAGCAGGAAGACGGCTTGCGCTACAATGGCCGCGACCTGGCGGTGCTGCGAGCGCAGATGGCCGGATGTCCGGTCCTGCTCGGTTCGGCCACGCCTTCGGTGATCAGTTACCAGCACTGCATCCAGGGAAAATACACGCTGCTGACCATGCGCAAGCGGGTGGCGGAACAGCCCCTGCCGACAGTCGAGATTGTCGATTTGGCGACCGTCAAACGCTCCCGGGCCGATCTGGTCTTTTCCGACCAATTGATCAATGCTTTGGGCGAAACCCTGGAGCAGGGCAAACAGAGCTTGCTGTTCGTCAACCGTCGCGGTTTTTCCTCGTTCATGCTTTGCCGGGATTGCGGCGCCGTCCTCCAGTGCAAGCATTGTCAGGTTTCCCTCACCTTACACCGCCACCAGCGGATATTGCTCTGCCACTACTGCGGGTACAGTCAGCATCCCGATACGCTGTGCCCGTCCTGCGGCTCGGCTCGGATGGCCGGGCTCGGAATCGGTTCGGAACGGATCGAGGAGGAGGTGCAACAGCTCTTTCCAGAGGCCAGGGTGGCGCGTCTCGACAGTGACACCACCACCAATCGCAAACACTATCTTGCCGTCCTCAAGGCGGTGCGGTCGCGGCAAGTCGATATTCTGATCGGTACCCAGATGATCGCCAAGGGGTTGCATTTTCCCCATATTACTTTGGTGGGCGTGGTTTGGGCCGATTCCGGGCTGGGCATGCCCGATTACAAGGCTGCAGAACGCACCTTTTCCCTACTCGCCCAGGTAACCGGACGGGCGGGGCGGGGAGATGATCCCGGCCGGGTTATTATCCAGACGTATCAGCCGCATCACTACAGCGTTCACTTGGCCCAGCATCATGATTATACAGCATTTTTCGACCGAGAAATTGCCGTGCGCCAGCCCTTGCGCTATCCACCCTTTTCCCGCCTGGTCAATATCCGTTTCAGCGGATTGAAGGAAGAGCGGGTGGAACAGGCTGCTGGTTTGGTGGCCGATTTTCTCCGGCGTCGGCAATGGACAAATCAGGTGGATATCCTGGGGCCGTCGCCTGCGCCTCTGGTTAAAATCAAAGACCGCACCCGCTGGCAGCTTTTACTCAAGAGCCGTTATCCGGCAGTGCTGCACGAAATATGCGAGACGCTTCTGGCCGAGAAAAGCAGGTTATGCCCGCGTGCCGTTACTATGAATTTTGATGTTGATCCGGAAAATATGATGTGATCGCCGGGTAGCGATCAATGGGGGCAAGGAAAACGCCCCGACGGAAAGGAGGGAGGAACCGCCGGGGCGCAGGAGGGCTTGGGGGTGGGGGTAGGTAGTATTGGAAAATCTCTTACATCATCATGTTATGATGCTTGCCACGCATGCCGTCGCCACGCATGTTGTCGCAGGGCATGCCGTCGGTGCCGCCTTGGCCCATCATCAGCATGGGCATGGGCAGGCCGGTTTCTTTAGCCTTGGCGCGAAGTTTTTCGCGCAGTTCAAAGAGTTCGCCGGCCAGTTGTGAGGCCTTAACCGTATCCGGGGTTCCAGCGTTGAGCAGAGCCCGCAGCGCCGCATTTTTTTCCGCCATCTCTTTTCTAATGGCCACGGTGTCGTTGAGAAATTTGTCATGTACTTTCTGCATTTCCGTGTTCATCTGATACTGGCAAGGGGAACTACCAGGCTTATTTTGGGGAGCCGCTTGCACCGGTTGGTTCGATTCTGCCAAGGCAGCTTGGCTGATAGCCAGGGTTAAACCGCTGGTAAGGATAGCCGCCAACATGATTTTCTTCTTGGGGTTTGTCATTTTCATGGCTTCATGCTCCTAAGATACACGGGGTTAAATGTGAGCTTGTTGTTGTCTGTGTCATAGCGATAACCGTGCCAGAAATTCATTTTGCTGTTAACTATTTGTATTGGTAGTGAAAATTATTTTTTTGAACAGGGATCTGGTTTTTCATTGGGGAAAGAATAAAGGAACTGTTCCTTTCCTACCCAAGCGAGGGGACGCAAATGAGTAAAAAGTATCCAGGCGACAATCCGCAAGATGAATTGCCGCCGGGTGATTCCCGCGATAGTCAGCGCTCATCTGGTTTGTCTCCCCTTGGTTTGATCCTTGCAGACAAAACCGGTATGAAGCCACGATTCCTCAAAGGATTCAATCAACCTGCCTATATGTTTTCCTCCCCCTGGCTGCTGGCTGCTGCTGCGGGACTGCTGATCATGATTGTGGTCACTTTCGCCTTCCACAATCTCAGGCTGGAAGAGCGGTTGATGACCAATGCCATGCTGCAGAAAGCCGCCACCCTGATGCGGGTGCTCCACTCCGGCTCACGGGCCTCCTATCTCAACGACCTGCGCAAGGATTACCGGAATAACGAAGCCTGGAATATCCATGTCCAACGGGTGATTGATCATCTTGGCGAAGATCCGGAGCTCAGTTTTATTTCGTTGGTCGACGCCACCGGCAAGGTGATTGCCCATAGCAACAATGCCAGGATCGGCTCGGTCGAACCTTTGCCGGCAAGCTCTGACCAAAAAAGCGAGGCCGAGGATCAGTCTCAGATTGCATACAGCATTCAGGTGACCAAGGATTTTGGTCGCGTCTTCGAGACGGTTCGGCATTTTTCAGCGGCCTTTCCCACCATTGCACCAATGCCCATGCGGCCAATGCGAGAGGGGCAGAAAGGGCCGTTTTTCCATGAACCGGATGAGCGGCGTCCGATGCCCCATTTTTATCCTGAGGGTACTCCCAAGGGCGAACAGTATTTTGTCATCGTCGCTCTGGATATGAAAGAATTTGACCGGACCCTGGGCCGGCTGCGGATGCAGATTTTTATGCTTTCCCTGGCCATGCTGCTGGTCGGTCTCGGTGGCTGGTTTTCCCTGTCAGCGGTTCAGGGGTATCGCATCTCCCAAAAAACCCTGGATGATATCCAAGCCTATACCTCCCTCCTGATTGCCAAGTTGCCGGTCGGTGTTATTGCTACCGATACAACGGGCAGGATCACTACCTGGAATCGAGCCATCACTCAACTGACCGGTATCGAAAAAAATGCGGCAACCGGCAAAAGACCGGGCGACGTGTTGCCCGGACAACTGGCCGGTTTTTTTCAATTCGAAGACCAAACCAGTCTCGGGAAGACCGTGGCGGCAACTGAAAGAGGAGTGCGCCTCACCTTCGGCTCCCGCCGGTGCGAATTGTTGTGCCATCCCCTGACTATCACCGACAGTGAGCAGCAGTATATGGGCAAGGTCTTGCTGATTTCAGATGTCACCGAAATCAAATCGCTTGAACAGCGAATGCGGGAAAACGAACGGCTGGCGGCAGTGGGCCGGATGGCGGGCGGTGTCGCCCATGAGGTTCGTAACCCCTTGAGTTCGATCAAAGGGTTGGCCTTGCTGTTGAAAAACAAATTTCCGGCGGGCAGTAAGGAACAAGATACAGCAGAGCTGCTGATTCAGGAAACCGAGCGGATGAACCGGACCATCACCGAAATGCTCAGCTTCACTCGGCCCGCCACCCTGCACTTGGGCCGGGTCGATCTTGTCGAGTTGCTGGGACGCGGCCTGGAGTTGATCAAGGCAGAAGCTGCGGAAAATCGTATTGATACAGTGCTGGAGGCGCAAAAAGATCTGTTGCCGGTCCTGGGCGATGTCGATCGGTTAATGCAGGTGATAATGAATATTCTGCTCAACGCCATGCAGGCCATGGAGCAGGGTGGAAAACTGTTGGTCACTCTCGGTAACAGGGATGATCACCAAGGGGTGGAAGTGCGAATCAGCGACACCGGCGACGGCATTGCTGCCGAACTGCTCCCCCAGGTTTTTTACCCTTATTTCACCACTAAGCCGGGGGGGACGGGCATCGGCCTGGCGATCTCACAGAAGATTATCGCTGATCACGGTGGCTCCATCGAGTTGGAAAGCGAGATTGGCAAGGGCACGACCGTCATTCTTCAGCTTCCGGTCTACCATCCACTGTAAACCTGCGATGAAGCGGGTTTGGGGAATTGAAAGCGCGATGTTTCGGATGGTCTCGCGGCTCAGGTGGTGCTGAAATGCTTGTCGAGAAAATCGCACTCCATTGGGGTGAGATCAAAGCGCAACTCTGCCTCCTGCAGGACCACTTGCCGCTTCTTTTCCGGCTGATTCCGCAGGGTTTCCGACATCCAGGTCAGCGCTTTTTTGAGTTTGGTCGATTTGGTGTGCACCGGTGATTGCTCGCTCATACGTTTCCCTGATTTTCCTTGATAGCGGTTGATTGTTCCCGGGGATGCGATTAAAGTCTACCCCAGAGGGGACAAAGCGGCAACCTTGATCAGTGTGTGTTCACCAGGGAAACCATCTTGACCGCTGGCGAATACAGATGATAGGATGCATAGAACGGAGGATATAACAAGATTGGCCATGGAGAGCTTGACAGGACATTTTCTCATTTCAACGCCGCAGATGCCTGATCCACGATTTCAGGAGCAGGTCATATACCTGTGTGCGCACAATGAAGAGGGGGCCATGGGGCTGGTTATCAACAATCCCAACCCCGAAATCACCTTGCTCGATGTCCTTCATGGTTCCAACCTGGCCATTCCGGAAGGGCCGTTGCCGCCGGTGTATATGGGCGGTCCGGTTGAGCTCGACGCCGGTTTCATCCTCCACTCCACCGAAGCACCTGATCGATATTCCCTTGAAGTTAAACCCGGCGTTTATTTAAGCCGCGATTCCCGGTTGCTCGAAGATATCTCCCTGGGTCAAGGCCCAAAGTCTTTTCTTTTCATGCTGGGCTACGCCGGATGGGGTGCCGGCCAGCTGGAGGGCGAACTGGTAGATAACAGTTGGCTGACCGTTCCGGCCGACCTTGAGGTTCTTTTCCATACTCCGGATGAACAGAAATGGAAAAAAGCAGCGCAAAAATTCGGTGTTGATATTTCGATATTCGGTGATATCATCGGCTACGCTTAATAACCTATGGTTGTTGCCTTTCTTTTTCTTTGACAACTCCGGCCCCTGTGGACCGGCGTTTTTTTTTGCCATGAACGATAATACGACACAATCCTGCCAGGTCTCCGACATTTTTGAGTGCGCCCGTTGCGGTTTTTGCTGCCACGGGGAAACCACCGTTTCCCTCGACGAACGGGATCAGGAACGGATGATTAAAGCTCTGGGGTTGAGTCGCGAGCAAACTCAAGAACGATTCTGGCGGGTTACCGGTTCAGTGGTGCAGATGCAGACCCGTGATGGCCACTGTATCTTTTATGATGCGGAAACGGGGTGCACAGTTCATGAGGGGCGGCCTTGGCGGTGTCGGCAATGGCCGCTGCATCCGAGTATGCTCGCCGACGAAAATAACTTTCAGACCATCACTGAGTCCTGCCCAGGGTTAAAGAGAGAGTTGGGGCACGAGCAGTTTTGCCGTATTTTTCAAGCACTGCTCGACCGGGGCAATACCGGAAAATTTTCTGGATGAAATTTCTCATCCCCTTTGTCGGTAAAACCAAGGAATCCTACCTCGATGCCGGTATCCGCGATTATGCTGGTCGGCTGGGCCGGTTTGCTGAGGTGGATTTGCCTGTACTCAGGGAGCGGCACGGCCGCAAGGACGCAGATGAGGTGGTCAAGGCCGCAGAGGCCGCATTGCTGCTGGAGCAGGCCGCCTCTGCCGGTTTCCGTGTTGCCCTTGATCCTGGGGGGAAGTCTTCTGATTCTGAGGAATTGGCAGGCTTGTTGACCCAATGGGAACGTCAGGGGATCGGAACCGTCTGTTTTCTGATCGGCGGTCATCTCGGCCTGCACCGTTCGGTGCTGGATCGCGCTGAACTGGCGCTCTCCCTTTCCCGGCTGACCTTCACCCACGAGATGACCCGGCTGATTCTTCTGGAACAGTTATACCGGGCCTGCACCATCAAGGCCGGGCATAAATATCACAAATAGCCGCAGGCCTTCCAACGCTCCACCGACCCCGCCTTGTAGCTCCATTCCCCCTGCACTTCCGGCTTCATAATTTACACATCCTGTGTTATTGATGGGGTAGCGAGGAAGAGAGGGTGCAACCAACGAGGCAACGGATGACAGCACAAACAAATCGGCTGACTGCTGTGCAGAGGGAGGACGGCGCACTCGTCGTGACTTGCCGCACTCCGGAGGATTTGCCGCCTCTGGCCGATGCCCTTGCCGCAGTGCTTGAGCCCGGCGACACTCTTCTGCTCCAAGGGGAACTGGGGGCGGGCAAAACCACCCTGACCCAACTACTTGCTCATGCCCTGGGTGTCGGCGTGGAGCAGTATGTGGCCAGCCCGTCGTTTGCCCTTTTGCACGAGTATATTGGGCGCCTGCCGGTCTTTCACATGGATCTGTACCGGCTGAGCGATGAAGACGATGTCGAGGCGGCTGGTTTGCTCGAGTATTTCGAGCAACAGGGAGTGTGTGTAGTCGAATGGCCGGACCGGCTCGGTTCGTTGACGCCCGATAGCCGATTGGATATTCATATCGAGCAGGAACAGCTTGAGGCACGGCGGTTTATCCTTACTCCGCGTGGGGACGCCTGGCAGCAAAGGATGGCCCGGATAGCGGAACATTGCTCCAGATCAAGACTTTGTTGGGAGCAGAGATAATGAATTCGAAGGAAACGCTAATTCAATTTGTCGATCTCCTCATGCCTGAGCTCACACCGCATGAAACATCGATGTACATTTTTCTACTAAGGCATTCGCACCTTGAAAACGATAGTGGTGATGTTCGTATAGGTCAGAGAACAATCGCGCAGAAATATGGCCGCGGTCCAAAAATGGCTATTCCAAGCCGCGCGCATATTTTAAGGCAGTTGAAGTCACTTGAGAGGAAAGGATGCATTCATACTGGCGATACAAATCGTGATGGAACTCTTTACCATGTGGTATTGCCTCAAAACGTGCCGTTGGTAGTTGAAAAACTTGTCTCTTCAAGCCAGTCGGCAGAGGAAGATGACTACTTCACAGATTTGGATAAGAGGAAGTTAATTTATGAAAGGGATAAGTGGGTTTGTCAATACTGTGGAGAAATGGTTGATGAGTCAAATGTGACCTTGGACCACTTTGTACCCAGGTGCAAGGATGGCAAAAATAACAAAGAAAACCTTCGAACTGCTTGCCTTCTCTGTAACAGCGTAAAATCAGGTAAGCCTTATGAAGAGGCAGCCATGCTGCTTCTAAAGAGTATTCAAGAGCGAAAACAAAGAGAAAACAGAAATTCCAACAAACCCATTGCACACTGATGGAATTCCGTTCCGTCCCAATATACACCTCACTAACCACCCAAGAGTTCATGAACAAAAAAATCATCAACCTGCAGTCGTGCAGGAAACAGTACACCTACGACCAGGACAAAGCCTGTACACCCGAGGAAACCGTGGCCCGGTTCCAGGAGCGCCTGCGCACCACCAACCTCGATGTGCTTAGGGAGATTCGCCGCATCGACAACGGCCGCCTCGATATTCCCGTCTATTTCAGCGTCTGCGGTGAAGACGCCAGGCGGATCATCGGCAACAAAAAACAGATGGGCAAGGGGTCAACGCCTGCGCAATCGCAGGCCAGTGCCTGCATGGAGTTGGGCGAGCGGTTCAGCTTTTTCAGTTTTCTGCGCGATGCCGACAATTTTCTCACCGGCGATTATGCTGCCATGGAAACCCTGGGGTATCCGGTACTGCCGATCGAGGCCCTGCTGCAGTCGGTGCACGACGCCGAATGCTCCCCCGGGCGGCTGCGCGAGTTGTTAGCTGGCCTGCCCCTGCAATGGACCTGGGCCCTGCGGCTTTCCGATAACACACCGCTGCTCGTGCCCTTTTCCTGGTTTTACGCGATCAACGAGTTCAACGGTCCCTCGGCGGGCAATACCTATGAAGAGGCGGTGCTCCAGGGGATCAGCGAGGTGATCGAGCGCCATGTCTGCGCCCTCATCACCCGAGATCACATCCCCACACCCACGATTGCCCATGAGTCAATCACCGATCCTGTGGCCGTGGAGTTGCTGGCCAAGTTCAACAAGAATGGCATCAAGATTTTTCTCAACGATTTCTCGCTCGATACCGGCATTCCCACCATCGGCGCTCTGGCCTGGGACCCGGCCACCTTCCCCGAGTCAAGTGAGATCGTCTATACCGCCGGCACCACGCCCGACGCCAATAAAGCCTTGATTCGCGCCCTGACCGAGGTGGCCCAGTTGGCCGGCGATTTCAATAGCGGCTCCAACTATGTGGCCAGCGGCCTGCCCAAACCGCTGAGCCTGGCAGAGGTTAGCCACGTCGTCGATAGCGGCCGGGTGATCGGCCTAGATGCAATGGCCGATCTCCAAGATGAGGACATTTTACAAGAGATCAGCAATTGTGTGGCTGCTCTCGAGCGTATCGGTATGGAGGTGCTGGTGGTGGACACCATCCATCCGGAGTTGCGGATTCCAGCGACCTACACCATCATTCCCGGTGCCCATTTCCGGGAGCGGGCCATGGGCGGTAACGCGCCCCTGTTCGCCGCTAAATTGGCGGCGGGCTTGCTGGAAGGCGAACAGCTTGACGCTAAACTCTCGGCAATGCAGGCATTGCTTCCTGAGGCCTACTCGCTCCATTTTTATCGGGGGCGCAATCTTTTTGATCAAGGGGCGACCATCGAAGCCCTTGAATGTTTCGAGCAGGCGCTCCGGTTGCAGCCGCACCGGGAAGATCTGCCCTACCTCTTCTCCTATAAAGGTTCCTGCCTGCGCGATCTTGAACGCTATGATGAGGCGATCGTCGCTCTCAAGCAGGGGTTGCATTATGATGAGGAGCGGCCGGATATCTACAACACGCTGGGTGTCTGCTGCTACAAGACCGGTAGGTACGCCGAGGCGGTTGATCATTTCCGGCGGGCGGTTGCCCTGAATCCGGCCTCGGCCATTGACTACGCCAACCTGGCCCTGAACTTGGAGAGATTGGGCGAGCGGGAGGAGGCTATCGTCAACTACGAGATCGCCTTGTCCCAGGATGCGACCATTGCTTTTGCCGTCGAGCGTCTGGCCGGTTTGCTGGCAGCGGTCGAGACTGGAAGGAAGATGCCGTGAAGCCCTGGCCGCACAACCCGAAAAAGATCCTCGTTCGATCCACCAACTGGATCGGCGATGCGGTGATGACGACTCCGGCAGTTCGCACCATCCGCGAGAATTTTCCAGAGAGTGAGATCACCATGCTGGTGCATCCCTGGGTCAGCGATGTGTTTCGTTACAGTCCCCGGGTGGATCGGCTGTTGATCTATGATAAAAAAGGGCGGCACAAGGGGTTGCAAGGGATGCTGCAGCTGGCGGGCGAACTGCGGCAGGAACAGTTTGACTGCGCCATTTTGCTGCAAAATGCCTTTGAGGCGGCCTTGATCACCCTGGTTGCCGGTATCCCGGTGCGAGGCGGTTATACCACTGACGGTCGCGGACTTCTCTTGACCCATGGTGTGGAGAAGATCAACGAATTAAATAAAAAACATGAGGTGAATTACTACCAACGGATTTTGCTCGGTCTTGGGTTGAAACCCGCTGTCAATGCGTTGGAACTGTTCATCCCCGGCGATCAGATTGATGCGGCCAAACAAAAGGTCAAGGAACTGACTGGAGTGCGGCCCGGGAGTGTGCCTGTGGTCGGATTCAATCCCGGTGCGGCCTTTGGTCCGGCCAAACGCTGGCCGGCGAAAAAATTCGCTGAGCTGGCCGGGATGCTCCTCCGCCGGACCAAAGCCCGCATCCTGCTTTTCGGCAGTGCCGCCGACCGGGAGACCGCTGCCGAGATCAAGGCCCTTGCCGGGCCCGATGCATCCCGGATGATCGATCTCACCGGCGCCACCAGTCTGATCGAGGCCATGGCTCTGATCGGCGAGTGCGACGTCTTTGTCACTAACGATTCCGGCCTGATGCATGTAGCCGCTGCCCTGCGCACGCCTCTGGTGGCGATCTTCGGCTCCACCGACCACATCGCCACCGGCCCCTTCTCCGATAACGCCGTGGTTATCCGCAAACCTCTGCCCTGCAGCCCCTGCAAGAAAACCCATTGCCCGGAAAAACATTTCCGCTGCATGAAACTGATCGAGAGCGATGAGGTCTGCACAGCGGTCATCCGCATCCTCGAGGAGTCCTGATGATTGAACGGCAGATTGGGCTGCAAGAGGGGCGGGCCCTGAAACCGGCGGTCTTTCTCGACCGCGACGGTACCATCAATGAGCAGATGGGTTACATTAACCACCTGACTCGCTTTCATCTGCTGCCGGGTGTGGGGCGGGCAATTCGCAGCCTCAACAAATCCGGCCTGCCGGTGGTGGTGGTCACCAATCAATCCGGCCTGGCGCGCGGCTATTTTCCCGAATCCCTGTTGACGGCGGTGCATGACGAGATGCATCGCCTGCTGGCCTTGGAAGGAGCCCGCATCGACGGTCTCTACATCTGCCCCCATCATCCCGAGGCCAAGGAAGAACGGTTCCGGCTGGTCTGCAACTGCCGCAAACCGAAAACCGGCCTGCTCGAACAGGCAGCGTCCGAATTGGGGCTTGATCTGCAGCACTCCTATGTGGTTGGTGACCGCTGGTCGGACCTGCGCTGCGGGGCGGCGGTCGGCGCGACGACCATTTTGGTGCTGACCGGGTACGGCCGGGGAGATGCCTGTTATATCGGGCCTGGCCAAGCGGTGCAGCCCGATTATGTGGCTGAGGGCCTGGAGGCAGCGGTGGGCTGGATTCTTGCCCATCAGACTGCTTGCGAGGATCATTCTCATGCAACGGGGAAGGCGAAGCCGTGACCGGCGGCGAATCCTGTTCGTTTTTTAACCGATTTGGAGGTCAACCCCTGATCATCGCCCATCGGGGTTACCGGGCCTGCTACCCGGAAAACACCCTGTGCGCCTTTGAACAGAGCCTGGGCCGCTGCCAAATGATCGAGCTTGATGTGCAGCCCTGCGCTGATGGGGTGGCTGTGGTCTTTCATGACGACACTCTGACCCGCACCAGCGATGCCGCTGCTGTGGCAGCTAATTTTGGTCAGGCCAGTCTTGCGCTCCGCGACTGGCCGCTCGCAGCACTCCGCCGCTTGGACATCGGAACCTGGTTTTTGGCAGCCGATCCCTTTGGCACTATCCGCCGCGGAATAGTGGAACCTGCCGAGCTTCGTGCCTGCATGCCGCAACGGGTGTTAACCCTGCGGGAGGTGTTGGTCTGGGCAACAGCGAACCGTCTGCCGCTCAACGTTGAAATCAAGGACAGCGGCCGGCACAGAAAGGACCATCCGATCGTACCCGTGGTAGTTAACGAGATCCGGGAGGCCGGAGCCACCGGCCTGGTTCTCGTTTCCTCCTTTCATCATCAATTCCTCCGTACCTGCCGTCTACTTGCCCCGGAGATTGCCCTGGCCGCCCTGCAGGAAGGCGGGCATCCTCCCGATTTACTCCATTACCTGCATTGCCTCGGTGTCTGTGCCTATCACCCGGAAAATGGCATCACCGATGCAACCCTCGTCAACACCCTGCGTTCTGCAGGTTTGCACGTCAATGTCTTTACCGTCAACGAACCGGCCCGTCAGCAGCAGCTTTTCACCTTCGGGGTCACTGGCATTTTCACCGATTTTCCTCGGGTTGTTTCGTAACTAATCAACTTTTCCTCAAAACATCACGATCCTTCCTGTTGTCTTCATGCGGCCTCAGTGAGCGGGTCCCGTGACAACGGACTGGCGGATTGATCAAGAGGGTCTTTCCCACTGTTCCAGGATATGCTTGGCCCAAGCTGTCGGTTGAATTCCTGAATAACGTGAGCGTCACCGGTTCAGCCTGTGAAGAATATTCGACAAAATTGTTCAGGTTGTGACAGTCGACTGCCATTTTTGTCAACATTTTCCATAAAAAGAAAGGTCGTGCGTTTTAATTAAAAATTAAAATACCGATTTTTCGTTATTTTGTTAACTTCAGCAAGTTGGCCTGCTTGTTGCTTTGAATGGACAGTAACGACTCCTGAAGATCTATCTCCTTACAATCGATTAAAAAAACATATGCATGGCACCATGCATCAACGGAGGGCAATATGTCCAAAAAAAATGTGGAAGAACTTTTGATTGCCGGCGGCGCTGATGAAAAATTACGAAACAAGTATAACGAATTAAAAACAAAGGAAGAATTCGTAACCCTTGCAAAGGCTGACGGGTATGAGTTTTCAATCCAGGATCTCGACAGTGTATTGCGGGAATCGGGGGACGATTTTGACTCTTTCGGCAATCCGCCAAAACGAATGATCTGGTGGCACTGATGGGGAGAACCTTCGGATTTGCTTGATCCTTCGGTAAAGAACTGCAGGCAATCTGTGAACCGTACCGATCTCTGAGGGTTAGGATGTCATCCTCTCGTGTTTCAGGTTCCTTAACGATGGAACCGAAGAGAACGGTAGGAGGGCAATGAAAACGGCAGAAGTGATTGAATCGATCCTTGTTCGTTGCGTCATGACCTGCTTTTCGTGGCTTCTGGTGTCGATTCGTTATACTGTGCATCCTTAGGGAGGGCAGCGCCTATGGAAACTTTTAACACCTATGATCCAGGCGATTTTTTTGATGAGCTGATCAATGCTGATGGGACTCCGCGGCCCGGAGCCCAGATTTTGATCGACAAAATCGAATCGCTTCCACCCGGCGACTTAGCCCTCCGTCAGAAAGCGGCCGAGACCCTGCTGTTGAAGATGGGCATCACCTTCAACGTCTACGGCCGCGATGAGGGCACCGAAAAAATCTTTCCCTTTGATGTCATTCCCCGCATCGTTCCCGCCAGCGATTGGCAACAGATCGAAAACGGTCTCAAACAACGGATCTTTGCCCTCAACGAGTTCCTTCAGGACATTTACAACGACAAAAAGATCCTCAAGGATAAAGTCGTGCCCGAAGATCTGGTCCTCAGCAGCCGTACCTACCGCAAGGAGTGTGAGGGGTTCACTCCGCCGCGACGCATCTGGTGCCACGTCACCGGCACAGATCTGGTGCGTGACCGCGACGGCCGCTTCTATGTGCTTGAGGACAATCTCCGTTGCCCATCCGGCGTTTCCTATGTTCTTGAAAACAGGCAAGTCCTCAAACGGACTTTCCCCCAGGTCTTTGAGGCCTCGCGGGTCCGGCCGGTGGACGATTACCCCAATAAATTATTGGAGATGTTGGAGTATCTTGCTCCGGATCATGCCAAGAAGCCGACCATTGGGGTGCTCACCCCCGGCATTTACAACAGCGCCTATTTCGAGCACTCCTTCCTTTCCCAGCAGATGGGCGTCGAATTGGTCGAGGGGCAGGACCTGGTGGTGGCGGACGGCTTTGTGCATATGCTGACCACCAAAGGGTTGAAGCGGGTGGATGTATTGTACCGCCGTATCGACGATGATTTCATCGATCCTGAGGTTTTCCGCCCCGATTCATTGCTGGGCGTCAAGGGGTTGATCGGCGTTTACAAGAAGGGCCATATCGCCATGGCCAATGCACCGGGTACCGGCATTGCCGATGACAAGGTCATCTACGCCTATGTTTCTAAAATTATAAAATACTATACCGGCGAAGAACCGATTCTGCCCAACGTGCCCACCTATATCTGCAGCGATGCGGCGGACCGGTCCTATGTGCTGGACAACCTTGATCAACTGGTGGTGAAGGCGGCTAACGAGTCCGGCGGGTATGGCATGCTGATCGGACCCCATGCCAGCCAGAGCGAGCGTAACGCCTTTGCCCAAAAGATCAAGGCCGAACCCCGCAACTACATGGCCCAGCCCACCCTGTCGCTCTCCCGTGTGCCCACCATTGCCGGCGACCGGATCGAAGGGCGGCATGTCGATCTGCGGCCCTACGTGCTCTTCGGCAAAGATATTTATGTCCTGCCCGGCGGGCTGACCCGAGTGGCCTTGACCAAGGGGTCGCTGGTGGTCAACTCCTCCCAGGGCGGCGGCAGCAAAGACACCTGGGTTCTGTAAGAGAAACGAGAAGGAGGAAACAATGCTCAGCCGTGTGGCCAATTCTATTTACTGGATGTGCCGATATATCGAACGGGCGGAGAATGTGGCCCGCTTCATCAGTGTCAATCTCAATCTCCTGCTCGACATGCCCTCGGAGCGAGGTAAGCACTGGGAACCGCTGGTCATGATCACCGGTGACCAGGAGCTGTTTGAGGAGCATTATAGCGACCCGACCCAGGAGGCGGTGGTCAATTTTCTCACCTTTGACCGCCAGTACCCCAATTCCATCCTTTCCTGCCTGGCATCTGCCCGGGAGAATGCCCGCTCCATCCGTGAGATCATTTCCTCGGAGATGTGGGAACATCTCAACACCTTTTACCTGGAGATGGCTGACCCCAGGTTTCAACCCATGGCCCTGCAGGATCCGCACAAATTCTTCAAGATCATCCAGATGCGCAGCCACCTGTTCACTGGTTTGATGGACTCGACCATGAGCCACGGCGAGGCCTGGAACTTCGCCCGCATCGGTATGATGATGGAGCGCGCCGACAAGACCTCGCGGATCCTCGACGTCAAGTACTTCATGCTCCTGCCCGAGGCTGATCTGGTCAATACCCCCATCGACAACATCCAGTGGACGGCGGTGCTCAAATCCGCCAGCGCCTTTGAAATGTACCGCAAAGAGCACCACCTGATCACGCCGCGCATGGTGGCCAGTTTCCTCATTTTCGATGAGCAGTTCCCGCGCTCCATCCGTCACTGCATCACCAAGGCCCAGATATGTTTGCACCGCATCTCCGGTTCGCCTAACGGATCGAATAATAATGCGGCGGAAAAATTGCTCGGTCGTCTCAAGGCCGATCTGGAGTATACTGATATCGACGAGGTGGTGAATCAGGGGATGCACGAATACCTGGATAACCTGCAGACCCGGCTCAACCAGGTGGACGCAGCCATCGGCGCTACCTTTTTCAACATCAAACCCATGGTGGAGACGGCGACCAGCGAGCAGTAACCAGCGTCTTCACCCGAACCACTCTCACCAATCAATGGACATGGTTGCCGGATGTCTCTGGGGATCATGTCCATGCTGCTTCCAAGGACCGCCCGTGGGAATCCATGTCGCCCTGAACCACCGAACCTCGTACCGCTACGACCGCCCCATTACCCTGGCGCCGCAGATCGTCCGTCTGCGTCCGGCCCCCCATTGCCGGACGCCGATTTTGAGCTATTCCCTGACCATCACCCCGAAAGACCATTTCATCAACTGGCAGCAGGACGCCTTCAGCAACTACCTCGGGCGACTCGTTTTCCCGGAGAAGACGGCTGAGTTTCAGGTAGAGGTCGATCTGGTGGCGGAAATGATCGTCATCAACCCCTTTGATTTTTTTCTTGAACCCGATGCCGAGACCTTTCCCTTTGTCTATGAACCAGGGCTGAAAATCGATCTTGGCGCGTATCTGGCCCGTGTACCGGCCGGGGAACAGCTGAGCGCCTTTCTGCAGCAGGTCGATCGCAGTCCCAAGCAAACCATCGATTTCCTCGTTGCCCTGAACCTGCAGTTGAGCCGGCACATCCGTTATCTCATTCGCATGGAACCCAATGTTCAGAGTTGCGAGCAGACGCTGCAATTGGGCAGCGGCTCCTGCCGCGACTCGGCCTGGCTGCTGGTCAATATCCTGCGCCATCTGGGACTGGCGGCCCGTTTTGTCTCCGGCTACCTGATCCAGCTCAAAGCCGACGTCCTGTCCCTGGACGGTCCGTCCGGGCCGGAACAGGATTTCACCGACCTGCATGCCTGGACCGAGGTCTATCTCCCCGGTGCCGGCTGGGTGGGCATGGATCCCACCTCCGGCCTCTTTGCCGGCGAGGGCCATATTCCGCTGGCCTGTTCGCCGGAACCGCAGAGCGCGGCGCCCATCACCGGTGTCCTTGAAATGTGCGAGGTGGCCTTTGATCACCAGATGAGTGTGCAGCGGGTCCGGGAAGAACCGCGCTCCACCCGGCCCTATCCGGAATCGGTGTGGGAAGCCATCGTCGATCTGGGCGACCGGGTCGACCGGCAACTGGAAGCCGCCGATGTCCGCCTGACCATGGGAGGCGAGCCCACCTTTGTCGGCATCGATAACATGGATGATCCCCAGTGGAACACCGAAGCCCTTGGGTCGGAAAAGCTGCAACTTTCGACCAGCCTGATCCAGGAGCTTCGCCAGCAATGGGCCCCCGGCGGGCTGCTACATTGCGGCCAGGGCAAATGGTATCCGGGTGAATCTCTGCCCCGCTGGGCACTGGGCTGCTATTGGCGCCGGGACGGGGTGCCGGTGTGGACGGACGACCAGTGGTTGGCCGATCTGGCTAAGGATTACGGTTTTGGGAGTGTCGAGGCCAAGCTGTTCATCGAGACCCTGGCTGGTCATCTGGGGGTCAGCCAGTCCTACATCCGTGAGAGTTTTGAGGATATTTTCTACTACCTCTACAAGGAGCAACGGTTGCCGGTCAATATCGACCCCACCGATCCCCGGCTCGACGATGTTGAGGCCCGGACGCGCATGGCTCAGGCCTTTGAGCGTGGGCTGGGCGCAGTGGTGGGCTATGTTTTGCCCCTGCAGCACGGCTCCTGGAAAAGCGGCCCCTGGCCTCTGCGAAGCGAGCACCTTTTTCTGCTGCCCGGCGATTCCCCGGCCGGATTGCGCCTGCCTCTGGAGTCGCTGCCTTGGGTTTCCCCGGAAGATTTTCCGGTTGCATATCCCCTTGATCCCATGGTCGAACGGGGACCGTTGCCGGATGTGCACAGCAGCCAACACTTCGTGCAGGGGCAACCGGAGGAAGCGCCAGGGGAGGGACTTCGTACCCAGCCCGCACCCTATGCCGATCCGCAACCCGTGGCCGGTGAATCGGCAGCCTGGCTGGTGCGCACCGCGCTTTGTGTGCAAGCCCGTGAAGGTCGGCTCTATATATTCATGCCTCCCATCGTCAAGTTGGAAGGCTATCTCGAACTGGTTGCCGCCATCGAGCAGACCGCCAAGGAGACTCAATTACCAGTGGTGATCGAGGGGTACACTCCACCCTTTGACCCGCGTCTGGAATGTCTGCAGATCACCCCGGACCCCGGCGTTATCGAGGTTAACATCCAGCCCATGCGTAGCTGGCAACAGATGGTGAATTGCACCACCGCGCTCTATGAAACCGCCCGAAAGTCGCGCCTGGCCACCGAGAAATTCATGGTCGACGGCCGGCAGACCGGTACCGGCGGCGGCAACCATATCGTCATTGGCGGCGCTACACCCGCGGACAGCCCTTTTCTCCGGCGGCCCGATCTGCTCCGCAGTTTCCTCACCTTCTGGAACAATCATCCTTCCTTGTCGTTTCTGTTCTCCGGCCTTTTTATCGGCCCCACCAGTCAGCAGCCGCGCATCGACGAGGCCCGGCACGATAGCCTCTACGAACTGGAAATTGCCTTTGCCGAACTGGACCGGCAAACCAGTGCGGACCGTCCCTGCCCGCCGTGGCTGGTCGACCGGCTTTTCCGCCACCTGCTGGTGGATGTCAGCGGTAATACCCACCGGGCGGAATTCTGCATCGACAAGCTCTACTCGCCGGACAGTGCCGCCGGTCGCCTCGGCCTGCTCGAGTTCCGCGCCTTTGAGATGCCGCCGCATGCCCGCATGAGCCTGGCCCAGCAACTGCTCCTACGGATTTTTGTCGCCTGGTTCTGGCAGACACCGTATCGCCAACCCTTGGTTCGTTGGGGTACCCGCCTCCATGATCGCTTCATGCTGCCCCAGCCGGTGCAGGACGATTTTGCCGATGTCCTGGAGATTCTCAACGAGGCCGGTTTCCCGGTCGCCATGGATTTTTTCCACCCCCATTTCGAGTTTCGTTTCCCCATCCATGGGCGGCTCAATTGCCAGGGGATGGAGATCGAACTGCGTCAGGCCCTGGAGCCCTGGCATGTGCTGGGCGAGGAACCCGGTGGCGGCGGTACGGCACGGTATGTCGACAGCTCGGTGGAACGGGTGCAGGTCAAGGTCTCGGGTATGACCGGCGAGCGCTACCTCCTCACCTGCAACGGCCGCCGTGTGCCCCTGCAAGCAACCGCCACGGCCGGTGTCTACATCGGCGGGGTTCGCTACCGGGCCTGGCAACCACCCTCATGCCTGCATCCGACCATCGGCGTCCATGCGCCCCTGACCATCGATCTTTTCGATACCTGGACTGGCAGGGCAGTGGGGGGCTGCATCTACCATGTTGGCCATCCGGGGGGACGCCATCACGAGATCCTGCCGGTCAACGCCAATGAGGCCGAGGGGCGGCGGCATGCGCGCTTCATCCCCCATGGGCACACTCCGGGGGAGCCGCGACCGGTTCCAACCTTGGAAAACAACCCCTGCTTTCCTTACACCCTTGATTTACGTCGGTGAACGCAGTACATCGGTCCAGACGCCACCAAAGCGGCTGCCCTCAATGACGAGACGATGGAAGCATGAGCACATTCACTGACCCCCACAGACCCAGGACCGCACCCGGCACCCTGTTTAATGCCACCGGTTGTCCTGCGGGCGCCTATTGCGAAGCATTTACCGTCTCGGGTCAACCGCGGCAGCAGTGGCAATCCATTATTGCCGCTCTGGAGGCGACATCCCCCCAACTGCTCGGGCAGCGCCAGGAGCGGGTCGAGCGGATGCGTCACGAGGACGGCGCCACCTACAATCCCTTTGATACGCCGGACGGTAAGGGCACCCCCTGGGCCCTGGAGATGATCCCGCTGCCCATCACAGCCGCTGAGTGGGCGGGCTTGGAGGCCGGGCTCATCCAGCGGGCCGGGCTGCTCGAACAGATTCTCGCTGACAGCTACGGCCCCCAGGACCTGTTGAAAAGCGGGCACCTGCCCTCGCAACTCATCTTTGCCAACCCGCATTTTCTCCACACCTGCCACGGCATCCAGCCCTCCGGCAACCGTTTCCTCAATTATTACGCAGCCGACCTCTATCGCGGCCCGGACGGTCGTTTTCGGGTACTGCGGGATTACACCGCTAATCCGGTCGGCCTTGGTTACGCCCTGGAAAATCGGATCATTATCTCCCGCATGTTCCCCGAGTTGTACCACAGCACCCAGATCCGGCGGCTGGCACCCTTCTTCCTGGCCTTCCATAACAGCCTGGTGCAGGGTGCCTCCCTGCGCCGGGAAGACCCCAACATCGTCCTGCTTTCGCCTGGCCCGGACAGCCCGATCTACTTTGAACAAGCCCTGCTCTCCCGCTATCTGGGCTACCCGTTGGTCGAGGGGCAGGATTTGACCGTGCGTAACGGCCGCGTCTTCCTTAAAAAGCTGGCTGGGCTGGAGCCGGTGGATACCATTTTTCGGCACATCCCAGACCAGAGCAGCGATCCCTTTGCCCTGCGGCGGGAGACAGCCTCCGGCGTCGCCGGCCTGATCCAGGTGGCTCGCGAACAGAATATCGACCTCGTTAACCCCATCGGCAGCGGTTTCCTGGAGACGCCGGTGCTGCCGGTTTTCCTGCCCGAACTCTGCCGAAGGCTGCTGGGCCAGGACTTGATTTTGGAGAATCATCCGGCCTGGTGGTGCGGCACCCCGGAAGGGCAAAATCAGGTGCTGGCCAATCTGAACCAGCTGACTGTGCATCATGCCCTTGATCGTTCGGCCATGGTGGGGCATCCCGCTGATTTTGCCAGCATCATCCAGGCCTCCCCCTTCTCCTGTATGGCTAAGGAAGCGGTCCACCCCGCCGCGGTTCCCACTTGGGAGGGGCAGGGGATCAGCTCTCGTTGCACCCTGTTACGGATTTTTGCCTGCGCCACCGCTGAGGGCTTTGCGGTCATGCCCGGTGGTCTGGCTATCACCGCTAAGGAAACCGATACCCTTTTGGGCGAGATTCCGGAGCGGCAGCAGAGCAAGGATATCTGGGTGTTGTCCGACCAGCCGGTGCAACCCTTTAGTCTGATGAGCGGACTGCATGCAATCACCGAGTTTCAGCGCGGCAGCGATCTGCCCAGCCGGGTAGCGGACCACCTGCTGTGGCTGGGGCGCTATCTGGAGCGGACCGAGGGGTTGATCCGGTTGCTGCGGTCGGTCTTTCGTCGCCTCTCCAGCGAAGCGCGGCCGGAAGATATTCCGGAATTGCACTTTCTCCTCAACCTGCTGCTGGCCGGCAACACCATTGCTCCTGTCCCGGAGGGCGAGGGCGATAAATACCTTCCGCAGAACTTGGCGGCCCAGTTGCACGATGCCCTCTACCGGCAGGATCGTCCCGAGAGCGTGGTCGCTCTGCTTAAACGAGTGCAGGAGACGGCTCGTAATGTCCGCGACCGACTTTCCCCAGACTCCTGGCGGGTGATTAACCGATTGGCGGATTTCGGCGACATCCCAGCCGCTGACCCGCTGGAACTGCTCGATAATACCTTGTTTACGCTCAGCGCTTTCAGCGGTCTGGCTATGGAGTCGATGACCCGAGGTCTGGGCTGGCGGTTTATGGATATGGGGCGCCGCGTCGAGCGGGCCCAGCATCAGATTGGTCTGATCCGCCTGGGCATGCCGCAGATCTGTGTGGCCTCGCACCCGGCGCTGGAGGCGCTGCTCGAGGTTTCCGACAGCATCATGACCTATCGCGCCCGCTACCGGACCGCTTTTCAGCTGGCCCCGGTGCTCGATCTCCTGCTCATGGACGAGACCAACCCGAAATCGCTGGCCTTCCAGTTCAGCCAGCTGTCGACCCATGTCGAACAGTTGCCCCGGCCTAACGAGCGCCGATTTACCAGCCTTGAGGAGCGCATAGCCCTGGAAATGCTCACCGCTACCCGCCTGCTCGATCTCACCGGGCTGAGCTGCAGCCAGGGTGATGCCGCAAACGATGCCCTCCTGACCCACTATCTCGAAGCCATGGAGATCCGCCTCCAGGAGTTTGCCCAGCAGATCAGCGCCCACTACCTGAGCCGGGTGACGGCCACGCCTCATTTTACGATGCTGCTTGATGAGCGTGTTCCATGAAGTACCGCATTACCCATACCACCGCCTATCACTACTCAGAGCCTGCTTCCCTCTCCCAGAACGAACTGTTTCTCACGCCGCGCACCACCAACCACCAACAGGTTATAAACAGCCGCCTGACCTTCGAGCCCGAGCCCCAGTACCTGCATCGCCGCATCGATTACTTCGGCAACATCGCCCATGTCTTCATGGTGCAGCAGCCCCATGGTGAACTCGCCCTGACCGCCACCAACACTGTTCAGACCAACCCGTCCTTTATTCAGAATTCGGCGGCAACCCTGCCCTGGGAGAACGTCGTTCAAAGGTTGGTCACCCATAGGCAGCCGGAAGAACTGGAGGCCTCGCAGTTTGTTTTTGCCAGCCCGCTGATCGCCATCAATCCCGCCGTCCTCGCCTATGCCCGGCCTTCTTTTCCCTCCGGAACGCCGGTGCTTGCGGGCGCCGTTGATCTGATGCGGCGTATTTTTACCGAGTTCACCTACGACAAATCGGCGAGCACGGTGGACACCTCGGTTGCGCAGGTGCTGGCCAGCCGTAAGGGGGTGTGCCAAGACTTCTCCCATCTCGCCATTGCCTGCCTGCGCTCCCTGGGACTGGCGGCTCGGTACGTCAGCGGTTACCTTGAAACCCAGCCGCCTCCGGGTACACCCAAGATGGTGGGCGCCGATGCCTCCCATGCCTGGGTGTCAGTGTTCGTGCCCGAGGTTGGTTGGATCGATTTCGATCCGACCAACAATATGTTCGTCGGCGAGTCTCACATAACACTCGCCTGGGGACGGGATTACAGTGATGTTGCTCCAGTCAAGGGCGTGGTCATGGGCGGCGGAGTGCACACCCTCTCGGTGGTGGTGGATGTAGCGAGATTGGGATAGAAAAGGTAGGTTGGCGGAACTATCCGGTTTGGTATGATTGAGCCCGCGGAAGGAGCATTGCGAAAGAGGCTGAGCACCTTTTCGTTTTTTGAGATCGTTCCACCAAAGCGAACACCAGCTGAAATATGCTCAAACCGAATTATCCGGAACCTGAAAGAGAGGAAACAAAGCATGAAAAAGCTGTTCATACTGCTCACACTCTTTATTACCCCAACGGCTTCGGCAGGCATACCGGCCACGCCTGTCATGACCCTGTATCGATTTAACAGTGCACTCGATGTTCCCTATTACGACGTTGCCTCTTTTCGGAAAACAGGCCCCTCTGTCCCGGCCGGCACTCTCGCCCAGGGTACATCGCTTGTCCCCTGTTTAGTCGTCAGCGGCGGGCAGCCGCTCACCGACAGCCAGGGCATTCCGTATGTGGGCTTTCAGGTGGTGGTGGATTCGCGCACCGCCACACCCGCGGCGACGGAACGATTTAAAAATGCCCTCAAGGAACGTCAATCGCTGACGGTTGCCAACCACCATTGCGACGCCAGCGTTCAGTATGTGATTGATGTTCGCAACCTGTACGCCATGGGGAAAGCGCCTTCTTTTGATCCGCCGCTCCCGGCCAAAGTCAGGTCCGCCGTCAATCATCCCAGTGGCGAATTGGATCAGATCGTTCGCGCCTTCCACAATTCAACCCAGTGCGACAGCGCCAACCAGCGCCTGCTGGAGCGTCGCACCGCCTTGCAGGAGGCCTGGAATCGCTTCATTCGGGACCAGCAAAGCCGCTGGTCAAATGACTCGCTGCAGCGCGCCAAACATCTGGATTACACCATGCGCACTGCTATTTTCGAAGGGCATTTGGAGCGCGGTTGTAACGCCTATGGTGCCTGTGAACGCAATATCATTGCGCTCTCGATTCGCAACCGTGGCCGCGAGGCCTGTTCCAAGCGCCAGGGGTGCGGGGCGCCGGGGGATTTTCAGGGTGTATCGAGCGCAGTCTCGCAATACAATATCTGGGATGAATACCTGACCCAGATTTCAGGGCTGACCTCCTGTTTCCTGCGAGACGATCTGGCCGGCGAGGGCAGCGCCAGCTCCCAAAATTACAGCAAGCTGCAAAGTATGTATGCCCAGAATCTGGCGGATGTGCAAAGGATCCTGTTTGGCTCCGATCAAGACCTCATGGCGATTTTCCCCAACAGCTCGTTGCCGGATCTAAAAAAAATGAAACACTATTATCATGCCCCGGCGATGGGTAAGTGCTTTCCCCAGCATGACCGGGTCGAGTTCATCTCGGGGGCGGTAGCCAGCAAGGGCAACGACTTCGCGCTCATTGCCAATACCCGGATTCAGGTGGATCAACAGAAGGGAAGCGGATATTTCTTTCGCAATTTCGTGGTGAAGGAAGATCCGGCCAGGGATGTCATCACCATCGTTGACAATTACCCTGGATTTGTCGTGGATGGGAGACGGATTTCCCTGAAAGAAACGACTTCCAGGTGTGTTCCCTATGGCGTTCCGAGTGGTTGCCGATTCGACCAAATCGGTCGCTATCGCAAAACGCCCTCCTGGATCAATTCCGGCAAACCACTGGAGTTGCTCTGTCGCGTTGCAGACCGGGGAGAACAGTGCCAGGGAGGGGATGTACTGAAAACAACGAAAGTGGGCGGTGTTTGTGATACCGAAATGCGGCCGGTTACAGGTGCTGAGTAAGGGTGTAGGTTGGCCTTTAAATCGCTTGAATTATAGACTGGATTGGGGCGTGCTGCCCCCGCTCAACGAGTGGTTGAATGGGTACGCATCCAACCACGCCGTATTCAAGGTTTTGAGCGGAACGGCTCCCTGAGTAATCTTTCAGCAAGTTTCTTCCCCTGTTCCCTGGCCTCAATCCGCTGGGCCTCGTTGTGGCCGTATCTCGGATAGTGTTGTCGAAACCAGGAAAAGCGGCGTTGCGCGATTTTCCCTAGCAGCTTCAGAAGAAGGCCTAAAGACCGCCACGGTTCTTTGACCGGGTGGTTGAAGACGATCGGATTTTCGACCACAGAGCCGTATTGATTGAGGCGCCTTTTCATCGTCCAAAAATGCAGTCGCCAATAGGCTCGGCAGGAGATAAACGGCACCACCCGTTTGCCGCCACAGACATCTCTGCCATACCGGTCAAGAAAATCGAGCATGGGCCCGCTCGGATTATACGACCACGTCGGCCCAGCGAGAACGATACAGTCCCAGAAGTCGATACAACGTGCAGCAACCGGTGCAATGGTCATGCGCTTTTGAAAGGAGGTCACGACCATTGCGGTGGCCAGGCGGATAAAGGTTTTGAACGGAAACTCATAGGGTACGATCGGGGTAAGCCGTTCCTGCACAACCTCAATACCCGCACCTTCCAAGCCGGCGATGAAGTGCCGCAATTGCACCTTGGTCTGATGAGTGTAGGTGTAATACACGATAAGTACTCGTTTTTTATCCAAATTAAATCCTCAGTTTCGGTTTATTCCGCCTTTTCTGTACTTTTTTGATTATTCCTGGCAAACAGCCTCCACTTCTGATTTCTCCTCCCTGTGCAAAAGGGGCAAACGGCTTCATTGAGACGCCCCTGTTGGTCGCGGGTAGAATCCGGGAAAGGAATCAGAACGATCAGGGCTTTGTCTGCACTTCGTCGAGCACTTCGCGAACCTTGCTGGCGAGGACTTGCGGGGTGATCGGTTTGAGGAGGATTCTGCGGATGTTCAGACGATCGAGATTTTCTCCGGAAAGATCCTCCTTGTATCCGGTGTAGATGATCATCGGCGTCCGGGCTCCGATATCGTGGAGGCTACGGGCCAGGGCAATTCCAGTCAAACCGGGCATGGTCATATCGCTGATCACCAAATCAACCTCGGGGTGATGCGTGTTCAGGAAGGCCAAGGCCTGGAGGCTATCGGTGAATTCCGTTACCCGGTAGCCCAAATCCAGGAGAATTTCTCTGCCGATCTCCACCAGAAAAGGATCATCATCAACATAGACGATGTGCTCTTCGCCCGATGTCGGTGCTTCGACATCAGCAAGCAGCACCTCATCGGCGGCATTTAAGCTCCGGTGCAGGTAGATATCGAACTTGGTCCCCTGGCCTGGAGTCGACTCCAGGGAAATCAGCCCATTCAAGTTCTGGACGATGCCATGCACCACAGAAAGACCAAGGCCAGTGCCCTCATCTTTGCTTTTGGTGGTGAAGAAGGGGTCAAAAATACGGTCGTGGAGAGCCACGGGAATGCCGTGGCCGGTGTCGCTGATCCGAATGCGCACATAGTCGCCCAGGGGCAGCGTTGGATGCAGGGCAACGAACGCCTGGTCCAGGGTAACATCCTCCAGGGCGACCGACAGCGTGCCGCCGCGCTCCCGCATGGCATGGCCAGCATTGGTGCAGAGATTGAGCACTATCTGGTGAATCTGCACCGGGTCAGCCAGCACTGTGGCCTTTGAATTGAGCTGGTCCTCCATGGTGATGGTCGAGGGCAGGGTAGCCCGCAGCAGCTGCATCACTTCTCGGACAACCGGCTCCAATTGTACCGGCTGCAGGGTGGTTTCGGTCTTCCGGCTGAAGGCAAGGATCTGGTAGATAAGTTCCCGCGCCTTTTCGCCGGCAGCAAGGATCTTCCGCAGATATTCCCGCACCCTACTGTCCGCAGATTCTTTGATCAGGATGATTTCTGCATAGCCGATGATCCCCGCGAGGATATTGTTGAAATCATGGGCGATACCACCTGCCAGCGTGCCGATGGCCTCCATTTTCTGGTTTTGGCGGATATCTCGCTCCAGCAGGACCCGCTTGGTGTCGTCGAAGAGGTAGCCGCGGATGCGAACCAGTTCTCCCTGCTCGTCAAATTCACCGATCTCATTGCCGATACAATAGAGCGGCCGGCCATCCCGCCGCCGGAGTTCCGATTCATATCGTACCAGCTTGCCCTCCCGGCGAATCCTGTCGAGAAAGATCTCCCGATCCGCCCCGGAGGCATACTGGGTGACCACATTAGTCCGCTTGATTTCGTCGATGGTCTCGTAGCCAAACATGCGGGCATAGGCGAGGTTGCAGTCAATGATCTCGCCGGCGGCCGAAACGATGAAATCCCCCGTGAGGTCTTCGTCGAAAAACTGCCGGTAACGAGCTTCGCTCAGCCGTAGTTCGGCTTCCGCTTGCTTCAGCGGACTGATGTCAACAAAACTCTCAATTAGATATCTTTTTCCGCCATTTTCGATGCTGGCAACACTCTTTAAGACCGGCAACTCGCTGTGATCAGCGTGTATGAGCAGCCGCTCACTCAGATCAATCCGTTCGTTGTGGTCAAGGACAGGGCAATCATTATGGTCTCTGGGACAAACAAAAGTGTGACAGATTTGGCCGATTATATCATCAGGATGATGGCCGAGGAGAGCCGCTCCCGCCTTGTTGATTGTCACGATTTGACGGTCCTCAGCGTCCACAACCATGACGCCGCAATTGATGGTGTCCAGCACTCTCCGGAGATAGTGTTCTTTTTCTTCCTGGCTTTGACTGAGCCGCTGCAAGGTTTCGAGCATGGAGTTGATTTTTTCGGCAAGATAGGCAATCTCATCTTGCCCTTGCACCGTGACGCTCTGCCCCGGATCACCCTTTTCCTTGATCCGGTCAATCTCCCCGATCATCCTCACGAGTCGCTGGAGAACAATTCTGTTCAAAAGGAGGACGAGGACAACCACAAAGAAAAAACCGAGAAGAGCTGCGGAAACGGCATGCTGCTTCCACATCGCATATCCTTGCCGGAAAATGGTACGTGGCAGAGTGACCTGCACCGATGCATTCGGCTGGCCAAAGATATCGACAAGGACGGTGGACGCAAGCAGGGTGTTGTCATTCACGGTTTCAGTCAAGAAGTGTCCGGTTCCCCGTTGCCCCGTAATGGAGCTAGGGGGAGGCAAGGGGATAACGGCCAGATTCAATTGCGTCAGGGTGCTGATCCGATCTATCTCGTCTCTATTGAGATATCGACCGATGAGAAACCTCCCGCGGCTCGGTTGATTTCTGAGGCTTGGTATAACCGGGGAAGAAATCAGAAGCAGTGGCGCTGTCGGCGTGAGGATGACCCCGGTGTAAACCTCTAAGGAGCTATGGTCGTTGTGAACAAGCTGCGGCAAGGCCTGGATCGTCGCAACAGTTGAGATGTCCGGCTCCGCCGGCTTGGCGTTGATAAGATTAAAAAATTGTTGATGAACCAGTTGGCCTTGGGCGTTGAAAAACATCATGAAGTTGAGACGCTGGTCAATAAACGTCTCGTTCATGAGATTATTCTCGATAAATTCGGGGTTATGATCAACTACGAATTGAAAGGTGTCATCCCAGTATCCCCAATCCGTCCCAAAGGTTTGCAGTTTATCAAGGGTCGATCTGATTTCATTGACCACCCGCTGGACCTGTACTTTCGCGTCCTCCTCTTCAAGCGAGGCAAATCGTTTGAGCACCAGTTCCCGTGAGGTCAAAATCAAGGCAAGAATAAGAACACAGACGACCCCGAAAATCAGAGTGACCGTTTTGGTGACTATACTGCGATTGATGGTGCGAAAAGGGTGCATGCAGGCATCATCCTTGATGGGGATTCGAGAGGGAAGAGGAACCGAACCGTGGAAGTTTCGGATCTCATTATCCAAGAGCAGTATATACCGGTCCCTGGTCTCGATAAAGAAGTATTTCCATTTGGCTGGTGGTAAGGGGGCGTGGGCTAGCGCCTTATTTTGAGGGGAAAACTGAATCTGTCATCTGGAGTGCAGACTGCCGTTGTTGCCTAAAAATAACGATCAGGGTAGATATCGACCAGGATAGTCCTGCAAACGCTTAACTCCCCGGCATACAAGATGAAAAGCACTGGAGCGTACTGTGGCTAAACACCGATCCCTTTCCCTGCAAACCTTTGTCTACCGCACCCTCACGATCCGTCTGGCCCTCATGGGCAGTGTTATCGGGTTGCTGACCGCCGGTGTTGCGTACACGGTGGAGCGGCAGAACCTCAGTGCCCTGGTGGTTGAGGAGACCCGCACTGAAATCCAGTTGCTGATCTCGAGAACGGACGGGATTATTAAGGAGTCGGGGGCTGAGAAGCGGTTCGCCTTTCGTCAGGCCCTGGATGAACGCATTGACGTCCGGTTAGAGAGGGCAAGCGGCACCTATGTTTATATATGCTTTTATACTCCGGGCAATCCGGATATCGAGGAGCGCAGAGACGCTGGATACGACCTGGCTGACGAGGTGGCGCGGTTTGTCGGTTCGCAGCCCCGTTCCACCCAGGATATTGGTGAGACGGCCGAGATTGTCACCCTTGGCAACAGGATGCATGTGTATGTGGTCATGCCGCTGCTGGACCAGCGGCAGCAAAAAATCGGCTACGCCCAGGCGATTTTTGCCCCCTCGGATGCTGCCCGGACCGGTATGCAGAATAAACTGCGTCATACCGTTCTCCTCACGGTGCTGATTGTCCTCGCCACCAGCGGCCTGCTGTATCCGGTCATCCTCCATCTGGTGGGCAAGTTGGCGCTCTTTTCCCGGAACCTGTTGGATGCCAACCTCGAAACCCTTTCGCTCCTGGCCAGTGCCATTGCCAAACGCGACAGCGACACCGATGTCCATAACTTCCGGGTCACACTCTATGCCGTGCGCCTGGCAGAGGCCATGCACCTGGCAAACGACGAAATCCAGTCCTTGATCAAGGGCGCCTTTCTCCACGATGTCGGCAAGATCGGCATCCGCGATAATATTCTGCTTAAGGCCGGCGGCTTGGACGAGGAAGAGTTCAGCCTGATGAAGGAGCATGTGCGCCACGGCATGGACATTATCCGGGATTCGGCTTGGCTCAGCGACGGGGCCCTGGTTGTCGAAGGGCACCACGAAAAATTTGATGGCAGCGGCTATCCGCGAGGACTGGCCGGCGAGGCGATCCCGCTGCTGGCCCGGATCTTTGCCGTGGGCGATGTCTTTGACGCCCTGACCTCGCGAAGGCCTTATAAGGAGCCGCTCTCCTACGAGGCGGCGATGTCGATTCTGCACCAGGGGCGCGGGACCCATTTTGACCCGAAGATTGTCGATGCCTTTGCGTTCATCGCCCCGGAACTCTACCGCTCCTGCGCAGGCCGCGACGATCAGGGGTTGCGCGACGAACTTAAGACGGTAATTGCCCATTATTTCAGCAAGGGGGAGATTCTGTTGTACTGAAGGGATCGGCCTGCCGGTTGCCTCAGGGACACGGAAATCAGGAATCGATTTTTGGGGAGTTTTCAGCCGGGTTCGTCAGGCGGCGGAAGACAAATTGAATGCCCCGCCAGAGACGGGGAATCATCCAGATGGCCACCAGGAGAAAGAGGCCGAGGAAGACCAGAAAGAACCATGGGTGTTGGACAGCCGCCCAAATCCCGCCGATCACCACCAGATCCTCGCTGATCGACAGAACCCAATTGCTGAAGGGTTCGGGCGAGGTGTTCACCATCACCCTGGTGCCGGCCTTGACTGCATGGGTGCCAGCGGAAAGGGTGCCGCCCAGAATTCCGGCGGCTACGGTCACGGCTGGATCCACCTGCCCTACGGCACCAGCCGCCAGGATCGCGCCGGCCGGGATGCGAATAAAGGTGTGTAGGGTATCCCAGGCTGTATCGACCCCCGGCACTTTATCTGCAAAAAATTCGATCAGATACATCAGGCCAGCCGCGCCCATCACCCAGGGATGGGCCAGCACCTGCAGATCCGGGGGTAAATGAATCGCCCCGTTGACGGCCATCAGGCAACATCAGCATGGCTGCGTACAGGTTGATGCCGCTGGCCCAGGCGACCCCCAGGGTGAGGCTGATGATGTTGGCGATCTGGCCGGGACTGTCCATTTTTAACCCTTGTTGCTGCTCAGCTCTGGCGAAGGCTGTTGATGACACTGCCGTATTTTCATGTTTTTCCGAAGCTGCAGACTGGATATTGGCAGTGGGTGCAGTTCCGGCACAGCCCGCCATGGCCCATGGCGGCGAGTTCTTCCCGGCCGATGGATTCCCCTGTCAATATGCGCGGCAGCACAAGGTCGAGCACGGTGATTTTGTGAAACATGCCGCAGGCGGGCACCCCCAATACCGGCACGGTCCCTATCCGGCCGACCAGAAACATGGCTCCCGGTAAAACCGGCGTGCCGTAGACCATGGCCTCTGCTCCGGCTTCTTTGATGCCCAGACGGGTGACATCGTCCGGATCCACCGACATGCCGCCGGAGGTGACGATCAATTGGGCGCCATGCTCCAGGCAGGTGCGAATCTCTGCTGCAATCAGCGCAGGATCATCGGGGGCAAAACCCACAGAGGTCACCGTCGACCCTAACCTGGCCAGTTTTTCGCGCAGGACCTGCTCGAACCGGTCCTGAATACGGCCGTAAAAAACCTCGCTGCCGGTAATCACCAGGCCCGCCCGCACCTTGGCGAGCGGCAGCACCTGGATGACCGGCATCCCCGATGTAGCTCGAGCCACCGCTTCTGTCACCATCTGCCGTTGTGCCATCAGGGGAATCAATCGGGTCGCGGCCACCTGCTCACCTTTACTGACCGGGGTGTTGTCCTGCAGGGTGGCGCACATGACTTCGCCCAGCAGATTGAACTGCAACAAGGCCTCCCGGTTGATTTTCAGCAGACCGTCCACGGTTGCGGTGATGGTTGCCTTGCCCTCGATGATTTCCGGTGAATACTCGACGCCCGTTCCGGTGAGTGCCTCGGCCATCCTGAGGGCTGCCTCGTTTTCGTGGATATCGTCGGGCCCCAGTTGGAGAACATAGATATGCTCCTTGCCAAGACGCCGAAGGTGATCGATATCTTCCAGCCTGATGATGTGTCCTTTTTTGAACGCCCGTCCTTTAAAGCTATCTTTGACGATTTCGGTTATGTCGTGGGGCAGGACCATGCCCACAGCTTGCTCCACCGGTATGGTTATCTGAAGGGTTGCCTGTGTCATAATGGTCTGTTCTATCCTTCTCATTCATTCTTTTGGTTATCATGGAGCTGGAGCAGGTCGCTGCAAGGCGCGCCGAGGTTGACCGCGTTCACCTGCAAGTGTCCGCCAACGTGCAAGAGGATGTTCACCCCGCAATAGTCTTGGGGAATTTCCAGCAACCGTTGCAGCGGCTGATGCAGCAATCGGGAGAGCACAACCCGGTTGACGCCTGCATGGGCGACGATGAGCAAGGGGCCGCAATGGTTTTCCGCCAGCGTCAGCAGGGCAGGAAAGCAACGGGCGGCCAGATCGCCAAAGCTCTCTCCTCCCGTTGGTCGATATTTTTCGAGATCCAGGCCGCGTTGTTCATACGCGCCGGGAAAGCGGGCGCGGACCTCTTCCACCGTTAATCCTTCCCAAGCGCCCAGGTTGATTTCCGTGAGTGCTGCAAGGGGCGTAATCGATTCGGCATTTTTCCCGCTGACTAGGGCTGCGGTTTGGACAGCCCGTTGCAGAGGTGAGGAGAAAACGTGGGTGAATGCGATCGATGCGAGGTGTTCGCCCAGAATCATGGCCTGACGGATGCCTTTGTTGTTGAGCGGCAGGTCGGTCTGGCCTAGGAAGCGGCGGGGAACGGGCTTGTCGATTTCGCCATGGCGAAGAAGATAGATCAGGGTTTGCATCCGGCAACTGCCATCTCGGTGATGACCTCCAGGGGTTGGCCCGCCTCGGTCTCCACGGCGGCGGCTATCCGCAGAGCCTGGTCATAGCGGCCGCGAATGGCGTGGACTGCCTCAGGATCGTTTTGGTAGAGAGTCAATTTTTCCTCGAATCGTTCGCCGATGCAGACAATCCGGCTGCCCCGAACCAGTTTGTCAGCGAGATGGACAATCTCCCGTTCGCTGATCGCCATGGCGGGTGTCCAATCCACATCCCTATGGGCGGCAATGATGTCAGCGGCCCGATCAAAGCCAAGCGCACGCAACCAGCGCGCCCCTTCCTCCTCATGCCGGGGATGACCTTTAGCGATATCATGCAGCCAACCGCAGACTCGGCACAACTCCGGATCCAGTTCACGACCACTCTGGCGGATGGTCGCTTCACAGAGGGCCACCGCCACCTCGGCCACCATGCGGCCGTGCGCCCGACCCTTTTCAGGCATGGGATGGAGATGCTCAAGGATGACCTCGCATTCCGCCATGGTTGGAATATCGCATCGGTTCAATCGCAGGCATCCACTTATGTAATCCTCGCGGGTGTCCATGTCAAAGTGGATGTTGCTGTCGGCCACCTGAATTTCGCGCACCTGTTCCGGCTGTTCAGCCTCGATCTGGGCCAGCAGGGTGCGGAGACCGCCTTCGGGCTGGTGTCTGCCGTTGATGATGGGGATCAGGTTTGTTGCCAGAAGCGGCGGGTGGCCACGGCGATCGGCAAAAGCCGGGTAGAGGATGTGGGCCTTTCCTTCGGTAAAGGATTGGTGCAGAAGCCGAATCGTCCCGCGCCGAACCAGAGGGATGTCCACAGGTAGCAGGAAAAAACCGTTGCTTCCCTCGGCTATCCGGCGGACGCCTGCCCGGATGGAGCTGTACATGCCGGAGGCAAAGTCCGGGTTAGGGGCAACGCGCGCTCCGGCCTGCTCGGCGATGGCTCCGACTTCGTCAGCCCGGTGACCGGTGACCACCACCAGATCCTCAATGCCGCAATCCTGGAACAGGGCAAGGCAATGCTCAAGCACTGTCCGCTGACCCAGGGGGAGCAGGGCCTTGAGTTCGCCCATCCGCGAGGAGAATCCAGCGGCGAGGATGAGGGCGCTCAGGCGAGGTGCCATGCCTTTCTGCCGGTGGCCCGTTGATAGATCAGTTCGCCGACAATGGAAACAGCAATTTCCTCCGGGGTGTCGGCTTCAATGGCCATACCAATGGGGCAGCGTACCTGTTCCAATTGCGCCTCTTTGATCCCTTGGTCCATCAGTTTGACATAAATGCTGTTGCGTTTTTTCCGGCTGCCGATCATGCCGATATAGCCGGCCTGTGTGCACAGGGCTTGGCGCAATACTTCCAGGTCGTGCATATGCCCACGGGTGACGATCACCAGGTAGGCGTCAGCATCGATCTCATATCCCTGGAAACAGTCGGCAAAGGAAGGCAGGACCTTGATCTCGTCGGCCAGTGGAAAGCGTTCCCGGTTGGCAAATTCGCGGCGGTCATCCATGACCACCACCCGGAAACCAACCCGGGCTGCGGCTTCGGCGGTACAGGCGGCGACATGACCGGCGCCAATCAGGAAGAGGTTACCGCCGACCGCAAAGGAGGAAACCAAATACTGCTGATCCTGATGGTCAATGAGGGTGGCGGCCGAGGTGGAGGGCCGAAGTTCTTTGATGGCTGAGAGAAGGGATTCCGGTGCATCGGTCGAGTTCGTTCGACCCTTGTGATCCATGACAAAGTGCTGGACGCCGCTGCCTGCATCAAGCGGACTGACCAGCACGGCCCGGCGGCCCGATTCCATCGCGGTGAGCAGGGTCCGGAACAGGGCACGGTTGTCCTCGTCAGCCCGGATGTATTCGAGGAAGAGCTCCATGTGGCCGCCGCAGATCATGTCGGAAACCGCGGCGTCGCCGTTGGAGAGATCAAAGGTGCGGTGATGCGAAAGCCCTGTCTTGAAGCAGTTTTCTGCCTCCTGCATGGCTTGGGCTTCGACCAGACCGCCGCCGATGGTGCCGCCAATGCGACCATTTTTGCGGATGATCATTTTAGCGCCGGCCAGCCGGGGCGTTGAACCGGATTGACTGGAGACGGTGACGAGAACGAGATCCTCCCCGTCATCGAGGGTGGTGCATATCTGTTGGATCAATTTTTTCATGGTTGAGTGTCCTTGCGGTTGTCGGCGAGCGTGCGTTTACCGGGGTGAATCGTGGTTCCGGGTTCAAGGGCGAGTTTGACGTTCAGGCCTTGGAGGAGTGGCTGATGGGCCAGGGCTTCGGTTGCCAACTGTCGCACCTGTTCGCCGCTTTCCGGCAGGGTGGTCAGGTGGAGCTGGAGGGTTTCCCGGCCGTTGACGTTGATCAGGCCGGCCTTGAAATCAAGCAGGCCAGGGAGGGCAAAGAGCAGTTCATCAAGATGGTGCAGGGCGAGCTGGACGCCATTTTGAAGAGTGCGGATGTGATTGATCCGTCCCAGAACCCGGTCTAGCCGCTGGATGGTACTGCCGCAGGGGCAAGGGCCGGGGAGGAGACGGCCCCAGTCACCGGTGCGGTAGCGGAGCAGCGGCATGCCGGTGCGGGTGAGGGTAGTGAAGACGATTTCGCCCCATTCGCCAGCAGACAGGGGAGTTGTTGTTTGCGGGTCGATGATTTCAAAGAGGAGATCCGCCTCGCGCAGATGGGTCCCGCAATGGGCCGCGCAGTCGACGCCGCCGCCCAGGCCGGTCTCGACCGTACCGTAGTGGGTGAAGATTTCGCAGCCGAGCAACCGCTGCAGCTCCCTATGCAGGCTTTCCGGGATGGTGTCCGAGCAGAGGAGCACAGAGCGAATCGTTCCCAGCGGTATGCCCATGGATGCCGCGACTCTCGCGACAGCCAGCAGCTGCACCGGAAAACCCACCAGAACGTCGGCCTGAAGTGAGGCCAGGGTTCGGACTGCCTGCTCGGGATCGACAACCAAACCAACGATATGGCTGACCACCTGCATCCGCTCCAGAGCCCGAGCCAGCAGGTGGCCGGTGGAATCCGGCGTGGTGCCCGGCAGCAGGATCGCCACCGTTTGTCCAGGTTGGGTCAAATGGTGCATGCCGATATGGAAAAACTCCAGGGTGCGCTCCAGATCCTCCTCGGTGAAACAAATTCGCTTGGGCGCGCCGGTGGTGCCGGAACTGGGAAGGGTGATAATCCGGGCCACCGCATCCTGGCTGACGCAGAGCATCGAAGGGCCATGCTCGCGTAACTCGGTCTCGCTGGTCAGGGGCAGGGTGGTTAAGTCAGCCAAACCGCGAATTGTTGGAACGCCCGCAGCGGCCAGTTTGTGCCGGTAAAAGGGTGAGTGTTGACGGCAATAGGTAACCAGGGAATACAGCCGCTCCCCCTGCCAGGCCTCGATGGCCGCCCGGGTGAGCGGTTGGGCAGTCGAACCGATGGTCCGGCCGATCAAGGTTTCGAGAGTGGTGGGGTTCATGGCCGCTTCAAGCCCCGGTAGAGTGGTTTTCCGAGATTTGATGTCATGTTATAGGCGCAAAAGGGAATCAGCTTACCCTCCGGCGACACCACATGGATGCAGCAGCCGTGCAACCGCTCCAGGTCCAGGTTCCATGCGTCCTGGAAGGCCATGGCTGAGATGGAAAAGGTGTGGGTGCGGGCACGGGCGAGGAAACGATCGAAATCGTCCAGTGGTTTTTGAAGTTCATGTTCACAGACGCAGGGCGCGGCGGCTAAAGCGAGCGGCAGCGGCGGCGCTGACCATTGCCGGGCGGTGAAATCGACGCTTTTCTCTCTGCCTTCCAGGGCTGTGGGAATAATGGCCTTGGGCTCGCCGGTGGAGCAGCAGGCCGACTGGCGATTGCCCAGCGGTGTCAGGCGACCGTCTTCCTCCACCAGAAAGTTGCCGTGGAAGGAGCAGAGCGCATGTTCACAGGAGGGCGGGGCAAAGTGCTCGGCTCGGATCGCGCCGCCGCATTGCGCCTGGAGCAATTCGATCACCTCGGGCAGGGTGAGCCGATCGTCGTCGGCCGGTCCTTGCGGATAGCGGCCAAAATAACTGATCGGCTGAAAATGGACCCCGCGCACCGTGGGGGCGCGGCGGATGGCGTAGTCGATGACTGCCCCTATCTCACTGGTGTTGACGCCTGGAATCAGGGTCGGCACCAGGACCACGCCCAAACCGGCGGATGCGCAGTGGGCAATGGCCTGTTCCTTGATCTCGCGCAGGTCGCGGCCGCGCAGGGCGATGTGCACACCGCTGCTCAGGCCGTCGAACTGGAGGAAGACCGAGGCTAGTCCGGCCGCTTTCAGCGAAAAGGCGTATTCCGGATCAGCGGCCAGATGCAGGCCGTTGCTGTTGAGTTGGATAAACCCGAATCCCTTGCTCCGTCCAAGCTCGACGATGGCGGCCAGATCGTCGCGCATGGTCGGCTCGCCACCGGACAGCTGGATGTTGCACAGACCGGAGGCCGCTAAGATGCGATCATACAGAAAGCCGATCTGATCCAGTGTTGGCTCGGCAGCCGCAGCCTCCCCTCCGGCATCGGCAAAACAGACCGGGCAGCGGAGGTTGCAGCGGCTGGTGATCTCGATCAGGGCGGTGCAGGTGTGTTGGCCGTGTTCCGGGCAGAGGCCGCAGTCAAAGGGACAGCCGTTTTCGCCGGCGGTAAAGGTTTGACGCGGTGCAGAGGGTTTCTTGGGCCGCAGCCAGGAGGCAAATGGAATCGAGCCCCGCCAGATAGGAGTGCGGAAGGTACCGTGTTCGGGGCAGTGCTTGACCTGGTAGACGGTATTGCCTTGCTGCTCGCGGATGGCGGCAACCCGCTGCAGACAAACTGGGCAGAGGCTCTCGGTGGACGAGAGCAGTTGGATGGGACGATCAGCGAGCACCGGCCTGTTCCTTGGGGAGACTGGGGTCGATGTTGTGCTCGGCCAGGATGCCGAGGAGGGTCTCGCGGGCCCGCACCATGATGTTGCCGCAGACCTCGGGCTTGCGACCGCCATTGAACGCAATAATGTCGTCGCAGCGGATGCCGCCCCAAGAGGTAGCGCTCCCTTTAAACCAGTCCATGAACTGGGCCAGCAACAGGGGGGCGCAGTCCAAAGCCTGTTCCTCGGCGCTGCCCTTGGCTGAGTACAGGGCCAGGACGCAGGCGGCCCCGCTGGCCACACCGCAGAGGTCGCCGGTGCCCGAACCTTCGCACAATCCGGCCATGGCCCGGACCAAGGAAATGTTTTCCTCGCCCATGTCGTCCAGGCTCAGCTTGATCATGATCTGGCTGCAGCAGAAGCCCTGGGCTGCCAACTGCATGATACGCAGTGCGGTTTCATCCATGGCACACACCTTTTTCGGCGACCAAGGCGTAGTACCCCAGCGGCGCTGCGGCCAGGGCGCAAAAGGTGCGGCGGGCCTCGTCCTCCCCCATGAATAGTTGCCAGAATTTTTCCAGACTGCCATGGGAAAAGATGATCTGGCCGGCCAGTTGCTTGAGCAGATCGCTGCGCTCACGGAGCGTAACCAGGGTGAAACCGGCCTGCGTCAATCCCTCGGTGACCACGTCCAGGGGCAGGGCGCGGCTGGCGCAGCTCTGCAGATCGGGCAGATCGGGCTGCAATTCCGGCCGTTTGCAGTAGATGTCGGTGAGAATCAGGACGCCGCCGGGCCGCAGTACCCGGTGCATTTCCCGCAGGCTGGCGGTGATGTCACCGGTCAACGAGAGGACGCATTCGCAGACGATGCCGTCAAAGCTCTGATATTCGCAGGGGATGGCGGTTGCCGATCCCTGAATCAGTTCGGCGGCCGGTGCCTGTTGCGCCGCTTTTTCCAGCATGGTTTCGGAGGGGTCGAGGCCGGTGGGGAGCAGGCCAAAGCGGGATGCCATCAGATTGAGGGTATGGCCGGGGCCACAGCCGATGTCAAGCATGGCGGAACCAGGTTCCAGGTTGCAGAACCGCAGCAATTCGCTGGTCAGCGCAAGGCCGCCGGGTCTGAGTGTGCCGCCGGTCAGCTCAAACAGCTCGTCCTGTTCGTAAAGGGTGACCACAGGAGGGGGCAGGCAGGTTGCGTTCATTTTACTTATCTTCCAGCAGTTGTTCCACATCCAGCATCTTGCCCACGGCCAGACTCTCCGGGACCAGGATAAAGCCGCATTGTGTACAGGCCATGAGCTCGACGTTGAACGATCCGCCCAGGTAGGTCACCATCACTTTGGCGGGTTGCAGGGGCTGGCGGCATTGGTTGCACTGCCAGGCGGTGGCTTCAAGAAAGGCATAGGTGCTCATTGGTGGTCCTGCGGCAGCTGCATGCGGTGGCTGTAGCCGGTATGGATTAGGAACCCCTGGTCCGTGGGTTCGTACTCGACCCAATAGGTCACCCGCACCGGCTTGAAGGCGGCCAAACGGTGCTTGTTGTCCGGGTTGATCAGATATTTACCCGATACTTCGGCCTGGTGGATAACCTTTTGCAGATCGTCTTCAAGGACGCGGCGGCTGTTGAGCAGATCCAAGACCTCTTGATTGAGGATCAGGCGGATTTTTTTATATTCGGAAACCTGATCGGTTGCCTCCGGCCAGAGGGTGGTCAGCAGGTCGCGCTTGAGCCGGGCCCGGTTCTCGTGGCGTTGGGAAAAACCAGGGTTGGGACGGGTCAGCGGGCTGCCGCCCTCGGCTGCCGGGAAGAGGTAATCGAGGAGATGGGCGACCGGCTTGCCCGTGGCCGCCAGGTTGTCCCGGCACATGGCGCAGTAGGCCAGGCCGTCGTGTGTGCTCCGCTCCGCCTTGACAACCGCGGCCTTGCGTCCCAGGGGCTGATTGGCCATCTGCATCAGGCCGCCGTAGCCACAACAGTCGGCGAGTTCACCGTTGAAGGCATGTTCGACAACGTTCAGCCCCAGTTTAGTGCAGAGGCTGCGGATGCTGGTCTGCATCCCTTGCTGATGGCGGGCGGTGCAGGGATCGTGCAGGGTCAGCGGCGTGGCGTGCTGTTGTTTGTTCTGGGAACTGGCCGGTAACTCCAAACCATCGAGCACTTCCCAGAGTGAGGTCGTTTCGAGCTCACCGGCGAATTCCTTGAAAATGGAGAGGCAGGAAGAACAGGCGGTGATCACCATCGGGTTGCCCAACCGTTTGATCTCCATCTTGAAATCCTGCACGATCTGCTGGAACAGTTCCTTTTGCCCTGCCCAGTGGGCCTGGATACCGCAGCAGCCGAGCATCAGGCCGACACCGCCTTGCAGCTGATCGACAAGAAAACCATAGGTGCGCTTGACAGCCTCCGGTGCCGAACCGGCCAGCTGGCAGCCGGGATAGAAGAGGAAGCGGCTGCTTGCGGTCCCCGGCTGGTGGCGACTGAGGCTGCAGAGCTCGCCCAGGCTGAAGTGCATGTCCTCCAGGGCGAAATCGTGGGGCGAGGGCGGCATGTGCTGGTTGTCCACCATGTTCT
This sequence comes from uncultured Desulfobulbus sp., assembly GCF_963662935.2. Taxonomy (NCBI): domain Bacteria; kingdom Pseudomonadati; phylum Thermodesulfobacteriota; class Desulfobulbia; order Desulfobulbales; family Desulfobulbaceae; genus Desulfobulbus; species uncultured Desulfobulbus sp. The sequence goes on along the minus strand of NZ_CAXXTL010000003.1, from coordinate 126,211 downwards.
CGCGGGTGGTGCGGACAACCTCGGCTACCGGGAAATCGTTGGGGCAGATCACCGTGCATTGGCCGCAGAGGCTGCAGGCGTTGATCATTTTATTGGCGTTGCGCGTACCCTGGACAATGGCCTGATTGTTGTAAATCTTGCGGATCAGGGTTTTGGGATATTCCTTGTATTCGCGCAGGTAGACGCACTGTTTGACGCATTCCATGCACTCGCATTGAATGCAGCGGCTGGCCTCAGCCTGGGCCTCGGTTGCGGTATAGCCGCTGGCCGGGTCCGCCGGGAGGATTTCTGCGGCCGGGGCATAGTGTTTGGTGACGGTGACCATTCGGGTGGCGCAACTACCTTCTTTGTCCCGCTGGGCGGTGAGGGAGACCTTTTGAAGAAAGCGCTCAATCGACAGGGCCACCCTGCGGCCGTCATCGACCTGTTTGATCACCGAATAAACTTGGCCATGATGCGTGCCTCCGCCGCCAAAGCACCCTTCCCGGTCGAGGGCCAGGGTGAGCGGGTCGAGTTTGCTTGAACCGAAGGGCAGGAGCGAAGCATCGATTTCGTCCCAATCGAAATAGGCGGCATCGTGGGTTGTGATCAAGGTGTCAATGGCTGCCTGATCAAGGTGGGCGGAGGTCTGCAACGTCACGCCATACCCTTCGAGAAGGGCAACAGACTGGCTCAGGGCGGACTGGGGCAGGGCGGTTTCCGGGTAGTTGCGCAGGCTGCCGCCAAGGCTGGAGCTGCTGGTGATTAGAGTGGTCGGCCGACCTTTGCGGGCCAGGTCCAGCGCGGCGGTCATGCCGGAGAGACCGGCGCCGATCACCACCACCTTGCCGCCCTTGGCCGGTAGTCTGGGGAGTTTTAAAACGGTCTGGGTGTTGACGACGCAGAACTGCTCGAGCCGGCCGACGGCCAGCGGGTCGCCGATCTCGCCGCGTTTGCAGAAGGGGCGGCAGGGCTGGTCGCAGAGACGGCCGATAATGTCGGGGAAAGGCATGGTCCGGTCGAGGATTCGCCTCGCCTCTCGTAAATCCCCTTTAGCCATGTTGCCCATAAAGGCACGAACATCGACATGGATGGGGCAGGCTGCGGTGCAGAATGGAAGTTCTTCCTGAATGCAGCGGGCCTCGAGCTCTCTGAGTTGCGGTTGATCCATGGTCAGGTGAAAAGTCCGTAGGGAAACAGTCTGAAAGGGGGGGGGCAGGACCTGAACATCCTCCTCCCCCCATTTGCCTTAACAACTCAATAGCTCAATAGCTATTGAGTTAATCACCCTTACTTCGGCATAGCAGCCAGCACCTTCTCCGGCAGGGCCGGCAGATGACGGATGCGAGCACCGCAGGCATTGTAGATGGCGTTGATGACCGCGGCGTGCGGGCTGGTCAACGGCATCTCGCCGACGCCGGATGCGCCGAACGGGCCGTCCGGACGCGGGCTCTCGACATAGATGATCTCCATGTTGTCCGGAATCTGCTTGATGTAGGGGAAACCGGCTCCGGCCAGGGTCGAGTGCTTCTTGATGTCCTCGAAGTCCTCGGTCAGCGCCAAGCCGATGGCCTGGGCCAAGCCGCCGTAGATCTGGCCGTCAACCACCAGACGGTTGACCACCTTGCCGACGTCGGCAACGCAGATCATGGATTCCACCGTGGTCTTGCCGGTGGCGACCTCAACGGCCACTTCGGACATGAACAGCCCGTACATATAGCAGCAGAAGGGGCTGCCTTGGCCGTTGGCGTCACAATCCTTGGCCGGGGCGCTCCACTTGCCGTTGACCTTGGTGGGGATTTTTTCCGCCACCATCTCCTCGTAGCTGCGGAAGGAACCATCCGCTTTTTTCATCGATTTGATCAGTTCCTCGCAACCAACGCGGATCGACTGACCAACCACGACCTGACTGCGGCTGCCGCCGGCCGGGCCGGAGTTGGGGCACTTGCTGGTGTCGTTCATCACCAGACGAATCTGGTCGGCGCTCAGTCCGAGCGGCAGCAGTGCCTCGTGGGCTGTTGCCAAGGTCCCCATGTCCGCGCCCTGGCCGTGATCTTCCCAGGTGTTGAAGATGGTGACCGTGCCGTCGGCATTGAGTTCGACATTGCTTTCGGCGGTATCGGGGCCGTCCAGACCGGAACCATAGACACCGATGGCCACGCCCACGCCGCGCTTGATTGCGGCGGTGGAGTTGGCGGCAACCCGTTTTTTGGCTGCCTCATATTTGGGACGCAGAGTGTCGATCATTTGCGGCAGGGAGAAAACCTCCGGTGTTTGTCCGGTGGGGGTGGTAGCGCCTGGGCGGTAGACATTTTTGTACCGCAGATCCAGGGGGTCCATGCCCAGTTTTTCTGCCAGCTCGTCCATTGCGACTTCCGACGGAAACTCGCTCTCGGTCGAACCGTAGCCACGGAAGGCGGAACCCCAGGCGTGATTGGTGCACACGGTGCGGCCTTCGCCGCGAATGTTTTTGATGTCGTAACCGGCGCCGATGAACTGGGCACCGCGCAGGGTCAAGAGATCACCGAACTCGGAATACGGTCCATGGTCAACCGACCAATCGCTCTCCATGCCTAGCAGTTGGCCGTCTTTGCTGGCAGCATAACGCACCGTGGTCCAGAAGGGTGAACGTTTGCCGGTGTAGGTCTGCTGCTGGAAGTAATCGTAGCACAAGAAGACCGGACGATTGGTGGCGATGGCGGCCGCGCCGACCAGGGCTTCCATGGTCGGGCTGAACTTGTAGCCGAAGGTGCCGCCGGCGTTGTTCTGGATCAAGACCAGATTTTCCGGCTCCACGCCCAGACCAGGGGCGATCATATACAGATGCAGATGGATGCCGATGGACTTGGAGTGGATCACCAGTTTACCGTTGTCGTCGTGGTAGGCGTATCCGACATCCGGTTCAATGGGCATATGCGGCTGGCGGCCAACATAATAGTTGCCCTCAACCACAACATCGGCCTTGTCGAAAATCGGTTGGGTTTCCTCGCCCTTGGCGATTTTCTGGACATAGTAAATGTTCGGGGTGCCGGGATGAATCTCGATCGCGTCCGGTTCCATGGCCGCCGGAGCGGACATGTAGGCGGGCAGCTCTTCGAGCTCGACTTTGACCTTTTTGGCTGCGGCCTTGGCGTTTTTCTCGGTGTCGGCGCAGACAATGGCCATGGCGTCGCCAAACTGGAAGACCTTGGTATCGCACAGGATCGGACGATCCCAGCCATCGCCCAGGTTGGACGGGAAGGTGATCAGGCCGGTGATGCGGTTTTTGCCCTTGATGTCCTTGGCAGTGACCACCTTGAAGACACCGGGCATTTTTTCGGCCTCGGAGGTGTCGATGGAAAGAATGTTAGCGTGCGACACCTCGGCCTGGACCAGAGCCATTTGCAGGGTGCCTTCCGGAAGCTGCAGGCCGCTGTCGGCGCCGAAATCCCAGGTGCCGGCCACTTTGGCGGCGGCGCTGGGGCGCGGCATATTGGTGCCGAACACCTTGCCGTCTTTGGGAATCTTATAGGCCAGATCCTGCATGGTAATCTCGCCTTTAAGTACCTTTACCGCATCCATAACTGCATCGACCAGCATTTTGTAGCCGGTGCAGCGGCAGGCATTTTTGTATTTCTGGAACCAGTCGCGAACGTCTTCGCGGGTAGGATCGGGGTTGGCGTCGATCAGGGCCTTGGCGGATACAATGAAGCCAGGGGTGCAGAAGCCGCACTGGGCGCCGCCGTGCACCATCCAGGCCATCTGCAGGGCATGCAGATCTTGGGGGGTGCCGATGCCCTCAATGGTGGTGATGGCGGCACCGTCGGCAACCCGTTCCATTTTGGTGATGCAGGAGCGGATCAATTTGCCGTCCATGATCACGTTGCAAGCGCCGCATTGTCCCTTGCCGCACCCCACTTTGGTACCAGTGAGTCGCAGGCTTTTGCGGATAACGTCGGACAGTAAATCAGCGTTCTCGCTCACAACCGAACGCTCAATACCATTGACGTACAATTTTTTTCTCTGCATGAGTTACTCCCATAAAAAATATTAGTGAACTATACGAGGTGCCGTATTTTTTAAAGAAATTTTTTTTTAAAACTGATTCCAGCCTATCTTATGGATGTCATTTTTAACAGTACGGGTGTTCTGGAAAATGCGCGGATACTGATGCAAGCAAACGGATAGCATGCCAGAGGTGAACATCCGTTGCACATTCGTGTGTCGAGCGGGCAGTGTCCCCTGTTGGTTGTTCCAGCCGCCAAGAGATTGGTTGTTTTCAGGATCGGAGGAGCAGGGTCACAAGGAGTGAAAGACCCTGCCTCTCCTTTCCAGGGGGAACGTGAAATGCGGGACGCAGCCTCGCGTCCCGCAACGCCAACCACAGCGTAACTGGTTCCAGTGAAGAGTGTGCAAAACCGGTGCAGCCCGCACAGGCCAAGTCAGGGAAAACAGGGGCAGGCTGCACCGGGGTATTCAACGTCCTTCCATCACAGAGCGGCAGTGTAGATGGCTTTGACATCCACATCCTTGGGACAGCGCGGATTGGTCAGGCCGCAGGCGTCCTTCTGAGCATTGGCGACCATGGTATCGATGTCGGATGCCTTGACATCCTTGCCATACCGCTTGCCCAACTCGATCAAACCACCGGGGATACCGATATCGGCGGACAGCTTCTTGATCGCCACCAGGGCCAGCTCAGCGGCATCGCGGGGGGCCAGGCCGGTGGTGACCTCACCCATCAACTGGGCGATCTTGATAAAGCGGTCCATCTTGGCGATCAGGTTGAACTTCTCGACATGCGGCAAGAGGATGGCATTACACTCACCGTGCGGCAGATCATAAAAGCCGCCCAGCTGATGGGCCATGGCGTGCACATGTCCGAGGCTGGCGTTGTTGAAGGCCATGCCGGCCAGGTACTGAGCAAAACACATGCCTTCGCGGGCCTCAATGTCCTGGCCGTTGGCCACGGCCGGGCGCAGGTACTTGGCAATCAATTCAATGGCTTTCTCGGCGGCGGAGTCGGTCATCGGGTTGGCGATGGTCGACACGTAGGCCTCAACGGCGTGGGTGAGGGCGTCCATACCGGTGGCGGCGGTCAGTGCCGGCGGCATGCCCATCATCAGGATCGGATCGTCCACGGCAATGCCCGGAGTGACGCGCCAGTCAACAATGGCCATCTTCACGTGCCGGGAGGTGTCGGTGATGATGCAGAAACGGGTCATCTCGGAAGCGGTACCCGCAGTGGTGTTGACCGCCAAGTAAGGCGGCATGGGCTTGGAGGATTTGTCGACGCCTTCATAGTCGTGGATCTTGCCGCCGTTGGCAATCACCAGACCAACGCCCTTACCGCAGTCGTGGGAGGAACCGCCGCCCAGGGTGATGAGGGAGTCGCATTTCTCTTTCTTGTAAACGTCGACGCCAGCGTGGACGTTCTTGTCGGTGGGGTTAGGGATTGTTTCATCATAGACCACATATTTCATCTTGGCGGCGTCAAGCAGATCGGTGATCTGCTTGGTGATGCCCGCGCCGGTGATGCCCTTGTCGGTGACGATCAGCGGTTTGGAGCCGCCCAGGGCCTTGATTTTGTCCGGGATCTGCTTGGAAGCACCAATTCCGATGAGGGTAACGCTGGGAATGAAATAACCGTAGACTTGTTCACGAACTGCCATAATGACACCATCCTTTTCTAAATTTGGGGGGGAGTTCTTTTTTGTCCTGCAAAAGTTCCTGCCTCTCTTTGGATCCAAATATGCGCTACCTTGGTTTAGCAAGCGGTGTGCCATGAATAAATCGCATATTTTCATGATGTTACTGCTGGTTTCGTCGGGACGATACTTCCTTAAATCGACAGAAAACGACCATAGGAAGACTGAGCAGGTCAGAATGTCCTCGGAAATCGTGCGATGGGGCAAAAGAGTCCTGGAGATGGAGCCGAGAGAAGAGAAGCATGCATCGCGACGCCTTGAGTCAATGTGTCTCAAGATGCGGTGAAAGGAACCTTGAGCGTGGGAGAATGGCGGAGATTGGAAAAAATATCCCTGTAAAAGAGAAGGTTATAACGAGATGGGTCAAAAGGACACGGATAAGGGCTGGGCTGGGTCATACTGTCCGGCATGTCGACGAAGAAAAACAGGTCGATTTTTTGCTGCGTGTTTTTCACTGCTCCCATGAGAAACGCTCCCTATTCGGTTCCCCTGCGCATCCTCTTGTGGTAGGAATGTGAGAATAAGAAACTGATTACTTCTCACGAACTATCACCTCCCCATGAAGACTGAACCACCTCCCCAACTGACCCTGGCGCTGCCTGAAGAGGCGGTGGCTGGTTTTGCTTCCCTGCTTCAACATGGCATTCTTTATGCCGTTGACCAGCCGGTCGCCATCCTGCCGTTCCTGCTCGCCCTTCCCGGTTTTACCTCGGAGTACATCGAGAAGACTGTGCAGACGATTTTTATCGATGGGATTGCTGCCGATAGTCTGGACCGATCCTTGGCCGCCGGCTCCACCCTGGCCCTTTCCGCCGCCATGCCGGGGCTTGCTGGGGCGATATTCCGGCGTCAGGGACTGCATGGTTCCCTGCGGAGTCAGCCCGCCGCCAAGGTGGCAACCAATCCGTCCGCTTCCGGCTTTATCACGCTGAAACTGTTCAACAGTATTGCCGCCGACCGGGTCCGGGACCTCCTGATCCAAGGAATTTGCATTTCCGGCAAGGCCTTGCACGACTTCGCCGCCAGGCGGGAACATCTCTTTCAGCCGCCGGTGGTATTGTCGTTTGCCGGTCAGGCCCTGGACTCTGCCGATTTGTTGGGAGTCGTTGCTGGGATTCCGGTTTTAATGGTGAAGGCGAGGTTGATGCCGGAATGATTGCGAGCGCATGGGCCATTGTCTGATGGGCGTTGAACCTGAAAAGGTTCTGGCAGAGGCGGATGTGCTCTGGGACGGCGATGTTTGGTTCCGGAATACGTTGCGTTGCATTCCGGCGAAAGACTTTTCCCCTCCAAGCGGCATTTCGATGCATTTTTCCGCACTTTTCAGGCGGAATAATCTTTCCTGAATTAGGCGAGGATGAGAAAGTCATTCAGTCTCCTAATATCTGTTCTGATGGTTAGTCTGCTGTCTGTGGCTGGTCTGTCCACTGTCTTCCGCTCTCTAATTTCTCCTCACCTTTCCCTGCTCGCTGGTTATTGACCGCATGAACCAGAGTTTGAACCGGCAGCGGTAAGAAAAAAGACCCCCTCAGAGTTGCAGCAACCCAAGGAACGCGTTACTTTGATGAGAACTGTCCGAAATCCGGCAGTTCCACACCAATAACCCGATGCCGCCCTATGAAAAACAGGAAAAAAAATATCCTTCGCCTCATCGCTCTTTTCACCCTTTTTGTTTATGTAACTCTGCCGCTGCAGGCGTTCGCTTTGAGCATCGGTGAGGAACGGAAGATCGGTGATCAGTTGCTCTTTTCGATCCGCAAGGAGCTTCCTGTTCTTGAGGACCCTGATATCAGTCAGTATATCAACACCTTGGGAAGGAAAGTTCTGGGAACCATTGGGCCACAATATTTTGAATACCGTTTTTTTGTGGTCAAGAGCAATCAGTTCAACGCCTTTGCCGCCCCAGCCGGCCTGGTTTTTTTCTTCAGTGGTCTGATCGAGACTATGAATACCGAGGATCAGCTGCTTAGCGTCCTTGCCCATGAGATCGGCCATGTGGTCAGCCGTCACATTGCTCAGCGGCTTGAGAAGAGCGCCAAGGTCAGCGCCCTCTCCCTACTGCTCGGCGTTGCTGGTCTGGCTCTGGGGGTCCCCGGACTCTCCCAGGGTTTATTGACCGGATCGATGGCCGCCGGTCAGACCATCAATCTGCAATACAGCCGCGAAGACGAAGAGCAGGCGGACCGTCTTTCTTATGGCTGGATGCAGCAGATGCAGCGCGATCCTGAGGCCATGGAGGCGATGCTCCGAACCATGCGGCGCATCACCCGGTACCGCATGGGCAGTGAAGTGCCCCAATATCTGTTGACCCATCCCAATCCCGAGGCCCGGTTGGGCTATGTCCAGTCGCTGCTGGAACTGGAAAAGCAAAAAGCCGGAAAAACATATGTGAAGACCGATAATTTTGATTTTCTCCGCTTCAAATACCGGGTGCTGCTGCAGGCCTCTGACCTCGACAAGCTGCGAACCCACTGTGCCAATACCCTGGCCTCGGCCACGGAGGTCGAACAGCGGATCCTGGCCCATTACGGTCTGGCGCTGGTCGAGGCTGAGGATCGCAACTATGACCAGGCATTCCGGCACTTGGCCACTGTAAGGGAGCAGTATCCGCGCAAGGATATTCTCGAGATTGACCGAGCTGTTCTGCTGGTGCAGGGAGGACGTTACGAGGAGGCTCGGCCAATTCTGGAACAGGCAGTCAAACGCGACCCGAACGATATGTATGGCGTGTATCAATTGGCCAAGATGGAATTGATGCGCGGCAACAATCCAAGGGCGGAGCAATTGCTGCAGCGGGTGGCGACGGTCATGCCCGAGTATCCGCAGCTCTACTTTGATCTGGGTCAAATCGAATCGAACCGGGGCAGGGAAGGGGTCAGTGTCTTTTATTTGGGTAAGTTCAACCTCTACCAGGGGAAAATCAAGATCGCCCAGCAGTATCTCAACCGGGCCTCAAAGGATACCAGTGTCCCGGAAAAATTGCGGGCCGAGGCACGCGCCCTGGTCGAAAAACTCAAGGATTTGGAAAAAGGAATCTGATCGCCATGCTTATACGATTTTCCGTTTCAATGGACGAAAAGCTTCTCACCCAGTTTGACGATTATATCGGACACCGGGGCTATTCCAACCGCTCCGAGGCGGTTCGCGACCTGATCAGGAAGGTGTTGGTGAATGAGGAGTGGGAACAGGACAGCGAGGTGGTGGGGGTGGTGACCCTGGTGTACAATCATCATCAGCCACAGCTTCAGGAGAAGATCACCGAGTTGCAGCACGAGTACCACCACCAGATCACTTCAACTACCCATGTGCACATGGATCATCATAACTGCCTGGAAGTGACGATTGTCAAGGGCAGGGCCTTCCAGGTGCGCGAGTTGGCTGAAAAGTTGATTGCCCTGCGCGGAGTCAAGAACGGCAACCTGACCATGTCGAGCACCGGCGGTCACCTGCATTGAACCGTGAGGTGTCTACTCTTTCTTGTGCTTCCGCCAGTTCTGGTGGGTGATGCCGAATTTTTTGATTTTGTAATTCAAGGCGCGGGGACTAATGCCCAGACATTGGGCCGCATCCTTTTGCACCCAGAGATTTTCAGACAGGGCTTTGAGGATCAGTTCCCGCTCATGGACCTCCAGGTGTTCAGTGACCTGGATCAGCGGCGCCATGGTTCGCCCCAGTTCCGGGATATGCATCGAAGCCAGGCCAATCCGATCTTCTTCCTCAAGAATGACCGCTCGCTCGATGGTGTTGCCGAGTTGCCTGATATTGCCGGGCCAGTCATATCCCTGGATCATAGCCAAAACTTCAGGGGTGAAGCCGGTGATGTTGCCTTTGTTTAACGAAGCGGTCGATTTTTCCAGGAGTTTCATCGCCATGGGTGCCAGGCAGCGGGCGCGGTCCTTGAGCGCTGGCAGGTGGACCGGCAGGACACTAATCCGGTAAAAGAGATCCTCGCGGAATTTGCCGGCGGCGATTAGTTCAGGCAGATCTTTGTTGGTGGCGGCAATGAGCCGCACATCCACCTTGATGGTTTTGTTGCCTCCTACCCGTTCGAAGGATTTGTCTTCCAGCACCCGCAGGAGCTTGGATTGGATTTCCAGCGGAATTTCACCGATTTCGTCGAGAAAGATGGTGCCGCCGTCGGCCTGTTCGAAGCGACCGATCCGTTGTTTGTCGGCGCCGGTGAACGATCCTTTTTCATGGCCGAAGAGTTCGGATTCCAGCAGGGTCTCCGGGATGTTGGCGCAGTTGATCTTGATGAAGGGCCGGTCGTGGCGGGGTGAATTGTGATGGACCGTTCCGGAGAGGAAACTCTTGCCCGTGCCGGTGTTGCCGGTGATCAGGATGGTGGCGTCGGTGGAAGCGAATTTTTTTAAACTTTTAATGACGGCCTTGAAACTCTCACTTTCGGCAATGATCCGGTCAAAGCTGTAGACGATATCCTGGGTGCGGCGGAGATAGGCCAGTTCATTCTCCTGTTGCCGCTTGTAAAGGGCCTGACGCACCGTTCGTTTGACCCGACCTGGGGAGAGGGGCAGGTTGAGGATATCGTAGATGATTGGTTCCAGCTTCTTGTCGAAGTGGACGCAATCTTCCGATTCGCAGGTGATAATGACGGGAGTAAACGGCGACTGTTCCTGAATTTTTTCCAGAAGCTTGAATTTTTTGCCATTTTCGGGCTGGAAATTCATGAAGATAATGTCGTAGGGCTTTTTGCTGACCTCGGTTTGGAAGGAGAGAGGGTCATTTTGAAAGGTGAGATCGAAATTCGCCTCCAAAGCCGTTTCGATACTCAGCCTGCTTTCCGGGGGACATTTATACGCGAGAACTGCGGCTTTTTTCTCATTCATGGCCCATGTACCTGTTGCTGGTTTCGATTTTGTTTTTTCAATGTCTTTTTCGTAATTATAAACCTCCTCCCCGGAAAAGCAATCGGAACTTTTGTCGCTTATGCAGAGAGAAATCATGAAGCTAACATCTGAGGACTGTGGACAACCGGCAACGGATTGCCGGATGATGGAACGAGCTCTTGTCCAGGCTAGGCTGGCCGCCGCTATGGGTGAGGTGCCGGTGGGGGCGGTGGTGGTCGATGTCGATGGGACGGTCCTGGCCGAGGCGGGCAATAATTGTATCAATGCTTCCGACCCCGCCGGCCATGCTGAAATGAGGGCCTTGCGCCAGGCGGCCCGCACTGTTGAAAACTATCGGCTGCCAGGTGTCACCGTCTACGTGACCTTGGAACCTTGCCCCATGTGCGCAACTCTGCTGGTTCACGCCCGGATAGGGAAATTGGTCTTTGGTGCCGTCGACCCAAAAGGCGGAGCTGTTGTCTCGAAATACCGGATCGGTAGTGATGGCCAGCTCAACCACAGTTTTGCAGTCACTGGCGGGATTTGTGCCGAGGAATGCAGCCGACTCTTGCGGGACTTTTTTCGGAACCGGCGTTAGTTTTCTGTTGTAAAAAAGGTGGACTCAGGATAGAAAAGGCATCCACGTCGGATGCGAGAGCAAACGATCAGTACCGTGAACAAATGCATCACGGAGAGGTGACCGAGTGGTTTAAGGTGCACGCCTGGAACGCGTGTGTACGAGAGTACCGTGAGTTCGAATCTCACCTTCTCCGCCATTTTTTATGAACAGAATCGGGTGGTTGCCGTTGAGGCGGCTACCCTTTTTTTGTTCCCGGCTTTTTTCCAAAAAACCTTGAGAGCGGATTAATCTTGAATCAACTTGGCGGCATTCATCCGTCTATTTTGTTATGCATTCGCGATGTGGCCTATAACCAGCGTCAAGAGCTTCCGATATTGATCGGAAATTGACCTTACAGGTAGGGCAATTAAAATCCTTACAGGCGGCACTATGGAAAACACGGTCTTTTGTGTTTCCATGATACGCAACTGGCCCATTGGGTACGATTTTGACACTGGCTGATGGAATAGCCACCAATTTAAGGTCATTGCCTTCACCACCACTCCGCTGATTTTTTCGATATTCCCATGGTGGGGTTGGATTTGCATCTGCCCACAATCCTTTCTGTGAAGCTTTTGCATTTGATTCAAGTTTCAACCAGTCGGCACAAAAACTCTCCTTACAGTATTGACGATATACCCATCCAAAACCTTGGCTCACTATTTGTTCGTTCAAGTTGACCCCATTCACAAAAACTAGAGCCACGGTTTTGCCATACTGATCTTTAGTTATTGGTTCTACACGAAGCTCTCCTTTGGAAGCCATTGCCCCAGTAAAATTCTTAGCACTTTGACCAAAAGTTTGCGTTTTTTCAGGGGTATCGATGCCAAATAAGCGGATTTCAACTTCTTTACCCTTGCTTATGATGGTGATTGAATCACCTTCGATTACGGAATCGATGGTTCCCGTAATCGCTTCTGCATTCGCTGGATTATTGGTAACTAAAAGAAATAATAATGAAATTGACAAGAAAAGCGTTCTTAATGGTTTCAATGTCATTTCCTTCTGCGATTTGCAATTTGTAAAAGTATCCACCGCCAGGAGTTGGTAGCCGATGTCCTCGCAGTGGATTTCAAGGATGAAACTTTATGCGATGGTGGAGCGCGACTAGGCACGTTTAGAGGCAGCCGTCGACCGCCTCCGGGGGCAGGATGTTTTTGACATCATAGATCACGGCGGCGGGTTTGCACATTCTGTGCAGATCCTCGACTGTCAGCTCGGTAAATTCCCGGTGGGCCACGGCCAGGATGACAGCGTCATAGCGGTTTTTCGGCAATTGATCGACCATGGTGACGCCGTAGAGGCGGTGGGCCTCTTTCTGGTCGATCCAAGGATCGTACACCTCGACTTTGGCGCCGAAGGTGTTGAGTTCCGCGATAATATCGATCACCCGGGTGTTGCGCAGGTCCGGACAGTTTTCCTTGAAGGTGAGGCCGAGGATGAGGATATGGGCATCGGCCACATGGATGCGTCGTTTCAGCATCAGTTTGACCGTTTCCGAGGCGATGTAGCGGCCCATGTCGTCGTTGAGGCGGCGCCCAGCAAGGATCATCTCTGGATGGTAGCCGACCTCTTGGGCTTTGTGGGTCAGGTAATAGGGGTCAACACCGATGCAGTGGCCACCGACTAGGCCGGGGCGAAAGGGCAAGAAATTCCACTTGGTGCCGGCTGCTTTCAGCACCTCCAGGGTATTGATTCCCAATCGGTTGAAAATCAGGGCCAGTTCGTTGATCAGGGCAATGTTGACGTCGCGTTGAGTGTTTTCAATCACCTTGGCCGCCTCGGCCACCCGGATCGAACTGGCTTTGAAGGTGCCGGCAGTGATCACCAAGCCGTAGAGAGCATCGACAAAATCAGCGATCTCCGGAGTTGAACCGGAGGTCACCTTCATGATGGTCGGCAACCGGTGCTCATGGTCGCCGGGATTGATCCGCTCTGGGCTATAGCCGGCGAAAAAATCACGGTTGAAGGTCAAGCCTGAGTCGCGTTCCAGGATCGGCACACAGACTTCCTCGGTGGCACCGGGATAGACCGTGGACTCATAAATCACCACATCGTCTTTTTTCAGCACCTTGGCCACGGTTTCCGAAGCCCTGATCAGCGGGATGAAGTCCGGCCGTTTGTTGGTATCAATAGGGGTCGGGACGGCAATAATATAGACAGTGCAGGGACGCAACTCTTCGATGTCGGACGTGAAATGCAGATTGCCCGCCTGGCACAGTTCCTCGGTGGTGACCTCGCGGGTGACATCGATATGCCTACGGAGTTCCTCGATCCGGCCCGCCTTGAGATCAAAGCCGACGGTCGGTTTCTTTTTGCTGAATTCTACGGCCAACGGTAAGCCGACATAACCAAGGCCGATGATTCCTATGCGGGTGGCGTCCAAAGAGGGCATACAGGCATCCTTTCGGGGTGTGAGAAGAGAAAAGAGTTTTTAAAATGGTATGGTTCAGGGACTATAGGACGAAGCAGGCCGGGCTGAAAGTCTTTTTTTGAAAAATTTAGACTCCCCTGGTCCGGTCCGGCCAGAGCAGGGTGTGGAGCTGGAGTTGCAGGCGGACCTGCAACCGGTGGTCCAGCAGCAGCTGCGCCAGGACGGCGGGGGCGAGTCGAGGGTGGACTGGCGAAAACAGGATTGGAACCGAACTGGTGAGTTGTTCCCGTTCCACCATTTCCCGCGCCCAGTGAAAATCCGCCTCGGAACTGAGGACGAATTTGATCTCATCCCGGCAGCCCCGTCGACTCCGTTCTCTCAGCAGGACGCAATTGTCCGGGAGATTGTGGGCGGCCATGCCTGAATCCGGGCATTTGATGTCCATGATAATGCCGACGCCCTCCGGCACACCACAAAGCGGCAGACTGCCGTTGGTTTCCAGCAGCACCGGCCGGCCAGCATCGATCAGGGCCTGTATCAACGGGAAGAGGCCGGCCTGCGTCAGAGGCTCCCCCCCCGTGATCTCGACCATGACTTCTGGATACTCGTCGACCCAGGCAAGGATCTCGGCCGCTTCCATCGGGGTACCCGTTTCCTCCCAGGTGTAGCGGGCGTCGCAGTAGGTGCAGCGCAGATTGCAGCCTGCCAGCCGGATGAACAGACAGGGCAGGCCGGCCCGGGTCGATTCGCCCTGGATCGAGTAAAAGAGTTCCGAGACCCGCAGCGGCTCAGTCACCGAAATAGACCACGCCGCTGGAATCGGTTTCCCGTACTTCGACGCTGTACAGGCTGTACCGCTCAGTGTGCAGCGGCTCTTTCAAGCTGCGAAAGAGGAACATAGCGATGTGTTCGGACGAGGGGTTGATGGTGTGAAAAGCCGGATGTTCGTTGAGGTCGTGGTGATCGAGTTCGTCGATCACGGCATTCACGGTTGTTTTCAGTTGTTTGAAATCAATGCCCATGCCGAGATGATCGAGTTGCACCGCCCGCACGGTCACCTTGACCTTCCAGTTATGGCCGTGGGGATTCTCGCAGTTGCCGGGATAAGCGCGGAGATGGTGGCCGCCGGAAAAATGGGTTCGAATGAAAATATCCATCGTTACTCCTTGTTGGTGAGTCGGGTGTCGCCCCGAAGGCGTCGGGGTGCGGTCCGGCGAAAAGCGGCTTGCGCACCGTTATGCTAAAATGGTAAACAGATTCATCACGTTGTCCAGCTCCTTGCCGAATGCGGACAACAGTAGCAGGAAAGCTGCCGCTTTGCCAGCTCATCGCATCTTCCCTCTCTTCTTTAAGGCGGAGCCACTCTTTGCCGGAACTACAGCAACCCATTGTAGATCTGACCGACGACACCCTGTTTTCTGGGGAGCTGATCTGCCGGCAACACCGGGATGGCTACCGTTTTTCGGTGGATGCAGTGCTGGCAGCTCACTTCGCCGTTCCCAAGCCAGGGCAGCGGGTGCTGGATCTCGGCTGCGGCTGCGGGGTGATCGGCCTTATTCTGGCCCACCGTCAACCGCGGGTTGTGGTCAGCAGCCTGGAGATGCAGGAAGATTTGGCTGCTTTGGCCGAGGAAAACGGCAGACTCAATGGCTTTGCCGATCGTTTTCAGGTCATTCGCGGCGATGTTCGGGCCATCGCCAGGCTGCTGGCCCCGGAATCCTTTGATTTGGTGATCTGCAATCCGCCCTACCGTAAAAAGGACAGCGGACGGATCAACCAAGGCGATCAGGCGGCCCTTGCCCGTCATGAACTGAGTGGTGAAATCGTAGATTTTGTCCGCGCCGCCGCCTTTGCCGTTAAAAATCGGGGCAAGGTGGTTTTCGTCTATCCAGCCCGACGCAGCAACACCCTGCTTGCCGCCCTGCACGAACAGCGATTGACCCCAAAAAGACTGCAACCGGTTTATTCCTACCCCTGTGCCGAGAGTGCCCGTCTGGTGCTGGTCGAGGCCGTGAAAAACGGCGGTGAGCAGATCGAGATTCTGGCTCCCCTGTACATCTACGAACGCAAAAACGGCGACTATGCGCCGACCATGCAGGCCTTGTATGAGGAGGAGCAATGCTGGCCAAAGTGATCAGCTGCTCGGTGTCCGGGGTCGATGGGCTTCCCGTTCAGGTGGAGGTAGATCTGGCTCAAGGGCTGCCCTCATTCTCAACCGTGGGGTTAGCCGAAGGAGCGGTGCGCGAGGCCAAGGACCGGGTCCGGGCCGCCATCAAGAATTCAGGATATGAATTTCCGCAGCGGAGGATCACGGTCAATCTGGCGCCGGCGGCGGTGAAGAAAGAGGGGACTGGCTACGACCTGCCCATTGCCCTGGGTATTTTGGCGGCGGCTGGTATCCTCCAAAGCAACCAACTCGAACAAACCGCCATTACCGGCGAGCTCTCGCTCGATGGCTCGGTGCGGCCAGTGCCCGGTGTGCTACCCATGGCTCTGGCTGCCCGGCAGGAAGGGATCAGCCGTTTTCTCGTTCCAGTGGCCAATGCGGCCGAGGCTGCCATTGTCCAGGGGCTTTCGGTGTACGGGATCGAGCGGCTCGATCAGGCGGTGGAGTTTCTCGCCGGCAGGATCGAGCTCATCCCCTTGGCCATTGATCCGGCCGAGCTGTTTGCCCGGCACGACCACTATCCGGTTGATTTTGCCGACGTCAAGGGCCAGGAATATGCCAAACGGGCCATGGAGATTGCCGCCGCCGGTGGGCATAATTTACTGCTCAGCGGCATTCCAGGCACCGGTAAAACGATGATGGCCCGGCGTTTGCCGACTATTCTCCCTGATTTGACCCTGGAAGAGGCCATCGAGACCACCAAGGTCTTTTCCACCGCCGGACTCCTGCCGGAAAAGACGCCGCTCCTGGTGACCCGTCCCTTCCGCTCGCCCCATCATACAGTCTCAGATGCTGGACTGATAGGTGGCGGCCAGATGCCGCGTCCCGGCGAGGTGTCGCTGGCCCATAATGGGGTGCTCTTCCTTGATGAGCTGCCGGAATTCAAAAAACACGTCTTGGAGGTCCTGCGTCAACCCCTGGAGGACGGCACGGTGACCATCGCCAGAGCTGCGAGCAGCCTCAACTTCCCGGCCCGTTTTATGCTGGTGGCCGCCATGAATCCATGTCCTTGCGGGTTTTTGGGTGACCGCATCCGCCCCTGCACCTGCAGCCCGCTTCAGGTGCAGCGCTATCGCAGCCGTCTCTCCGGACCCCTGCTCGACCGCATCGATATGCATATTGAGGTGCCGGCGGTGCAGGTCAAAGAACTGATCGGCCAGCCCTCCGGTGAGACCTCCGCCGCCATCCGTGAGCGGGTCAACCGGGCACGTGCTCGCCAGCGGCAGCGGTTTTCAGGTGCTGCCAAGCTCTACTGCAATACCCAGATGAGCGCCAAGGAGGTGAAGA
The DNA here is from genome assembly GCF_963662935.2 of uncultured Desulfobulbus sp. Classification (NCBI taxonomy): domain Bacteria; kingdom Pseudomonadati; phylum Thermodesulfobacteriota; class Desulfobulbia; order Desulfobulbales; family Desulfobulbaceae; genus Desulfobulbus; species uncultured Desulfobulbus sp. Next base: position 109,251 of record NZ_CAXXTL010000003.1, on the reverse strand, counting down.
AATTCTGCCGTCTCGATTCCGCCTCGGCCGATCTGCTTAACCAATCCATCACCCGCCTGGGGCTGTCGGCGCGGGCGTACCACCGCATCCTCAAAATCGCCCTCACCATCGCCGACCTTGCTGGATCCGACTTGCCAAACATCACCCATGTGGCCGAGGCAATCCAGTACCGGCGCATCCAATACGAACTCTAGCGTCCATCAAAGGGGTTTGGTCATGCTACTTCATCCTGATCGTGTCCGAAACCCATTGCAGAGGTCAGCAGTACCATGACCGGCCACGCTACCTTACTGCTGTGTGTTTTTTCCGGTCATGCTTTCCGCTCCTGCCTGCTGACCTTACAACCATGCATAACCATTGGGCGATAGGTTGATTGAACATGCAAGGACCTGGCTGGGAAATATTTAAGATGCTGACGCGTTCGTCTCTCAACACGAGAATTCTCGAAAGTGAGAAGAGTGAAACCTTAAGAAAAATTATTGTATTAAATATTTTTCTTGTTCTTGGTTTTTCACTGCTCTTGCTTATGGGAGGCATTGCCCTCGCTCAAAAGGCCCTGCTTCTCGGGAGTGCTGATTTTGTCATGGCCCTCCTTTTTTTTGCCCTCTTTATATATCTTTACCGGACCGGGAATGAACCTCTTGTTTCCCTTTGCGGTGTCGTCATTTTACTCATTTTTTTCTGTTACCTTTTTTTTATTGGCGGCGTCCATGCCACTGCATTCATGTGGCTCTACACCTTTCCTCTATTTTCTCTTTATCTGCTTGGAGTGCGGCAAGGCATAAGGACAACCTGCTTTCTTTTCTGCTTTTGTGCCGGGTTTCTAGTCATTGATGTATCGTCAGAGAGCATAAATGTGTACAGCCGAGATTTTGCGCTTCGGTTTATTCCTTCCTACCTGGTTGTGTGTATTTTGGCTTTTCTGGTGGAAAAAAGCCGCTCCGAATCCCGGGATGCCTTACTGGACAGACAGCAACTCTTGGCTGGAACCATAGAGAAATTGCAGAAGAAAGAGGCGGAACTGGAAGAGGCCAGGAGCCAGCTTGAGCTGAGGGTTACGCTCAGGACTGAGGAATTGGAGGCAGCCAACAAGCAGTTGAGGGTTGAAATTGAAGAACGGGAATGGGCGCAACAAGAACGTTTGCGGTTAGAATCAGAACTGCTGCGGGCCGAAAAAATGGAATTGCTCGGCCGGTTAGCCGGTGGCGTGGCGCATGACCTCAACAATGTGCTGTCCGGTATAGTCAGTTATCCCGACCTGCTTCTTCTCACCTTACCCCCTGAAAGCGAGATGCGTGGCCCGCTCCAAAACATACGCCGTGCCGGAAAACGGGCCGCGGTCATAGTCCAGGATCTGTTGACCTTAGCGCGCCGGGAGATCCTTATCCGGGAGAGGGTGCAGCTCAATGATATTGTCGGGGATCATCTCCAGAGTCCTGAGTTTATAACGCTGCAGAAAAATTATCCCAATGTAGTGGTGGAAGTCCGTCTTGCTCCTGATCTGCTCAGCCTGTCGGGATCGCCGGTGCATCTGGAAAAGGCGCTCATGAACCTCCTGGTCAATAGCTTTGAGGCGATAGAGCAAGCGGGGACGGTTTTGGTGAAAACTGAAAACAGGTATGTCGATACGGCCATCAAGGGGTATGAGACCACCGTTCCTGGAAAGTATGTGGTCCTGACCATCAGCGATAATGGGGTGGGGATTCCCCAGGAAAAACTGAATATGATTTTTGAACCGTTTTACTCGAGCAAGGTGATGGGGCGCAGCGGGACTGGGCTTGGGATGACGGTGGTCTGGGGTACGGTCAAGGATCATGGCGGATATCTGGATGTGAAAAGTTATCCCGGAAACGGGACGACCATTTCCGTCTTTCTTCCTGCCCTCCAGGAGAATGGCGACCAATCGTCCCCAGTCAAGTTCTGGCCGCAAACTATCAAGCCGGGCAATGGGGAGGCCGTGCTGCTCGTCGATGATGATTCGGAACAGCGATTGCTGGGCAACACCATTCTGACTACCCTGGGATACAAAGTAGAGACCGTTGCCAGTGGTGAAAAAGCCATAGACCTGCTGCGAAGTAAATCTTTTGATCTCGTCCTTCTCGATATGATCATGGAGCCGGGAATGGATGGTTTGGATACCTATCAGGGTATTGCTGCTATCCGGCCTGACCAGAAGGTTCTGATCGTCAGCGGCTATTCGGAAACCGAGAGGATGGAAAAAGCGCTTGAGATGGGGGTGCGCGGGTATATCAAAAAACCGTATACCCTGGAAGAGATGGCCACGACACTCCATAGGGAGCTAACCGGTTAGAGTACATGATTTTTTTTCTCTCTTGAGGCCGTGTTGTCGAATGACAGCACGGCCTTTTTTTTGGCCTATCAGCCTTTTCACAAGGCAAAGAAAGACAGCAAACTCCTCCAAGCATCTATTCATTCCCTCTCGAATTGCCGATAAAAAAAGAGCTCATTGGCAGTTTCATCCCACCCGCCCAACACATTCATTCCCGTCAAAAACGTGAAAAAGGAGAAAATGATGAACAAGTGTCTGCGACAGCTTATTTTTCTGGTGTGCGCTTTTTTCCTTCGATGGCCGATCTGGCTGCTGATCTGGATTGCCGGCCGGAGCGGCATGTTTAAGACCTTGTTTCTCCTCTATCCCACAGACAGTTCCGAATGCCTTGATTTTTGCCCTGACATTCAATGGTTGCGAAATTTCTTGTCTGGTCGCCCTACCCCTGCCGGCCTGATCATGGATGGATGGCGGCCCATAGGCATATATCTGGTGATTCCCAACCAAGCTTTGGAGTTGATGCGCAGGAAAGAGCGGGCTACGGTTGAGTGTATTCTCCGGCGCATGCTCTGGATTCAGAAGCTCTCAGGAGCCGGGGCAATAGGGTTGGCCGGGCAACTCGGGTCGATCTTTGAGAAACGTCACGGTATCCCCATGGAGCCGCCCTTTTACAGCAGTACCTTTGGGAACATTTTCAGTATCCAGAAGGCGGTCAATCATCTGGTCGTGCATGCAAAGAAGCCACCCTGGCAGGTTTCAGTAGCTATTCTCGGTGGCGGTGAATTGGGAGAACAGTTGGAACAGTATCTTCGTGGTGATGGCTACCGGATGTCGATGGTTGATGTGCGCTATACCAGGGCCGGGGATGTCAAACTGACGAATGCAATGGCAGCAGGTGTGCAGCTTAAAGAAGTGGATTTGGTCATTAACCTCCTACCCAGAGGGAAGGACTTCATTGATTGCAACCTGCATCAACTCATTTCGGAAACAGCGACCATCATCGACTTTTCGCGTCCGCAGATTTGCGCGGCAACCATTGCCCAGAATGTGGTCATGGGGAACAGGGTCCGCCGTGGCGGCCTTCATTTTTTCATGACCCTTCCCGGCGGCTGGCAGCGGCATGATTTGCCGGCCTGTTCAATGCCGTCTCTGGTGGCATCGCTGAGTCCCTTGCCACTTCGGAATATAGAAGAATTTCGGCTGGCGGCTAGCCAACTCCAGTTCTGTACCGCGCTGTCCCATGTCCCCGCTCGGCCGCAGGCAATATTGGGGGAGAAGTCGCGTGCTCTGACCAGTTCCTTTCCTCTCTTCTCTCGTTTTATGCTGTATATGAGGAGCCGGTAGACGTTTATTTGATGAGCTGTTGGTCAGCGGCCAAGATGCCCCCGCCCCCTTTTCAGGGTGGAATGTGGCCATCGTGCCAGCGTGATGAGGAAGATTGTTTCTCTTGCAAACCTTGCTCCCCAGCGGAGTAAGGGATGTGCAAGAGAAACAATCTGTGGACTCGGGGGGGCAAATTGGGCGATCTTTAACGGGAGGCCAAAGCCGCCGCAGGGGACTTGCTCACCCTTCCAGAACCATCCTGATCGTGTCCGACAAGCCTTTAATGGAAAAGGGTTTCTGCAGAAAATTGACGCCTTCGTCCAGCACGCCGTGATGGGCGATCACATCGGCGGTATACCCCGACATGTAGAGGATATTCAATCCAGGCTGCAGGGTAGCCAGCCGATCGGCCAATTCCTTGCCGTTCATCCCCGGCATGATCACGTCGGTGATGAGGAGATCAATCCGGCCGGCGAGTTGTTCGACCTGGAGGAGAGCCTCCTCGGGGGAAGAGGCCGTCAGCGTACGGTAGCCCAGATTTTCCAGCATGACCTGGCCAAGGTGCAGAATTCCCGGATCGTCCTCGACCAGGAGAATGGTCTCCCCCTTTCCAGGCTGGGGCGGTTCGAAGTGTTCTTCCCGGCGCCAGAGTGCAGCAAGTGCGGGAACCGGCAGGGAGATTATAAAGGTCGTGCCCTTGCCTGGCTCGCTCTCAGCCTCGAGATAGCCATCGTTTTGTTTGACAATGCCGTAGACGGTGGACAGCCCGAGTCCGGTGCCCAGTATCCCCTTGGTGGTGAAAAAAGGCTCAAAGATGTTTTCGAGCACCTCCGCATCCATGCCGCAACCGTTGTCGGCGACCGAAAGAACGACATACTCTCCGGGATTGATTCCAGGGTTTTCCGTGCAAAAGGGCGCATCCAGGAGGGCGCGGCCGGTTTTGATGGTGATCGTGCCGGAGCCTTTGATGGCATCGCGGGCATTGACGCAGAGGTTGGCCAGGATCTGGTCGATCTGGGCCGGATCCATCTTGATCGGCGGCAGATCGGGACCGGGTGACCAGATCAGGGCGACATCCTCGCCGATCAGCCGTTGCAGCATCTTCAGCATTCCCGCAACCATCTGGTTCAGGTCGATGATTTTGGGAGCAATGGTTTGCTTACGGGAAAAGGCGAGCAGTTGCCGGATGATGTCGGCGGAACGCAGGGCGGCTTCGTGGATTTTTTCCAGGTCGGCATGCACCTTTTGGCCGGGAGCCGTCTTTTCCAGAGCCATCTCGGCATAACCGATGATGACGGCCAAAATGTTGTTGAAATCGTGCGCCACCCCGCCGGTCAGGCGGCCGACCGATTCCATTTTTTGGGCTTGCAGGTACTGGGCCTCCAGTTTGAGCTGGGCGGTGATGTCCCGTTTGATGGCGACAAAATTGACAATGGCGCCCTGGTCGTCAAAAACCGGTGAGATGGTAGCCTCCTCGGTATAGAGAGTGCCGTCTTTTTTCTTGTTCACCACGCGACCGGCCCAGGTTCGGCCGCTGGTTATGGTCTCCCACAATTCTTCGTAGAAGGCCTCGTCGTGCTCGCCGCTTTTGAGGAAGCGCGGGTTCTGGTTGAAGACTTCCTTGATGGTATAACCGGTCACTCGGGTGAAGGCCGGGTTGGCGTACTGGATGTTGCCCAGGGCATCGGTGATGACAATGACCTCGCCGGCATGTTCGATGGCCACCTTGAGCCGTTCCAGGTCGGCCTCCGCCTGTTTACGCTGGGTGATATCGCGCGTGATCGAAATGAGGTGGGGGACATTGTCTAGCAGAAGCGACCGCGCCGACAACAGGCCCGTTCCAAGGCTGCCGTCCTTGCGGCGGAATACGGCCTCGAGATTTTCGCAGTAGCCGCGCAGCTGCAGGGCCTCGACCATTCGCTGCCTGTCGGCGGGATTGTGCCAGAGGTTAAGTTCAAGCGTGGTTTTTCCGGCGACATCCTCGCGGGTAAAGCCGGTCAGATCGGTAAAGCCCTTGTTGATCTCCACATACATGCCATCTTCAAGGCGATTGATGTTAACGGCGTCCGGGCTTGCGGTAAAGGCCAGGGTAAATTTTTCTTCGCTTTCCCGCAGGGCCTGTTCCGTTCGTTTGCGTACGGTGATGTCCCGATAAATCGACTGGTACGAACCGTCGGGCATCATTTTGGTGCGGATCTCAAAGGCGATCTCTGAGCCGTCCGGACGTCGCAGTGCCCGCTCGCTGATGACAATTTTTCCCTGTTGCAGCAGGTCAAAACGAAAAGGGGCCGCAGCCATGCTTTCTCGGGTAAAGGGCAGCTCGCTGATGTGCTTGCCAGTAAAATCGCTGCGTTCCATGCCGAGCATGGCGCACATGGAGCTATTCCCTTCGGTGATGATTCCTTCATGGGTGCCTAGGAGGATGCCGTCGACCGCCAGTTCGATCAGGGCACGATATCGTTCCTCGTTTTGCCGCACTGCAATCTCTGCCTGATTCGCTGCGGTCATGTCAAAGGCCGTGAAAGTGACGCCTGCGGCTAGGTCCTCGGAATAGATAGGGGTGGAGCAGAGGAGGACATGGAGAATGTTGCCGTCTTTGTGTTGCCAGCGCGTTTCAACCGCGCCCGTTCCTTGCGTGCTGATCTGGTGGTATTTCTCGGTCCCGACGGTCTCGTAGTCAGTGTCGCTGGGATAGAGCAAGCGGGCATCGCGGCCAATGAGCTCCTCTCGAGCGTATCCGGTCATGGTGCAAAGGCGGTCGTTGACCGTCAGGAGGATGCGGTTGCTGACCACCCCGATCCCGACAGGCGCGGCCCGGAAAATGCTGCCGAGGTAGTGCTCATTTGCCTGCAGGGTCGCCTGGGCTCGCTCAAAACGTGCCATTTCCCGGCGGAACAGGAGAAAGAGAAACAGTGAGGTCACTGTAACAAAAAACCATCCCTTGAAGGTTTGGGCAAGGGTGGCAGTTTGGGCATCTTCGAAGAGCACGAGGATGGTTTGGTCTGAAAACCAGATCCATAAAAGAGAGAGGCTCAGGTACAGCAGGGTTGTCTTAACGGCAGTTTTACTAGGGTGCGACAGGAGCAAAGAGGTGTTCATCCGAGGTTGTCTGGGAAAGGGTATGTAAGTGGGGAACGATCGCGCTGGCGCCGAAGTTTCTTCGGGCAGCATCCTACCCTAAGAGAATCTAAAAGTATAGGCTTTCCAAGCCTGGTAGGCGTTCTCGTATACCACTGCGTGGCCGGATTCATGCGGCCTGGAGCGAAGAAAGGTGTCTCCGGGACATTTTTTCTTGCAAAACGTTATTTTTTTTTTAGTATAACGGAGTGGTCGGCTGAAGGTCATGGGGCAGGTTCATCAACTGGAGTACCTGATGACAGGTGGTTGTTCAAAGAGACAGTTTTCGAGACATTGTCACAAAAATGAAGACTTCGTGACACAAATGAACAACAAGGGGAGGCCGGTTAGCTCGGGGCTTTGGGGCAGGAAGAAGTGTCGTTCATTTTAAAAGTTGCATTATATAAATGAGTTACGTGGTTATTTGCTGTAATTGTTGAGGATTGTTTTCCATTAGGTGCACGATATGCAATCATGAACACCAAGTACCCTTTTAAACAAAAAAAGGTTCTCGAGGTTGAACCTGGAGAGGGCTCACGACCATGTTCACGGTCACTGAAGTTCTGCCGCCATAGGATAGAAGGGTTGGGAGACAATCCTACCGTCAAAAATCAGCACCCCCGGATGCAGATTTCCCGAGTGTTTTGTGTCAATTCACAGGAGCAACCAAATGAAAACAATCAGAACTTTTCTTGTACTTATCGCCGCCAGTCTGCTGCTGGCTCTTTCCTCTACCCAGGCTGCGGAGGTAATCAGAATCTCGGTCCCGGCCAGCATGACCGACGCCATGAAGGAATTGGCCGCTCAGTTCGGGGCCTCGGGGCAACATGCCCCGATCGTCGCCAATTACGGGCCATCCGGAACCCTGGCCAAACAGATTGTCGAGGGTGCCCCCGCTGATCTGTTCATCTCCGCCAATCAGAAATGGATGGACTATCTCCGCGACGAAAAACAGATTGATCCAGCTACGGAAAAAATTCTTGCCGCCAATACCCTGGTGTTTGTCGGCATGAAAAATCCAGCGGTGACCCAACTGGTGGATATCACCGGTCTTAAGCAGGTCGCCATCGGCAGCCCCAAGAGCGTGCCGGCAGGTGAGTATGCGGTCCAGGCCATGGAAAAGGCTGGCATCTACCAACAGTTGGATGAAGGAAAGAAACTGGTCATGGCCAAGGATGTACGCCAGGCGCTGACCTATGCCGATCGGGGTGAAACCGACGGCGCCTTTGTCTATAAATCCGACGCGCTAATGGCCACCCAGGCGGTCATTCTCTTTGAGGTGGACCAAGAGCTGTATACCCCGGTCACCTATCCCATCGTCCTGACCGTCGCCGGTGCTCAAAATAGTGAAGCGAAAGCCTTTTATGACTTTCTCGTTGGGCCGGAGGGTCGAAAGGTCTTTGGCAAATTCGGTTTCAGCGCCGCGAAATGATACGGTAATAAGCCCCCCACAGGCGACGCCATGTTTTTCCTGCAACCCTCGGATCTCGATGCGATTTTTCTTTCCTTCAAGGTGGCCTGTGTCGCCACCTTGCTGGCTACTCCCTTGGGTATTGGCGTCGCCTATCTGCTGGTCTACTCCCGCCTTCCCGGCAAGGCCATTATTGAGGGTTTTGTCAATCTGCCCCTGGTCCTGCCGCCGGTGGTCATCGGCTATCTGCTGCTGGTACTTTTCGGCCGCCACGGCTGGATCGGTGCCTGGTTGATCCGTTTTGACATCCAAATCATCTTTACCCTCACTGGGGCGATCATCGCCTCGGCGGTGGTTGGCTTTCCTCTTCTGGTGCGTTCGGTCCGGCTGGGCATGGAATCGATTGACACCTCCTCCTCTAAGGCGGCCCGGACACTGGGGGCCAGCGCCTGGGACGCCTTTTTCACCATAACGCTGCCCTTGTCGAGCCGGGCAGTCTTGGCCGGCATGACCCTGATGTTTGCCCGCAGCCTGGGCGAATTCGGCGCTACCATCATCCTGGCCGGCAACATTCCCGGCGTCACCCAAACTATCCCCCTGGCCATTTACGAATACACCAGCTCGCCGGGCGGCGACCGGATGGCGCTTTCACTCTGCCTGGTGTCGATCCTGCTCTCCTTTGTCGTGCTGCTAGCCAGCGGTGCCGCTAGCAAAAGCCTGGAGAGGAAATAGTCATGCAACTCGACGTTTCAGTACGGAAAAAACAGGGATATTTTCAGTTTGCCGCCGAATTCAGCCTCACCGGTCAACGTGTCGGACTGTTTGGCCCCTCGGGCAGCGGCAAGTCGACCTTGATGCATCTGCTGTCGGGGTTACTCAAGCCAGACAGCGGCCACATTCGCCTGGACGAAGCCGTGCTTTATGACAGTGCGGCCGGGGTCAATCTGCCGCCGGAGAAGCGCAGGGTAGGCGTGGTCTTCCAGCATGCGCACCTCTTTCCCCACCTGAGTGTACGGCGTAACCTGCTCTATGGCTGGCGGCGCACGCCGGAACAGGAGCGTCATATTCAGCCGGAAGCGATTATCGAGGTGCTCAACCTCGCCCACCTGCTTGACCGGGGAGTGAATCTGCTTTCCGGCGGTGAACGTCAGCGGGTCGCCCTAGCCCGCACGGTTTTGACCTGCCCCCGGTTGATTCTCATGGATGAACCGCTCACTGGTTTGGACGAGGAGCTCAAATTTCAGATTATCCCCTACCTCAACAAGGTGTTTGCCGGGTTTGATATTCCCCTGCTGTTTATCAGTCATTCGCTCTTGGAGATGCGGCTGATGACCGAGCAGGTTCTGGTGGTCGAGGAGGGGAGGGTGCTGCGGGAAATGGGGACCGAGGAACTGGCCCAATCGACCTGGGCCGCTTCCAGGCAGGGTTACGTCAATCTCCTGCGCTTGGGACGGCCTGTGCCCCAGGGCGATCTTTGGTCCTATCAATGGGGGAGTGTCCGGCTGGTGCTCACCGATGAGGGCGAGAATGAGGAAAATATTGTCGAGTTGGATGCGCGGGAAATACTTCTGTTCAAGCGGCACCCTGAGGCCACAAGCGCCAGAAACCTGCTGCCTTGCACGGTCCGGAAAATTTTCACCGCCGGCAACCGGGTGCGGGTCGAACTGCAATGCGGTTCGCGGCAGTTGATCGCCCAGATCGTGCCCGAAGCGATGCGGGAGCTGGAATTGATCGAGGGCGGAGAGGTGGTGGCAGCCATTAAAGCCTCGGCCTTCCGGCGGCTGGGGTAGCAGGGAGCCGAGCTGCAAAAAATCGGCGGGGTGTCCGATTAAAGACAACCCGCCGACATCGGAAAAACAGGGTCCGCTAGCGTTTATTTTTTATGACAGACGGTGCATTTGGCCAGTTCCGGCTTGTTCTTGGTGTGACACTCTTTACACAAGGCATGGGCTGCATTCTTGAAGGTGTTGACCTTCTCGGGCATGCCGGCCTTGCTGTTGTGACAGGTCTCGCATTTTTCGATTTTCTGCCCTTCGGTATAGGCGACTTGCTTGCCGTCTGCGCCCTTACCATGGTGGCAGGTGCCGCACTCCAAGCGTCCCTGGTGGGCGGCATGCGGAAACTGAGCGGGCTTGGGCGTGCTGGCGGGATCAACAGTCGCCTGCAGGGTCATTTCCGCCGGACCCTTGTCGGCAGCAGTTGCAAAACCGACATACCCGGCAGTGCAGCAACACAGCAGTAACGCGCCGCACATCAACATTTTTTTCATTGTACTCCTCCTTTTGTTTTTTTTGGACAACCACAAGCCACGGCTGCAAGGCGAGAGCCAGGGCCGCAGCGACACAACCATCGATCAATCATCGGCATGCAGGATAACCGCAAAGCCGCTGAAGAGCACCCAAACCATGTCACCTATCTTGAGTGCAAGCTCTGTACCGTTGCTGGTGGACATAAGGGCGCACAGTTCGGTGCCGTCATCAATGCGGACGACATATTCCGAATTCACCTTGCCCTTGTTGATCCGGATGATGTGCCCCTGAAAATGATTGTCGGCACTGCACGCGGAGAGCGTTTCTCCACGCTGCAGAATAATCCACGGCGCCTTGACTTCTGCTGTGACGAGCCGCCCCAGCTGCAGCCCCAACCGTTCCAGGCTTTCACTGGTGATGATCGAGGAAACCCGGTGGCCGCTGAGATTGATCAGGGTGATCCGGGCCTGGACGTCACCGCGTTCTATGGCCACGATCTTGCCGAAAAATGCATTTCTGGCGCTCGTTTTCCGGGAGGATTCCCGCTCGAGATACAGCTTGGTCGCCCGTTGCAGGTCGTCGTCGGAAAACGAAACATGGGCCGTGGTCAGGTTGGGGGTTGAGTGACCGAGCAGCTTTTGCACCGCCTGCAGGGGCATGTTGCCGCGCACCAGCTCCACCGCCCGCGCGCGGCGGATCAATTCCGGACCACCGAGGTGCTTGGGCAGACCGCAGGCCTCGGCGCGCTCATAGAATTTGCGGCGGACAAAGGCAGGGTCGACGGAGAAGCCATTGGTCAACGATGCACGGAAATCCGGATCTGCCAGGGTCTTCCGGATCTCCTGGCTCAGCGATGCGGCGATGGTAATTCTTCGCGCACAGGATGCCTCAGAATCAACAACCCGGATACAGACCGTCTGTTCATCGATATCGGTGAACGGGTCGAGGCTGAGGATCTCGTTGAGTTTAGCCCCGGTGTAGCGAATGAGGAGGAAAACCAGCAGGATGCGGCGCCGGGAAAGGCGGACGTCGCGCCGGGGGGTGGCATCGATCCAGTGGCGGAAGGACTGCTCCAATTGGGCCAGTTGGACGGTGTCCAGGCAGGGGTTATCCTCTGAAAACATGCCAACCTCGCCCTGAGAAGGGGAAGAGTCATCCGTTGCTTGCACTGGCTTGTTCCTTTTTGAAATGTCCTGGCTCATTGATATACAACGGTATTGAGGGGGGAGGCGATGACCGGCAGAGTACCATACTTGCGGTCAATTGCGAAGTCCCTCGTTACTCCCGTGCATGAATGATGAAGGGTGTTCATACAGGGAAGAGACAAAAAAGGCGTAAGTGAGGAAATGGGCTAGAAGGTCTCCTGATCGACCCAACCTTGGAATCGGCCCACCAGTATCCAGAAATCGGCGATGGTCTGTTTGCCGGCCTCGGTCAGCCAGGCGCCGCCGCCTTTGCGGCCGCCGGCCTGTTTTTCCACGAGTGGTTGGGGCGCCATGGTGTTCATATTTTCAACCAAATGCCAGGCATGGCTAAAGCTCATCTGCATGGATTTGGCGGCGGCGGACACCGACCCGTATTCGCCGATACGTTCCAGCAGAACAATCCGGCCCCAGGAGAGGTAGGTTGCCCCTTCGTTTTCAATCCACAAACGTCCTTTTATCTGCAAGCCGCCGCTGATCCGGCCCGTCACCATCGCATTCTGTTCGCTGGTTTTTCGTGTTTTCGGCATGAATATTTATCCAGTAAAAGGTGGTGCCGGTGACTCCCTGCAACCGGAAGCGGGAATCCTGACTGCGCCTTAAGTTGGGGGGAGTGAAGGTACGTCGTACCTCGCTTAAATGACCGCCAGCAGGTGTTTCAACGCCGTGGTCTTCGTCTTCAGGTCCACCGGGATCCCATCTTCGGCAAAACAGCGGACCTCGGCCACGGCCTCCAGGCTGCCCAGCACCCGGCAGAGGGCGTGGCAGCGCTCGGTAAAGGCGTGGAAGGTGAGCATGATCCGGCCCTGGGACCGGCCGCTGGTCTGGGGATTGGAGCCAAAGCCGATGAAGCTGTCGATCTGGATGCCCCGGCCAGAAAAGACCGAGGCAATGGCCGCCGTATCGCCCGGATAATCCCTGGTGGTCAGGACCACCAGCCACAGTTGCATCTCAGTTGCCATTAGGCCACCAATGGTTGATTTTTTCCCGGATACCCTGGGCGGAGCATTCGATCAGGGTGCGTTCGGCGGGCGTCATTTCATCGCGGTCCGGCATCACCTGCAGCACTGACCCGGCGAGCAGCAGGCGGCCACCGCAGGGACCGTGAAGACCGTTTTCCCCTTGGTGCATGTATTGGGCCGAGATCTCGACCCGCCGTCCTTCAAGCACTGCCTTGACCAGTTCCACCGTGGCTGCGGCAGTGGCGGTCTGGGTTTTGGCGTCGGTGTAATGGATGGCAAAGGGTTTGAGGGGGACACGCAGGTCAGGGGGCAGGTCGCGGACATATCGGAGTGCGTGGATCGCGCCGTTGACGGGGTCGGAGCCAATCATTGTAATCAGGTTCCGTTGATGCTCGAGCAGGGCGGCCGGGTAGTCTTCGGTGCGCAGGCCCTGGCGCAGTTTCGGCTCGACCAGCCGCCATTCGTTCTCGGCCATGCCTTGGACCCGGACCGAACTCCAGACTGGTACCATGCCATTGCCGTGCTCGCCGAGCATGAAGCCGCGGACCCGTTGCCTCCGGATACCCAGATCCGAGGCGATCTCCCAGCGAAATCGGGCTGAATCGGAATAGGCCCCCATGCCGATCACATGGGTACGGGGCAGGTGTTTGGCAAAAATGGCCACCCCTAGTTCGACCGGATTGGTGACGATGATCACCACCGGCGGGTCTTCACTCCGGGTGCTGGCCAGCGACCGGGCGAACCGTTCAAACACCTCGACATTGGCCATGGCGAGGATGTCACGCGAGGCGGCACCGATCTCCGAGGGGGCGGTGGAAAAGGTCTGGCCGCCGGTGATGACCACCACGTCGCCGATGATTTTTTCAGGATCATCGGTGACGTTGAGCTCTGGAATGATCTCGGCGTAGGCATCTTGGAGGTCGGCGCGAAAACCATGCAGCAGGTGTGGCCGCTTGGAACGGGGGTTGCTGCCTACCAGTTGGAGGATTTCCCGGCTCTCCAGCAACCGCTGCTGCACGATCTGGGTGACGATTTCGCGGCCGCAGCCCCCGCTGGCGCCGACGATGGTGACGTCCATGATATCTGATCTCCGTGGGGAGGGTGTTTGTCTCCGGCGCACCGCAGGAGTAGTCGTTGTTGCGACAAACTACAAAAAAACATTCTACCTGACCCGGACGGTCTGCCAAGAAATTTTTCTCCCAGTTTTGCTGAAGGTCTCACTCGGAACGATCATTGTGCTCGGGTCGTGTAGAATGTGTAAGGTGAGAACGAACAGCTCCTTATTGCGCCCAACGGGTGCTTCCAGGTATAGAAGGCTGATTTATACGGCTGAGGTGGAGGAGTCGAAAAAGTTGCGGGACCGCGATGGAGTGGGGAATTGGTTGGACAAAAAAGAACAAAAATAGATGCAGGGCAGACATCCCCTGCGGGGGCAAGCGAGGCGGAGAGTGTCTGTCTCCATGACGCGCAGACGGGCCAGTGGCTCGATTTTTCCCGGCCGTACCGGGTGATCACCACCAGTAAAGCAGAGGAGGTAGTGGCCTGTCTGCGCGAGGTCGAACGACTTGTGGCAAGCCATGGCTGGGCCGCAGCCGGTTTCCTTGCCTACGAGGCGGCTCCGGCCTTTGATGCCGCACTCCAGGTCAGGGCGGAGAGTTGTTTCCCATTGCTCCGGTTCGGTCTTTATCCGCCGCCTCGGCCCGTGGACCTGCCGGAACCCACGCTGGAGCCGCCCGATCTAGTCTGGTGCCCGACGGTCGATCAAGCAGAATACCGGGCCGCTGTTGAGCGCGTGCAGCGCTTCATCGCTGCCGGTGAAACCTATCAGGTCAACTATACCTACCGCCTACGTGCTCCTTTCAGTAGTGATGCCTGGTCCCTGTTTGTCGGTCTAGCCGCTACCCATGGTCCTCAATACGGCGGATTTATCCAAACCCCTGATTGGGCGATTCTCTCCCTGTCCCCGGAACTTCTTTTCCAACGCAGCGGTGAAAACATTGTATCCATCCCGATGAAAGGGACCATCGGCCGGGCCTTGTCCGCCGTGGACGATCTCCGTCAGGGAGAACGGTTGCGCAACAGCAGCAAGGATCGGGCTGAGAATGTGATGATTGTCGATATGGTCCGCAACGATCTGGCCCGTATCGCCTGGCCGGGAACGGTGCGAGTCGAAAATCTGTTTGCGGTGCAGCGGTATCCGACCCTCTGGCAGATGGTTTCCACGGTGTCCGCCCGCACCGGGGCCTCATTGGCCGACACCTTTGCCGCCCTGTTTCCGGCAGCCTCGATCACCGGCGCACCCAAGGCCCGCACCATGGCCATCATCCGGGAACTGGAAAGCGAACCCCGGCGCATCTATACCGGCACGATCGGCTTTGTGCTGCCCGACCGCCGGGCTCAATTCAATGTCGCTATCCGCACCCTGCTGATTGACCGGCAGAACAAGACAGCCGAATACGGAGTTGGAGGGGGCATCACCGCCGATTCCACCGCAAGCGCCGAGTGGGAGGAAACCCGGCTTAAAAGCCTGCTCTGCCGGACCCGGCAACCGGACTTTTCCTTGCTTGAAACCCTGCTTTGGACGCCGGAAGAAGGGTATGCCTATCTTGCGGAGCATCTGCACCGCTTAAGCGGATCGGCCGATTATTTTTCCTACCCCTGCACGGTGGAGAATATCCGGGCCCAATTGTCCGCAGTCGTAGCCGGATACCAGGGCGTCTCGCAGCGGGTGCGGCTGCTGCTCGATTGCAAGGGAGCGGTGCGGATCGAGAATGTTCCCTATGAGCCGCTCGCCAGATCGCGGCCGGTCCGGGTAGCGCTCGCCCCGCATCCCATTGATGATCAGGATGTTTTTCTCTATCATAAAACCACCTGCCGGGAGCTGTATACCCTGATGCGGGCCGGTTTGGGAGAAGATGTGGATGATGTCCTGCTTTATAACCGGCGGGGTGAAATCACCGAAACCACCATTGCCAATGTCGTGGTCTCGATCGATGGCCGGGAATACACGCCGCCGGTGCGCTGCGGTCTGCTGGCCGGCACCTGCCGTCAGTATCTGTTGGCGAGCGGCCAGGTATTCGAGCGGGTGATTTTGCTTGATTGGTTCCGCTCGCAGAGCGTCTTCACCCTGATTAATTCGGTCCGGGGTCCCTATCCGGCGGTCCTTGTCTCCATCGATTGACCCTGCCGAGGTTGCGACCTTGGTTGCCCTCGCTTCAGCCATCCGTTGTTCGGCCCGTCGATCAATAAAATCGGCAAAACCGCATTTTCCGCTTCATTTATTGAGTGTTTCAGAGTAAATTTCTTCCTCTTTTTTTTGCACCGTCCCTTTTCGGGCGGACATCCCCGGCGTATTCCGAAACAAGTCACGTTTTTTGTCTTCGTGACCGTCTCTTTTTTACAGGAAATGAACCACTATGCTCCAGGCAACCAACATTGCGCTTTCCTACGGCAAACGCATCATCTTCAAAGACGTCAACATCAAGTTCACCCACGGCAACTGTTACGGCCTGATCGGGGCCAACGGTGCCGGCAAAACAACCTTTCTTAAAATCCTTGCTGGCCAGAAGGACCCGGATAAGGGCGAGGTCTCCATCGATCCCAAGGAACGGATCGCCGTGCTCCAGCAGGACCAGTTTGTCTATGACGAGGAAACCGTGCTCGATACGGTGATTAGAGGCCACAAGCGGCTCTACGATGTCAAGGTGGAACGCGAGGCCCTCTATGCCAAACCCGAACTCTCCGAGGCCGACGGCATGCGCTGCGGTGACCTGGAGGTCGAGTTTGGCGAGATGAACGGGTATGAGGCCGAATCCGAAGCCTCTGTCCTGCTTAGTGGCTTAGGCGTTTCCGAGGAGATGGGCAGTCTCAGGATGAAGGAACTGGACGGCGGTGATAAGGTGCGAGTGCTGCTGGCCCAGGCCCTGTTCGGCAACCCGGACATTCTTTTACTGGATGAGCCGACCAACAACCTGGATGTCAAATCCATCGCCTGGCTGGAGGAGTTTCTCATCCGGTTTACCAATACGGTCATCATCGTCTCCCATGACCGCCATTTTCTCAACCAGGTCTGCACCCATATGGCGGATATTGATTTTGGGCAGATCCGGGTCTATGTGGGCAATTATGATTTCTGGTATCAGGCCAGCCAGTTGACCCTGCAGCAGAAACAGAACGAGAATAAAAAGACTTCGGCAAAAGTTGCGGAACTCAAAGAGTTTATTCAGCGTTTCTCTTCCAACGCCTCAAAGGCCAAACAGGCCACCTCACGCAAGAAATTGCTCGATAAAATCAACATCGAGGATATGCCGGTCTCTTCGCGCAAATACCCCTGGATTGCTTTTAAGCCGGAGCGGCCCTGCGGCAACGTCATTCTCGAGGTCGATAACCTCAGCAAGACCATCGAGGGCGTCGAGGTGCTGAAAAATCTCAGTTTTTCGGTCAATAAAGGGGAGAAGGTCGCCTTTGCCGGTACCTACAGTCTGGCCAAGACCACCTTGTTTCAGATCCTGATGGGCGAGATGGAACCGGATGCGGGCAGCTTCCGCTGGGGCCAGACCATCACTACCTCGTATTTTCCCAAGGAAAACAGTGCGTTTTTCAGCGGCAACCAGACACTGGTCGAGTGGTTCAGCCAGTTTATCCCGCCCACCGAGGGCGAGAGTTATTCCCGGGGTTTTCTCGGGCGGATGTTGTTTTCCGGCGAAGAGGCTCTGAAGAAAACCAAGGTTCTTTCCGGCGGGGAAAAGGTACGCTGCATGCTGGCGCGGATGATGCTGATCGGGGCCAACGTCCTCATTCTTGATGAGCCAACCAACCATCTGGACCTCGAATCGATTACCTCGCTCAACAATGGCCTGATCGCCTTTCCTGAGGTGATCCTCTTGGCCTCCCATGACCACGAATGCGTGGCCACGGTGGCCAACCGGATTATCGAGATCGGTCATAAGGGTTGGATCGATAAGATGATCAACTTTGACGATTACCTGGTCGACGAGGCGATTGCTGCCCAACGCGAACAGATCTATCACCAGGATAAACGGCGGTAGGCGAGCTTTTTTGTTGCCGGTCAGTGACTGGGGCTCTTGTTCTTTTGCTTGAATCCGAGAAAAGCGCAGGCCAAGAAAAAGCAGGACATCAGCCAGCTTAAACCGGCCATGAGCCAATGATGCCCTGGGAAATAACGGCGATTGGGCGAATCAGGAATCCAGCCGCTGACAAAGGCAATGCCGATAAGAATCAGCAGCACTGCCAGGACTGTGCTGCTCTTCGGATGGGCAACAAAGGGTTTTGTGGAATGACGCAGATCCACGGTCTGTCCTCTACCGGCTGGCCGTGGCCAGTTTCAGGGCCAGCCCGGCAAAGATAACCCCGCTAACTTTGTTGAGGATTGTTTGCGCTCGTCCGGAACGGCGGAGCCACTGGCCCAACACACCGGCCAGCAGGCTGATCGCGCCAAAGACCAGCAGGGTGGACAGGATGAAGATGCCGCCAAGTGCAACGAGCTGCAACGGCAGGCTGCTGTTTTCCGGGTTGGTGAATTGCGGCAGGAAGGCGAGAAAGAAGATCGACACCTTGGGATTGGTCACGTTCATAATGATGCCGCGCAGGTAGAACCGCGACAAGCTCACCTCCCGAGAGGTGTCGTTGTCCAGGGTGCTCGCTCCCGCCCGGAAGGCGCCCCAGGCAAGGTAGAGCAGATAAACCGCCCCAGCGAATTTCAGCAGGTTAAAGGCCAGAGCCGAGGCCTGGAAAATGGCGGCAATTCCCAGGGCCACGGCGCTGGTGTGGACAACCAGACCGGTGCACAACCCGAGTGTCACCACAATCCCCACCAGTTTACCCTTGAGGGCCGACTGGGTGAGCACAAAAATGTTGTCCGGCCCCGGTGTCAGAGCCAAGAGGATGGAAGCCGTGGTAAAAAGGAGCAGGGTGCTGGTATCGAACATGGTGTTCCTTAATGGGGAGAAAAGGGGGGGATTACCGCGTTGGGTGCATGGGAGAGCATCCCCTGCCTGCCCACCACCTGATCGAATCGGAAAATCAAGTAGGGAGAGGTCCTTACATATCTTGGCCGCGCATCTGGGTGACCACACCTCTGCAGGCAAATGTATTGACCATGAGGGGTCAATCAGGGCGCCTACCCCGTAGGCAGATCAGTGAGACTGTACCGATTGAGTCGAGTAACATCCAGTCCCCTTCCCCCCGAGAACACAGGCGTCTTGTTTTTTACTTCATGTTTCGGCTTACGAACGGCGTCGGCCGGGTTTGTCGAAAGTATCTGGCCGATGACAATCAGTGTTTTCGCATCTGGAGCAAAGAGCGTCGGTAGGGCCACTCCACTCTGTTCCCCGATGACCATCAACGCCTCTGCCATACCCCCCTTCCTTTGGTTGCCCTCTTTCAGGTAGAATAACCGCCGTAATGAGTCGTCAAATCAGCGTTGTCCGGTAAGGACATTGCACGAAATAATGGCGGTTGCCGGCAAACCGACACGATGCCGATGTACGAAAAAGAGCTGGAGCATCGAGACATTTCTGAATTGTATATCACAGTGTGCCACTGCCACTCCAGACCTTTGTGCAATAAACTGACAACAAGCTGAATTCATTGCTGATCAGGAAAATGAGTTCCCCAACATGCACGATGATCATCGCGTTCTGTTG
Organism: uncultured Desulfobulbus sp.; assembly: GCF_963662935.2. Taxonomy (NCBI): domain Bacteria; kingdom Pseudomonadati; phylum Thermodesulfobacteriota; class Desulfobulbia; order Desulfobulbales; family Desulfobulbaceae; genus Desulfobulbus; species uncultured Desulfobulbus sp. Next base: position 90,032 of record NZ_CAXXTL010000003.1, on the reverse strand, counting down.
TTCTTTGTTGCCACTTCGAGACGGAGGGAAAGGGGTTGGTAGAGGCTGGTTAAAGGTGTGTTGCCTCTATGTGGTTGACCAATTATAATTCTGTCTTTCTCTCATTATGCACACAATACCGTTGACATTGTCAGTCCTTCAAGCTATTGGTAGAACCAATTCGAAAAAGAGGGAGGTCATGATGTCGCCGGTTGAATCCAGGGAAGAAAAGAAATACGCCTATACGGCGATCATTGATCGGATTCGCGAGATGATCAGTAACGGCGAGCTGGCGCCGGGCGATCGGTTGCCACCGGAGCGCAGACTGGCCGAGAGCTTCGGGGTTTCACGCAACAGTCTCCGCCAGGCATTTCAGGCATTGGCCGAGCGACGGATACTCGAAAGCAGGCAGGGGGATGGGACGTATCTCCTGGCCACCATCGACGCCACTTTTTCAGGCGATGCCATCATAGATGCTCTCAATGCGCAGAGCGGCTTTCTCCACGATATTATCGAATTTCGTGGGATGATAGAGCCGCAGACTGCCGCCCTGGCAGCGCAACGGATCAAGCCGAAGAGCATTGATCGCCTGAAGATTCTGGTCTGCGATCAACAGCGCGCCCTGATGGCTGGCCGGGAAGATGATAGCTTTGATGCCGAATTTCACCGTTTGCTCGCAGCCGGCGCCGGAAATCGGGTGATTGACCAGGTGATGACCACCATCCAGTCAATCGTCAACGAAAGCCGTTCAGTCTGGCTGCAGAGCAGCGAGCGTCGTCATGCCTCGGTGGAAGGGCACCTGCGCATCATTGATGCCCTTGAGGCAAGGGATGCGGAGGCGGCGTGCCTGGCTATGAAGAATCATATTGCCGAGATTGAAGATCATATCTTCGGCGAACAACAGAAACACTAACTAACCATTGCCTCGGTGCGGCACGCTCGCCGGTACAAGGCGGGGCACAAGGGCAAAGCGGAGAATGTCATGTCAGTGGAAATTGTGTTGATGTATCTGGCCGTGGGGTTGATCGCCGGGGTTCTTGCCGGCCTCCTGGGCGTGGGTGGCGGAGTGGTGATTGTGCCGATGCTGATTTTCTGTTTTGTCAAGCAGGGCATCCAGCCCGATCTGATCATGCACCTGGCCCTGGGAACCTCGCTGGCTAGCATTATTTTCACCTCGATTTCCAGCTTTATGTCCCATCATAAGCGCGGCGCGGTCGACTGGAATATCGTCAGACGGATTGTACCCGGCATTCTGATTGGCACCTTCCTCGGCACCTTTGTGGCTTCGAGGTTGTCCTCCGGTTTTCTCAAGGGATTTTTCTGTGTCTTTCTCTATACCGTCGCCACCCAGATGCTGCTCAACAAGAAACCCAAGGCCTCGCGTGATCTCCCAGGAACCGCAGGCATGTTCGGGGTGGGTTCGACCATCGGCGTGGCCTCTGCCCTGGTCGGCATCGGCGGCGGTTCCCTTTCCGTGCCCTTCATGGTTTGGTGCAATGTCGCGGCCCATCGGGCTGTCGGCACCTCGGCTGCTATCGGTTTTCCCATCGCCATTGCCGGAGCGCTAGGCTACATCGTCAACAATCTGCACGGCATCGACCTGCCGGCCTACAGTCTTGGCTATGTTTACCTGCCGGCCTTGGTCGGTATCGTCTGCTCAAGCGTTTTTACCGCTCCGCTTGGCGCCAAATTGGCCCATGCCCTGCCGGTCGATACACTCAAGCGGATTTTTGCCCTTTTTCTCTATGCGGTTGCCACCAAGATGGTTTGGAGTCTGCTGCAGTGAAGAAAACGGGAGTATTCCCTACCGGGGCTTGATGTGGCGGTCTTTTGGCTCGTGCAGTGTTCGAGTCAGGGCTCACGGAGATAGAGCATAGATAGTTCCCATTTGCATTGCCAAGATGCGTGTGCACTGGATGAGACTCGCTGCCAGTGCGCTCTGGTGTCTTGGAAATACGGCCTTGATGATCTTTTGGCCAAAAAAATTAACAGCTTCAGCGTCACAATCAGCTACCTATGGTGCGCCAGGTGCTTGAAGCGAACGAGGAGGAAACTCAAATGGATATGAAGACAGTTCGGGAACAAGCCCGTGAACAACTCAAAGGTTTTTGCCGGGTCTGCCCGGTGTGCGACGGTCGCGCTTGCGCCGGAGAAGTGCCGGGCATGGGCGGTGTGGGAACCGGCAGCGCCTTCAAGGCCAACATGGAGGCCCTGGCCAGGGTTCGGTTGAATATGCGGACCATTCACGATGTTAAGGAACCGGACCTGACCTGGACGCTGTGGGGCAAAAAACTCTCCATGCCGATCCTGGTTGCACCCATCACCGGCTCCTCCTACAACATGGGCGGAAAAATGACCGAAGAGGAGTTCATTGCCGAGATGGTGGCCGGTGCGATCAACGCCGGAACGCTGTGCATGACCGGCGATGGCGCCGACCCTCGGATGTTCGACAGCGGGCTCAAGGCCGGGGCCGAGCACAAGGGCGGTACCATTGCAATCATTAAGCCGCGGGCCCAGGATGTTGTGGCCAGCCATCTCCGCGCTGCGGAAAAGGCGGGAGTCTTGGCCACGGGCATGGATATTGACGGAGCCGGGCTGGTAACCATGGCGATGAAAGGGCAGCCAGTGGGTCCCAAAACTTTTTCCGAGATGCAGGCGGTGATCTCTACAACCAAACTGCCGTTTATCGTAAAAGGCGTGATGACGGCCGACGAGGCCGATGAGGCGGTACGGGCCGGAGCCGGGGCGATTGTGGTGTCCAACCATGGCGGCCGGGTCCTTGACTTCACCCCCGGAGCGGCCGATGTGCTGCCTGCCGTCGTCGAGCGTGTCAAAGGCAAGGCAATTATCTTTGTCGATGGTGGTGTGCGTAGCGGTGCCGATGTGCTTAAGCTGCTTGCTTTGGGTGCGGACGCCGTACTCGTCGGTCGACCTCTGGTAATTGGAGCTTTCGGAGGCGGTCGGGAGGGCGTCGCTCTCTGCCTCAATCAGCTCAAGGGTGAACTGCTCCAGGCTATGCTGCTGACAGGTACCGCTGATGTCAAGAATGTACCGTCAAGCATTCTCTATGGCCGATAACGACATGGCCTGCTAGGCCATTGGCAGTGAAAAATGGTCCGGTTATCCTACGCCTCGGTGGGGTAACCGGATTTTTAAAGAAGTATTGCAATGCCTGGATAAGGATGGAATTATCCGATTCCATCCTTATCTCCTTTCTATTTTTCCCCAGCAATGTCCAGTTAAGATTTTGCAAGGAGGCGCCGGGTAAAAAAAGTTACATAACAAGCTGAATTTTTTTGACAAATCAACGGGGCGCCGTCGCGGCCTGTTTTCATAGACATCCTTTCATTGCAGGGAGTTATGAAAATGGCGCCACGCCCGTTCAAGTCAGGAAAGTTAACCGCTCACAGCTACGAACGCTCCTGCTCTCCATTACATTTGGCCCTGGAACGTATTCCAAAACTCAAATCCCGGAGTAACAGACCGCTGCAAATGGAATTTGAAGACCAGCTCCATGCGCTCATCTATTTTCACCTGCAGGAGCATACCTCCGGCAGGCATCTGCTCCAATCCCTGGAAGAAGATGCCTTTGCCCGTGAGCATATTGCCCCGAAGAAAGGTATTGCCAGGAGTTCGTTCTTCGAAGCCATGAACGAACGTGGCCTCGAGCAATTCCTACTGGTCTTTGAAGCATTGCAACAGCAGGCTAGCAAGGTTCTGCCCGACAAATACCCCGAATTGGGTCAGTTGGTCGCCGTCGACGGTTCATTGATCGACGCTGTCCTTTCCATGGACTGGGCCGACTACCGCAAAGGCGCCAAAAAGGCCAAGACCCATATCGGCTTTGACCTCAATCGAGGTATTCCCCGCACCATCTTCCTCACCAACGGCAAAGGCGGAGAGCGTCCTTTTGTCAATCGGATCGTCCAGCCTGGGGAAACCGGGGTGAGCGACCGGGGATACCAAAGCCATCACGACTTCGATCAGCTCCAGGCAGCGGGCAAGCACTGGTTCTCCTTGGCCGGGAAGGAATCAATCAGACGCAAACCCCGCTGCGCCTGGTCGGCTACACGGTCGGAGGCAAGACCTACTGGGTTGCCACCGATCGCTTTGATCTCACCGCCGAACAAATCGCCCTGATCTACAAGCTGCGTTGGGACATAGAAACGTTCTTTGCCTGGTGGAAGCGGCACCTCAAGGTCTACCACCTCATTTCGAGAAGCCGCCATGGCCTGATGATCCAGATGCTTGCTGGCCTGATCACTTATCTCCTGCTCGCGATTTATTGCCATGAACAGCATGGCGAACCGGTCAACATCCACAGAGTCCGTCAGTTGCGCAACCAGATCCTCAATGAATCTCGATTGGAGCACCCCCCTCAACGACTCTGCAGGGGGAAGGGATACTGGATACCATGTATGCAAGTTCTTAACCGGACATCACACTGAGTTCAAGTGGTACAAACCTTTGCTGTCTGATTGTTATCTCTTCGACATTTGGTATATCTTGCGTAAATTGCCATAGATCTCCTGTGGAAACTATGGTGACTTGAGAGTGGATAGAGAGCGAATAGGAAGTGATCCCTTTCGTTTTTCAGGGGGAAATAAGGAAGAAGGGGAGGTCCGTTTAATGCCCTAAATTTGTTGATAATCCAACTTTTTCACCCTAGGGATGACTTGACGGGATACGTTATTCTGGTTATTAGTTGCAGTTTAACGCGTTGCGAGAGTGGTGAAATTGGTAGACGCACTGGACTTAGGATCCAGCGGGCCTGGCCCTTGGGGGTTCGAGTCCCCCCTCTCGCACCAACTTTTTCTGAGTCATCAAGCACAGCGCGCCAGTAGGTAGAGAAGCGGGCTGACAATACACAACGCCGCCGGGGTAAGAGCCGCGGAAAACCGAACAAGAGGAACCGCAGTCCATGGAAATCGTCGTCGAAAATCTCTCTGACTTGACAAGAAAATTGACCATTACCCTTCCCAAGGAAACCGTAGGTCCCGCCCTCGAAAAGGCTTATGCCAAGATCAACAAAGAGGTCAAGCTGAAGGGATTCCGTCGTGGTAAAATTCCCCAGAGCGTACTTGGAAATAACTTCAAGGCGCAGGTTCAGGACGAAGTCGGCGAGAAATTGGTGCAGGATAGCTATTTCGACGCTGTCGAGAAAGAGAAGCTCGATCCCGTGGTGCATCCCGAAATCGTCGAGCACAAATTTACCGAGGATGGCGCTTTTGTCTATGTGGCCATGGTTGACATCAAACCCGAGTTTGACCTTAAAGAGTACAAGGGGCTCGAGGTGGAAAAGCCGACCGTAGAGGTCAGTCAAGAAGAAGTAGACAAGGAGATCACGTTGCTGCAACGGCACCAGGCGGTACTGCAGACCGCTGAAGAAGGACACCTGATTGCCATAGACGATGTGGCAATTGTTGACTTCCAGGGCTTTGACAACGGCAAGGCCATGAATGAAGTGCGCAATGATAATTTTAGTGTCGATATGGGCATGCATCGTCTGGGTAAGGATTTTGAGGAGAAATTGTTCGGTCTGAAAAAGGGCGACAAGACTCTCTACGAAATCACCTTCCCCGGTGATTACCCCAATCCGACCCTTGCCGGAAAAAACGTGGAATTCAAGGTCGATATCAAAGACGTCAAGGTGCGGATCAAGCCGGAACTCGACGACGAGTTTGCCAAGGATATTAAGCCTGAGCTCAATACTCTGGCCGATCTCAAAGAGGACATCCGCCAGCGCTTGCAGAAGACCAAAGACGATGCCCTTCAGGGAGATTTAGACGATAAGATCATGCACAAGCTGATCGAACTCAATCCTTTTGAAGTGCCGCAGCGGTTGGTGAATTTTGAGATTCAGGAAATGCTCAAACAGACCGAGGAGAATCTCAAGAGGAGCGGTTTGTCGTTTGAGTCTGCTGGCATTAATCTGGAGGAACTGGTGGAGAAAAATAGGGAGGTCGCGGTCAAGCGAGTCAAAGGCGATTTTCTGTTGAAAAAAATAGCCGAAGTCGAGGAGATCAAGATCGCCGACGAGGACATCCAGCGCGGTTACCAGCGCATTGCCGACCAGTATCGGATGACCCTTGATGAAGTGAAAAAATATTTCAAGCGGCGCGAAGAAATCCTGCCGTTTATGAATGAGCTGCACAACGAGAAGGTGTTGACCTTTCTACGCGAGCAGGCCAAATACACCGAAGCAGCCGCACCCGCGGAACCCACAGCGGAGCAAACCGAGGCCTAATCGGGGCAGCCGACAGTATATTCCGATGGCGGACCACTGGTCCGCCATCCAGAAGTTTTATCCGGAGAAAAGCATGAATTTGGTCCCCATGGTTGTTGAACAGAGTCCGCGCGGCGAACGGGCTTACGATATTTATTCCCGGCTGCTGAAAGAACGGATCATTTTTCTTGGCAGCCAAGTCAACGATGACGTTGCCAGTGTGGTCGTTGCCCAGTTGCTCTTCCTCGAGGCCGAGGATCCGGACAAGGATATCACCTTTTATATCAATTCCCCTGGTGGTTCGGTGACTGCCGGCATGGCTATTTACGATACCATGCAGTACATCCGCTGCGATGTGGCCACTCTCTGCATGGGCCAGGCCGCTTCCATGGGGGCTTTGCTTTTGGCCAGTGGCGCCGCCGGCAAGCGGTTTGCCCTGCCCAATTCACGGATTATGATCCATCAGCCCATGGGGGGCTATCAGGGGCAGGCCACGGATATCGACATCCATGCCCGCGAGATTTTGCGGATGCGCCACGACCTCAATACCATTTTGTCCAAACACACGGGCAAGTCGATCAAAAAAGTTCAGGCCGATACCGAGCGCGACAATTTTATGAGTGCTGCTGAGGCCTGCCAATACGGCATTATCGATAAAGTCTTGGCCAGCCGCGAGGAGTTGGGTGGGGAGAAGTAATAGTGAATAACGATTTTCATGACGATCCCGGTATTTCCTGCGTTTGTTCGTTCTGCGGCAAGAGCCAGGAAGAGGTCGGCAAGCTGATTGCCGGACCCAATGTTTACATCTGTGACGAATGCATCGAGTTGTGCAATGAGATTATGACGGATTCCTCGGAGGAAGGCGACGCCTTGGCCGAATTTGGCACCCAGCTGCTCAAACCCAAGGAGATTAAAGCGTATCTCGATCAATACGTCATTGGTCAGGATCATGCCAAGCGGATCCTTTCGGTGGCGGTGCACAATCACTACAAGCGGATCAACGCCCCGCCTGTCGGCAGTGACGAGGTTGAGCTGCAGAAGTCGAACATCATCCTCATCGGCCCGACTGGCAGCGGCAAGACCCTGGTGGCCCAAACCCTGGCCCGGCTGCTCAAGGTGCCCTTCACCATCGCCGACGCCACCACGCTCACCGAGGCGGGGTATGTTGGTGAAGATGTGGAAAACATTTTGGTCAGTCTCCTCCAGGCGGCTGAGTATGATATCGAGAAGGCCCAGCGCGGGATCATCTATATCGACGAGATCGACAAGATCGCCCGCAAATCCGATTCCGCGTCGTTGACTCGCGATGTATCGGGAGAGGGCGTCCAGCAGGCCCTGCTCAAGATCATTGAGGGCACCATGGCCTCGGTGCCGCCTAAGGGAGGGCGTAAGCATCCCCAACAGGAATTGGTGCGCATCGACACCACCAATATTCTCTTTATCGTTGGCGGGGCTTTTGTTGGTCTGGACGGTGTGATCAAACGGCGGACCGGCACCCAGGCCATGGGCTTTGGCGCTAAGGTGGTCAGTCAGAAAGAACGCACCATTGGGGAGATCCTGGCTTCGATTCAACCTCAAGATTTGCTTAAGTTCGGTCTCATTCCAGAACTGGTCGGTCGTCTGCCGGTGATAGCCACCATGGAGGAATTGGTGGAGGAAGATCTGATCCGCATCCTCAAAGAACCGAAAAACGCACTGAGCAAGCAGTTCCAGAAATTGTTCGAATACGAGGGAATTACCCTGCGTTTCACCGAGGGCGCTTTCAAGGCCATCGCCCAGAAGGCGCTTGCCCGCAAATCAGGAGCCCGCGGACTGCGCTCGGTTATGGAAGAGTGCATGCTCGACGTCATGTACGAACTGCCCTCGGACGAGCATGCCACCGAATGCGTCATTAACGAACAGGTCATTACCCAAGGGGAGTATCCGGTCATCCTCTACGATAACGCCGAAACAAAAAAACTCGCCTGATAGCTTGATAACCTGATAGTTTCTATGAGTGAACTGACTGCCGAAACCTACCCTCTGATGCCGCTCCGGGACATTGTCCTTTTTCCCGGTATGGTTGCGCCCCTTGTAGTAGGGCGAAAGAAATCAATCATGGCGCTAGAGGCTGCCATGGAGAATCGCTCGCTTATTTTTCTGGTGACCCAGAAAGATGCCCGGGTGGACGATCCCGAACAGCGGCACCTCTATTCTCTAGGGACCCTGGCTTCGGTTATGCAACTCCTGCGCCTGCCCGATGGCACGATCAAGGCCCTGGTGGAGGGGAAGCGTCGGGGGATTATTGTCGGCGCCTTTGAGGGTGGTGATCGTGAGGATTCGTTTTATTCGGTTAGACTGGTCGAGGCTCCGGATGTCGATATTGAGCGGGAAGATTTGCCGGCTTACCTCCGCGAGTTGCGTAAGACCTTTGATCAGTACACCCTGACCAATAAGAAGCTGCCGCGCGAGGTGCTGAAGTCGATCACCGCCTTAGAGGAACCTTCGCGGATGGTGGATCTCATTTCCTCCCACATCCAGTTGAAGACAGAGGAAAAACAGTCGATCCTTGAGTTGGTCAGTCTGCCGCAACGCATTGCCAAGGTGTTGGAAATTCTCTACCGGGAAATGGAACTCTCCGAGATGGAGAAGGATATCCATGCCAAGGTAAAGAAGAAGATGAATGCCACCCAGCGCAGCTACTATCTTTCCGAGAAGATGCGCGCCATTCAGGATGAGATGGGGCAGGGGGAGGGCGGTGACGATCTGACCGAGTTGCAGCAGGCTATCGATAAAAAGAGCCTGCCTAAGGCGGTTAAGGAAAAGGTGGGCAAAGAATTTAAAAAACTTCGTCAGATGCCGCCGATGTCCGCCGAAACAACGGTGGTGCGCAACTACATCGATGCGATTATCAGCCTGCCGTGGAAAAAGAAAACGCGCGCCAAAATTGATATCGAACGAGCGGAGGCGGTGCTCAACGAAGACCATTATGGCCTCGAAAAGCCCAAAGAGCGCATCCTTGAGTACCTGGCGGTCCAGACCCAGGTGAAAAAGATTCGCGGGCCGATTCTCTGCCTGGTCGGGCCTCCGGGTGTGGGCAAAACCTCGGTCTGCCGCTCCATAGCCCGAGCCATGGGTCGTGAGTTTGTTCGTTTGTCGCTGGGCGGGGTACGCGATGAGGCCGAGATACGCGGCCACCGGCGGACCTACATTGGCGCTATGCCTGGTAAAATCATCCTTTCGATGCAAAAGGCCGGGGTGATCAATCCGGTGTTCTGTTTGGACGAGGTCGACAAGATGAGCGTCGATTTCCGCGGTGATCCTTCCTCAGCCTTGCTAGAAGTTCTTGATCCAGAGCAGAATTATGCATTCAATGATCATTACCTGGATGTCGATTACGATTTGTCCGAGGTTTTTTTCATCACCACGGCCAATCATCTGCACGGTATTCCGGCACCTTTGCAGGACCGCATGGAGATCATTCAGCTCAACGGATATACCGAAGAGGAAAAACTCAACATTGCCAGCGATTTCCTCCTGCCCAAACAACTCGAGGCTAATGGATTTAAGCCCGACGAGATAGCCCTCAATGAAAAGGCCATCCTGGATATTATTCGTCGCTACACCCGTGAGGCCGGCGTGCGCAGCCTGGAGCGAACCCTCGCCAGTGTTTGCCGCAAGGTGGCGCGTGAACGGCTGAAGAATAAAGAACCGAAGAAGAAATACCGGATCTCGCCTCAGGCTGTCGAGCGCTTCCTGGGCGTGGCAAAATACCGTTTCGGCCTTGCCGAGGAACACGATGAGATTGGTTTGTCCACCGGCATGGCCTGGACTGAGGTGGGGGGCGAGCTGCTGCAGATCGAGGCCACCATCATGCCCGGTACCGGTAAACTGACCATCACTGGCAAGCTCGGCGATGTCATGCAGGAATCGGCTCGGGCAGCCCTGACCTACGTGCGCTCCCGGGCGATGCGGCTGGGATTGGACACCGATTTTTATCAAAAAATCGACATCCATGTACATGTACCCGAAGGGGCTATCCCCAAGGACGGGCCATCGGCTGGCATCACCATGGCTACTTCCATAGTGTCCGCCATCCTCAAGTTGCCTGTGGATCGGAAGTTGGCTATGACCGGTGAGATCACTTTGCGCGGCCGGGTGCTGCCCATTGGGGGCTTAACCGAAAAGCTGCTGGCGGCCAAGAGGGGAAATATTACCCATGTGTTGATTCCAAGGGAAAACGAACGTAATCTTCGCGATGTACCGCAGAAGATTCGTAACAGTCTCACCATTGATCTGGTGGATGATGTTGATGAGGTGCTGCAACGGGCGCTGATCTTGAAAGAAGGGGAAACCCTGTTCAAGGATGCGCCGTTGAATACTATTTTCAGCGACTTCACAATTTCTTCGCACAACACTCCTGCGCAGTAATAAGCAGAAGCGTCTTTGTGACCCGAAAGTTCCGGGGAAAATGGCTAATACTCTATAGAGTCTCTGTTTTTTGCTTGACGGACAAGGGTTCTCCTGATAAATACACCGTCACCTTTTAGGGCGAATAGCTCAGCTGGGAGAGCATCGGCCTTACAAGCCGAGGGTCACAGGTTCGAGCCCTGTTTCGCCCACCACACAATGCTGGAGTCGTAGTTCAGTTGGTTAGAACGCCGGCCTGTCACGCCGGAGGTCGCGAGTTCGAGTCTCGTCGGCTCCGCCAGTATAAACGGGTAATTGGAGAAATCCAGTTACCCGTTTTTTTTTTGCCTGGGGGCTTTCTTGGGGGCTTTCTGGTAAAAACGACAAGGACGCGCGGCAAGATGTCAGCTGATGAATGTAGCGCTCAGTGGTTGTTATCTTCTTGTGTCGCAAAATTGTTTTTATATCGATCAGAGGTGCATTGTTCTCTGAAAGAATGCTCGCCGTTAGGTGGCGGATGGAATGCAAACCGAAAGGCTCCACCTCTGCGATCTTGCATAACCGGCGCATCCACTTTCCCCGCTCAAAATATGGCAACCCCGTTGCTGGATTTGGAAATACCCACAGCTTTGATTCCAGGCTTTCAAGATAGGCCCGGAGAGTCGGTAAAAGCTGATCCGCTATCGGTATCCAATCGAATTCAAGAGCACCATCTTTCCTTTTTCTGGTGTAAAGACGAATTTTTTTTCTCACCAAATCGATATCATCGATCTTTAAATTGAAAACTTCGTGTCGCCTGGCGGCTAGGTAAAGATAGCAAAGTGTCTTGGTTCAACGGGAATAGGACTTTTGAGCTGTTCATGATAAACCATTATGAACGGAGGAAAGTCCATGCGAAAGAAACGTCACAACTACAGCCCTGAAGAGAAGGTAATCATCCTCAAGCGCCACCTGGTTGGCCGGGAAACGGTATCGGATCTCTGCGATGAATACCAACTGCAGCCGAATACATTCTACGGTTGGCAAAAGCAGTTTTTCGAAAAGGGAGCTGCTGCTTTTGCCCTAGAAAACAAAGACTCCAAGAAGGTACAAGAACAACGAATCCATCAGCTTGAAGATAAATTGCGTCGGAAACATGAAGTTCTTTCCGAGTTGCTGGAGGAGCATATCCAGTTAAAAAAAGAACTTGGGGAGCTCTGAATGGTAGCTGGGTTCCTCATGATACACGTGATACCGTTGTTGATTTCAGCAAGCATTGGAGCAAGAAAGCTGAAGTGGCCCTGCAAGAGATCATCGCTTGGCTGGCCGTTTCCAGGAGCAAGTTTTATGCATGGATCAAGCGGTACGGCAAGGCCAACGAACATAATGGGCTGATCCCCCGGGATTTCTGGCTTGAACCTTGGGAACGGGCAGCGATCGTCAATTTTGCTGTCAACAATCCCCTTGAGGGGTATCGGCGGTTGACGTTTATGCTACTGGATCAGGACATCGTTGCCGTCAGCCCCAGCAGCACCTGGCGAGTTCTAGGCCAGGCAGGGTTGCTGCAGAAATGGAACCGGAAGAAAAGCCTCAAGGGCACCGGCTTTGTGCAACCGCTCAGGCCCCATGACCATTGGCATGTGGACATTTCTTATATCAACATCTGCGGCACATTTTATTATTTGTGCAGCATTCTCGATGGATGCAGTCGTTTCATTGTCCACTGGGAGATCAGGGAACAGATGACGGAAATGGATGTGGAGATCATCCTGCAACGCGCCAAGGAGCACTTTCCCGAAGCCCGGCCAAGGATCATTTCAGATAACGGGCCACAATTTATTGCCAAGGATTTCAAAGAATTCATCCGTATCTCGGGAATGACGCATGTGCGGACATCGCCATATTATCCGCAGTCCAACGGCAAATTGGAACGGTTCCACGCAACCATCAAGGGGGAATGTATTCGTCCCGGTGTCCCGCTTTCCCTTGACGATGCCCGAAGAATGGTTGAAGGGTTTATCCATCACTACAACAACGTCAGGTTGCACAGCGCCATCGGATATATCGCGCCGATGGACAAATTGAACGGCAGAGAACAGGAAATATTCAAAGAGCGAGACAAAAAACTGGAAAAAGCCCGGGAACTGAGAAAGAAAAAACGACTTCGTGCCTACGGGCCAATCACCCCAAGGGGAGATAATACGGCTCCCCATAACCCCTTAATGCAAACAGCTTGAATGTCCATTTCCAACTGAGGCGGAACAGCAGAATCTTCCGTTCAACCAGGAAGATAAGAAACGTATACACACTTCTTAAATTGCATATAACTGAGTTTGCCTTCAACCCACGATCTTGCCCATGCTCGACGAAGGCACAGATATCTTGACGGGTAACGCTGAAAATATTGGCACCTGATTTGTTCAAGAATTGCAGGAAGGATAAGACCACATAGGCGGCCTGTTTTATGGTGAAAATAGAGTTATTTTTACGATATTTTTCTCGAAGATAGGTCACAGCAAGGTCAGCTTCGGTCAGACCAGTACCTGTGATCCGAGAACAAAGCTGATCGACTTCTTGATGTTTTTTGCTGGTGCATCCGTCAGGTGGTGACCAGTCTGATTGAGATGGAGAGCTTGGTGGGGATCTTAGGAATCTTGCTTCATCTGGAGCGTCTAAGGGAAAATTGACGGAGTTGTATTTTACCTGCAGAACAGCAGCCCATTCGCTGGAGTGATAACTGTCAGGTGTCCAATGTTGTTCGGCCATGATAACCTCCTTTTTCTTTTATAGAAAAAACAGGCTGTTGATGACCGAATTATACCATATATTCGGCTTCTATTTTGTTACGTATAAATTGGAAATAGTGTGCCACGAGGCTGCACGAAAGATGAGGGTAGGTCCCTCGGGGTCGGCTTACAGGAGCGGGCTTCAAACCACCTTAAGCTGCTGTGGTTAAGAGCCATGGTGGTGAGCGTTAAGGGAAAAGGCTCGGCAAGACTGGGTCAGGTATGGATCATGGAGACGAATAACACTGAACCACTGATGAGGTGTCGAAAATTTAAGTTGCTGTCAAAACTGGGACCTATTTCCATCCCAGGATAAGTTCGGGGGAAGCCTGTTTATTGCCCGAACGGTGGCCGGCATAAAGGTGGCGTGAACATGATCTTGGCTTTCGTGTGGAACGTGGGAACCTGTCGCTCCGATGACAAGGGAGAAATCCAAATGGAGACCCCGTAAGGATGAGAGTACCGATGCGGAGCACAGGGGCGGAGTAGCCTGTAGTAGTGACGAAGTCCCTGTAATGGGGATGGAGCGAAGGGGCTACATTGTTCAGCTTTTGCCATGAAGACAACCAGAAATGGGAGGATCTTTTTGAACGAAGCAAAGCCATTCCAAATTTCCAAGAATCAGGTTTGGGAGGCATTCAAGAGAGTAAAGGCAAATCGCGGAGCTGCTGGAGTGGACGGGCAGTCGATAACCGACTTCGAAGAGGATTTGAAAAATAACCTCTACAAGTTATGGAATCGTATGTCTTCAGGAAGTTATTTTCCTCCTCCAGTGCGTCGAGTTGAGATACCGAAAGGCGATGGCAAGATGCGACCGTTGGGAATACCGACAGTGGCAGATCGAATCGCTCAGATGGTAGTCAAGCAATTCCTGGAACCCCTTTTGGATCCGTATTTTCATGGAGACTCATACGGCTATCGTCCGGGCAAGTCGGCCATAGAGGCGGTTGGGGTAGCTCGTCAACGATGTTGGCGGTATCCGTGGGTGCTGGATCTCGACATCAAAGGTTTCTTTGATAATATCGACCATGAGCTCATGATGAAGGCGGTGCGGCAGCATACAAACTGCCGGTGGGTCCTGATGTATGTTGAACGGTGGTTGAAGTGTCCGGTTCAGCACCCTGACGGATCAGTTGTAACGAGGGACAAGGGAACTCCCCAGGGTGGCGTTGTAAGTCCCTTGTTGGCGAACTTGTTCTTGCACTATGCCTTTGACAAGTGGATGGGACGTGCTTTTCCGGCAATTCCGTTCGAGCGGTATGCTGACGATGTGGTTTGTCACTGCAGTAGTGAGTCGCAAGCGAAAACGCTATGGGTTGCAATTGAATGGCGACTTATGGAGTGTCGGCTGGAGTTACACCCCGAGAAAACCAAGATTGTCTATTGTAAGGAAGACAATAGGCAAAGGGATTACCCAAATCACACGTTTGACTTCCTGGGCTATACATTCAGGCCACGGGTAGCGAAGAGTAAAACGGGTAATTTCTTTGTTGGGTTCCTGCCTGCCATGAGTAACAAAGCTGCCAAGTCAATACGCGACGAAATGCGAAGCTGGCGGATTCATAATCGTACTGACAAATCCCTGAAGGATTTCTCGCGAATGTTCAATCCCAAGCTGCGAGGATGGATCAATTATTATGCGAATTTTTACAAGTCCGAAATGTTTAAGGTGTTTCACATCCTGAATCGCATGATAACGAAGTGGGTCATGAGAAAATTTAAGGATATGAGAGGGCGCCAACGGAGAGCAACTCACTGGTTAGGACGTTTAGCTCTTCGTCAGCCTCAGTTGTTTGCCCATTGGCAGCTGCTGGGGATGCGTCCTCCGGTTGGACAATAGGAGCCGGATGAGTCGAGAGGCTCACGTCCGGATCTGTGAGGGCCTGGGGGTGTGACTCCCCCGGGCTACTCGACCGTTGACCGCCAACAGCAAGAATTCATTGTTGACTAGCTACCTATGATCAAGGAGTCCTGAAATTGTCCAACGTACTGAGAACAAAAGAAGTAGGTCGCAAGAGAACCTGCTCAGGCGTTCACCTGAGCAGGAAAAAGAGGAAGGTTACTTAAAAGAAAAATCAGATAAGCCACAACTCTCAAAGCGGCTTATCATACTTTTGTTACCTAACGGAGATCACCAACTCCAGATCTTGCCGAGCTTGATTTCCAGGCGGAAATCATCCGAGGCTGTTGCGATGTCATAGTCTCGGACCACCGGGACAAAGGCGCCAATACCCAGCCACATGTTCCACTGCGGCATGCAGAAGTTCATGGTCGGTCCGACATACATTTCCGTATACTCATTGCGCATATCAATGCCGTTGCGTTCCCAGTCCTTGCTGTTCTCCAGGGTAAACTCCAGGCCGACATCAAAGTTGGGAGTGAAAACATAGTGATAACTGCCGGTCATGGCCACGACCGTGTCCTTGCGGACTCCCTGGTTGCCGGTTTCTGTCGGCTGAACAAAGCCAAGATCCCAGTCGACGCGGTGGTTCGGATGCCAAACCTTGGTGACCCCAACTTTGGCGTTATAGGACCAAACATCGCCACCCGGAAGATGCTCCGGACCCTCTTGACCGGTGGGCATGTTGACGCCCAGGGTGAGGCCGAGACTGAGTGGGTCACCCAGACGTTGTGAGAACGGGGTATAGGTACCACCCAAGGCAAAATCGGTCGGTCCTTCAAGGTGATCCGCCCTGGCTCTCCCGTAGGCATCCCGGTGATTGCTGATATAACCAGGGACGAAGGCAAGCTCGAACCGGTCCGCCATACCGTAGCGCAGTTTCAGCAGGTACAGTTCCTGCTCCGAGGTTCTAGCTCCTGCGCCGGCATTGTCCACAATGTCATCCTTGTCCCGGTAGGAAAAATTCAAAGCGCTGAGCAGTAGCCCTTTGGGAACAATCGCCCCGCCGCTGATCGCCGAGTTAACCGGCGTGCCGCTGAGCGGAGACATTTTTTCCATTTTTGCCGGCTGGGGCGCTGCCGAGGCTTTTTCATCCTCGGCAAAGACTTGACCGGCCATCATATTGGTGGCGATCACGCCGCAGATCACCCATTTTTGCATTCCTGCAACCATCATTCATCCCTCCTTAAAATTCTGAAAAGTCGTTTCACAATCAACGGATAACACGCTATCCATTGGCTGTTTAAACCAGAGAGGGTGCCTTCTGAAAACTCGGAGATTTACGAGGATTGCAAGATAAATATACCAGTTGGCCAACGACTGATGATGCGGCGCGATCACCAGGGGAGGGCTTGGTCAAGATGGAAAAAGCCGCCGGAAGGGCCATCGGCGGGCAGCATCGCCAGCCGGACTGCGGTCCGCGCTCCTTCAACCGCGCTGATGAGGCCGGTAGGATTGAGATCGGTGACCACATTTCCCGGATGGGCGGCATTCACCTTGATTGTTGTCTCTTTGAGGGCATGGGCGAGATGGACGGTGAAGGCATTGACCGCGGTTTTGCTGGCATTATAGGCCAGCGGCTTGAAGTCTTCGAGGCCGGAACCAGGTGTGGAATGAAGGGTGAGTGAAGCCAGCGCGCTGGATTGATTGACAATACGTCCGGCCCGACTGGTGCGGAGGAGTAGCAGGAGCTGTTGGGTCAAGGCAACGAGGTTGAAAAAGTTCACCTCAAAGGTTTCCCGCAAGAGGGCAACCGGCACCTCGGCGGCGGTGTATGCCCAATCACTGCCCATGCCAGCGTTGTTGACCAGGATGTCGAGCCGGCCATAGGTAGCGGCAATCCAATCGTGCAGTGGGCCAAACGAGGCGGGATCATGCATGTCGACCTGCACCGGAATGACCTCCAACCCTTCCGTTTGCAACTGCTGCGCTGCCTTGTTGCCGCGATCGGTGTCACGGGCACCCAGCAGCACGGTACAGCCAAGACTGGCCAGTTGCCGGCAGATTTCAAATCCGATGCCTTTGTTGGCACCGGTCACCAAAGCGATTTTTTGCGGACTCATGGGGGGCTCCTTATTGGGTGGAGAGAAGGGGTTTGAGCGGAAAGGCGAAAAGGCTGCTACTTGATGCCGTGTTCGACGGCAAAGCGCATCAGTTCCGCTGAACTTTTCAGCCCCAGGGCTTCCATCATGCTGTATTTATGAAACTCGACGGTTCTGGCTGATATGCCGAGCACGGCGGCTGCCTCCTTGACCGAAAGCCCCTCGGCTATCAGCTGTAACACCTCGCGCTGGCGGGCGGTCAAACGAGCCAGACCATCCTCCTGTTCACCTTTGGGGCGGTTGCGCTGGTAATTGAGCAGTTCACCTGCCAGCATGGGGGTGATGTAGGTTCGCCCTTTGAGGGCGCAGCTGATAGCGGTCAGCAGTTCGGAAGGGGCCGAATGCTTGAGCACGTAGCCGGAGGCCCCAGCCTCGAAGGCGCTGGCCGCGTAGGCGACATCGAGGTGCATGGTGAGAAAAACGACAATGAGTTCGGGATTTTTTTTCTTGAGCTGCCGGACCGCCTCGATCCCATTCAACAGTGGCATCGAAATATCCGCCACCACCACATTAGGCATCAGCTTGTCCGCCGCTTCGAGCAGGGCCCGTCCGTCCTCGACGATGCCCACCAGCTGGTAGTCCGGTTCGAGCAGGCCGCGCAAACCCTCGGCCACCATGCGATGATCATCAGCCAGCAGTATTCGCGGTTTTCTCATGCTCCCTCCTGGGCAACGGCACCGAGAGATCGACCGCTGTCCCCTGGCCCGGTGCGGATTGAATGGTGAATTCGCCCTGCACATACTGCACCCGCTCGCGCATGCTCGCCAAGCCAATGCCCGGGGTATGACGGGCGCACTTGGGCTCGAACCCGGCCCCGTCGTCCTCGATGGTGGCCAGCAGGTGATGGCCTGAGCGCTTGAGGAAAATATCGACGTGTCGGGCGTGGGCGTGCTTGGCGATGTTGCGCAAGCCTTCCTGGATTACCCGATAGACGCACAACGCTGTGTCCAAAGGAATATCATCGGGGAGTTCGTTCATATGGCAGGTAACTGGGAGAGACTCCCGGTCGGAGAAGTTGAGGCACAGCGAGCGGACTGCCCGTTCCAGTCCCAGGTCTTTGAGAATAGCCGGGTGCAGTTCCCTGGAAAGGGCGTGAACATCGTCGGAAAGATTGATCAGCTGCTCCTTGATATGGCCTATCCGTTCCCGCACCGGAGCCTCGATCCCGGTAGCCTGCAGTTCCAGGGTACCGGTTTCTATGGCCACCGCTGCCAGTCGTTGGGCATAATCGTCGTGAAATTCGCGCGACAGTCGGCTCAGCTCTTCTTCCTGGGAGGAAATCAGACGCCCGGCCAGGGTTTGCAGCTCCCGCTGGCTGTCGCTTAGCGCGGCCTGAGCCTTTTTACGCTGCTGGAGATTGAACACCAGCCCGATGATTAGCATTGACTGCAGGGCGAGGAGCAGCGCTACGCCGATAATGTAGTGCTTGTACAGATCCCAAATGGTGGCCTCGCGAAAAAGCACCGTGCTTGCGGGAGGCAGGAGGCTTTCATCGATGGCATGGCTCTGCAACTGCCGCCAGTCGTAGAGGCTGAGGTAGGTGTCGGTGCCGGCCGGAGGTGCATCTTGGGGTGTTTGCCCCTGAAGAAGTCGCAGGGCAACTTCGGCGGCCTTTTTGCCTTGCAGCCGCAAAGAAATCAAGGGGCCACCGACGATGCCGCTGCCCATGTACATTTCGTAGGGGCCAAAAATGGGGGCCTCGGCGTGGGCGGCCAGCGATTGCAGCACTGATCTGGGCACAAAACTGCGGCCGTTGGCATCGACAAAGAGGGTGGAGAAGAAAATCACCGTGTCCGGCGGCAGTCGTTCACACCGCTCCAGGATCTCTCCCAGCGACAGGCCGGTGAAATCGAGCAGTTCCACCTTGTCCTGCATGGCTTCAAGTGTCTGCCGCAGGGCCGCTGTCCGGACCTGATCGTATTCGTAGGAGCCGGAGATCAGCACGGCGTGGGTGGTTTTAGGCTTGAAGCGTAAGGCGGATTCGACCAGCCCTCGGGTCACGGACGACGGTTCGATAATGGTGGTAACCCTGCCGCGCAGCGATGAAGCAAGGACGCGTTCCTGGAGTGTCTCGGGAATCGAGCAAAGGAGCACCGGCAGGTTGGGGAAAAGGGTTTCGTTTTCCATCAGGAAGGTGGCCGCCGGCACATCGACACCGATGACGAGATCAATCTGTGCATCGCCATACCGCTGCCGCAGCAGGTCGGCCAGGGCCTTGCGCTGCTGGCGGTCGCGAAAGCGGGAGAGGTCGAGGTACTCGGAAAACACCTGCACGGCAAGTCGCTTCTCGTTCGCAAATCCTTCGGTCAACCCTTTCTCCACATCCTCGGTGGCTGGAAAATCACGGGTCACGGAATAGAGAACCACTATCCGCTTCTCGTTGTCGCCGCGCAGGAGGGGCTCGGCTGCCTGGACAGAAGAAGCCATGCCCGTAAAGAGCAGGACGGCGAGACACAGAGAAAACGTGATCAGGCTGAAGGAGCAGAAGTTGAGAATATTCCGGTGCATTGCCCTCATGGCTTTTTTCTCTGTTGCGTGAAAAGAGATGACACTCAATGGTACTGTATCCTACGGGATATGGACGCGAAACGGAAAAATGGTCCGGGACAAGGAGACTGCGGTTCAAAAGGACATTTTTCAAGGAGCTTCGCTGGCATGGTGTGGCCTGTATCCTTGCTCCGAACACAACAGCCAAGGAAATCAGGATTCATCCGAATTCTCTGGCTGTTGTGAGCTCACGGCAGGTTTCCTATTATTCGATCTCTTCTAAACTCTTGCCGCCGGTGCGCTTGCCCCAGAGCAGTAGCGGAATGACCGGCAAGAAGAATAGGATGGCCACCGAGGTGAAGATGCCGGCAAATCCATAGGAGGCATGAATCATGGGAATAAAGAACTGTGATCCGGACACCGACAGCCGGGCCAGGCCGTTGTGGAAACCGGTGGCGGTGTTACGCATGCGGGTCGGGTAGCTCTCCGCCGTGTAGGAGAAGAGCAGGAAGCTCAGCGCCATGTTGAAAACCGTGACTATGAAGCCGGCTATGGTCAGCATGGTCAGGGTCTTCATGCCGCCGAAGAGGAAGGCGGTGACGGCGGCGCACACGGCCAGGATGGCGAGCGGCATTTTCCGTCCGCCTTTGTCGGCTACGAGCGAGTTGAGGAAGCAGCCCAGCGGCACACCGATACTGATGATGGTCATGGCGGTGAGGGTTTCCTTGACCGAGAAGCCGAGCATCTTGAGCAGCTGCGGGGTCCAGTTAGCCACCAGGAAGCCGGCGGGAACGGTGGTGACGAAGAGGAAGATGAGCAGCAGGGTGCGGCCGATATACTTCTTGGTGAACATACCGGTCAGTACTTCCATGACCGAAATTTTGGGTTGTACGGTTTTCGCGGCCTCGGAAAGGTCGATGTTCTTGCCGGTCAGGTAGTTGATCACTTCCTCGGCCTCCTTGATGCGGCCGTGGGTGACCAGCCAGCGGGGCGATTCTTTGAGATATTTCAGGCCGAGCAGGAAAGGGATGATCCCGAGTCCGCCAGCATAGAAAATATACCGCCAGGCCTCCTCAGCCATGGGGATGATCATCCGGCAGGCAAGGGCGACAAACGGCACGGCGCAGAAGCCGACCGCGGCCACCCGGCCCTGCCACATGCCGCGGGTCTCGCAGGGCGCCATCTCGGCGATGTAGGCTTGGGAGGTGACCATCATGCAGAACACGCCGAACCCAGTGAGGGCGCGGAACAGGGTGAAGATTGCAAAATTGTCGGTAAAGCCGGTTATCACCGAACTCACCGAGAAGATGACGATGGCGACGAGGAAGGTCTTGCGCCGGCCGATGAAGTCGGAGATGACGCCGCCAAGAAAGCCGCCCGAGGTCATGCCGATGAAGTACCAGAACATGATAGTGGCGATGTCGGTGGGTTTCAGGCCCCAGGACTGGGACAGGGCCGGAGCGATGAAGCCGAAGTTCCAGTTGTCGAACTGTTCGAAGAAATAGGCGGCCATGATGATGAAAAAGAGGCCCGCATGAATGCCGCGCACCGGCAGTCCGTCAAAATAGTTATTGGCAAACCGCCCAGTCATGGCCGACTTGTCGCCCAGACCGCATGCAGTGGTATCATTGAGTTCGTATTCCATAATATTCCTCTCTCCTTATTGGTTTTTATAGTTCACAGATGCCGGAACAACCTTGTTCGCGGAGCTAGGTCCGTTTACTGATGGTTGCTTCCTTCGGCGACAGGCGAGCACTTCCACGCTCATGATGCCAATAAAGAAAAAAAAGGTCGTTGCAACAACTCGCAAACTTACGAGGTTTTGGTCTTTCTCTTACGAGGAGCTCTCCCTGGGGCATGGGGATCAAACTTCAAGGCAGAAGCCGGTGTTTTTTCCTGATATGGAACCGATAATATCCCACCAGACTGCTGCCGAGAAAAAGCACGTCATTGCACACCGCCGCAGGCGAGCCAGCAAGTGAATTATGACTAATCCACAGGCATGCGGAAACCATGAGCGCCACCCGCAACTGCTTGTCTTCTTTGCAGAACGAACCGACCGTGCTGGCGAGGACAGCCAGACAGCTCAGAACGCTCAACCATCCGTTGAAGGTTATGGCAGTGACCGCGACCGTAGCAACTGCAAACAAGGCCATCATCTTTTTGGACACAGTGTAGAGACTGAACGCAAAACGCACTGTGGACAGGAGCATCAAACTTGCGGCAGTCCAATAACCAAGGAGCAGGAAGTGAACCGCGACAAGGAAACATGAGAAGAGTAAACAAAGGATGATCCGCTGCCTGCTCTTGAATTGAAAAGAAAGGATAATAAGCAAGAGGGCAATGCCGGCGAGGGCCTGAGAAACGAGAAAGGCTGTCATAGGCTTGTATTTACCTGTGCAAATATGACTGAGCGTGTGGAGGAATCGCAGGCCATTGAACGGCATCCAGGCCTCTTCTTTCTGGGATCGGTCGCTGCCAACAAATAACCCTGTTTACCGGTTAGTTGTGGAGGACGACGAGATTTTCGTCATCCTCCACAACTAACCGGTAAACAGGGTGTCAGGTTCTTGCCCAGAGGCAGTTATGAAAAGATTACTTCACGATTACGGGCAGCAGATCGATACCCCGGTCTGGTACTTTTTGTCGTTGATGATCAGCTTGATTTTGAATACCCCTTGCAGGCCCAGTTTGCTGATATGCATTTTGATGTCACGATCATCCTTCTCAAGGAAAGCACCGGAGCACATTGCCAGGTGGACCACGGCGGCGGTGTTGATGAAGTAGTTGTGGCTCTCGCCCTCCTTCTCCAGGCAGAGCATCGCCAGGGTGCCTTTCTCGAACTTACCGAAGAAGACGAAGCGGTCCTCGTCCTCCTCGATGAAGATGTTGTGGAAGGACGGTGGCAGCTCGAACACTTCGTCCGCATCGGGCACGGTGTCGAACTCCTCGGTCACTTCCAGGCTGCCGACGAGTTTGCCCTCGCCGAGGGCCAGGTTGTCGCCGCCGTGGTAGAGCGGCAGCTTCTCGGCTCGGTAGAAATTACCCTCGGTCTCCAGCTGGTAAAGCACAATGCCGTCTTTCTCCTCAACGGTGATTGAGCGCAGTTCGTTTTTCGGATCGGCCATGTCGAGGAAGGCGCCGAGCGATTTGGAGGCGTAACCGTCCTCGCGGCCGATACCGCCGGAGTGGATCATGTAGTGGCCTTCAGCGTAATACTCGACGTTGCAGATGTAGGCGGAGAAGAATTCTTGGCCGCGCTCCTTGCCGTACTGCCAGACCTGCTCGATCTCCATCTTGTCGGTGTCGATGCGGTAGCGGACCCCACGGGAGAAGTTGTCTTTGTTGTCGATATATTTTTCCTTGACCTTGGCGCGGTACTGGCCGTTGTCAAAACACATGACATCGCCGTCGGGGCAGACCACGCAGGCGTGCTGCTCATACTGCCAATCGAACTTGGACAGATCGCCCACCGGCTTGAAGAAATATTTGTCGACCATGTCCTGCGGCCAGCCTTCCGGATCGCCGATGATCCAGTTGAGGTCGCCGGTCTCGTAGTCGAGATTAATCATCGCGTCCTGATGCCGGCCTGAAAAGGTGAGGCTGTGGGTCCGTTTGTCGTACCAGACAGCATTGTTATGGAACCAGTCATGGGCGTCCTGCGAGCCGGAGCCACCGACATCCATGGGCAGTACCCGGCGGTAGTCCCAGGTTTTGAGGATGGCGCCGGTATTGCGGTCGAGCAGCACGCACATATCCTCGACCGTTTCCCGGGTAAAATCCTGGGTCAGGGCCAGAATGTTGCCGTTTTCCATTTCGAAGTGATCGTGATGGTAGTTGCCCGGCATGCGGAATTCCTTGTAGATCTTGCCCAGGAGATTGAGCTCGATCAGGCCGGTGCAATTGTATGGCATGTGGCAGAAGCGGCTGGATCCGGTGACGATGTTGCCGTTTCGCATCCGCTTGATGTCGAACATGGTGTTCTCGGTCAGTAACCAACGGATGTCGCCCTTGTAGTCGTAGGCGGTGGGCAGATTCTTGCCAGCCGGAGTGAGAAACATGATGTTGTCGCCCAGGTAATCGAGCGTGGCCTGTACGTTCAGGCAGCGGCAGACATCAGTCGGCAGTTTGTCGGTCTGGATGGTCAGGGTGGTAGTGCGGCCGTCCGGCAGGGAGACTGTCACCTTGTTGGCAAAATTCTCGTAGAGGCCAAGCACCGGCAGGATGTGTTCGGTGGTGGCGGCAGACGTGTGGCTGATGTTCTCCCGCTCATACCGTTTGCCATGCACGGTCAGGGTCGGCGCCATCGCCTTTTCAGTGCGGAATAGTACCAGGGCGCAGAGGGGGTTGATCAGGTAAGGGTTCATCACCACTTGAGGTTGGTCAATGGTGGGGTTGCCAGCGGCAAAGGCGGCGAGGAATTCTTGTTCTGCCCGGTTCTGACGGGTGATGAGGTGGTCCTGGCTGATGTAACGGATCTTGTTGCTCATGGTGTGCTCCTTGTATTAAGCGAGTGCCTCGATGGCTTTAATGATGGCGGGTTTCTGTTTGAGTCCTTCCATGCGGCTGACCTCCTTGCCATCCTTGAAGAACAGCATGGTGGGAAAGCCCTTGACGCCGAGACGTTCTTTCAGATCCCGGTTTTCGTCGAAATCGATGATGTAGATGGGGAACTCCGGCTTCTGCTTGGCAATGTCCTTGAGGACAAAGGACAGCATCTTGCACGGCCCGCAGGTCTTGGAATAGAACTCGATCAGCTTGGGGGCGGCCTGATCCAGGGATGGGTAGTCGTTTTCAGTGATTTCGGTGATCATTGCGGTATTCTCCTAGTTACTTGAGTGATTCGACATAGGCGGCAGCGCTGTTGGCCGCCACCGCACCATCCGAACAGGCGGTGACAATCTGCCTGAGATGTTTGACGGTGATGTCGCCGGCACCGAAGATGCCGGGGAGCGAGGTGGTCATGCGGGTATCGGCCTGGATGCAGCCGGTGCGGTCGACGATGCCGAGATTGGCAAAGGCCTGGGACGAGGCTGAAAAGCCGATGTATTCGAAGACGCCGTCGCAGGGTGCATACCGCTCGGTGGCGTCTTCCTTAGTCGATTTGAAGCGCACCCCGGTGATCCGTTCGGTGCCGGTGAACTCCAGCACCTCCTGATAGGGGTAGATGGTGACGTTGGGCATCTTGCGCAGCAGGTCGCAGGCCTTGGGATCGGCGGTGAGGTCGAACATGGTGACGATGGTCAGCTTGGTGCAGATCCCTGCCAGATAAATGGACTCTTCCACCGCCGAGTTGCCGCCGCCGATGACCACTACCTCTTTGTCGCGATACTGGGCGCCATCGCAGATCGCACACCAGCTTATACCGTTGGCTGCCCAATCGTCCTCGCCGGGTACGCCGAGACGTCGGGGCACGGTGCCGGTGGCGAGAATGACCGCCCGCGCCTTATAGACGGTGTCGTCCTCTTCGCAGGTAATGGTTTTCAGGGGACCACCGTTCTTGATGTCGATGACTGTCTTGTAGTCGAATTCCACCCCCAGTTCCTGGGTGTGTTCGAACATCTTGATGGCCAGCTCGGCACCGCTCAATTTGCCGGCGCCGGTGTAATTTTCGATTTCGTTGGTGTTGATCATTTGCCCGCCGGGGGCCAGCCGGTCGAGCATCAACACCTTCATGTTGGCGCGAATGGCATAGATGGCTGCGGTCATGCCGGCCGGACCGGCTCCGACGATAACGATGTCATAAATGTTTTCCATGAGGTGTCTCCTTGGTTGCACCAGGTGATTGCGAGTGATGGAACAGTTTAAAAATTGGAAACTCTGCGTGAGCGGTATTGCTCCGGATACCATTGAAAACGGATGAGGCCTGTGGTGGAGGAGCGTTTTGTGCCGGTCATCCCGGGCAGGCGTCGATGCCGTGATCGATGGGTCCACTAAAGAAAAAAAAGGCCGCGCCAACAACTCGCAAAATTACGAGGTTTCGTGCTTTATTTTTCTAGTTGTTTGAAGAGGTGCCGATTATTGAGACAGGTGTATAAGCAATGAACCAACCTATTTTGCAAGGAGAAGTTCAATGTCAAACCCACCTCATCGTCCACGTCACAGCGCAGAATTTAAGGCCACAGTAGCCCTGGCCGCACTGTCGGAGTCCAAGACTCTGGCTGAACTGGCTACTGAGTACCGGGTTCACCCGACCCAGATCACCCGCTGGAAGCAGGATCTGACCAAGAACGCTTCTGAGCTTTTTGGCAAGGGCAAGAAGAAAGAAGTCAACCATGAGGCCGAAGTGGCCGAGCTCCACCGTCAGATCGGCAAGCTCAAGGTTGAGAACGATTTTTTAGCCAATCTGCCCGGTCTGAACTTGGCCGGGCGCAGAAACAACAGGTGATCGCTATGGGACATCCTGAAGTTTCTGTTCAGCGTTGCTGCCAGCTTTTCGGACTGCCTCGTTCCAACTATTACCGCGGCCTTGGCTTCGGTCTACGTGTTGGTGATTTGGAACTGATGGCCCGGATAGACAAACTCTATATTGAGCACCCCTGGATGGGGAGCCGTTCCTTTGCTGATCACCTCACAACTCCCGAACTCGTGGTGGGAAGAGGTCGTGTCCGTCGCTTAATGCGGGTCATGGGCATCGAGTCTTTAGCTCCCAAGCCGGGCACCAGCAGGCGACAGCCGAAGCATCCGGTCTATCCCTATCTGCTCCGGGGAGTGACCATTGACAGGCCCGATCAGGTGTGGGCGACTGACATCACCTACATCCCTATGGCTCGGGGTTTCATGTACCTGATCGCGATCATGGATTGGGCCACCAGAAAGGTTCTCGCCTGGCGACTATCCAACACTCTGGACACCAGATTTTGCGTTGAGGCTTTGAAAGAGGCTCTCTTTAAATATGGCGCTCCTGAGATATTCAATACTGATCAGGGGTGCCAATTCACCAGCGAAGCGTTCACCTCAGTCCTCAAGGCCTGGAACGTCAAAATCAGCATGGACGGCAAAGGACGATTCAAGGACAATATCTTTATCGAGCGACTTTGGCGCACCCTGAAATACGAAAGGATCTACCTGAAGTCATACGAAACGGGAACTGAGCTTGTCAAGGATCTGACTTCCTGGTTCGGCTGGTATAATGAGAAAAGAAAACATTCGTCACTTGACAAGCAGACTCCAAATGAGGCTTATTCAAAACGAATCGAACAATTGAGCAAGGCAGCCTGAGGCCTGTAACTGTATAATAAAAGCAACATTGCTTATTTCACACCTCAGGATGTCTCACAAACCCCGACCACCTCAGTTTAAAATGTGATGAAAAAAACGATTTGTTGAGCAAAACGCCTATTGTGCAAGACAGGACAAATTGAGGTACCCAAACAACGGTTGTAATTTGTAAGGGTATGGGTAATGCTGGGTTAGATTCCCCGCATCATGTCGGAAAATCTGCTCGAGATAATATGCCGTGCAGCTCGTTAATGGGGGGCTTGAATCGATTTTTTAAGATGAGGAAAAAACGGGGAGCTACGCAGGTATCATCACGACACTTGATTCCTTTTACGTGTAGTTTAAAAGTTTAATCAATTTGCTTTCGTGATGAAAAAGTATGAAATTGGGAAACGGTTCCGCATTGATCAGTAGCGGACTGGATTTTTGGTTCACACCAGCGGAAGCGAAGGCCAAAGTTCCCATGCGATGGAAGCAATATCTGGTCACTTGGTCAGCCATATTTCCGCTCGCCTTCGTCGTCCCCCTAGTGGTTACACCTCTTTTGCAATACATTGGCATGCCGAATAATCGCCTTGTCGGCACATTCACAATGACTGGAATTGTCGTTTTTCTCATGGTGTATGTGGTGATGCCGCGCTATACCCGGCTCCTTGAACGATGGTTGTTCAGCTGAAACTTATTGAGAAGTCTCAACTTCATTGGAAGTAAGCCCCCAACGCTACCGGTGTATAGTGCGGTCTGAATTTATAACTAAATAGACGAACGATATGCCCAGCTACTACCTTCACACAGGAAATGCCATACAGGCGCTGGAGGCTATCGCCAATGGGCTTTCCTGCGTCCGACTTTCCACTGACCTGAATCTTTCGGAACGAGACTTTTCCTTAAGTGACCAGTGCCTAGTGCTCGACGAAGACAATCGACTCTCCATCGACGAACTCAAAAGAATCGTCAAGAAGACACAGAGGATTTACCTCTGTCGCGATGGAGATATAGATCCGTTGGAAGACCGCAGCTCTGGCTACTACAAGCTCGTTCCCACTACTGGAGCTCCGCTGCTAGAAATTAGCGGCGTCAAGATGCATATCTCCAAAGACACCGACCCTTTTGCTAGTGCCTCCGAGATGGCTCAACAGGCGGTGCGCAAGGGTGACAAAGTGCTGGACTGCTGCAGCGGATTGGGATATGCGGCCATCGCTGCCCACCGACTAGGTGCAAGCGAGGTGCTCAGCATCGAACTGAGCCGGGAGGTGATGGGGCTGCGAGCGCAGAACCCTTGGTCAAACGATTTGGGCCAGAAGGGGATTATGCAATGTCAGGGCAATAGCTATGAGCTGATAGGCACAATGCCTTCGACATCTTTTGATTCAGTCATTCACGATCCACCGCGTTTTTCCATCGCCGAGGAGCTCTACAGCGAAGAGTTCTACCGGGAGATCTTCCGGGTGTTGCGCCGGAACGGACGGCTTTTTCATTACACCGGAAATCCACATATAATAAAAAAGGGAAGCAGCTTTGTCGAAGGCGTCATTTGCCGGCTAAAGGCGGCCGGCTTCAGATACGTAGGAAAGGTCGAGCACCTGATGGGAGTCAGTGCGCAGAAATAATAGAAAGGTCGGCTGGTTATTTCTCCGTTCAAAGTCAACATGTCTCCGATCGTAAATCTGGTGCCACTATCGCCGGTGTCCTTCCTGCCTCCTTGAGCGGCTTGTTTTCGTCGAGATGCTGGTTGCTCATCGAGTATTTTATGGATAAACATCAGTACGAGTAAGGAAACATTGCCGAGCAATCGCCTTGTTAGACAGAGAAGAGGAAATCTCACATAAGTAGGAGGAATAATGGAACTGCAGGAAGCCATAGTGCAACGTCGGAGCATTCGCCGATTCACGGAAGATAAAGTGACTGATCAAGAGCTGCAGGAGATTTTTGAAGCGGTCCGCTTGTCTCCTTCTTGGGCCAACACCCAAGTGTGGGAGTTCGTGGTGCTGCGGGACAAGGAACTGATCAGCAAGGTGACTGGGATCTACCAGTCAGGTAAGGGAACCAATCCGGCCACCAAATGTTCGCTTGCCGCTTCTGCACTCATTGTCGTATGCGCCAAGACAGGAGTCTCCGGCTGCTACGACGGCAAGGAGTCTACTAAGTTCACCAATTGGTTCATGTTCGATCTGGGCATCGCCACCCAGACCCTTTGTCTGAAGGCCCACGAGATCGGTCTGGGCACAGTGGTGGTCGGCCTCCTCGATCATGATGCCTGCAAGCAGTTGATTTCCCTGCCCGACGGGTATGAGGCGGTGGCGGTCATTCCTATCGGCCGTTCGGCGGTTGAACCAAAAGCCGGGCCGCCTCGGAAATCAGTGGTCGACATGGTCCATCTCGACACATTTGGCCAGTGTTCCGCCTCAGTTGGAAATGGACATTCAAGCTGTTTGCATTAAGGGGTTATGGGGAGCCGTATTATCTCCCCTTGGGGTGATTGGCCCGTAGGCACGAAGTCGTTTTTTCTTTCTCAGTTCCCGGGCTTTTTCCAGTTTTTTGTCTCGCTCTTTGAATATTTCCTGTTCTCTGCCGTTCAATTTGTCCATCGGCGCGATATATCCGATGGCGCTGTGCAACCTGACGTTGTTGTAGTGATGGATAAACCCTTCAACCATTCTTCGGGCATCGTCAAGGGAAAGCGGGACACCGGGACGAATACATTCCCCCTTGATGGTTGCGTGGAACCGTTCCAATTTGCCGTTGGACTGCGGATAATATGGCGATGTCCGCACATGCGTCATTCCCGAGATACGGATGAATTCTTTGAAATCCTTGGCAATAAATTGTGGCCCGTTATCTGAAATGATCCTTGGCCGGGCTTCGGGAAAGTGCTCCTTGGCGCGTTGCAGGATGATCTCCACATCCATTTCCGTCATCTGTTCCCTGATCTCCCAGTGGACAATGAAACGACTGCATCCATCGAGAATGCTGCACAAATAATAAAATGTGCCGCAGATGTTGATATAAGAAATGTCCACATGCCAATGGTCATGGGGCCTGAGCGGTTGCACAAAGCCGGTGCCCTTGAGGCTTTTCTTCCGGTTCCATTTCTGCAGCAACCCTGCCTGGCCTAGAACTCGCCAGGTGCTGCTGGGGCTGACGGCAACGATGTCCTGATCCAGTAGCATAAACGTCAACCGCCGATACCCCTCAAGGGAATTGTTGACAGCAAAATTGACGATCGCTGCCCGTTCCCAAGGTTCAAGCCAGAAATCCCGGGGGATCAGCCCATTATGTTCGTTGGCCTTGCCGTACCGCTTGATCCATGCATAAAACTTGCTCCTGGAAACGGCCAGCCAAGCGATGATCTCTTGCAGGGCCACTTCAGCTTTCTTGCTCCAATGCTTGCTGAAATCAACAACGGTATCACGTGTATCATGAGGAACCCAGCTACCATTCAGAGCTCCCCAAGTTCTTTTTTTAACTGGATATGCTCCTCCAGTAACTCGGAAAGAACCTCGTGTTTCCGACGTAATTTATCTTCAAGCTGATGGATTCGTTGTTCTTGTACCTTCTTGGAGTCTTTGTTTTCTAGGGCAAAAGCAGCAGCTCCCTTTTCGAAAAACTGCTTTTGCCAACCGTAGAATGTATTCGGCTGCAGTTGGTATTCATCGCAGAGATCCGATACCGTTTCCCGGCCAACCAGGTGGCGCTTGAGGATGATTACCTTCTCTTCAGGGCTGTAGTTGTGACGTTTCTTTCGCATGGACTTTCCTCCGTTCATAATGGTTTATCATGAACAGCTCAAAAGTCCTATTCCCGTTGAACCAAGACACCAGAAGATGTTTGGACCCGGCAAGTGAAACTCGGAATTATCATGAATAATGCAGAAATATTGGCCAAAAGCCTCATTAACCTAGGCGTGCAAAGAGTTTTCGGATTTTCAGGTGTAACTATAATGCCCGTTATTCATGCTCTCGATGCATGCGGGATAGAGATAGTGGTTTGCTCGAATGAGCAGTCATGTGCATTTGCTGCCGGAGGATACTCTCGATCCAGTGACAGTATTGGTATTGCAGTGGTCACGTCGGGTCCGGCTATTACAAATACCCTGACTGCAGTTGCTGATGCGAATGCTGATTCGATACCTTTGTTGGTCTTTGCCGGACAAGTTACCCGAATGAAGATGGGTACCGATGAGTTTCAGCACATAAATGTTGAAAAAATTTTTTCAGGAGCCGCAAAAAAAGTAATTTTAGTCAATGAACTCCATAATATAGAAGAAATCGTCAAAGACGCCTACTTCTTCGCCAAGTCGGGTAAGCCTGGTCCGGTGGTCATTGATTTTCCATTTGATATTCAAAACCGTGAAGGGGTCTACCAGGCCATTGATGTTGAACGATTTCGCTATAAATATGACGAAGAACGACACTTAGGGGAAAATCAGTGCAGTCAGTTTTTTCAGCTTCTTCAAAATGCGAAACGTCCCCTTCTGTACATTGGAGGTGGGCTGAATTCGAAGGCAGGAAGTGAACGGATCAGAACGTTCAACCAACGCTACAAGGTGCCGTCGATTTGGAGTTTGATGGGCAAAGGCATCCTCAATGAAGAAGATGACTTCGCACTCGGTATGCTTGGCATGTTTGGTGTTCCTGCCGCGAACATGGCCATTCAGAAAACTGATCTTTTTGTTGCCTTCGGTGTCCGCTGGGATGATCGTGTTTCCCAGAAGGTAGGAGAACTCGGTCTTGAAGCCGATATTGCCTATTTTGATGTCAATCCCGAGAAGGTTCAGGAGGTTCGGTTTTCGCGAAAGCCAAAGTTTACTTTCATTGGCCGGGCTGAAACAGCTCTTGATGATCTGCTCAATTATGCAGAAAACCAAGCCATTGAGTTGAATATTGGTGAGTGGCAGGAATGTGGACGTCAGTTAAAAAAGAAATTTCCGCTGAATTTCAACAGACATGCCCAGGCAATTCAGCAAGCCGAAGTGATGGAACTCCTCTCGACCCATATCACGGAAAACATGAAAATAACCACCGGGGTTGGAAATCATCAGATGCTTGCTGCCCAGTATCTGGAGACGAAATCTCCAAAATCCTTCATCACTTCCGGTGGCTTTGGTACCATGGGCTTTGCCTTGCCGAACGCGATTGGCACGCATTATGCCAATCCCAGCGCTATGATTCTGGCCATCGACGGCGATGGCAGCCTGTTAATGAATCTGGGGGAGTTGTTTACCATCGGCCGGTACGGTTTACCCATAAAGGTGCTTTTGCTCAATAATCATGGCGAATGCATGGTCAGGAACTATCAAAAATTTGTTTATGGGGGCAATTATGTAGCGACCAAGAAGGTCAATGCTGTCAACTTTGCTACGCTTGCCAAGGACCTGAGTTTTGTCTTCTCCAAACGCATAGATGACAGACGCGACCTTGAAGATGGATTGAAAGCATTTTTGCATACAGATGGACCTTGTTTTCTGGAAGTTATCTGCGATGAAGAGGAAATGTTGTATCCACGGATACCGGCTGGGCAGGGATACTCCAAAATGATTCTCGGACCTTATATGGAAGGCAATGCATAATGGCTTTTATCAGGTGACATCAAGCCCTACAACTCATTCAGGGGTGTCAAGTCAACATTGCTCCAGTTGATCGTGACTAACCATTATATTGAAAATGAAGAAAAATAACGTAACACGAAAAGAATTGGCCATATCGATCACTGAAAAGCTGGGTGTTTCCCAACGGAACGCAGCAGAAATTGTCTACACCGTTTTTGCAACACTGAAGAACACCTTGATTAATGGAAAATCGATCAAATTGGTCCAATTTGGCAGTTTGAATGTCCGAGATAAATCGCCGCGCCGGGGACGCAATCCTAAAACCGGCGAGTCTATGACTGAGGTGGTCGGGGTTTGTGAGACATCCTGAGGTGTGAAATAAGCAATGTTGCTTTTATTATACAGTTACAGGCCTCAGGCTGCCTTGCTCAATTGTTCGATTCGTTTTGAATAAGCCTCATTTGGAGTCTGCTTGTCAAGTGACGAATGTTTTCTTTTCTCATTATACCAGCCGAACCAGGAAGTCAGATCCTTGACAAGCTCAGTTCCCGTTTCGTATGACTTCAGGTAGATCCTTTCGTATTTCAGGGTGCGCCAAAGTCGCTCGATAAAGATATTGTCCTTGAATCGTCCTTTGCCGTCCATGCTGATTTTGACGTTCCAGGCCTTGAGGACTGAGGTGAACGCTTCGCTGGTGAATTGGCACCCCTGATCAGTATTGAATATCTCAGGAGCGCCATATTTAAAGAGAGCCTCTTTCAAAGCCTCAACGCAAAATCTGGTGTCCAGAGTGTTGGATAGTCGCCAGGCGAGAACCTTTCTGGTGGCCCAATCCATGATCGCGATCAGGTACATGAAACCCCGAGCCATAGGGATGTAGGTGATGTCAGTCGCCCACACCTGATCGGGCCTGTCAATGGTCACTCCCCGGAGCAGATAGGGATAGACCGGATGCTTCGGCTGTCGCCTGCTGGTGCCCGGCTTGGGAGCTAAAGACTCGATGCCCATGACCCGCATTAAGCGACGGACACGACCTCTTCCCACCACGAGTTCGGGAGTTGTGAGGTGATCAGCAAAGGAACGGCTCCCCATCCAGGGGTGCTCAATATAGAGTTTGTCTATCCGGGCCATCAGTTCCAAATCACCAACACGTAGACCGAAGCCAAGGCCGCGGTAATAGTTGGAACGAGGCAGTCCGAAAAGCTGGCAGCAACGCTGAACAGAAACTTCAGGATGTCCCATAGCGATCACCTGTTGTTTCTGCGCCCGGCCAAGTTCAGACCGGGCAGATTGGCTAAAAAATCGTTCTCAACCTTGAGCTTGCCGATCTGACGGTGGAGCTCGGCCACTTCGGCCTCATGGTTGACTTCTTTCTTCTTGCCCTTGCCAAAAAGCTCAGAAGCGTTCTTGGTCAGATCCTGCTTCCAGCGGGTGATCTGGGTCGGGTGAACCCGGTACTCAGTAGCCAGTTCAGCCAGAGTCTTGGACTCCGACAGTGCGGCCAGGGCTACTGTGGCCTTAAATTCTGCGCTGTGACGTGGACGATGAGGTGGGTTTGACATTGAACTTCTCCTTGCAAAATAGGTTGGTTCATTGCTTATACACCTGTCTCAATAATCGGCACCTCTTCAGACCATCACCAAGCGGCAGATGATCTCTTTCCGTCCGAGCAAACAATTACGCGAAAGGTTTAATGAACCAAAATAGCGAGGACAAATAATGAAAACCATAGCTGGAATAGAAGCAAGCATGGCAGCGTATGAAAAATGGAGCAAAGATATTTCTGGTAACATCAAAAAGTCGGATGTGAATTGGTCAAAATTTAACAGTGGAATTTGACCACTGATACCCCGCAGGGCAGGACATGTATTTCAATCCAATCTTTCTTTTTTAAATTGCCAAGTTAGACTCACCCATTTTATAGTCTTCCGGTAAAGTTACTCCGACACTCCTTTCGAAAGGAATATGATCCTCAACCATATCTGCAGTTAAATCTCGAATTAGTATCCAGGAGGAAAGTCATGACAAAAGCAGACGGACCCAAGGGAGCCATACTCCAGCGCGACAAGAAAACCTATGCCATCGTGCCACGGATTCCTGCGGGCGTGATCAGCCGCGATCACCTGAGGGCACTCACCGAGGTAGTGGAGAAATATGATATTCCCATAGTCAAGATCACTTCCGGCCAACGGATCGCCTTGGTCGGCATGCCGGAAGAGCAGATCCTGCCGATCTACGAAGATCTCGGCATGAACGAAGGAAAGGCAGTCGAACTCTGTCTTCATTACGTCCAGGCCTGCCCTGGAACCGAGGTCTGCAAGTTTGGCGTCCAGGACTCGCTCGGCTTCGGCATCCGCCTCGAGGAAATCTTTTCCAGCATTGAAATGCCGGCAAAATTCAAGGTCGGAGTTTCCGGCTGTCCATTTCTCTGCGCGGAAAGTCTGGTACGGGATCTCGGACTGATCGGCAAGAAGAGCGGCTGGACCCTGGTTTTCGGCGGCAACTCCGGACGCAGGGTGCGTCAGGCTGACGTTTTGGCCGAGGACATGGACGAGAAGCAGACCATCGCCTTGGCCAGAAAATGCATCGAGTATTATGTCGCCAATGCCAAACCCCGTGAACGTACCGGCGCCTTTGTCGACCGCATCGGCATCGAGGATTTGAAAAAAGGTGTCCTTTAGACGTTCGCCGATTCCAGTAAGTGACCCCTTCAACAAAGAAGCTCCAGTGGGCGTCACTGGTGCAGTAAGAGGATTATTGTCTCACGGAAATTTTTGCATCGGGATAGCCAATAAGCCCTTGAAAGTAACAGTGGGCATGATGCAACACATACATCAGAGCCCAACACGTTCAATCCAGCTGATCGCTACGCTCCGGCTGATTTTTTCGTTTATATTCAAGGTTTCTCCAGTCCACCTTAGCCATGCAGATTCTCGATCCACCTGATTGCTTCAAGGTCGGAAACTTTTCCAAGATAGCGTTGGGTCGTTGACAGGTCAGCATGTCGAAGTATCACTTTGCTGACAATCTCAATCGGTATCCCCGATCTCGATGCATAAGTAGCAGCATGTCGCCTTAGATCATGGGGGCGCAGATTAACGCCCACCATTTTACCGACTTTCACAACCATCTTCCTCGCTCCGGCATAAGTGATCGGGAAAATTCGTTGGTGCGAAAGGATCTTTTTTCTCTAACGTAATCTTGAAGTCGGCGGCTGATTTTTTTGGGTATGAATACAACTTCTAACTCCCGTCCACTTTTTGTGTCGTGCAGGAACAATTTCTGATCATCAATGTCGGCAGGCTTGAGGTTGAGCACTTCGCTCACTCGCATCCCTCCTCTTGCCATAAGTTCAAGCATGATATCACTCGTATCGTTAAATATGCGCTCGCTCTTTACTTTCTTGGTTATCTGACCCTAGTTATCGCTTCCTAATAATTGTTGTGCCACAAGCCTTTTCGGTTTCTTTAGATATTTAGTCTATCCATTATATATCTTCTTTTGCTTTATTGTCTTTTGATATGCACGGTTTAGGATCAAATATAAAGACTATGGCTGCTGATTGATATTATTTCTTTGAAATTTTGCATAATTATTTTGTGCAGAGACATTGATAACAATTCTCCGTTAATAATTTTATTTATACGATAATGTTAACTAACCTCGAATAATTAAAAATTTCACAGAATCTGCATGATAGGAGGTAATATCTATGGATTTTTTCAAAGGTGAAAAAAATGAAAAGAAGGAAAAATCACGATTAGCAAAAAATGTACAGGTAACAAGAAATAAACTGACAAAAATTCCAGATCGTATGACGGGAATAGATACTTATCCAAAGGTTTTAAAAAAAGGAACTCTTCCCCTTACTAAGGACAATGTCGAGGCAACCTTCAAGAAGTTCCTTACGGAACACAAGAAAATTTTTGAAGTTGAATCAAAAAATCTAAAACTGATTTCAGCTAAAAATATCAATAAGAGGTGGCACGTTAAATACGGGCAGTATTATAAAGGCATTCCCGTCTACGACACTATCGTAAGTTTGGAATCATCCGAAACCGGCCAAGTAAGCTCATACGCTGCAAACTACCAACCTGACATCAATGTACCGACTGAGCCGAAGGTGAGCCTGGAAGAAGCCGTTGATACAGCAAAAAAAACCTACCCTGATCAGGATTCAAAGAGGCTGGAAAAGAGAGAGAGCATCCTGGTGATTTACCCGGAAAACGCAGAAGGCAGGATCATTCATCATCTTGCCTGGAAGTTTTTGCTGGCCGGAGAACAAGCCGAACCGGAGATCGAAAAATATTTTATCATCGATGCCATAGATGGAGAGATTATCCGATCATATACCGCAAGATTTCCCGGCGCACAGGTAGCGGGCACTGTCCGGGGTGAGATATATCCCACAAACCCGACAGACGCGATTAGCACGATGCCTATCAGGCACGGATTGGTAGAAATTGATTACGCAGGTTCAACAACCACGAATCACTCCGGCTCCTATGCCAAACATGTACCGTGGTGGTGGGAGTTGATAATCTTCAAACATACAACGTTCAAACTCGAAGGGCCGTACGCACGGGTACAGAACCACGACGGAACAGATTATTCAGTAACCAGAGATTGTGACACGAACAGCCCATGCGACCTGACCTGGACCGCCACGGACCGGGACCATGTCAACCTCTTCTACCACATGAACCTGTTCCACGACTGGCTGGAAAGCGAACTCGGATACTCGTGGGTCAATCTGGATGGGACAAGTCGGTTCAACGCCCAGGTCAATCATAACTTCTCCAATGCCTATGCAGGCAATCCAATGACATTTGGGATCGATAACTTTGCCAGAAGCAGTGATGTTATCTACCACGAATGCACTCACAACATCTTATACCATGAGTATGGCAATTATATTGGCTGGCCAGATGCTACTACCGAAGCCTACGCCATGGACGAAGGCTTTGCAGACTATTTTGCCAGTAGCTTTACCAACGAGTCCCGACACGGCGAAGGTTACACCTCAAACCCCAGAAACCTTCAGAACACCCGGCAATACCCCGGAAAAAGTAGTTATAACATCGAAGGACATACCGGGGGTATGATCATTGCCGGTGCAGCCTGGGACTTCAGGCAACGACTCATCAACAACCATGGCGCACCGGGGGCAAGAATCGCGGACGAACTAATCTTGGAAGCTCACCAGATACTCTCAGCATACCCGAGAAAATACTATTTCTCCGACCCCCATGAAAGTAACCTGCTCTCAGCGCTTTACAAGGCAGTCGACATTGACAACAACTTGCTCAACGGATTCCCGTACTTTAATGATATCCAGCAGGCCTTCCACGCCCACGCACTCCTCCAAGCCATTCTCGATGACGAAGATAGCTTTGACTTCTCAACCAACACCGTGGGCAATGTTACCGGAGGTGATCTCTACTATTACCAGGGTAAATTTTGGGCAAACAACCTACACCAGAAAGGAGTTGTCGACCTCGGCAACATTGGAAGTGCTGACTTAGCTACAGTGAATATCCCAACCTCAGGATTTACCCGTTTTGGAGTAACCGCAGTCGCAGACCACACCTATGTATCAATAGCCCAGGAAGGAGAAACAGCAAGCTACATTATATTCCGGGTTACAGGGATCAGTGCCGACAAATCAACGGTAACTCTCAGATACCTCTACCGGTTCAACCCAGATTGGCATGTCGCCAATCTCAATTCCAAAGAGATCCACAAACTCGACTGCCACTGGGTATCTCTGATGGCTGCCAGTAATAAATCATTCTGCAAGGATCTGGGAGAGGTAGCCAAGCTGATAAAAGAGAGTGGGTACAACGGGTGTCATTACTGTCTTCCCAGGTACGATACAGACACACTGAGCGTCAATCAGGTCATCCATAATCTGATGATTTAGCTAAATCACTCTGCCTAAGAGAGTGGGTACAACGGGTGTCATTACTGTCTTCCCAGGTACGATACAGACACACTGAGCGTCAATCAGGTCATCCATAATCTGGACGATGATTTAGCTACGTAATCATCGTCAGGAAATAATTGTTTTTAATCACTCTGCCCTCCGGCAGGCAGGGTGATATTTGTTTGGATGTTTGGAGGTAAAATGGCGACACAAACAATGCAAACGGAAACAGTGGACACTGAAAAGAAAGACCATGTTGCTGTCGTTTACGTGCACGGGATGGGGAGCCAGCGGCGACATGAAGAGGTCAGCCGACTGATCGACTCCATCGACATCTACCTGTCCAATTCCTATCGGGAACGTGGTGAAGTAAATGGCTTCCTGACGAAAATAAGCCCACGGCTGGAACCTTCACGAAATGATCCGGAACGTACGGAGACCTATATACGGGCCATTCACCGGTACGCCGACGATCACGACTGGTCGCATGCAACGAATGCGCGCTTTTTTCTGGCAAAGTGGCGGGAACGTCAGCGGCTGCGTCGATCAATTCTTGTCGATCTTTTTGAGCGCCCGGAAGAATGGCCAACTGGTGTTGAGCGAAATGATATTGCGGAACTTGTCGCACTCTATAATAATTTTGAGAAACCTCCAGCGCTCAGTGCGTTTCACAACGGTACCTTTGAAGACTTTCTTGAGTTTCAAAAAATGGAGCTTGAAAAGCGTCCGAACAAGTTGCAACGATGTCTATCCCTTTCCAGACTCTGGCGTTCCAAATACCGTGTTCGTGAGGCCAAAAACGCATTCCTACTCATCACGCTGGCGTTACTCCTGCTACTTTTGCTTGGTATCGCTACAGGCTTGATCCTGTTCGTGCTGCAACAACTTTCCGGATGGCAAGCGCTCCTGCCGTATCTGAGCGTGCTACCAGAAAGCGTGGCCTCTAAGCTTCAACCAAACTGGGCAACGGCATTTGGACTAGCCGTCTCGCTGGGTGGCTTGATACTAGAGAAGGCCCCCTGAGCACCCGGCGGACTATTCCGCTATAATGGGGGTATCAGCAACCCTTAGCAAGGAGGCCTTCTCATGCGATTGTACACCAAGCAACACAAGCATTACTGTGGAATCGACCTGCACACCAACAAAATGTACCTGTGCATCCTCAGCCAGGAAGGGGACATCCTGCTCCATCGCAACATCAAGACCGAGCCGGAAACCTTCCTCAAAACCATCGCCCCCTATCGGGATGATCTGGTGGTGTGCGCCGAGTGCATGTTCTCCTGGTACTGGCTGGCCGATCTCTGCGCCACGGAAAACATCCCCTTTATCCTCGGTCATGCGCTCTACATGCGAGCCATCCACGGCGGCAAAAGCAAGAACGACAAGATTGACTCCCAGAAGATCGCTGCCTTGCTCAGGGGCGGCCTCATTCCCATGGCCTACGTGTATCCCCAGCGGATGCGTGCCACTCGGGACCTGATGCGCCGGCGCAACCATCTCATGCGCAAGCGGGCCGAGCTCTTTGCCCACACCCAGAATACCGCCAGCCAGTACAACCTGCAGGTGCCTCTGGGCCGGATCGCCAAACCGCAAAACCGGGAAGGCTTGCTGGATCGGTTCGACGATCCCTCGGTGTGCATGTCCATGGCCGCCAATCTCGACATGATCGACGCCTATGACCGGGTGTTGGCCGTCCTCGAACAGGACATCATTGCCCACGCAAAGGAGCATGACCCGACTGCTTATGCCCTCTTGAAGAGCATCCCCGGCGTGGGCCGGATCAATGCCCTCAATCTGCTCTATGAGATCGAGGACATCAGCCGCTTTCCCAGGGTTCAGGATTTCGCCTCCTATTGCCGCCTGGTCACCTGCTCCAAGGAATCCAACGGCAAGAAATACGGCAGTGGCGGCAAGAAGATCGGCAACGCCCATCTCCGCTGGGCCTTTTCCTTGGCTGCGCAACTGTTCCTCAAAAGCAACGAACCGGGCCGGCAATTCCACGACAAGCTGGTGCGGAAACACGGCAAAGGCAAGGCGCTTTCCATCCTGGCGCACAAGCTCGGCCGAGCGGTCTATTTCATGCTGAAAAACCGGCAGGGGTTCAACATGCATACGTTCCTGGCCGTCTAATCGAGGGGACGGGCGAGCCCGACACCTAACTGGAGCTTTTTTCGAGCATATCCGCATGGCCCTCCGGAGCATATCCTCCGTCTGCCGTCAGCATTATGGGCCATGGTCTGCCGGTTGCACCGCAGCCAGAAGGCTTGATTGGCCGTCCGTCCCGCTCGTTGAACATCTGCTTGTTGATGTGGTTCTGCCCCTCACCCGAGCCCGGCTCTAACTCTGGCATGCCGCCGCATGACCAAGCCGTTTTGAATGGGACGGCACGAGGGTACGCGATTGTTTCTAGGACGCGACAACAAAATCCTTGCCGCAATCACCCGGCCTTCGTTCCCGGCGAGCCCGCGAATGGAACCCGGTCTCCGACGAGCAAGAGAGTGGCCCATTCTCGACCGGGTTCCATTCGCTCGTTGCTCTTGCCAGCATCGTCTTAACTGGCAAAGTGGTTGATCCTCGATAAGTGTTTGGCGCAGAGTCACTCTGTCGTCGAATATGAAACCCAAGTCAGGGCGCGCTTCATCGGGCAATTGGTCGGATTGTACCGACCACAGAGTGATAAGTTCATCGCTCCCGGATACCTTTATCCGTTGACAACCGGGGGCCTTCTAAGTGTTAGGTATCGGGAGCTTTCTCAAATCCTATATGGGCGACGTCGAGTCGTGGGCGACCTATGAGGAGACCGACGCCAAGCACGAGCGGCGCAAGAAGGTGATTGAACGTGGCGTCGATTTGATTTCCCACGTCCTGAAGGATCCGGATTGCAGGCGAGCCGTCATTGTCAGCCATAGCCTTGGGACTGCCGTGGCGCATGACACGCTGCTGGAGGCGGTACGGCATAATCGAGCCCATAATGCTGCTGATCCCATTACAGGACCGATCCCACTCGACAAGATCAAGCATTTCGTGACGCTCGGGAGCCCAATCGACAAGATTCATTACTTCTTCGAGAGCTACAAGAGCAGTTGTCACAGGTACAAGCGAGTTGTGGAAGAGTTGCGCGGCGATATCGGAAACGCCCCATTTTCACGAAACAGGAAACCCTATATCCATTGGATCAACTATTGGGACGAAGGTGACATTATCAGCGGAGCCTTACACTCCCCAGCAAACCGAACGGAGTTAAAGCACCGGGTCGACAACGTCCATGTCTCGAACCTGCATTTTCCTGATCCTGCCGGGTCGCACCTGGCCTACTTTGATAACCGTCGCGTTATTAGTGATTTGTTCAAAATTATCTACAAAGGAGCATATGACTTCGCTGACGCACCGCTTGTTCCAACCATCGGTTATGACTACGAAAGCGTCTTTCTAGACACAGAGGACAAACCTGGACGAGTGAAGTTTTATGCCATTTCAGCGGTCTTAATTCCCTGGCTGCTGTTGCTAGGACTGATTTTCCGATTCCTTGATATCAATATCGGTGCGATGGTTTTTTGGTCGCTAGCGGCA
This sequence comes from uncultured Desulfobulbus sp., assembly GCF_963662935.2. NCBI lineage: Bacteria > Pseudomonadati > Thermodesulfobacteriota > Desulfobulbia > Desulfobulbales > Desulfobulbaceae > Desulfobulbus > uncultured Desulfobulbus sp. The sequence goes on along the minus strand of NZ_CAXXTL010000003.1, from coordinate 47,919 downwards.
TTTTCTTCGGCATTCGTTTTAATCGGCTTTCTATTCGGAACAATGCGCGGACACCGGCTACCGCTTTGAGGCCTATCCTTGTACGGAGAGCCCAGTTAGCAACAAGTGGTGGGCTACAACGAGATTACATTGGAAAATATATGATACGTATTGTGATCTTATCCATTTGTTTCGTTTTTGCTTTTATTAGTAGTGGGCCAGCAATAGCACAAAAAGGATCTAGTATCAGAATGGCTTCGGCCTCTCTAACTGAGCAATCCGCCGACATCAACTTACAAAACAGAGTCAAACATGCTGAACTTTTGAGGATAGATGCAGAACGAACTAAATTCGAACTTGAGGCCAAAGAAATTGAACGACGGCTAAGCACAAAATGGTGGCAGCAATCTACTCTTGCTCAATACCTTGTTGCTATTTTGATCACTGCGGCACTTCTTTTTGGCTGGGCTCGGACCTAACTGGAGCCGATTCTGCACCGAGAGTCGGAATTGAATGCACTAACAGAACGACGTAACGAGACATTGAACGCTCTTCTTGAAGCTGAAAATAAAAAGCTACTAGCCGAACGCACTTTGCTTGAGGAAGGTAGAGAAGAACTGAAAACGGATAGGGATAGATTGAGTGATGACAGTAAGCACTTAACGAAAGAACTAGATACGCTATTGGTACAGCAGAAACTGCTAAAGAGAGTAGTGTCTGGATTAAATATAGCCGTTGATCAAGCAGCGAAAGGAGGAAGCTCTTTCTTTTCGATCCTAAACAATGGTGATCCTATCAATAAGCTCCAGGATTCCTACGGATGGAAAATGTGGAGCGATAACTATTTTGGTTGGTTGGGTTACTATATCGTTATGCAGCATCCAGACGTGATCCAAGGTGGAAGAGTATTCGTAGGGCGTGTTATGGAAATGGAAGCCCTTAAACGAGACCGGCCTGACACGTGGCGCAAGGAAGTCGCCAGAATGAATGAACAAGGGCCAATTATCATTCTTGATTATACTTACTTTGCTCTACTCGTTGACGATCAGGCTCTTGTAGGCGGCGAGGTCTATAAGAATGAAGGAGACATTGTTGAGTTCCACGCACCATTGAGCGACTGGGCCAAGGAGCTGGATAGTCTACTTAGTGCATACAGCGGAACCCTTGACAAGGAAAAAACATCATGAATTACCCAACCAATCCAGCGGACGTCTTAAAGGAGCCGCTGATTTTACAGTTTGACCCGATCAAAATAAAACCATCAAATCCAACGTAATGAACACACAACTAGGAGTAATTATGGAAAAAATTTTAGTTATTCTGTTAATTATTCTTTCATCTTCGATTGTTCACGCTGAATCCATAGAAACAAAACCCTTCACGAAGGCTGTTGCAAGCGAAGTCGCCATCTATTCAATGATGGCATCGAATGCGTACGCAAATGACAAAGAAAAAACCCGTTTCCCGATAGAAATGCTTGGTTGGAGAAAAGTCGACCTCAAAGGAAAAACGGTGCAGGATACCAGAAATTCTTACACATCAAAGACATTTGCAGGGAGTATCTTTTCCAATCTGCAATTTGATATATGGGAGGATTCTAATTCAAACAAGACCATCATTGCCTTCAAGGGAACCAAAGAAAAAATTGATTGGGTAAACGGGAATTTGGCGATTGGAATTTCTATTCCTTATAAGTCCGCAAAAAAACATGTACGAGAATACATCGACTCACACCCAGACAGAAAAGTTAGCGTTACAGGGCATTCACTTGGTGGCGGGGTCGCTCTGTCGGTATCCTTCTGGGAGGGGGTTGATGCAATAGTCTTCAATACATCGCCAAGAATCTTCGATGGCTTAAATAATGCCAACGAGTCGGCATATCGGCTAACCGTATTTCAACAGAACGAGATTTTGCAAAAAATTAGAAAATGGTATCCGAAGTTCCTGAAAAAAATTAATCCAGACCAGATTGTTGAGACAAACTTCAATTACCCCGGGGGAACTTCGCACAGGAGCGACTTCTTAGCTGTAGTAGTTAGGACTTAATCTGACAGTTGCCAGTTTTTTATTGGTGTCTGTCAGGTCAAATTTGATTCAATTTTTTATCCTGCCAAAATTTTATTCCATCCTCAAGTGTTTCCAGTGGAGTCCGCCCACAGCACATTTTCCCCTGATGGGTTCTTTGGGTGTTGTAGCGGCCCAGCCATTCATCGAGATCTTTTTGAAGTTCCTCTATTGTAGCATAGAGTTTTTTGCGAAAAGTCACCTGGTAGAATTCATTGAGGATGGTTTTATGGAACCGCTCGCAGATTCCGTTGGTTTGCGGTGACCGGGCCTTGGTCTTTGTGTGCTCGATATCGTTCACGGCCAGATAGAGCTGATAATCGTGCGTCTCCACCTTGCCGCAGTATTCCGTTCCCCGATCCGTCATGATCCGCAACATTGGTAGCTGATGTTCTTCAAAGAATGGCAGCACCCTGTCGTTGAGCAGATCAGCGGCGGTAATCGGTGTTTTGGTGGTATAGAGCTTGGCGAACGCCACCTTGGAATAGGTATCGACAAAGGTCTGCTGGTAAATTCGACCCACACCTTTGAGCGTGCCGACATAAAAGGTGTCCTGGGAGCCCAGATAGCCGGGATGTGCAGTTTCAATTTCGCCAGAGGCAAGGTCATCATCCTTTTTCTTCTCAAGCGCCTGCACCTGTGCCTCGGTGAGGATCAAACCCTCCTTCGCCACCTTGCTCTCCAGTGCTCGCAAGCGATCCTTGAACCGCCCCAGTTGATGACGCAGCCAGACACAACGCACCCCGCTTGGAGAGATGAATATACCCTGCTTGCGCAGTTCATTGCTGGCCCGCACCTGGCCATAAGCAGGTTGTTCGACTGCATAGGCAATCACAGCCGCTTCCGTCATCTCCTCGACACGGTTTTTGATGTTGGGCTTGCGACGGCTTTTATCGATCAGCGCTTCGATGCCACCGTTACCAACAGCCGCCTTGTAACGGTAGAAGGTATCTCGGGAAAGACCCATGATCTTGCAGGCCCTCGAGACATTAGAGAGTTCTTCCGCCAGATTGAGCAATCCAATCTTGTGTTTTACGATTCGTTCGTTACCATGCAGCATGAGGGTTGCCTCCATTTGTTTTGATGGTTGGTTCGCACCATTATCAAAACTGGTAACCCTCATTTTTTCAAGTGAGGTGTCAGGTCAAGTCGAAACTATTTCATCTTAGCTGAGGGTTTACTTGCATGCAGTACGGAACCTGAGTTGCAAAAAGTCACTAAGGGAATGCACTTATCAATTTCGTGTTACCTTGAATAATAATTTCACAAGGAGGTCAACCAGACGGCAGGGAGCCGTGTTATGTTGAGCGCGTCCAGTCCCGTGACTGAGGTGGTCGGGGTTTGTGAGACATCCTGAGGTGTGAAATAAGCAATGTTGCTTTTATTATACAGTTACAGGCCTCAGGCTGCCTTGCTCAATTGTTCGATTCGTTTTGAATAAGCCTCATTTGGAGTCTGCTTGTCAAGTGACGAATGTTTTCTTTTCTCATTATACCAGCCGAACCAGGAAGTCAGATCCTTGACAAGCTCAGTTCCCGTTTCGTATGACTTCAGGTAGATCCTTTCGTATTTCAGGGTGCGCCAAAGTCGCTCGATAAAGATATTGTCCTTGAATCGTCCTTTGCCGTCCATGCTGATTTTGACGTTCCAGGCCTTGAGGACTGAGGTGAACGCTTCGCTGGTGAATTGGCACCCCTGATCAGTATTGAATATCTCAGGAGCGCCATATTTAAAGAGAGCCTCTTTCAAAGCCTCAACGCAAAATCTGGTGTCCAGAGTGTTGGATAGTCGCCAGGCGAGAACCTTTCTGGTGGCCCAATCCATGATCGCGATCAGGTACATGAAACCCCGAGCCATAGGGATGTAGGTGATGTCAGTCGCCCACACCTGATCGGGCCTGTCAATGGTCACTCCCCGGAGCAGATAGGGATAGACCGGATGCTTCGGCTGTCGCCTGCTGGTGCCCGGCTTGGGAGCTAAAGACTCGATGCCCATGACCCGCATTAAGCGACGGACACGACCTCTTCCCACCACGAGTTCGGGAGTTGTGAGGTGATCAGCAAAGGAACGGCTCCCCATCCAGGGGTGCTCAATATAGAGTTTGTCTATCCGGGCCATCAGTTCCAAATCACCAACACGTAGACCGAAGCCAAGGCCGCGGTAATAGTTGGAACGAGGCAGTCCGAAAAGCTGGCAGCAACGCTGAACAGAAACTTCAGGATGTCCCATAGCGATCACCTGTTGTTTCTGCGCCCGGCCAAGTTCAGACCGGGCAGATTGGCTAAAAAATCGTTCTCAACCTTGAGCTTGCCGATCTGACGGTGGAGCTCGGCCACTTCGGCCTCATGGTTGACTTCTTTCTTCTTGCCCTTGCCAAAAAGCTCAGAAGCGTTCTTGGTCAGATCCTGCTTCCAGCGGGTGATCTGGGTCGGGTGAACCCGGTACTCAGTAGCCAGTTCAGCCAGAGTCTTGGACTCCGACAGTGCGGCCAGGGCTACTGTGGCCTTAAATTCTGCGCTGTGACGTGGACGATGAGGTGGGTTTGACATTGAACTTCTCCTTGCAAAATAGGTTGGTTCATTGCTTATACACCTGTCTCAATAATCGGCACCTCTTCAGACCGCTACTGGTTGCCTTTGACGTTGAGTAAAGATTTCTCTGAATATGTTCACCGAAGATAAACCTCTTGCAGTAATTTGGCTCTGACCTCTTATTCCTCTTTTTGGAAGAACTGAAATCGGTCCCCAGGTTGCTTGGTTTTCGATTTGGTTTTCAAAACCCGAATTGTAAATATGTATGATTCTAAATAAGCTTCGGGAAATTGCCTAGCTTATCTTCCAACTACTCTCCGCGCTCTCACCTATGCTTTTTTATTCGGATAAGAAAGGCATTATGTGTTCGATTTTTGAATTTTTCCACTTTTGTGTACAGCAGATTCCACTTTTATGTACAGCATGGCATGGTATCGATTTTGAGGTAAAGGCTTCGGGAGATGAGAATTTGTTTAGAAACAAAGGCAAAACAGCAATAAAGGATAACGTGATGCTGATTGTGTAATATGGCGCAGTTATTGTAAATAAATCTTGAAGTGTCTAAGTATAATCGGCCGTTAATCACCAAACACGGGAGAATCTTCGTTTAGATGCTGGTTGAAACTTCAACTTTTTCGGGGTGCTTTAATAATAGAATTCTTACCTGAAAGTTCGGTCATTAAACGCCATCTTTAAGAAAAATTTATCAGGACCGTCATTATGCAAAGAACAAAAAAAATCTTTCAAATAACTGCGCTGGCCGCAGTCACGTCGGTTAGCACACTCACTGCGGCCAGCGCCTCTGGTTACAATCAATTCATTGGCTTTGGGGATAGTACAATGGACAGTGGCTATTTCCGTTATAGCCCGACTGGTGGATCTCCACTCTTACCTCCCGGCGCCTCAATCGATGTACTTATTGCTGCGACGGTAGCTGCTGGCGGCAGTGGTGCTTTCATGGGACCCGGAGTTGTGGATACAATCCAGATTGCTCAGAAATTTGGTCTTGCCGCAAATCCAGTTACTATGCCTGGTGGAGGAACAAATTACGCAAATGGCTCTGCACAGACGTACTCGACAACACAAGACAACGGATTTGCAAATGGTTTGTATAACAATGTGCCAGTTACCGCTCAGGTCACAAATTATTTAGCGTCTGTCAACGGTCATGCCAACCCGAATGCGTTGTATATGTTCAGCATTGGCGGCAACGATCTCGCGTGGCTTGATGCGCAGGTTGCTATCGATCATGCGGCGTATATTCGTTCGTTATCAAATGCGCTTTCTTCAAGCATTATTTCGTTACATGCTGCCGGTGCCCAGCACATAATGGTCCTGAGTCCCTATTCATATGCTCGGACTGTGGAAGAGAATGGTTACGTCTCTCCAGCGAATCAGACGAATATTGAAGAGTCGTCGGCTTATGCATCACAAGTTCGGACAGCCCTTCAAGCCGCTGGTGTAAACTTCATCCCTGTAGATATTGAAGGTGTGCTGAAATATGTCTCGCAGCATCCAACACAGTTTGGTTTTACGCCGGAAAGTGTTCTTGCGAAGAATCAAGCTTGCGGTCCAGCTTCGGCGTTAATCTGCTCTCCAGCTCAACTTGTGTCTCCGGATGCAGAACAGACGCATCTTTGGTCAGACTCACATCATTTGACTACTGCTGGACAGACGATTGAAACTGATTTTATGTACAGCTTGCTGACAGCTCCAACTAATATTTCATTGATTGCTGAAGCTCCAATTCAGAGCGGTCTCTCCAGAAACGCAACTATTCAGCGACAAGTTGAGCTTTCCGGAATGGGCCGTGGCCAGATTGGCATCAACGCTTGGGCTTCGGCTGGTTATGGATATACGAAAACCGAGACCGAGTCGTATTTTCCAAGTGACTCTGGCAATCCGTTTCAAGGGACGATTGGCGCCGATTATCAAACAGTTTCTGGAATCGTCCTTGGCGGAGCTCTTACGGCCGGTTATCAGTCTCAGGACTTTTCCACTGGTGGCGGTTTCGATCAGGATGAGCAGACCATGAGTTTTTATTCAGCCTATCAACATGAGCAGTACTGGGGCAATGTCATTGCATCCTATGGTTTCCTGCAGAACGACATCAACCGCTCGGTAAAACTCGGCATCTTCACTGACCAAAATGACGGTGAGGCAGATGGACACTCGATTTCCCTGGCATTACGCGGCGGCAGCGATTTCAAGATCGGTCAGTTCACTACGGGACCGGTCGTGGGAGTTCTTTTTCAAGAGACACACATTGACGGTTTTACTGAAACCGGGACGACAGGCGTAACCGCTTTGTCGTTCAACAGCCAAACAAGGGAATCGCAAGTGACACAATTGGGCTGGAGAGGATCGATTGAACTCGGTAAATGGAAACCGTTTGCCGAAGCTACGTGGAATCACGAATGGAACGACGATGATCGAACGGTGACAACGACACTCACTTCGGTATTGGCTCCTTCGTACACCACACTGGTCACTCCCGTTGCTTCTGACTGGGGAAATGCGACGGTTGGCGTCTCGTACAAGATCAGCCCGAAAATTCTGCTCTGGGGTGCCTTTTCAGAAGTCTTCGGATCCTCTGAGAATACCAACTATGGCGGAGAGCTAGGGCTGAGCGTGAGTTTCTAATTTGTTTCCGAGTACTTACTTGGATCAGATCGTTTCTGATCATTAGGGGTGCAATCTGCGCTATACAAAATCAACAAAGGAGAAGGGTTATGCGTTCGAAGATTTTCGTATTTGCAACCGTTATGACATTCTTATGGTCAGCATCGACGTTTGCTGTCGCACAAACACAAGAAAAAAGTACTGAAGCAGAGCTTCAAAAATTTCAAGGTACTTGGGTAATGATCTCAGCTGAGATGGACGGGAAAAAGGTGCCTGAAGAACATGTCAAACAGAATAAAATCACCTTCGTCGGGAACAAGGTCGAACTCTTCAGTCCTCATCAACATAAAGAAGTGATCGTTGCCTCTATAACGAAACTGGATGTGACCAAAAATCCCAAGGAAATGCATTGGGTCCGCCTCAATGGCCCTCATGCAGGGAAGACTGTGATTTCAATCTATGAATTTGAGGGCCCAGATCAATACAAGGTTAGCTTCGATCCTGCTGCACTGACTGTGCCCAAAAAGTTTGGCACAGAAACGGGATCGGGACATATTTGGCACAATTGGAAGCGGTTAAAATAATAACCACGAACGCCGGCTTTTGAGCGGAATCTGTCTAGTTCTGGTGCGAGCGAAGCTCGTGACCAGAGGGCTAGGCAAATTTCCGCTCGAACGCCCTTGATAGGCGGAGCGTGAGCGGAGCCTGTCAACGACAACCAAGCGGAAAGTGTGATCGGCCCTTATGCCGCTCTCACAAGGAGTCAAACCATGAATGCTCGCGACTTTAAAATTCGTGGCCAGAATTTTTCTTTCGTTACACTCGCACTGTGTGCAGCGATACTTACTGGTTGCGCGACGACTAACTTTGCTAATCCTCCAGGCGTCGTTCGAGCATCAACATTGCCTGATCTTAGCGGCCTGGCTTGGGTTAAGGATGACCTCTTTATCAGCGTCCATGATGCCAAACGCAATTCGGAGAAAAAACACTGGCCCCGGGTCAGCCTTGTGCGTCTTCCTAAATCGGAGCTCGAGGGAGTCACCTGGCAGTCTCTGGATTTAGAGTTTCCTGGACCTGATGGGCCCAGCAGCGATTTGGAAAGCGTTAGCCGTATCCCGGGCGGTAGGGGATTTTTGTTTGCTGAAAGCGGCCAGGAAGGCGAAGGGGCTCGACGGATTTTCTTTGCTGTGTACGGTAATGATACGCTGAAGATAGAGTCTCAGATTCCTTGGCCTGTGCCCATCGAGAACGTAGAAGCCACCGAGGTTTGCCAAATTGGCCAGCAATTGGTGTATCTGTACGCGGAACGTGCGGAGGGCCTTGCAGCAACGAAAATCAAATGGGCCACGCTTTCATTGCATCCGCTGGAATTCGGACCATTCAAGGAAGTTACTTATGAAGGAATCGATCCTGTCGGGAAGGGGGCTCGGCCCATTGTAGCTTTGGCGGTTGACAACGATGGTTTTATATACAGCGCATCTGCCTATGATCCGGGAAACGATGACGGTCCGTTCCGAAGCGTAGCTTGGCGGATTGGAAAAGTGATTGCTGATAAAAATGGCAATCCACTGGTTCAACTGGGTGAGAGTAAGAGGCTGGCGACCTTGGATGGATTGAAAGTTGAGAGCATCACTGTGCGCGAATCAGAGGCGAGTGGCAAGCAAGTATTCGTAGGAACAGACGATGAGCACTATGGTGGAATAATTCGTCAGCTTCCAAGTGTGCCTTGAAGCAGCAAGACCTTGATGGACGCCCCCTGAAGAGGTGCCGATTATTGAGACAGGTGTATAAGCAATGAACCAACCTATTTTGCAAGGAGAAGTTCAATGTCAAACCCACCTCATCGTCCACGTCACAGCGCAGAATTTAAGGCCACAGTAGCCCTGGCCGCACTGTCGGAGTCCAAGACTCTGGCTGAACTGGCTACTGAGTACCGGGTTCACCCGACCCAGATCACCCGCTGGAAGCAGGATCTGACCAAGAACGCTTCTGAGCTTTTTGGCAAGGGCAAGAAGAAAGAAGTCAACCATGAGGCCGAAGTGGCCGAGCTCCACCGTCAGATCGGCAAGCTCAAGGTTGAGAACGATTTTTTAGCCAATCTGCCCGGTCTGAACTTGGCCGGGCGCAGAAACAACAGGTGATCGCTATGGGACATCCTGAAGTTTCTGTTCAGCGTTGCTGCCAGCTTTTCGGACTGCCTCGTTCCAACTATTACCGCGGCCTTGGCTTCGGTCTACGTGTTGGTGATTTGGAACTGATGGCCCGGATAGACAAACTCTATATTGAGCACCCCTGGATGGGGAGCCGTTCCTTTGCTGATCACCTCACAACTCCCGAACTCGTGGTGGGAAGAGGTCGTGTCCGTCGCTTAATGCGGGTCATGGGCATCGAGTCTTTAGCTCCCAAGCCGGGCACCAGCAGGCGACAGCCGAAGCATCCGGTCTATCCCTATCTGCTCCGGGGAGTGACCATTGACAGGCCCGATCAGGTGTGGGCGACTGACATCACCTACATCCCTATGGCTCGGGGTTTCATGTACCTGATCGCGATCATGGATTGGGCCACCAGAAAGGTTCTCGCCTGGCGACTATCCAACACTCTGGACACCAGATTTTGCGTTGAGGCTTTGAAAGAGGCTCTCTTTAAATATGGCGCTCCTGAGATATTCAATACTGATCAGGGGTGCCAATTCACCAGCGAAGCGTTCACCTCAGTCCTCAAGGCCTGGAACGTCAAAATCAGCATGGACGGCAAAGGACGATTCAAGGACAATATCTTTATCGAGCGACTTTGGCGCACCCTGAAATACGAAAGGATCTACCTGAAGTCATACGAAACGGGAACTGAGCTTGTCAAGGATCTGACTTCCTGGTTCGGCTGGTATAATGAGAAAAGAAAACATTCGTCACTTGACAAGCAGACTCCAAATGAGGCTTATTCAAAACGAATCGAACAATTGAGCAAGGCAGCCTGAGGCCTGTAACTGTATAATAAAAGCAACATTGCTTATTTCACACCTCAGGATGTCTCACAAACCCCGACCACCTCACCCTAACTCTACTCCCAATCGACAATACATGTAATGTTGGTAAAAGATTCACCGGATAAGAAGCTTCTCTGCTGGCGTAACGTATTATCTGCATTTACTTTTTAGTTATTAAAGCCACCGATTCCACTAAGCCCATCAAGTAATTTAAAGGCTACGCCTGTGTGGTTTTCCCCACAACCAATACAGAGTAATAACTATAAAGAATCAAACAAAGTGTCTTGGTTCAACGGGAATAGGACTTTTGAGCTGTTCATGATAAACCATTATGAACGGAGGAAAGTCCATGCGAAAGAAACGTCACAACTACAGCCCTGAAGAGAAGGTAATCATCCTCAAGCGCCACCTGGTTGGCCGGGAAACGGTATCGGATCTCTGCGATGAATACCAACTGCAGCCGAATACATTCTACGGTTGGCAAAAGCAGTTTTTCGAAAAGGGAGCTGCTGCTTTTGCCCTAGAAAACAAAGACTCCAAGAAGGTACAAGAACAACGAATCCATCAGCTTGAAGATAAATTACGTCGGAAACACGAGGTTCTTTCCGAGTTACTGGAGGAGCATATCCAGTTAAAAAAAGAACTTGGGGAGCTCTGAATGGTAGCTGGGTTCCTCATGATACACGTGATACCGTTGTTGATTTCAGCAAGCATTGGAGCAAGAAAGCTGAAGTGGCCCTGCAAGAGATCATCGCTTGGCTGGCCGTTTCCAGGAGCAAGTTTTATGCATGGATCAAGCGGTACGGCAAGGCCAACGAACATAATGGGCTGATCCCCCGGGATTTCTGGCTTGAACCTTGGGAACGGGCAGCGATCGTCAATTTTGCTGTCAACAATTCCCTTGAGGGGTATCGGCGGTTGACGTTTATGCTACTGGATCAGGACATCGTTGCCGTCAGCCCCAGCAGCACCTGGCGAGTTCTAGGCCAGGCAGGGTTGCTGCAGAAATGGAACCGGAAGAAAAGCCTCAAGGGCACCGGCTTTGTGCAACCGCTCAGGCCCCATGACCATTGGCATGTGGACATTTCTTATATCAACATCTGCGGCACATTTTATTATTTGTGCAGCATTCTCGATGGATGCAGTCGTTTCATTGTCCACTGGGAGATCAGGGAACAGATGACGGAAATGGATGTGGAGATCATCCTGCAACGCGCCAAGGAGCACTTTCCCGAAGCCCGGCCAAGGATCATTTCAGATAACGGGCCACAATTTATTGCCAAGGATTTCAAAGAATTCATCCGTATCTCGGGAATGACGCATGTGCGGACATCGCCATATTATCCGCAGTCCAACGGCAAATTGGAACGGTTCCACGCAACCATCAAGGGGGAATGTATTCGTCCCGGTGTCCCGCTTTCCCTTGACGATGCCCGAAGAATGGTTGAAGGGTTTATCCATCACTACAACAACGTCAGGTTGCACAGCGCCATCGGATATATCGCGCCGATGGACAAATTGAACGGCAGAGACCAGGAAATATTCAAAGAGCGAGACCGGAAACTGGAAAAGGCCAGGGAACTGAGAAAGAAAAAACGACTTCGTGCCTACGGCCCAATCAGCCCAAGGGGAGATAACACGAACACCCATACCCCCTTAATGCAAACAGCTTGAATGTCCATTTCCAACTGAGGCGGAACAAAAGGATCTCTGAGATATTTTGAAGAACGTATACTCTCTGGTTGCCACAATATTACTCATATCTCTGTACCATTCGCCAGCATGGGCACAAAATGAAATTTCGACGCCATATTTAACTTCAGCTAAAAACTTCCGCGATATTGCCGGGATTTCCATAACCTATGGTGGAACCGGATTTGCCAATGATACCAGCCATAACGGGATTATGCGAACGGGAGTCTTTTATCGTTCCTCAGAACTCGGAGGACTCAATTCTAACGATCTCGTAACTCTCTCGAATCTTGGAATCTCCCGGGTAATGGATCTCAGGACTCCTTCTGAGATTTTGGCTTCGCCTGAGGTACACTTGAACGGAGCCAGCGAAGTAAATTTCAATATATTTGGCACCTATAAGTCAGTGACCACCGGCAAAGCCGGTGGCTTGAAAGATTGTGAACCGCTCAAAGCGGTATATTCAACAGATTCTCTGACCACCATTCGGTGGTCGACTATCTGAATAGTTGCAGTTGCTCGACGCGATGGTCTTCTTGTTCTTGCTGGCATCTTCCCGAAGGTTGCCTCCTCTGCATATATTGACCAGGCAGCCACCGTCATCGGCGACGTCACCCTCGGTGAGCGCTCTTCGGTCTGGCCCGGCGCGGTTCTGCGCGGCGACGTGAACCGCATCGAGCTTGGCGACGACACCAACATCCAGGACGGCTCGGTGCTGCACGGCGAGCTGGACCGCTACCCTGTTATCCTGGGCAGCCGCGTGACGGTGGGGCACATGGCGTGCCTGCACGGCTGCGTGATTGAAGACGACGTGCTCATCGGCATCGGCTCGATCGTGCTCAACGGCGCCACGGTGGGCCACGGGTCGATCATCGCCGCTGGAGCGCTGGTGCCGGAAGGGATGCAGATTCCGCCCGGTTCGATGGTGATGGGCGTGCCGGCGAAGGTGCGCCGCCAGGTGAGCGAAGACGAGCGCGCACGCTTCGGCGAGAACGCCCAGCGCTACATCCGCTACCGCCAGCAGTATCGCGACGAAGCGGCGCACTAGGCCCGCAAGGTACCAAAACATGATCAAAGCAGTTCGAGGCACGCGCGACATCCTGCCGCCGGCGTCCGCGCTCTGGAACCACGTCGAGGCCGCCACGCGCGAGGTCTTCCGCACGTTCCATTACCACGAGATCCGCACGCCGATCTTCGAAGAGACGACGCTGTTCGCGCGCGGGGTGGGCGAGGAAACCGACATCGTCTCCAAGGAGATGTACACCTGGGAGGACCGCGACGGCAGCTCGCTGACGCTGCGCCCGGAGAACACGGCCTCGGTGATCCGCGCCTACATCGAGCACCGCCTGGACCAGGTGCCCGGGCTGAAGAAGCTCTACTACATCGGCCCGATGTTCCGCCGCGAGCGCCCGCAGAAGGGGCGCTACCGGCAGTTTTCGCAGATCGGCGCCGAGGCGATCGGATCAGAATCGCCCGCTGTCGACGCCGAGGTAATCGAACTGGCGCTGGAGATTCTGGTGCGCTGCGGCGTGCAGCGCCCCAAGCTGCTCATCAATTCCGTGGGCTGCCCGAAGTGCCGGCCGGTGTTTGTCGAAGCTCTGCGCGAGCAACTCCAGAGCGTGAAGCAGACGATGTGCCAGGACTGCCAGCGCAGGGCCGACACGAACGCCCTGCGCGTGCTCGACTGCAAGGTGCCGGAAGACCAGAACACGATCGACTCGCTGCCCTCGATCCTCGACCACCTCTGCGCGGGCTGCGCCGGGCATTTCGAAACGGTGAAGGCGCTGCTCGACGCACGCTCGATCGACTACGAGATCCGCTCGCGCCTGGTGCGCGGGCTCGACTACTACACGCGCACGACCTTCGAGGTGGTGCACGGCGCCCTGGGCGCGCAGAACTCCGTACTCGGCGGCGGCCGTTACGACGGGCTGGCCGAATCGCTCGGCTCCCGCGTGGCCGCGCCCGGCATCGGTTTTTCGATCGGAGAAGATCGCCTGATCATGGCGGTCGAGGAGCACACTCCGGCCGGCACTTTTGCGAAGCTCGACGTATTCCTGATTGCCATGGGCGACGCCGCGCTCGGCCACGCCGCCCTGCTGGCGCGCGATCTGCGCCGCTCGGGCGTGGTGGTCGAGGTCAGTTCAGACCACAAGGTGAAGCGAGCCATGGAGACGGCGAACAAGCTCAGCGCCCGCTACGCGCTCATCCTGGGCGACAACGAGATTGCCGCCGGCACCTACGCGCTGAAGACCATGGCCTCGGGCGAGCAGCGCGCGCTCACTCGGGACGAGTTGTTCGCGGCGCTGCGCTAGCGGCGTGCCCAAACCGCTATCTTGCGATCTCTCCCTCGGGTGCTACCCTGGAAGTGCCGAACGCCAGATGTGGCGGCGGGGGACCCAATCTCGGGGCGCAGCGCGGTGCCGCACCGCGCGGGGTACTTTTCAGCCCTAGCCCGACAGCTAACCTCGCAGGCGAATTGAAGAGCCGCGGCCCGGGTGTGCACGGGCGCGCGAAAGGAGCCCGACCGTGAACCCAGGTTCACCGACGGCGGTGACACCACAACGCGTGGTGGTCGCCTCCACCGTCATGCTGTCCTTCATCAGTTTCTGGAGGGCGGCGGCCATCGTCCTCTCCGACCTCGCTTCGTCAGCCTACTACGCCGGCGGCATTGCCGAACAGGCCATCGGCAAGGCCGCGCCGTGGTTCATCCTCGGCATCATGCTGTTCAGCTACGCCGTGCGCGCGGTCTATATCGAGAGCTGCAGCATGTTTGTGCGCGGCGGCGTCTACCGCGTAGTCCACCAGGCGATGGGCGGGACCATGGCCAAGTTCTCGGTTTCGGCGTTGATGTTCGACTACATCCTCACCGGTCCCATCAGCGCCGTCTCGGCGGGGCTCTACCTGGCCGGACTCATCAACGAAACCTCGGCCCATTTCTACCACCGGCCCGAACTCGTGAATCCGAGCCTGTTCGCCGTGGTGTTCGGCATCGCGGTGACCATCTATTTCTGGCGCCAGAACACCATCGGCATCCACGAATCGAGCCAGAAGGCGCTGCGCATCATGCAGATCACCACCGTGATGGTGGTCACCCTGATCGCCTGGTGCCTCTACACCGTCCTCGCCAAGGGCTTCCAGCCTGTCCCCCTGCCCTCAATCGCCAACCTGCGACTGAACCACGAGAGCCTGGGCTGGCTGCCGGGGTCGTGGGCCACCATGTTCCCCGCCATCGCCATCATGGTCGGGCTGGGCCACTCGCTGCTGGCCATGTCCGGCGAGGAGTCTCTCGCCCAGGTGAATCGCGAGATTGCGCACCCCAAGCTGAAGAACCTCGAACGCGCGGGGTTCATCATCTTCATCTACTCGCTGCTGTTCACGTCGCTCGTCAGCTTCTTCGCCGTGATGCTGATTCCCGACGCCGAACGCCAGCACGCGCTCGACAACCTGATCGGCGCCCTCTCCATGAACCTGGCCGGCCCGCTGCCGCTGCGCATGCTGTTTCACGGCTTCGTCGTGTTTGTCGGTGCGCTGATCCTTTCCGGCGCCGTCAACACGGCCATCATCGGCTCCAACGGCGTGCTGAACCGCGTGGCCGAGGATGGCGTGCTGCCGGGCTGGCTGCGGGTGCCGCACCACAAGTTCGGCACCACCTATCGCGTCATCAACCTGATCGTGATCCTGCAGTTGTTCACCATCGTTGTCTCGCGCGGCGACATCATGGTGCTCGGCGAGGCCTATGCCTTCGGCGTGGTGTGGAGTTTCTCGATGAACGCGCTCTCGGTGCTGGTGCTGCGCTACAAACAGCCCGGCGGGCGCGAGTGGAAGGTGCCGCTGAACTTCACCGTGCGAGGGCGCGAGATTCCAGTGGGCCTGGGACTGGTGACGCTGGCGCTGTTCTCGCTGGCCATCGTGAATGTGGTGACGAAGAAGGTGGCCACGATCTCGGGCATCTCCTTCACGCTCGCCTTCTTCCTGGTGTTTGAGGTCACCGACATCCTGAACAAGCGGCGCATGAAGGCGCAACACGAGGATGCATCGCACGAGCGGTTCCGCCTCGACGTCAACGAGGACGTGACCTCCGGCACCCTGGACGTGCGCCCCGGCAACGTGCTGGTGGCCGTGCGCAATCCCCATCGCCTGACGCACCTGAAACGCGTGCTGGAGAAGACCGACACGGCCAAAGTCGATATTGTCGTGGTCTCGGTGCGCCGGGTCACCGGCGACGACCTGTGGACCACCAACGAGCTGTTCGCCGAGCGCGAAACCGAGGTCTTCACCCACGTGGTGAGCGTAGCCGAGAAGGCCGGCCGCCCGGTGAAACTGCTGGTGGTGCCCGGCAAAGACGCGGTAGAGGCGCTCGTGCAGACTGCGGCGCGGCTGGGCTCGGCGCGCATCGTCGTCGGCACATCACCGCGCCAGACCATTGCCGAGCAGGGCCTGGAGGTGGGCCGGCAGTGGGAGAAGCTGCCCGCGCCGCGTCCGGCGCTGGCCCTGGAGGTGGTGCCCGACAGCGACGCCAAGTCGTCCTTCGTCAACCTGGGTCCGCACCCGCCGCGGCTGTGGCCGGAAGACATCGAACTGGTGCACGAGCTCTGGCTCGATTTCGGCAGTGCGCTGCCGCATCGCAAACTGCATCACCGTGACGTGGTCGGCTATGCCTTGCGACGCCTGAAACAGGAATCGCAGACTGAGCAGCGGGACGTGATTCTGAAAGAGATTCGCGGCGAGTCCGACTCCGACGCAGGCCGCGCGGCGTAGATCGCGGGCGACCGGCTGGCGCAGCCTGGCGTGGGGAGAAAGGGCGGAACTTCCGCGTCTCGGCACTCGTCTTCCCAGCTACACTGAGTTCTATGATCCTCCAGGGTAAGAAAGTCGCGATCTTCGTTGACCAGCTCTACCAGGAAATGGAAGTCTGGTACCCGTATTACCGCCTTGTCGAGGCGGGCGCAGTTGTCGATCTGGTTGCCGCCGAGGCCGGCAAGTCGTATCCATCCAAGCTGGGCTACCCGTGCGTCTCGCACAAGTCCTACGACCAGGTGAGCGCCGCCGACTATGACGGTGTGGTGGCTCCGGGCGGTTTCGCGCCCGATTTCATCCGCCGCCACCCGAAAGCCAACCAGTTCATCAGCGACATGGACGGCCAGGGCAAGCTCGTGGCCGCCATTTGCCACGGCTTGTGGTGCTGCTGTTCGGCCAACGTGCTGCGCGGCAAACACTGCACATCGTTTTTCGCAATTAAAGACGACGTCGTGAACGCCGGCGGCATCTGGGAAGACAGCGAGGTTGTCGTGGATGGCAACCTGGTGAGCGCGCGCAAGCCCGACGACCTGCCCGCGTTCATGCGGGCTGCCATGCATGTTCTGACTCGCAGATCCAATGCCTGAACCATCCGCTATCTCCGTTCGTGGACTGAAGAAGAGCTACGGCAGCTTTGAAGCCGTGCGCGGCATCGAGTTCGAAGTCGCGCAGGGCGAAGTGTTCGGCCTGCTGGGGCCCAACGGGGCCGGCAAGACCACCACCGTCGAGATTCTCGAAGGCCTGCGCCAACGCAGCGGCGGCGACGTCAGTGTGCTCGGCTACGATCCGGCCGCCGAAACCATGGCCGTCAAGGACCGCATCGGCGTCTCGCTGCAGGCCACGAACCTGCCCGAGAAGATGCAGGTGCAGGAGGCGACCGAGCTATTCGCCGCCTTCTACTCGCGCTCCACCGACATCGCGGCGCTGCTCAAGCGGCTGCAGTTGTGGGAGAAGCGCGCGGCGCACTACTCCACGCTCTCGGGCGGGCAGAAGCAGCGCCTGGCGCTGGCTCTCGCCATGGTGAACGAGCCGCAGATCGTCTTCCTCGACGAGCCCACCACGGGCCTCGATCCGCAGGTGCGCCTGGAGATCCACTCCCTGATCGAGGAGCTGCGCAACCAGCAGCGCACCATCCTGCTCACTACGCACTACATCGAGGAGGCCGAGCGGCTCTGCCATCGTGTGGCCATCATGGACGAAGGCCGCATCATCGCCATCGGCACGCCGCGCGAGCTGCAGCAGAGGGTGCTCGGCCACGCCCGGGTGGAGGTGGCTACGGTGGCCCCCATGCCCGACGAACCGCCGGCTGACTGGCCCGCTGAGTTTCCGCTGCACTTTTCCGCCGACCGGCGCAAGGCCACGGTCTCCGCCCCCAAGCCGGCGCGCACCGTGGTCGACCTCGTCAAGTGGCTCGAGGCCGCCGGCGCCGAGCTGGACGACCTGCACATCAAGCGGCCCACGCTCGAAGACGTCTTCATCGAGCTGACCGGCAAAACCCTGCGCGACTGAGTCGAGAAACCCATGCGAGCCTACCTGGCCTACCTCAAGATCACTCTGCGGCTGACCATGCGCGACCGCCTGGTGCTGTTCTTCAATTACCTGTTCCCGCTCGTCTTCTTCATTGGTTTCGGCGAGGGCTTCGGCGCTCGCTCGAGTGGCGGCGCGGCCAGCCAGGTGCTCAGCATGGTGCTGATGTTCGGCGTGCTCGGCACTGGCTTTTTCGGCGCCGGCATGAGGGCCACCATCGAGCGCGAGACCGGCATCCTGCGCCGCTTCAAGGTGGCGCCCATCACGCCGGGGCCGATCCTGGCCGCGGGCATCATCACCGGCTGGCTGCTGTTCCTGCCCGCGGTGTTTCTGTTCCTCGCCCTCGGCCACTGGCGCTACGGCATGCCGTGGCCGACGAACCTGCTGTCGCTGCTCATCATCATCAGCGCAGGCGTGATCTCGTTCCGCAGCATTGGCATGATTATCGCTGCGACGGTCAATTCCATGGCCGAAAGCCAGATCATCATCCAACTGCTCTACCTGCCCATGCTGATGCTCTCCGGCGCCACGGTGCCGCTGAGCGTGATGCCGGAGTGGCTCCAGACGGTGGCGCAGTTCCTGCCCTCGACGCATCTCTACCTGGGCATGCAGGGTGTGCTCGTACGCGGCGAAACGGTGGCCCAGAACCTGGAGAGCCTGGGCGGGCTGCTGCTGGCCACCGTGGTCGGCTGCCTGCTCTCGATGAAGCTCTTCCGCTGGGAGAAGGAAGAGAAGCTGAAGCCGAGCGCAAAGCTCTGGGTGCTGGCGGCGCTGGCGCCGTTTCTGCTGATCGGCGCCTGGCAGATCCACAGCCGCACGAATCTGAATAAGACCAAGCAGCTGGCGCGGCAGATGCGCCGCAGCCAGTCGTGGCTCATCCGTGACGCGCGCATCTTCACCGGCACTGGTAAGGTGATCGAATCCGGCGCCATCCTGATCAAGGGCGGGCGCATCGCGCAGATCTTCGAAGGCGCGTCGCCAGACGCCAGGAGCCTCAATGCCGAGCCCATCGAGGCCAACGGCAAGACGGTGATCCCTGGCCTCATCGACGCTTCCGTCACGCTCATGCTGCCCGGCACCGGCGCGCCCGACATGCAGGGCGACCGGCTCACCAAGGCCATGGAGCGCGCCTTGGCGGCGTATCTGTATTGCGGCATCACAGCGGTCGCCTCCGCGCCCGATCCGCAAGCGATCGCCGGCGGGCTCGAGCCGCGCCTCGCCAGCGGCGAACTGCTGGGCGCGGATCTGCTGCTGAGGCCGCAACCGCTGCCCACTCTGTCGCTTGTGGCCGCCGAGATCGAAGCCGGCAACCCGGCCATCGTCAAGGACAACCTGTTGCAGCAGGTACTCACACCGGCGCAGATGGCGCAGGTGCGGGCGCTCGCCGCGCGCTTCACGCCCCGCACCGCGGCGCATCCTCTGCCCACCCCGGACTCCATCCCCGCCAGCCGCTCCGGCCTGCCGCTGCTCGCACATGGCCCGGTGCTGCACCACGAACTGCAACTGTGGGTGGAAGCGGGCATGGCGCCGCGCGACGTTTTGCTGGCGGCGACGTCCAAAGCGGCAGCGGCCCTGGGCATCGCCGATCGCACGGGCAGCCTGACGCCGGGCCGCGAGGCAACGCTCGTGATTGTCGAAGGCAACCCGCTCGAAGATATCGCGGCCACCGAGCGCATCTGGTTCGTGCTCTTCAAGGGCGAGCACGTGCAGCGTGAGGAATTGCTGAAGGTGGAGAAGGATTCGAAATGATTTCCCCGTACAAGTCTTGCCTGGTGCTGGCCCTGGCTCTGCCTCTGCCGGCAGCGCTGCTCGCGCCGGGCCCCTGGACTCCTGTCGGCGGCACGACGGCCGTTTCCGACAGCAAGGTCACCCGCGGCGGCCGCTCGTCCACGCGCATCGAGCCTTCGTCCACGTTTGGCCAGGGCACCCTGCGCTCGGCGCGTGTCAAGCTGAGCGTCGGCAAACACTACGAGATTTCGGGCTGGCTGCGCACCGAAGGCGTCACCATCGAGGACGCCAACCGCACCGCCGTGGCCACCGGCGCGTCGCTCTCCATGTCTTCCCTGCCCTGGGATGTGCATTCGGAGTCGCTCGCCGGCAACCGCGAATGGACTCGGCTGTCGCTGCGCTTCCGTGCGACGCGTTCTGAAGACGCCATTGAGGTTCGCGTGGGCGCCGGCGGCGGCTTCCATGGCAAAGCCTGGGTGGAGGGCGTTTCGCTCGACGAGGCCGCGCCGGGAGAGGCGTGGCCGACGAGGCTCGCAGTGCAGTCGTTCGGGCCCGCCTACCGTTTTCCCAAGGCCGGCTGGATCCAGCTCCACATCGAGGGGCAGCCCTACGAGCGCGGCTTCCAGCACGGCTACCTGATGCCGGATGAGATCGAGGGCTACATCGATCGCTGCGCCGCCCAGATCTATCCGAAAGACCGCGCACTCGGCTGGCAGCAGGCCCGCGCCATCGCCGACGCCGTCTTCCTGCGCGGATTCGATGCGGAGATCCTCGCCGAGATGAAGGGCATCGCCGACGGCGCCGCGGCCGCCGGGGGTAAGTATCAGGGCCGCAAGATCGACCTGGTGGATATCGTGGCGGCCAACACCATCACCGAGATCGACCTGCTGGCACCGGCCGCGCACGCCGCTCCCACCGGCCTCGAGGGCCTCGGGCTCACGCCTCCGGCCTATTTTGACGCCAACAAACCGGTTCCGCCCGGAGAGCGCTGCTCGGCTTTCGCTGCCACCGGCAAGGCCACGCGCAACGGGCGCATGGTCATTGCGCACACCACCTTCTGGCCGCTCACCCTCGCCGAGCAGACCAACATCATGCTCGACATCAAGTGGCGATGGGCGCGCGGACATTCTTTCGGCCTCGTTCCTCGATGATCAGGTCGCCTGGTTCCGCAACGAGGGAGGATTCGCGCCGACCTTCACCCGCAAACCCATTTCGCTCGCCAGCGGCGTAAGCCAGGGGTTTGCCGATGGCGCGCTGGGCGTCCATGCGGCGGATCTGGACCACAACGGCACGGTCGATGTGCTCTCCGCCTCGCGCAATGACCGCAAGATCGCCTGGTATGAAAGCAGCGGCGGACCGGACCCGCAATTCACGCCCCACACGATCACCACCACGGCTGATGGCGCCATTTTCGTCACGGCCGCCGATTTGAATCAGGACGGCTACAAGGATGTCATCGCGGCCTCCCAATTCGACGGCATGATCACTTGGTACCCCAACACGTTGGGCATTCTGTCGGGCTCGCTTCACGTCACCTCGCCCAACGGTGGAGAATCCCTCCAGGGCGGGTCCGAGATCGAGATTGCCTGGCAGGCCCGAGTCGGACAGACCGGTCCCGAGGTTCGGTTGGAGCTTTGGAACAGCCAGGGGCGGGTCTCGGATCTGGGCTACGGTTGGGCCGCGGATGGCAACGGAACCATGAAGCTATATCTGCCCTTGGTGCCCGGAGGCGACGACTACCGGCTACGCGCAACCAGCACCAAGGACTCCACGATTTGGGATCAGAGCGACATGCCGTTTAGCGTGACCGGCGGGCCGCTGCGTATCGAATCGCCCAACGGCGGCCAGACCTGGCCCGCGGGCTCTTACCAGTGGATCGCCTGGCGCAGCAATGTCACGATTGCAGGCACAGGCGTGCGGTTCGAACTTTGGCGTGACGGCGCCTGGTTCTGCGACCTGGGCTTCGGCTGGGACCCGCAGGGCGTCGGAAACAGCCGGATCTTTGTCCCCAAATCGGTCTGGGCCGGGAAAAAATATAAGCTTCGGGTGATCAGCACCTGGAACCCCGCCTGGTTCGATGAGAGCGATGCCTTCATCACCATCCAAAATCACAATGCGGCCAACCCCGAGGCATGGGTGCATTACCGCTAGGCCAAACGTCTATATCCCAACCTCTCCTGCCTGATTCCGGTGACCCTGGGAACAGAATGGATCACTTCGCGCAACGAAACCTCTTGACGCGCATGGGGGACATTTCATCTAGTGGAAGGTTGAGGGGCGCCGCGCAAACCCGCCCACAGACGAAGCGAGGTAAAAGAGCTTATGCATTTTCCAACAGCGGACGCACTCGGCCTGCTCCGGATCGTGTCGATCCCGCTGATCAGCGCCTTTATCGGCTGGTTCACCAATGCGCTGGCGGTCAAAATGATTTTCCGGCCGCGCCGCGCCGTCAGGATCCTGGGGATTACGATCCAGGGGCTTGTCCCCAAACGTCAGGCCGAACTGGCGCGCAGCATCGGACATACGGTTCAGGATCACCTGCTCTCCCACGCCGACGTGCTTGAGATCCTGAACCGCCAGGATATGCAGGAGCGGCTGGACGAACTGATTCGCGAGCGGATCCGGGACTTCATGCAGAACCGGCTCAAGCTGTCCAACCCGATGCTGGGGGCGCTCATCTCCGGCTCGGTACGCACCAAGGTTGAATCGCTGCTGTTCGAGGAAGTGCGGCGGCTCGTGCCCGAGCTCTCCGAACAGATGATGAGCAAACTGGAGCAGGAGCTGGATTTTCAGGCCATCGTCGAGGACAAGGTCCTCAAGTTCGAGCTCGATCACCTGGAGCGGATCATCTTCGAGATTGCCGCGCGTGAGCTGTGGGCCATCGAGATCCTGGGCGGCGTGCTCGGCTTCCTGATCGGCCTGATTCAGGTGGCGTTTCTGTATATTTAAGCTAAAGTTAAGAGAATATGGTGAATCATCAATCATTCTTGAGATCCATTCGGTGAGGCACAAGATCCATGGCTAAGAAAAAAAAAGAATGCGCCAAGAGCGGCGCGAAGAAAATAGAATCCAGCGCAAACGCCACGGAACGGAAGGTTAAAGCAACCCCCAAGTCCGCAAAGAAAGCAGCCCCGCGCGCGAAAATCGATCTGATCAGCCGGGCGCAATATGACCCCAAGTATCTGAACAGCCTGCCGCGCGCGCTTTTGGACAAGGATTGCGGCTGCGGCGATCCCACGCCCTGGGTGGAAGAGGGCCAGACCGTGCTGCACCTGGGCTCGGGCTCGGGCAAAGTCAGCTACCTGCTGGCCCAAAAGGTCGGGGCGGAGGGCTGCGTGATCGGGGTTGAGGCGAGTGACGCCAAGCTGGCCCTGGCGCGCCAATACCAGACGGAGATGGGCGAGAAACTCGGCTATCGCAACTTCCTCTTCGCCAAGGGGTATCCCCACGACCTCGCGCTGGACCTGGAACGCGCGCAGGAGTGGCTCGATGCCCACCCGATCCGGTCGATGGAGGACATCGCCGTCTTCGAGGACGAATGCGAGCGCATGCGCCTGGAGCGCCCGTTGATCGCCGACGCCAGCGTGGACGTGGTGATCACCGATTGCGCCTTCGATCGAGTGCGGCCTGATGAGCTGCATCATCTTTTTGAAGAGCTGGACCGCGTGCTCAAGAACGGCGGGCGAGTCATTCTATCCGAGATCGTCTGCGATGAGGAGCCCCCGCTGGAAATGCTGCTTTCGAACCCCGAACTGATGCTTGGCTGCACCGCCGGGACTTTGCGGGAGGACACGATCCTGGAAATGCTGGAGCACGCCGGATTCCATGGCCTCCAGATCCTCGCGCGCCCGGCCGAACCCTGGCGGGTGGTCGAGGGGATCGAATTTCGCCCGATTACGGTCCGGGCCTTCAAGGCCGAGATTGATGAGGATCTGGACCTCAACCAGGCAATCATTTACAAGGGGCCCTGGCAGCGCGTGATCGACGACGCCGACCATGTTCTTTTGCGTGGCCAGCGCGTCGCCGTCAGCGATCAGACTTTCCAGGTCCTGACCGACCCGGCCGGGCCTTATCACGAACAGGTCATTCCTGTGCCGCCGCTTGAGGCGGTGGATCCGGAAGCAGCGATGCCGTTCGAAAGCGAGAAGGCCCGTCTGCGCCACCCCCGGGAAACCAAGGGGATGATGGATCGCTGCGGTTGCAATCATGGCGGGGATTGCGATTGCGACGACGATTGCGATTGCGATCACGATGGCGGGCATCACGGCGGTGGCCATCACTGCTGCTGAGACCCATTCCGCAAGGGGGAGGTTTTGATTCATGGCCCAACTTAAGCCGTTTACGCAGATCCGGGGTGAATTTTGCATCGAGGTTCGACCGCAGCCTTGCGGCATGATCATTTTCGGCGCCTCGGGGGATCTGGCCAACCGCAAATTGCTCCCCTCGCTTTACAGCCTTTACCGCCGCAAGCTGCTTTCCAAAAATTTTTACGTCATCGGCTGCGCGCGCACCCCACTCGATGACCTTTCGTTCCGGGAGAAAGTCCGCGGCGCCCTGGCCGAGAGCGGCCAGGATGCCTCCGCGCCCCAGATGGGCGAGTTTTTGGAGCTTTGCCATTACGCGTCGGGCAATTATTCCGATCCCGCCTTTTTCAAGGCGCTCACCGGCCGGTTGGCCGAGTTGGACGCCCAGCACAAGACCGGCTGTCTTCACCTCTATTACCTGGCCACGCCGCCCAATCTTTATGCCTCCGTCGCCGAGTGCCTGAGCCAGGCCGGCCTGATCGCGCCGGAGGGTGCGACGTGCTGGACGCGCGTGGTGATTGAGAAACCCTATGGCTGGGACTTGGAAAGCGCCATGGCGCTCAGCCGGAGCCTGCACCGCTTCCTTCGCGAAGACCAGATCTACCGCATCGACCACTACCTGGGCAAGGAGACGGTGCAGAACATCCTGATGTTCCGCTTCGCCAACGCCGTTTTCGAGCCGATCTGGAACCGCCGCTACATCGATCACGTGCAGATCACGGTGGCCGAAACGGTGGGAGTGGAGCATCGCGCCGGTTACTTTGAACAGGCCGGAATCCTGCGCGACATGTTCCAGAATCACATGTTGCAGATGCTTTCGATGGTGGCCATGGAACCGCCGGCCTCCTTCGACGCCGACCGGGTGCGCGATGAGAAGGCCAAGCTGTTGCGCTCGATCCGCCCGTTTCCGCCAGAAAATCTTGATCAATGGATCGTGCGTGGTCAATATGGTCCGGGCTTGCGGGATGGCGTCCCGGCGGCCGGCTACCGCGAGGAACCGGGGGTGGATCCGCAGTCGCGGGTGGAGACCTACTCCGCCGCCAAGGTGATGGTGGACAACTGGCGCTGGCAGGGGGTGCCGTTCTATCTCCGGGCCGGCAAGCGCCTGCCCAGGCGGGTCAGCGAGATCGCCATTGCCTTCAAGTCGGTGCCGCATTCGATGTTCAGCCCGATTTCCACCGAGGACCTGGCCGCGAACGTGCTGGTGCTCAACGTGCAGCCCGAGGAGGGCGTCTGCCTGCAGGTCCAGGCCAAGCACCCCGGCCCCCGGCTCTGCATGAGCTCGCTGAGCATGGACTTCCGTTACCGCGAAGTCTTTGACGAGGATCCGCCGGAGGCCTACGAACGGCTGCTGCTGGACTGCATGCACGGAGACCAGACCCTTTTCGTCCGCGAAGACTCGATGGAAGTCTCCTGGGCGCTGATCGCGCCGATGCTGGAAGCCTGGAAAGCCGGGCCGACCGGGGAACAGGCGGGGAAACTACATGATTACCCTGCGGGCAGTTGGGGCCCGGCGGCGGCTGACGAACTGATCCAGCGCGACGGCCGGCAGTGGCGAAAACCATAAAATCCAGAATCGCCGCAAAAAGGCGCAAAAGGCTCAAAATAATCGTGAATGAATTTGTGTCGTCCCTTTGGGACTCTGGCACCTTTTCCCATGGCTCACCCCACCTTGAAAGGTGGGGCTGACAGGGTGCCGTCCCTGCCGGGACTGCACAAGCTGGAAATTGTAGGATCATTTTAATGGGGACTCTTTGAAAACGTCTTGAAGAAGGAGTGCGTGATCTGATGGAACCCTTGATTCTGGCCGGCGATGTCGGCGGCACGAAAATCGTTCTGGCTTGTTTTTCACCCGAGCAGGGGCCGCTGAACCCGGTCCTGGAAAAGATTTACCCCACCACCGAGCACACAAACTTCGAGACGATCGTGAGCGAGTTTCTGGGTGATCGCGCCGGCCAGATCGGGGCGGCCTGCTTCGGGGTCGCCGGGCCGGTCA
The DNA here is from genome assembly GCF_963662935.2 of uncultured Desulfobulbus sp. Taxonomy (NCBI): domain Bacteria; kingdom Pseudomonadati; phylum Thermodesulfobacteriota; class Desulfobulbia; order Desulfobulbales; family Desulfobulbaceae; genus Desulfobulbus; species uncultured Desulfobulbus sp. The sequence continues at coordinate 21,696 of NZ_CAXXTL010000003.1, read as the reverse complement.
AAGGGGGCGAGGTCGAGATGATCAACGTCCCCTGGCGCGTGATCAGCGAAACGAGCCTGCGCCAGCACCTCAAGATCGAGAAGGTTGAGATCATCAACGACATGATCGCCATGGCTTATGGCGCCCTGGCTTTGCCCGAGGACCGCTTCATGGTCCTGAACCCCGGCAGCGGGGACGCCCGCGGCAACGCCGCCCTGGTCGCCGCCGGAACGGGGCTGGGCGAGGCGATGCTCTACTGGGACGGCCGGCGCTGGCTGCCCTCACCCTCGGAAGGGGGACACGTCGATTTCGGGCCGACGTGCGAGCTGGAAGACAAACTGCTGCGCTATATGCGCAAGATTTTCGGCCGGATCAGCGTCGAGCGGATCTGCTCGGGTCCCGGCATCCATTTCATTTACAAATTCCTGCGCGACACGGGACGCGGCGAGGAACCCGCCTGGCTGACCGAGCGGATGGCCAGGGAGGATCCCAGCGCCGTAATTTCGGAGCTGGCGCTGGCCGGCCAGTCGCCGCTCTGCGAGCGAACCATCGAACTGTTTGTGCAGATCTACGGCACCGAGGCCGGCAACATGGCGCTCAAGGTGCTGGCCACCGGTGGCGTCTTTATCGGCGGGGGCATCGCGCCCAAGATCCTGCCCAAGATGCAGAGCGGCCTGTTCATGGAAGGCTTCAAGAACAAGGGCCGTTTTGACGAGATCATGGAGAAGATCCCGGTCCGGGTGATCCTGGACGCCAAGGCGCCACTCTACGGCGCGGCCTATCACGCAATGCAGATGCTGCGGGGGGAGCTGTAGAATTCATAAAAAGACCATGATCCGCGAATAACGCGAATGAATCTCAATATGGATCGCGATGACGGTCGAGATCATTATCACCCGCCATGCGGGTGGCCGGCATGTTCGGCGGGTTTGTTTTCGCCTCCAGTGCTTCCTGCACCTTCGGTTCCCACTCCCGCCGTGGCGGGGTTGAGGCGGGCTTCGGCGTCAATCAGGAACGAGCCGCGCGCGACGATTTTGTCGCCCAGCTTCAGCCCGGAGAGGACCGGGTAGAAAGCTCCGGCGCGCGCGCCGAGCTTGACTTCGCGCGCGTCGTAGACGCCGGGCTGGGACTCGACGTAGACAATCTGGCGCGTGCCGGTGTCGACCACGGCGCTCTCGGGGATCGAAGGGACGCGTTCAATGCGCATCTTTTTAAGTTTCATCCCGCAGCCGCAGATTGAGCAGACGCCCGGCTTGTCGCTCAGTTCGTCGGGGTGCATCTCGCAGGAATAGCCCTCGGCCCATTGCTCGGTGGAAGGCTGATCCGCACGCGCGGCCACCAATTGACCGACTGGCGGTCCGGCGGCTGGCCGACCTTGCCCCTGACCCGCAGGACCTTCATGCCCCTGAGGCTCCGGCTTGCGCTCCTTGTTCGCTTTGGCCAGGTGCATGCCGCACTTGGGGCAATCGCCGGGCTTGTCCGAGACAACCTCGGGATCCATCGTGCAGTGATAATATTCGGCGCCGGGGGCGAGCCTGGCCAAGAAGGCGTCGGCATCGGCCTGGGTTTCGGTAGGAAGCTTGACGGGCTTTGACGGCTGCTTGGATAAATCCGGCGCGGATGAATCCATTTTCATGGCCGCATGGGCATTAGTTTTCTCGCCCGCGCCCATCTCCGCCATCTTGGCTTCCGTGATCGGCAGATCCTTTTTTGTATCCTTTGCCACCTTGTCCGCATCGCCATAGCGCCCGACAGGCGAGCGCATCACCGCCATGACATACATCCCCGGCTTGAGCTTGCCGGCGGGATTGGCGACGACGACGCGGACCTTGACCGAGCGGTTCTGGAGATCGACCGTGGGATAGATGAAATCCACCGTGCCGTAAAATATCTCGCCCGGCCAGGAGACGCTCGTGACCTCGACGGGCATGCCCACGTTCACCGCCGAGAGGTCGGATTCGATCGTGAGCGCCTGGACCCAGACGGTCGAAAGATCCGCGATGGTGTAAAGGGTCGAGCCCTCCTCGACCATCTGGCCGGGCAGGGCGTTTTTCTCGAGCACGGTACCGGCCAACGGCGAGTTGAGCGTCACCGACTCGCTCACTTTGCCTTGTTCACGAATTCCGTTTAATTGCTCCGTGGTGAATCCCGCGAGCAGCAAGCGCTGGCGGGCAAATTCAGCAAGCTGCCCCGCGCGGCGTTTGTCATCCGCGCTGGCCTGCGAGTCCATGTTGGCCTGGCGCTCAGCCTTGACCGCCTGGAGGTATTCCTGCGTGGCGGCCAGGAACTTGGGACTGTAGATCCGCGCCAGCGGCTCGCCCTTTTTGACCACCAGGCCGACGGAGTTGACCATCAGTTCATCGATCCGGCCCGGGAAACGGGCGACGATCTTCGCCACGCGCGTCTCATCGGTCTCGATGACGCCATAGGTGCGCACCGCGCGCATGAGGAGACGATAGGCGACGGGCTCGATCTGGACGCCCGCCTGCATGATGCGCTCGGGAGAGACCTGGACGCGCGCCAGGGTGCCCTCGGGAAGCTGAACCTGCGCGCCCTTCTTGCGCTTGATCAGGTCCATGCCGCAGATGGGGCATTTGCCGGGGTGATCACGCACAACGAAGGGGTGCATGGCGCAGGTGTATTCGAATTCGCTCTGGATTTGCGCCGCCGTCTCACCCTCATGCGCGTGCCCCGCCGGGGTCGCGCGATTGCGCTGCCAGCGTTCATAATAGTTCTGGATATTATCCCAGTAGCCGACGACCAGCGCCGTAATCAGCAGGATCAGGACAAAGCGCAGGCGGATCTCGAGAAACTTGAGGAAGAAGAGAATCTTCCGGGCGATGCCGTGGTTATGGTCATTTTCTGTTTTCATCATTTGACCTCAAGTAAACAAAGACCAGAACCGCGTAGCGGTTCGGTATCCAAGCCGTGGGTTGCCGAGTCCGTATTCGGGCGAGGCAACCCACGGTCCGATCGGAAAAACCGGAGAACCGATTGATCGGTTCGATAATCAATCCAGATAATACTGCTCATCGAATTGCTCTCCATTATGCATCGCTTGGCGTCGGAGGCGACGGTAGCAGGCCACCGTTCTTCTTCGCCTGAAGCTTTCGCCAGCGGCTAGCCTCGACCTGGTAGAAAAGCACCGGCAGGAAGATGTCGATCACCTCGTCGGCAATGAGCAGGCCGCCCAGGACCGGCGCGGCCATTGGCGCGATGACCTCGGCGCCGACGCCCTTGGCCCAGAGCATGGGGGCCAGGCCGACGATGGCCGTCCCCTCGGTGAGAAGCTTGGGACGCAGGCGATGAATCGCGCCTGCCATCACCGCTTCTTCCAACTCCTCAAGACTTGCGATTTTCGCCAGCCCCCCGCGCTCGGCGATCGCGTCGCGCAGGTAGACGAGCATGATGATGCCGGTCTCGGTGGCCATGCCGAAACAGGCGATATATCCCACCCAGACGGCCACACTGAAATTGTAACCGAAGAGCCGCTGGAAGAGCACGCCGCCGGCCAGCGCGCCCGGCACGGCCATCATCATCAGTGCCGCGTGCGTCAGGTCGTGGTAGGTGATATAGAGAATCAGAAAAATCAGGATCAGCACCGCCGGGAAAACGATGCGCAGCGTCTTCTTGGCCCGCACCTGGTGCTCGAACTGGCCCGTCCACTCCAGGTAGGCCCCCTCGGGCAGCTTGACCTTGGCGGCGATCACACGCTGGGCTTCCTCGACAAATCCGACGATATCGCGGTCGCGCACGTTGAGCTGGACGTAGGAGCGCAAGAGGCCATTCTCGCTCTTGATCATCACCGGCCCCTCGACGACTTTGATGTTGGCGACGTCGCCCAGATGGACGAAGGATTGCTGGGATGTGTTGGCTGCGGGTGAAGCGGCATTGGCCGCGCCGGACGCGCCCATGCCGCCCGAAGCGCCCGCGCCACTGGCGTCTTGCGGAGTGCTCATCCCCCCCGAGGAGACCAGGATGCGCTTGATCGAGTCCTCATCCACGCGGTACATCGCGGGCATAGCGCAGGCGGACGGGGTAGCGCTCGCGCCCCTCGACGGTGGTGGTAATCGGTTTGCCGCCGAGGGCCACCTCGATCACGTCCTGGACGTCGCCGACGCTGACGCCGTAGCGGGCGGCGCGCTCGCGGTCGACCCTCGATTTCGACATAGCCCTTGCCAATGCTCTGGTCGGCAACGACATCGACCGCGCCGGGGATGGCGCGCAGGGCCTCCGCCACCTGGTTCGAGATCTCCTGGATCTGCTCCCTGCGAGCGCCCGTAAAACCTTGGTGGCGAGTTGGGTGCGGACGCCGGTGGCGAGCATGTCGACGCGGTTGATGATCGGCTGGGTCCAGATGTTGGCCCAGCCCACCTGGCGCACCGACTCGTCCAGCTCGCGCACGACGTCGGCCTTGGTCTTGGGCCAGAGGAAAGCGTGTTGGCCAAAATCGCGGGCCAGGTCGGCGGCCAGGAGGGGAGTCTTGCCGGGCTGGGCGGTCCAGAGGCCCTGCATCCCGGCGGCCGATTCGATCTCGGCCAGCAGGGATTCTTCGAATGTCACCATCGCCGGATCAAAGAGCGCCTGGTTGGTCTGGCGCGTCCACTCGTGAGTTTTCTTGAAGCGATAATCCTCGAGTGCGCTGGTGGTCTGGCGGACAAAGTCGGGGCGGCTCAAAGCCGAGGGTCTCCTTGATCGGCCCAGCGAGCGAGTTCCAGCGCGAGGGGACGGGGGCCAGCAATTCGCCAGCCTGGGCTTTGAGCCGCCCTTCACGCGTGAGCTGGCTCAAGCCGGCTTGAACCACTAATGCTCCACGTCCAACTCCTGGGGATGGCGGAGGAAATGGGCGCGGTGGTCGGCAACCAGTTTATCGAGGAATGCCTGACGCTGATCCGCCGTGAAGGGCTTGGACCAGCCTTGGTGGCCGTCGATTTGGGCCAGCAACTTCTGGCCGACAAAGCGCACGGAATCATCGGTGAGGGTTTACTTCAAAGGAGAGCCAGCGGCGCATGACATCGAGGCGCATGGCGCTGTCGAAGCGAGTGAGGGCGCCGTTGGCGGCGCTGTTTTCAAAATCCTTGCGCGCCTGGGCGGATTTAAAAGGCTTGAGCACTCCCCTGCCCTCGAGCAGGCCGGTCACGCGGCCGGCTTCCGTGACGGCATCCTCCAGCCTCAGCTTGCGCTTGAGCCAGTGCTCCCTGGGGCGCAGGGTAATCACCGTCTCGACCAATGTCCCAGCGGCGAAGGGTCGGTGGGCGTGTCGGCCCGGCCGCCCTTGCCGACCCACCATCTCGACCTCGGGAAGAGCGCGCACCATCGCGTCGCGAGCCTTGAGGTCGTCGGCCACCTCGGTCACCGAAGCGCGCGGCACGGTGACCGGCATATCCAGGATGCTGCCTTCGTCCAGCGGCGGCATGAACTCGCGCCCCAGGTTGCGCGCGGCCGCGAAACCCGAAGGCCAAGAGCAGAACGAAAAGCCAGATCACCGTCTTGGGCCGCTTGATCAACCATCCCAGGACGGGGCGATACATGTCCATGACGCTGCGGATGATCCAGTTGTCCCCGCTCGTGCGAGAGCCGGCCGCGGATGAGCAGCGGGATGATGGCCGGCACCAGCCGTGATCGAGATGATCGCCGTGCCGAATGAGGGCGAAAGTCTTGGTGAAGGCCAGCGGGTGAAAGAACTTGCCTTCCTGGCCGGTAAGGGCGAAGACCGGCAGGAAGGAGATGACCATGATCACGACGGAAAGAAAATTGGCCTTCCCACCTGGCTGCAGGCCTGGGCCACGATCTCGTCGTGTCGCCGGTGATCTTCTCATGGCCGAACTGCTGCGTCAGGCGATGCGTGGCGTTCTCCAGGCATCACGATCGCCTGGTCGACCAGGATGCCGATCGAGATGGCGATGCCCGAAAGCGACATGATGTTGGAGGAGATGCCGAAGATCCGCATCATGATGAACGCGAACAGGATCGACAGCGGCAGGGTGATGACAATGACAAAGACACTGCGCACGTGAACAAGGATGAGCATGATGGCGATCGCCGCGATCAGCATCTCGTGCTCCAGGATCTTTTTGACCGTGTGAATGGCGCTCTCGATCAGGCGCGTGCGGTCGTAGAAGGGCACGATGCGCACCCCCTTCGGGGAGGCCCTTTTGGCAGCTCGCGGATCTTGTCCTTGATCCGCCGGGTCACCTCGAGCGGGTTCTCGCCGTAGCGCAATCATCACCACGCCGCCGGTGACCTCCCGGCCGTCTTTCTCCAGCACGCTGCGCCGGAACTCGCTGCCCATCTGGACCGTGGCGACGTCGCCCACGAGAATCGGCACGCCGCCGCGCTCGGCGACGACCGTTTTGCGGATGTCCTCCATATTGCGGATCCAGCCAACGCCGCGGATCAGATACTCGGCGTTGCCCTTTTGCACCACGCGCCCGCCGACGGCGCTGTTGCTGCGGCCGATCGCGTTATAGAGCTGGCCGAGCGTAATGTTATAGGCACGCCAGTTTCTCCGGCGTCACGTCGACCTGGTATTCGCGCGGGAAGCCGCCCACGCTGCCGACCTGGGCCACGCCGGGGACCGAATTGAGCTGGTAGCGCACATACCAGTCCTGGATGCCGCGCAGGGTGCCCCAGGTCCTGGTTGTCGCCCTCGACCGTGTACCAGAAGATCTGACCCAGCGCGGTCGCGTCGGGGGCGAGATAAGGGACCACGCCCCGACGGCAGGAAGGTATTGGCCAGGGCCAGCCGCTCCAGCACGCGCGTGCGGGCGAAATAGAAGTCGACCGAGTCGTCGAAGATGATGTTGATCATCGAGAAATTGAATTCGGAGGAGGAGCGCACGGCCTTGACCCCGGCCAGGCCCTGCAGGTTCACCGAGAGCGGGTAAGTGATCTGGTCCTCGATCTCCTTGGGGCTGCGGCCCATCCAGTCGGTAAAGACGATGACCTGGTTCTCGGAAAGATCCGGGATGGCATCGACGGGGGTGCGGTTCATCACCCAGATGCCGACGGCCGTCAGCGCCAGGAAGGCCACAATGACCTAGCAGCTTGTTGCGGCAGGAATATTCAATGAGGCTTTCGATCATGGGCGGGCGTCCTTAAAATTTGGTTCGGACGGAATGAATTTGAACAGATCCTCGCCGACGATCTCCTCAAGTTCGGCCGCGGCGCGCACGCGGTCGGACTCGGCGCGCAGGACGAGCTTGCGATAGTCGATGAGCAACCGCTCGGTGTCGAGGATTTCAAGCACCTCCCCGCCGCCGCTGCCGTAAGTGGCAAGCTGCGTGTCCAGCAGCTCGCGGGTCTTGGGGAGGATGTCTCCGCGATAGTCCCCGGGTCACGCGCTCGGCGTCGCGCAGGATGGCGAGGGCCATGACCAGGCGCGCCTGGGTGTCGAACTCCGCCGAGCGCAACCGGGCCTCGGCGGCCTGGCGGTTTTGCAGCATCTCGGCAATGCCGGCGCGGATGCGCTCATGATTGATCGGCAGCGTCATGCTCAGCGTCACGATGGGCATGAGGGGATTATCCAACCCGCCGCCAATCGTATAATCGGGGCGTTTCTCGAGCCCGGCGAGCACCTGCGCGGCGCCGCGCGCCTCAATCTCCCGGCGCAGCGAAGCCAGCTCCGGATTGCCGCGCACGGCCCGGGCGAAGAGCTCGGCGTCGGGCGTTGGGGGAGCTTCCACGCGGGGCAGGCCGAGCTGGCCCACGGGGGCGTCGGGCTTGCGGTTCAGGATGCCATTGAGCGCGGCGACCAGGCTGGACTGTTGAATCTGGAGCGCGCGCTGGTCGCTTTCGGCCGTCTGGATCTCGACCTCAAACTTGCGCAGGTCGGCCAGAACCGTGTCGCCTCCTTCGTGATAGCGATGGAGGGCCACTTCGTGGGATTGGCCGAGCAGGCGCAGGGTATCGGAGGTCTGGTTGACCAGCGCCCGGTTGAGCGCCAGATCGGCGTAGGCCTGCACGACGCGCTTTTGCAGGGCGAATCGGGCCGCGCGAAATTTCTCGCCAGCCGCCTGGGCCTCGGCCAGCGCCTGGCTCGCCTTGGCTTCGCGCTTGCCCTTGGCGGGCAGTTCCTGGCTGGCCATGATCCGGACCGAATTAAGGATGCCGGTAAAAGAACCCAGGTTGGCGGCGTCAAAAAGGAAACTGAAGTCGAGCTTGGGATCGGCCAGCGCGCCGGCCTGGGGAATGCGTTCGAGGGCGGCGCGCCACTCGCGGTAGGACGCCTCGATCTCGCCGCTTGCATTAAAGGCGTATTCCAGCGCGCGCGGGAGGGTTGCGCTGGTCGCCAGGTCTGGCAGCGGCCGCTTATTCACGGGGATGGCGAAGACCCCTTCGGCCCGGGCGGCTTTGGCCCGCTCGGCCGGCTCGCCCCGGGGGATCACGATCCGGCTGCACGCGGAGGCCAACAGGAGCAGGAGGAGGCTAGAGGCTAGAGGCCAGAGGCGAGAGGTTAGGCGCCGCGATTTTAATAATCCGGGGTAAGCGGGCGCTGGCGTGGTGGGTGAATGGGCCATCGGGACTGGGACCTCCTTGGGCATCGCCTCGTTTTCTTAAGCTGAACGCAAAAGAGAAACCAGTTGAATGATTTTCTTAATTTTTTACAATTAACTGATTCTAAAAAGGATACGATACCGCTCGTCGGTGATGTCACCGATCTATTGCCCATTGTGATCCCCGCACTGATGGATATCCATCAAATATGTGGGATAATCAACAGCATAAAAGCAGAAGGGGCGGCCGAACGATTCAGCCGCCCCTCATTTTCTTTTCTTTACTATTTCAATGTCTTGGCGCCTGGTCCGCTCAAGCTATTTCACGCGCCCGCCAGCGCGGGTTGTTTCTTGCCCGCCAATAGCGCGAAGACGTTCTTGTGGGGAGTCTCTTCCCACGTGAAGCCCTCGTCCTCGCGGCCGAAATGACCATAGCCGGCCGTCTTCTGATAGATCGGGCGCTTGAGCTTGAGGCTGCTCACGATGCCGCGGGGGGTCATGTCAAAGGTGGCGCGGATGGCTTCGATCAGCGCCTCGTCGCTCACCTTGCCCGTGCCGAAGGTGTTGACGTTGATCGACAGCGGCTGGGCGACGCCAATGGCATAGCTGAGTTGAACTTCGCAGCGGTCGGCCGCGCCGCCGGCGACGATGTTCTTGGCGATCCAGCGGCACATGTAGGCTGCCGAACGGTCCACCTTGGAGGGGTCCTTGCCGCTGAAGGCGCCGCCGCCGTGGCGACCCATGCCGCCGTAAGTATCGACGATGATCTTGCGCCCGGTCAGGCCGGTGTCGCCATGAGGGCCGCCGACGACGAACCTGCCGGTCGGATTCACGTGAACGATAAGTTTGTCGTCGACCATCTCGGCCGGGAGAACCGGCATAATGATGTGCTCCAGGACTTCCTTGCAGATCTGCTCATGCTCGCGCCGTAAATCCTCTTTGGTCGGGTTCATGCCGCCAAAGAGTGGGTCGTGCTGGGTGGAGAGGACCACGGTGTGGATCCGGGAAACCTTGGAATTCTCGTCATACTCGACCGTGACCTGGCTCTTGGCATCGGGGCGCAGCCACTTGATCGGTCCAGCGCGGCGCACTTCGCTCTGGCGCTTGACCAGCCGGTGGGCCAGCAGGATCGGCATTGGCATCAGTTCGGGAGTCTCGTTGCAGGCATAACCGAACATCATTCCCTGGTCGCCCGCGCCCTGCTCCTTATCGCTATTCTCATCGACGCCCATGGCGATGTCGGGCGACTGGCTGTGAATGGACTGAAAGTACTTGGCGCCGCGCGCGCTGAATCCCATTTCCTCGCTGTTGTAACCGATCTGCTCGATTGCGCCGCGGACGACCTCCTGGTAATCGATCACCGCCTTGCTGGTGATCTCACCCGAAACAACGATCAAATCGGTGGTCACAAGCGATTCACAAGCCACGCGCGAATCCGGGTCCTGGGCCAGCAGGGCATCCAGAATGGCGTCGGAGATATGATCGCAAACCTTATCGGGATGCCCCTCGGAAACCGATTCGGAGGTGAAAAGTCGTGTGCGAGGCACCATAAGAGAGTCTTCCTTTTGAAAGGATTATCGTTGGATCTAAATGTCGATCGCTCCGTGTGCCAAAATAAGCCACTCGGATTTTTGCCATAATAGATGTTTGTCCGTTCAATTGCACGCAAAAAAGGGAACGGGATCGCCGGCAGGGTCTTGAGAATGAGCCTTCCCTTACGGTGAATTTTCCGTTCCAGGCGTTTGGGCATCAAGTGTTATCTCAGTGTGATGCCCCCTCCCGTCTCAACTCTTTACGAGCCAAACAGCGGTGCCCGAGATGGGGCCAGGAGGGATAAATAGTATGACACTCGGAATATGAGTGTAATGAAAGTGCTCAACCCTGCCGAAGAATGACGGATAGAGGGCAAGCGTACGCCCTGACGAACCCAGCATGGGTCCCTCATCTCTTTTGGATGACTCGGATTGTCGCGATTCAAGTATGAATAACAAATCACACCACGATCCCGCCGCTCCCCGATTGCAGATAAGGCCAAGGCGGATGCCGTTTGGACTTCTCCGACACAACGGCGCCGCATTTACGCTGGTGGAGGTCTTATTCTCGGTGGCGATTCTTGCGATCAGTATGCTCGCCACGCTTTCCATGCTGATGTTCATTCGTGTGGAGAACAGCCTGGAGCAGGAGAGAGCCCGCGCCTCGCAGATCGTCTGCAAGACCATTGAGGACGTCCAAACCAACCTGGCGAGCCTGGCCAATTCCAGTTCGGTCACCATCGTCTGGGATAATGGAACACCCGATAACCCGGCCGACGACACCCAGGGAACGCTGGAAGTGACCGTGCGCGATCTCAATGGCGTCCAGTTGAGCAATCCGCAGACCGCCAAGTTGGTGATCATCGAGGTAACCCTTTCCTGGACGCCGCGCGGTCGGTTATCCGGCAAAACCATGCGGGAATCCGCCATGACTTACGTCTCGCCCGGCGCCTAGGCGCGGGAAGGAGTGGTAAATTGCGACAATGGCCCCGGACCTTTTCGATTCTGCTCAACCCCCGACCCGGTCGTGGGCGTGGGGGATTTACTCTTACCGAAATGGTGATTAGCGTGGGGATCTCCTCACTAATTTTGATCGCTGTCTCCAGTCTGCAACTAATCAGCGCGAAGACCATCAGCGAAGTCTATGGCACCACCCGTACGCGCAGTTCCCGCATGGCCGCGCTGGACCAGATCCGTTACAAACTCGCCAGCGCCCAGATCGGCTCGTGCGTCATCAACGACAGCAATCGGACCATCACCTTCCGGGACCCAAACCTCACCGGCAGCAGCAGGTATTACTTTGTCACGTCCCAGAAAACGCTCTATTACGACCAACTGACCACCGATGGGGTGGCGGCCAGGGCCATCGTTAAAGGTCCGATCGATCTGACCTTTAAATTAATGAGTGTGGATAATACCGGCACCGAAGTGGAGGTGCTGCCGGGTGAGAACACGAGCGCGGTCAAGATCGTTCAACTCCTGGTGAAGAGTTCGTCCAACATGACCTATGGCGACGTGGATATCCAGGACGGGATCACCAGCGTTTATTTGCGCAATCGATGATTTTTTCCAAAAGGTCCGGTCCGCCGGCCCGGACCTTCTTAAACATCACCGCTTCAACATCGCTTCTCAACCCGCTTCCGGCGAAAGCGGCCTACAAGGGAGGAACGGCCATGCTTAACAGGCGAAATCTTCTGCCTCAAATAAGGGATTCTCGCGGCTCGACCCTGGCCGTGACCCTCTTCCTGATCATGCTGGCCGCGTTGTCCGCCATCATGATGTCGCGCACCGTGCTGGATCAGGCGCGCCTGAACAAACGCCGCCGTGATCTCGCCCGGGCCTATTACGCCGCCCAGTGCGGCCCCCAGTTAATCAAATACTGGGGACTTGACGACGACACCGCCGCGCAGTATACCCCGAATCCGGCCATGTTTCTCAAAGGGACCGGCGCCACGACCTTTCCCACACTGCGGGCCTCGCTGAACGCCGGGGGATTCAACATCACGGCCGACACGTTTGCAAGCATGCAGACCACGGGCCTGTTAAGATCCGATCATAATTTTGACGTCAGCCAACTTTACACACTCCAGGTCCGGCCGCTCAGTGCGGCCGATACGGCGGCCTCGCCGATGCGGTTCAGGGTGATTGCCACGGGCCAGTGCGCCAACACCACGATCCGGCGCCATGTCGTCGCGACCTTCCAGGAAAACCCCTCCATCTCCGGCACGGCGTCCATCGTACTCGATGCGGCGCTCCTCAGTCACGGCTCGGCCGGGATGACAGGCAACGCCAGGATCCACTGGGGCGAGGCCTGGTCCAAACAGACATTTTCCGTCGATAATAAAAGCCAGTATGGCTATCTCTCCAGCGATCCTTGGGCAAAGTATCGAACCGAGGGAACAATCTCCTTCCCAAGCACCTGGAAGTTGGGTGTCGGTAAGGACCTGGATGATTTGACCCGTGTTCAGCCCGGCCTGGCCCCGGCCAGCGGCACTTACGCCAATGTCTTTTACCAGCACCAGACGCTTACATGGCCGGTGTTCGATTATCAGACCTTCAAAAATCAGGCAATCAAGTTGGGGCGCTATTACGGCACGGATGCCTCCGGCAACATCTATAAAGGGGGGATCAAGGATGCCGCGCACATGGTGAATCTCCTGACCGAGTTTGGCGTGGCGAACCGCGACGCCGCCCCCTATAACCTGGCCTTTATCGACACGGTCAATGGCCAGCCCCCGGCTGCCGACGGTTCGAATCTGGCCACGATCAGCGCCGCGGGCACCGGCCTGGGCCTGAAAGGAGTCTTTTGGATCGGGGCCAACCTGGACGCCAATGGATGTGGCAGCCCACCCTCGGTGACGGGCAAGGATCCCGACGGCGCAACCAGTGCACTGGACAAGATTTTCGCCGAGGGAGTTCTTTATGTGGCGGGCACGGCCTCCCTGGGTGGCAATGCCGGAGTCTATGGCAGTATCGTCGTCGAGCGGGGTTACACCGGCGGAGGCACGCCCGACATCTGGTATAATTACGAATTGAAAAATGGCCTCAACTACAGCACTGGCCCCGTCTCCGTCGTCGGCGGGAATTTTACCATGACCATGCAGTCGAATTATTAGTAGGCCGCTTCCGCCGGAAGCGGCGCCGCGGATGACAGGAAGATAGATGCCTACTTGGCCAACGCGCGCAACCGCTCCAGGCGGCCCCGTGTCGCCGCGCACAACGCCTCCAGGGTTTGGCTGGCCAGCGGCACCGACTGGACCTGCGGGAGGCTGGCCTCATACTGCGCCAGTTGATCCTCCAGTGAGCGGATCAGGACGCCCAGCAGGTATTCCAGGGACAGATAATTCAGATTGGCCACATCGGGGTTGAAGAGCCCGACCTGCGGGATCCCTTCCAACCGCTCAATCACATCCGCCAAGTGGTCGGCCAAAGCCTTGTCCTCGGCCGCAATCAACTCAATCTCCCGCATCCCCGCGCCATCCTCCGGCCGGACGTAAGGCCCGGCCTCCAGGATGTATTGCGCCATCGAGTGATACTTGTGGGAAAAGGCCACGTTCAGCGCGTCATAAACATTCCGGGGGACCGGATCTTGTTTGTTGTCTCTCATGAAGCCATTATCCTCGGTAAGACCGTCTCTTTGTAGTTTTGTCCAACTGACGGGTTTGCTCGGGCTAAGAATGCCTGACAAAATGCCGCTCTGCGTTTTCTCTGCCTGCTCTGCGTCCACTGCGTTTCAATTTTACCGCGGAGAACGCGGAGCGGACGCAGAGTAAGAAAGAGAATCTGAGACCTGAGATCATTTGGATTTCATTTCGTTCGGGATTCTAACACTACTTTGGCATCTTTTGGCGGAGGCCTGATTACTGGCCTTTTTTAGCCCGCTTCAGCGGGCTCCTCCTTGCCCCCGGCTTCAGCCGGTGGGGGGATGTGTCGAAAAACCCCAAAAAGCCGGCTTTCAGCCGGGCTTCTCGACCTGGCTTTAGCCATCTTCTCGCACTTCTGCCAAAGTAGTGCTAAGGTTCCCGCCCGCAGCGCCAATCCCCAACGGGGTTTAATTTGAATAGCCCCGGGTGAAGCGAAGCGTAACCCGGGGGAACCGTCCCAAAACATCTCGGCCCCGAAGGGGTCGAACAACAGTTGTCCTCCTATATCCCTTCCAGCAGTTTGAGCACCGGCGCGAAGTAGAGCAGGGCCACCGTCGGCACGGCGAACAGCAGCGCATAAACCCCGTCCAGCAGCTCGACCTTGAGCGGCACCTCGTCGGTCGGCACCTCGAAGGCCATCACCCGCGCGATTTTCATGTAATAAGCCAGCGAGACGGCACTGTTCAGCACGCCGATCAGCGCCAGCGCCAGGTAGCCCCAGGAGGTCGCCGTAAGCGCCCCCCCCTGCATGGCCGTGATGCCCGCGCCGATCACCACCTTGAAGATCATCAGCTTGGCCACGAAGCCCGCCGTCGGCGGCAGGCCGGTCAGCGAGATCAGGAAGATGAACATGACCCAGAAGAGGAACGGGGCCTTGTAGCGCGCCCCGCGGAAGCGATCGATCTCCGCCCCGCCCAGCCGGTTGATCAGCACGATCACCACCCAGAAGGCCCCCAGGTTCATGAACAGGTAGATGAAGAAGTAAAAGAGCATCGCCTGGAGTGACTCGCGTCCGAAGACGCTCATGCCCATCAGGATATAGCCGGCGTGCGCAATCGAAGAGTAGGCCAGCAGGCGCTTGACGTCGGTCTGGCGCAGGGCCACCAGGTTGCCGAAGGTCATCGTCACCGCCGCCAGCACTCCGAACAGCAGCGGCAGGTGGGCCTCCGCCGAGAAGGCCGCGAAGTTAAACCCGGCCAGCGGCGAAATAGTGAAAAACGGCAGCATCAGCCGCAATAGCGCCGAGAAGCCGGCGGCCTTGGAGACCACCGACAGGAAAGCCGTCACCGGCGTCGGCGAGCCCTGGTAAACGTCCGGGCACCAGAAATGGAAGGGCACCATCGCCATCTTGAAACCTAGCCCCGCCAGCACCAGCAGCAGCGCCAGGACGAAGGCGGCGCGGGCCGCCGGGACCGCCGGCAACGCCAGCGCGCGCATGCAGCCCTCGATGTTCACCGTCCCGCTCATCCCGTAAAGGTAACTGATGCCGAAGAGCATGACGCCCGAAAAGACCGCGCCATAGAGCATGTACTTGAGTCCGGCCTCGGCCGAATGGCGCTGGTTCTTGAGAAACCCCGCCAGCACATACGAGCACATCGAGAGGGTCTCCAGCGACAGGACCATCATGATGAAGTTGTTCGAGCCGGCCAGGAAACAGGCCCCCAGGACCGCACCCAGGAGCAGGGCGAAGTATTCCCCCTGGCGATAGCCCGCCGTCTCGACGCTGCGCAACGAGAAGAGAAACGTGGCCGCCGCCCCGAGCAGGAAGATAAGCTTGAAGAATGAGGCCAGCCCGTCGCGCACGATCATCCCATAGAACAAAGGCGTGGTCCCCCCGGTCGCCGCCGGGCCTTGTTCGACGGCTGACCAGCCGAAGCCCGTCAGCAGAACCGCCAGCGCCCAGAAGGTTCCCAGCAGCGCCAGCGAACCGCAAACCTGGCGGCTGCGCGAAAGGGGCGTGAACATGTCCACCAGGATCACCACGCAAATCGTCAGCGCGAGGATCAGCTCGGGAAGGATGCCTAGACAATGGCGCAATAGCTCGTGATGGGTCATGGGTCCGCCGCTTAGCTCAGGTTTTGGAAAAGTTTCATGAAGACCTCGGTGGAGGTGCTGAAAATTTTAAGGGCAATCGACGGCAGCACGCCGAACAGGATCGCGGCCGCCGCCATCGGCACCAGCGAGATCATCTCCCATGGGCCACAGTCGCTGAATTTATCATGTTGGGGCTTGGCCGGGCCCAGGTAGACCCGCTGCATCGTCCAGAGAATGTAAGCCGCCGTCAGCAGCATGCCGAGTGTGGCAAAGGCGGTAATCCAGGGGTTGTAGGCAAAGGCGCCGAGGAAGACCATCACTTCGCCGATAAAGCCGATCATCGTCGGCAACCCGAGCGAGGCGAAGAAGCCGATCACCGCCAGGCTGAAATAGACCGGCATCTGGACGGCGATGCCGCCGAAACGCGCGATCTCGCGATGGTGCGCCCGCTCGTAGAGCACGCCGACCAGGGTGAACATCATCGCCGAGGAAATGCCGTGGGCGAACATCTGGAAGATGGCGCCGTTGACCGCCTCGGACTTGAGCACGGCGATGCCGAGCAGGACGTAGCCCATGTGGCTGACCGAGGAGTAGGCCACCATGCGTTTAAAATCGGTCTGGCCCAGCGCGCAAAACGCGCCATAAATGATATTGACCACGCCCAGCAGCGCCAGGAAATACATCACCGCCGGCGCCGCGCCGACCTCGGGCAGGAGCGGGTAATTGAAGCGCAGGATGCCGTAACCGCCCATCTTCAGCAGTACGCCGGCCAGGATGACCGAGATCGCCGTCGGGGCCTCCACGTGCGCGTCAGGCAGCCAGGTATGGAAGGGGAAGATCGGAACCTTGATCGCAAAGCCGATGAACAGGCCCCAGAACAAAAGGTGCTGGAAGGTCGTCGCGCCGCCCGGCACATGGAACGGACGTCGCGCGACGAGCTCGGGAATGTTGAAGGCATACTCACCCAGCCCCAGCGAGGTCATCTTGAAGTAATAGGCCAGCATGACAAGCAGGATCAGGACCGAACCCAACAAGGTATAAATGAAGAACTTGATTGCCGCGTATTCCTTGCGCGGCCCGCCCCAGATGCCAATCAGGAAATACATCGGCAGCAGCATGACTTCCCAGAACACGTAAAAGAGAAAGAAGTCCAGCGCCATGAAGACGCCCATCATGCCCGTGACCAGCAGCATGTAGAGCACGAAGAAGCCCTTGACCTGCTTCTTGATCGGGAAAGCGACGAAGGTGGCCAGGAATGAAAGAAAACCGGTCATCACGATGAGCAGTGTCGAGAGGCCATCCACACCCAGCCGGAAGTAGATATGGTAAGGCTGGATCCAGGCGATTTCGGTCCAGGTGCGCACGTCATAGCCCGCGTTGCCCGCCCCCGACTTGATCGCCGCGGGATCAAAGATCCACCACAGGTAAAGGGTCAGGCCAAAGACAACGCCGGTCGAGAGGACCGCGAGCGTGCGGATCAGCCGCTGTTGGCTCGAAGGCGTCATCAGCATCAGAGCCGCCCCAACCAGGGGGATAAAAGTGATGAGGGTCAGCAAAATCTTGTCCATCGCTCAGGCCTTCTCGTAATTTTTCGTGCTCGTGCTCGTCATCGTCATCGTAATCGAAACCGTCAGCCGCTCCATGAAACCATTCCCAATCAGTCACTAAAATACATAAATACAAACCACTGCAACCACCACCAATCCCACGACCGTAAAAAGCAGGTACTGGCGCACTCGGCCGGTCTCGGTGCGCGAGAGCTGTTCACCGGCCAGCGAGGCCCCGCGCGCCGAGCCCATCACGAACCAGTCATCCACGATCAGCCGGTCGGCCATGTCGGTCACGAACGCCGCAACCTTGCCGAACAGGCCGACGAAATTGACCACGCTGTCGATGACCAGCCGGTCAAAAGCCGCCATGAAACGCCCCAACGCGCAGGTGGACATGACGAACAGCAGGTTGTAGAACTCGTCGAAATAATACTTGTTCCAGAGCAGCGTGTGGATCGGTTTGAACGTCGTGGCGACTTTCGCGGCGGAAATGCGCGTGGAGCCGTCCTTGCGCTCGAAATACATCAACCAGCCGAGCAGGATCCCCGAAAGGGCCACCACGATCGATAGGCTCATCGCCGTGGAGTGCGCCTTGAGCACGACCGGATTCTCGTGTTCACCCTCGCCCTCGCCGGCAGGCTCATGCGCGGCCGGTTCGGCGCCGAGTGCCTGGTGTATTAAGGGGTCGTTATATCCAAGCTCGGAGAACTGCCTGACCTGCTCGATGCCACTGCGCTGCGGGTTGATCGTCTTGAACCAGTCGAAGTGGCTGCCGAAGCCGCCCCCGACCACCGACAGGGCGCCCAGGATGGCCAGCGGCACGAGCATCTGCCAGGGGCCGTCGTGCGCGTGTTCGTATGCGTGGTGGTCGCGCGGCTTGCCGGTGAAGGTCAGGAAGTATTGCCGGAACATGTAGAAGGCGGTCATGAAGGCGGTCGCGAACCCGGCGACGGGCAGGAACCAGTGGCCCTTGTGGATCAACGAGAAGGCCAGCGTGTCGCCCAGGATTTTGTCCTTGCTCCAGAAGCCCGCAAACGGCGGCACGCCGCACAGCGCCAGCGTCGCCAGCAGATAAAAGAACGCCGTCTTGGGCATCTTCTTCCACAAGCCGCCGTATTTGCTCATCGACTGCTCGTGGTGCATGGCGTGGATCACCGCGCCCGAACCCAGGAACAGCCCGGCCTTGAAGAAAGCGTGGGTGGTCAGGTGGAACAGACCCGAAACGTACCCGCCCACCCCCAGGGCCATGATCATGTATCCCAACTGGCTGACGGTGGAGTAGGCCAGCACTTTTTTGATGTCGTCCTGCACCAGCGCAATCGTCGCGGCGAACAGGGCCGTGATGCCACCCGTGTAGGCGATGAAGAGCAGGGTGCGCTCGTCGAACATGGGCAGCAGGCGGCCGGTCAGGTAAACGCCGGCGGCGACCATCGTGGCCGCATGGATCAGGGCGCTGACGGGGGTGGGGCCTTCCATGGCGTCGGGCAGCCAGACGTGCAACGGGAACTGCGCGCTCTTGCCCATCGCGCCCAGGAAAATCCCCAGCCCGGCGATGGTCTGCCAGTTGCCCGCCAACAGGCCGGTCTTGACCGCCGCGAACAGGTCGGCATACTGCAGCGAGCCGACCTTGAAGTAGCAGATCATGATGCCGATGAACATGCCGACGTCGCCCACACGCGTGGTGATGAAGGCCTTGATCGCCGCGTTCGAGGCCGACTTCTTCTCATACCAGTGACCAATCAGCAGGTAGGACGAGAGGCCCACCATCTCCCAGGCCATGTAAAGGTAGAGCAGGTTGTTGGCCAACACCAGCGCAAGCATCGAGGCCGTGAAGAGCAGCAGGCCGCAGTAATAGCGCCCGTAACGGATATCCTCCGCCATGTATTTTGAGGAAAACAGGTGGACCAGGAAGCTGACCAGCGTGACGACGACCAGCATGACGGCCGTCAAGCGATCGACCATGAAGCCGCCCTGGAGGCCCAGTCCCGCCTTCATCGGCAGCCAGTCGAAGACCTGATTCACCACCAGCGTAGCCGGGGAACCGCCGAAAGCCGCGCGCCAGATCGAGGCGAAGATCGCCAGCGAGGCCAGCAGGCTCAGGCCGATGGCGCCGGTGGCCAGCCAATCGCCGTGGCGCGGCAGGCGTTTGTGCAGCAGCGCCATGACCACAAAAGCGGCCAGGGGAACGAGGAAGATGAGGATTGCCAGCTGAGAGATCATGATGTTGACTTATATTGTCGCGCCTGCTTGAAATATTCGGGTTTCCGTTAATCTTTCGTACGGGTCTCCGTTATCGGTTCGTTCACACTGCCTCGGCAAAATAGCGAATCTCGGTTTGTACGCCCGATTGACAGGCCGCTCCCGCCAAGGAGAGGATCCGGTCGGTAACCTCTTCCGAGACATAAGCCTCCCCACAGTTTTCACAAATCTGGGCCGGCACCGATTTGAAAATGATCGTGGATTCACCGCGCTCAAGCATGACATGGGTAAAGCCCGGTCGAGTTTCACCCTGTTTGCAGATGACGCATTTCATGCTTTCTTTCTCCTCTCAAAACCAGGCTCCCACAAGTTAGGATCTGGCTTATAGGCCGTAATGACCACAGTCGTATTATCCTCATCAATGTCGGCCGAGACGACATGAATCGGGCGCTCGCCCACAAATCCTAAAATCAAACGGCTTGGATAAGGCCGATCATCGGGATAGTCCACAATGATCTTTCCTGTTTCCAGAATAAGTCGAATATCACCTTTCGCAATGTTTCACTCAAACATCCGTTGGACGGCGTGGAGTCTAAAGACGAGCGTGCGTTCACCCAATCTTGATCACCTCTTCATCTGCCGGATCGAGTCGACTTCCACCGTGCCAAAGTTAAAGTAAAGGCTGAGCAGGATGGCCAGGGCCACGGCGGCCTCGCAGGCGGCCAGGATAATGACAAAAATCCCAAAGAACGGCCCGGCAAAAGCGCCCTCGCCCGTCACCGGGCTGCCGCCGAAGCGCCAGAAAACCATGAAATTCAGAATCGCCGCATTCAGGATCAGTTCGATCCCGATCAGGATGCCGATGGCGTTGCGCCGCGCCATGCAGGCGATCAGGCCAAAGACAAAGAGCAGCGCCGAGACCAGCAGGTAGACCTGCAGGCCCACGGGCGAACCGCCCGAAAAAGTAAGGTTGTCAAACATCGCCAGGTTCATCTCTCCCTCCGCCGCACCAGGTAGGCCGCGCCGATCAGGCAGAGCAGCAGCGTCAGACCGGCCAGTTCAAACGGTAGTAAATATTGGGTCATGAGCTTGATACCGAGCGGCCTCAGGTTCGACTGCGGCTCCGCCAGCGGACCGGCAGCCATCTTCCACGGGGTGGTCATGATGATCTGGAAGAGCACGAGAACGAGCAGCCCCGCGCCGGCCAGGCCGCCGGCCAGGTAAAGCTTCAGCGTCCCCTTCTGCGCCCGCTCAAGCGGCCGGTTGGTCAGCAGCACGCCGAACATCAGCAGCACCAGGATGCCGCCGACATAAATGATCACCTGCGTGATGGCCAGAAAATCGGAGCCCAGCAGGACGTAATAGCCGGCCATGCCGATGAGGGTAAAGAAAAGCGAATAGGCCGCCTGCACGATGTTGCGCGCGAAGGCCGCGACAAAACCCGAAACAAGCACCATCACCGTGATGAGCCAGAAACAAAGCTGGGCGCCCTGCATGGTTTCCAATACGATCCTCTTTAAATTAACCTGTTGGCATGCTGAAGCGGTCTGCGTTCAGTCTTATCCATCATAGTCGCTCTCGTCATCATCGTCCTTGTCATCATCGCCATCATTGTCATAAACCGCCCCGTCGCCCGACCCGTCCTGATTCTCATCCAGGTCGTAGATGTCATAGGGGTCGTCATCAGCGTCCTCTGCGTGGAGGCTGATCATCCTGGCCGGGGACCTCCAGGTATCCACCACGTTGGCCTTTAGCACGGGCCAGCAGGCGGCAACCGTAAAAAAGAGCAGGATCAAACTGGAGCGGTGAAAGAAATGCATCCATCCACCCATCACTTGACCTCCTCGGGTTCAACGGTCCCGGCGCCGGTTTCTGTTCCGTCGTCTCCGGCTTGGGCTCTTTTTTCGCGGCTTCCAGCTTGGCTTTTTTCTCGGCCTCTTTGCGCGCCAGCAGCGCCTTGTGGGCTTCAATCTCATCGCCGCTCTTCGTCCGCGCGAAATGAAGGACGCACGCCTCGCGTGAGGTGCTTGCCAGATCGTATTTCTGGGTCATCCAGATGCAATTCGTCGGGCAGGCGGCCACGCACAACGCGCAGAAGAGGCACTTGCTATAGTCGATGTCGAAGCGCGTGACCAGCGAATCCTTGCCCTTGCCGACCGACTCAATGTTGAAGCAATCCACCGGGCAAGCCGCCGCGCAGCTTTTGCAGAGCAGGCAGGTCGACTCGTTGTAACCGTGCAGCCCGCGATACCCCTCGGGAATC